>NZ_CP117417.1:2615000-3215000 GCF_028607105.1 Novosphingobium humi | reverse complement strand
TGATCCGCCCCTTCAACCGGCGGATTTCGGCCGCAGGGTCAAGCCCGCCTGCCGCCGCCCAGCCGAGGTCAAGCTCAAGGAACACCAGCTTGGGGTCCAGTTCGCCCAGCAGCACCTGATAGCCCGTGGTGCCGCCCTGCGGACGGAATTCCATGTTGTGGTTGTGATAGCCCAGATCAATGCCATAGGGTTTGAGCGCATGGGCGCGTTCGTTGAGCAGACCGCCCAGACGCTTCCACATGTCCAGCCCGCCCGCATCGACCGCCGCAACCAGCGCGGCGCGCATGTCGCCCCCGGCGGGCATCTTGAAGTCATCGGGCAGCAGCGGCATCGGCAGCACCGCCTTGCGGATGCCCAGCGTGCCCAGCGCATCGGCGATTTCCTGCGGGCTGCTCATCAGCGTGAGCGAGCCGGGGGGCAGGCGCTGGGGCATGCCCATGTGGATCGAGCCATAGCGCACACCCGCCGCATCCGCATCGGCGCGCAGATCTTTGGGCGAACGGCCATAGAGGCCGGGCAGTTCGAAATCGGTATAGCCGATCACGGCAAGGCGCTTGAGCGTCCCGGCCAGATCCTTTTGCGCGGCCTCGCCCAGCGCATAGAGCTGGACGCCCAGCGGCTTGTTGATGCGCTTGAACAGCGGCTTGCGGCCCGTTGTGGTTCGGGGCGCCGCGATGGCGGGGGCGGCTGCGGCGGCAAGGCCGGTTGCGCCAAGAGCGGCCATCATGGCGCGGCGATTGAGTTGGATGGTCATCAGGCGTCCTCCAAAGCCCCGGCCGGTGCGGCCGTCGGCGGGTGAAAAGCAAAGGCCAGAACCAGCGCGCCCAGCGTGGCAAGACCGGCAGGCACAAGGAACAGCGTGCGGTAATCGACCACGCCATCAACCCCGGTCAGCCTTGCGACAAGGTTGGGGAAGAAGGAGCTGGCCACCATATTGCCGACGCCAAGGATCAGCAGGTTGAACAGGCCCTGCGCGCTCGAGCGCACGTCCTTGGGGAAGGCTTCGTCCACGAAGATGTAAACCGTGGCAAAGAAGAAGGCGTAGCAGATGCCGTGCAGCAATTGCACCGCGACAATCGCGGCCACGCTGTCGGCCAGGAACGAGAAGGCGAGGAAGCGGGCGGCGTGGCCAAGGATGCCCACGATCATCGTCTTGCGCCAGCCCAGACGGCCCAGCACCGTGCCCAGCACCAGCATGGTGAGTACTTCGGCGATCTGGCCCAGCGAGAGGACGACCATCGAGAGATTGCCCGCGATGCCCACGCGGTTGGTGAGGAAAGCGTCGGCCATCACGAAATAGCCGTTATGCACGACCGAATCGATGAAGGTGACGAAGAAGAGCACCGCCACAAACGGCTTTTTCAGCAGGCCCAGCGCCCGGCGCCATGCCAGCGCGTCAATGTCATCGCCTTGGCCGCCCTTTTTCGGCGGCGTATGGGGCAGGGTGAGCGAATAGGCCGCCAGCACCAGCGAGATCACGCCCGACACGATGAAGATCGAGCGGACTTCCTCCGGCCCCGAATGCGCGCCCAGAATGAACACGAAGGGCCATGACGCCATCACCCAGCCCACGGTGCCGCCCGCGCGGACGGTGCCGAAATCCTTGCCTTCCTTGAGGTTGGCAAAGGCGATCGTGTTGGTCACCGACAGGGTGGGGACGTAAACAAGGCTGTAGGCCAGATAGAAGGCGAAAAACGGCATGAAGGCGGTCGAATAGGCCGCGCCCAGCATGCACAGGCCGCCGATCAGATGGCTGGCCGCCAGAAAGCGTTCGGCGGCGAAGTGACGGTCGGCGAAGTGATTCGAAAAGAAGATGCCCACGACCGAGGCAATGCCCCAGCATGAGCCGACAAGTGCCTGTTGTCCTGCGGAAAAGCCGAGCATCCCCATGTAAGGAAACAATTTCGGCGCCCAAGCCCCCCAGATGGCCAATTGCAGCGCCATCATGATGAAAAGGCTTATTTTTCGGGTCTGCGATGAAGTGGTTGTTGACAAGGCCTCGTCCTCTGTCCCATATTTTTGTAAACGTTGCCAGAACCCAGCGGCATCGGTCAAGAATCAAATTTCGGGAAGAGGAGAAGTTGGGCATGATCGAACTCGATCGCCGTCACATGCTGGAAGGTCTTGCGGCTCTTATCGGACTGTCCGCGCTGCCGGCTGACGCGCTGGCCGCCGCGGCCCAAAAGCCATCGCTCCTTGATGCGCCCACCACGGCTCTGCTGGCCGCGGTCAGCGACACATTCATTCCGCGCACAGATACGCCCGGCGCGGTTCAGGCCAAGGTGCCCGCAACGGTCGACGGGCTTTTGCGCGACTGGGCCAATCCGGCGCATCGCGCGGCCCACATCGCTGCGCTCAAAGCCATCGACACCGCCGCCCGCGCCAAGACCGGCAAGCCCTTTGCCCTGCTGACCCCGGCGGCGCGCAAGACCTTCCTGACCGGCTATGATCTGGAGAACTTCTCCAATCCCGATTACTACAAGCTCAAGGATCTGCTGGTCACCGCCTATTACATGAGCGAACCGGGGGCCACCGTCGAACTGCGTTATGAACATGTGCCCGGAGCGTGGGAGCCTTCGATCCCGCTGACCAAGGACACGCGCGCATGGGCCGGTCACAACGTCGGCTGACAAGAATTCTGGGAGAGTAAAATGTTCGACGCCATTGTTATCGGCTCTGGGATGAGCGGCGGGATGGCCGCCAAGGAATTGTGCGAACTGGGCCTCAAAACGCTCGTGCTCGAGCGTGGCCGCAAGATTGAGCATGGCGCGTCCTATAATGACTGGATGCAGCCGTGGGATCTGCCCACCGGGGGCGGCGTGCCCGAGGAAGTGCTGGAAAAGGACTATCCGATCCAGCGCCAGTGCTATGCGGTCAACACCGCCACCCAGCAATATTGGGTGAAGGACAGCCAGCACCCCTATGAAACCCCGGAAAACAAGCCTTTCAGCTGGATTCGCGGCTATCATCTGGGCGGGCGCTCGATCATGTGGGGGCGCCAGACCTATCGCTATTCGGAAATGGATTTCAGCTCGAACGCGCGCGATGGGCACGGCGTCGACTGGCCGATCCGTTATGCCGACATGGCGCCCTGGTATGACAAGGTGGAAACCTTCATCGGCGTTTCGGGCGAGAACGAGGGCCTGCCCCAGTTGCCCGACGGCAAGTTCCTGCCCGTCATGCCGATGACCGATGGCGAAAAGCTGTTCAAGGCGGCGGTGGAGAAGAATTTCGGCGGCCGCAAGGTCATCATGGGCCGCTGCGCCCATCTGACCCAGCCCCAGCCGCACCATATCGAACTGGGCCGCAATCCGTGCCAATACCGCTCGCTGTGCGAACGCGGCTGTTCGTTTGGCGCCTATCACTCCAGCCTGTCCTCGTCGCTGCCCGCCGCCGAGCGCACCGGCAACATGACGCTGGTGACCGACGCCATCGTGCATTCGATCATCACCGATCCGAAAACCGGCAAGGCCACCGGCGTGCGCGTGATCGACCAGAACACCAAGAAGGGCACGACCTATGAGGCCAAGGTGGTGTTCCTGTGCGCCTCGACCATCGGCAGCGCGCAGGTGCTGCTGCAATCGGCCAATGAGGCCAATCCGCGCGGCCTTGCCAACAGTTCGGATCAGGTGGGCCGCAATCTGATGGACCACGTTTACGGCCCCAGCGTGATGGCGATCATGGATGGGCCCGAAACCTTCCATCGCGGACGCCGCCCCAATGGCATTTACATCCCCCGCTATCGCAACATCGAGGGCCAGACCGAACCCTATCTGCGCGGCTACGGCTTTCAGGGGCGGGTCATGCGGCAGGGCTGGCATGGCGTGGCGATGGGCGCGCCGGGCGTGGGCGCCGAGTTGAAGGATCGCATCCGTCATCCGGGCGCCTGGATGGTCGGTCTGGCCGGCTTTGGCGAAATGCTGCCCAATCCGGAAAACCGCGTCACTTTGAGCGCGACCCGCAAGGATGAATGGGGCCTGCCGGTGCTCAACATCCATTGCGAGCATGGCGAGAATGACAAGGAACTGGGCCGCCGCATGCTGGAGGACGCCAAGGCGATGGTGACCGCCGCGGGCGGGCGCATCATCCGCGAAACCGGCAAGCTGCACCCGCCGGGCCTTGGCATTCACGAAATGGGCACCGCGCGCATGGGCCATGATCCCAAGACCAGCGTGCTCAACAAGCACAACCAGGCCCATGACGTGCCCAATCTGTTCGTCACGGACGGCGCGGCCATGACGTCGAGCGGTTGCCAGAACCCGTCACTGACCTATATGGCGATGTCGGCGCGGGCGGCCAATTATGCTTCGGAACTTCTGAAAGCGGGCACGATCTGATAGAGGGAATACAGCAAGGCGTGGTCACCATTCGCGATATTGCCAAGCGTGCAGGCGTCTCGGTGGCCACGGTTTCGCGGACTTTGCGCGAGCCCGACGCGGTGCGCCCGGCCAAGCGCGATGCGGTCAATCAGGCGATTGCCGAAATGAAATACGTGCCCAACGCGATTGCCCAGCAATTGCGGCGGCCGCGCCATGAGGCGATCATCGTGATCGTCCCCGAAATCGCCAACCCGTTCTTTTCCGAAATCGTGCAGAGCATCGAGAATGTTGCGCATGAACTGGGCTATCGCGTTTTGATCGGGGAGACGCAGGGCAAGCAGGAACGGCTTGATTACTATGCCGAAATGGTCACCTCGCGGGTGGCCGACGGGCTGATTCTGCTCGGCTCGCTGTTGCCCTCGGTGGTGCGCGCCACGGTCAAGGCGGGCAAGCCCCTGCCCATGCCTTTGGTGCTGGCCTGCGAGAGCTATGCCGGGCTGAACTGTCCGCATGTGGTGATCGACAATGTGGCCGCAGCCAAGCTGGCGGTGCAGCATCTGATCGAGGTCGGGCGCAAGAGGATCGCCACGATCACCGGGCCGATGGTCAATTCGTTGTGCGCCGACCGTTTGCGCGGCTATCATTCGGCGATGGTGGAGGCGGGATTGACCCCGGAGGCGGGGTGGATTGTCGATGGCGATTTCACCATCGAATCGGGCCATGCCGCCATGCTGCGCCTGCTCGAACTGGAATCGCGGCCCGATGCGGTGTTTTGCGCCAATGACGAAATGGCGATCGGCGCACAGCAGGCGATTCATGAAAAAGGCCTGACCATTCCGGGCGATATTGCCATTGTCGGCTTCGATGACCTGCGGTTTGGCGCCTTTGCATGGCCGCCGTTGACGACGATTCGCCAGCCCACCAATGAATTGGGTGAAACGGCCATGCGGATGATCGACGCCATGCTGCATAACAAGCCTCTGGCAGAGCAAAGTGTTGTATTGGCGCATCAGTTGGTCGTCCGCCGTTCTTCGGGGGTACAGGACTGACTTGCATCGAATAGGTGAAGTGGTTAGAGGGCAAGGCACAGAAAGCGCGGAGCCAATCGATTGGCCCGGCACCAATGGAGAGGATGAAAAGGGGTTTGCGGCTTTGCGCCGCATTTATTTCCCGAAGATTTGAAAACGATACCAAGCCTTGCCCATGTCGCGACGGACGAGGGCTAGGGGTTAGGCCGCAGTTGGCTGTTGCCGAATTGATAACGTTTTCAACTAATGGCCGCCGGCCTTGGCGCTGCATTCGCACCGCCGAGGCGGCAATTTGAATTGCTTAAACAGGAGAGGGATAGGCAATATGAAGTTCACTCGTATTCTTGGCGCATCCGTGCTCGCGCTGGCGATTGCCGGCCCCGCCATGGCGCAGGAAACCAAGGTCAGCCCCGACGGCGACATCATCGTGACCGCCACGCGCTTTGAAACGCTGGCCTCGAAAACCCCGATCGCGCTGACGGCCGTTTCGGGCGATGCGCTGCGCACCGCGGGCATCACCAACCCGACCAATCTGGGCGATCAGGTCCCCAGCGTGATGATCAACCGCAACAACGGTCTCCAGATCACCATTCGCGGCGTGACCAGCTCGGACGGCACCGAAAAGGGCGATCCCTCGGCCGCCTTCATGATGGACGGCATCTATATCGCCCGTCAGCAGGCCCAGGAAGCCAGCTTCTACGACATCAGCCGCGTGGAAGTGCTGCGTGGTCCTCAGGGCACGCTCTATGGCCGCAACACCACGGCCGGTGCGGTCAACCTGATCACCAACCGCCCCACCTTTGACAAGCTCAAGGGCGATGTGAACATTGCCTATGGCAATTATAACAACACCCAGGCGGGCGGCGCGATCAACGTGCCCGTCACCGACAATCTGGCGATCCGCGCGGCGGTCAACTATGACCATCGTGACAGCTTCCTCAAGGCCGGTGCCAACCTGTCGGGTCTGAACCTGTCGCCGTTCAAGGATGTGTTCTCGGGCCGCCTTCAGGCGCTGCTCAAGTTCGACCACGGTGAACTGCTGGTTCGCGGCGACTACAACCAGTTTAAGGGCATCAGCTCGAACGCGCTGCCCACCAGCAACTTCTATTCGAACTACACCACCAACACCGTGATGCCGACCTACACGGCCAAGGGCGTGTCGAATTCGCAGCTGCTCACGCTCAACGCGCCGACCGCCGATGGTCTGCCGCAGGCGTCGCTTTGGGCCGACAACCTGCGCCGCAACAATGCCACCTATGGCCTTGATGTGGACTTCAAGTATGACTTCGGCGCGGTGACGTTGAACTATCTGGGTTCGTATCGCGAATTCAAGCGCCACGAAGGCAATTACAGCTATTACGGCCCGGCCAGCGCGGTCAATGTGGGCGGTCTGGCCCCCAACAAGTTCGACGGCTGGTACTGGCAGAACAGCCAGGAACTGCGTCTGTCGACCAATGGCACGGGGCCCTTCCGCGCTCAGGCCGGTGTGTACTACTTCAAGGAACGCGCCGACATCCAGCTCTTCATTTATGACCGCACCAATGGTGCGACCGGCCTGCGCTTCACGCCCAGCCAGACCGGCTATGTGTTCGGTTTCCCCCAGCACTATGTGATGTCCTCGTCGGTGGCCGGTTTCGGCCAGGTGACCTATTCGCCCACCGAAAAGCTGCACATCACGGCCGGCGCGCGTTACACCAAGGATGAAAAGGCCCGTACCGGCGCCACGGTCCAGTGCGCCTATACCAGCGCCTGCAACACTACGGGCGACATCATCACCCCGAACATTGCCAAGCGCCAGTATGAAAAGGCCACCTGGAAGGTCGGCGTTGATTACAACCTGAACGCGGCCACCATGCTGTTCGGCACGATCTCGACCGGCTATAAGGCAGGCGGTTTCAACGACGGTTGCGAAGCCGGCACGGCGGTCGGCTGCACCCTGCCCGCCAGCACGCTGTACTATCAGCCCGAAACGCTGACCGCCTATGAAATCGGCGCCAAGGCTCGTCTGTTCGACAACAAGCTGCGTCTGAATTTCTCGGCCTTCCACTATAACTACAACAATCTGCAGCTGACCCAGGTCGGTCCGTTCTGCGCCGGCGGCACCCAGTGCACCCAGACCACCAACGCCGCTTCGGCCAAGGTGGACGGCATCGAAGCCGAAGGCACCTATGCCATTGTGAAGAACGGCAAGCTCGACGTTCAGCTCTCGCTGCTCGATGCGCGTTACGGCACGTTCTATCCCAATGCCGCGACCTATCCGACGCTGAATCTGGCCAACACCCGTCTGGACCGTTCGCCCACCACCACGCTGACGGTGGGTTATACCCACACGGTGCCGTTGGCCAACGGCGGCGAAATCATTGCCGGTGTGCGTTCGAAGTATTCGTCGAGCTACAACATGCTGGCGCTCTCGATCTACAGCCGCTTCGTTCAGCCCTCCTATACGCAGACCGAAGTCAACGTGACCTATAACTCGCCGAACAAGACCTACTATGTGCAGGCCTACGGCAAGAATCTGGAAAACAACCTGCTCGTCACCGCCGTTGGCGCGGGCGTGAACGGTACGCTCCAGGTTTCGGACCCTCTGATGTACGGCGTTCGCGCCGGCTTCAAGTTCTGATAGTAACCTAACCCTGACCTGTGGCCGGGCTGCCCTTTGGGCGGTTCGGCCACCTTTATGTCTGAAATCCGCTTATATCATAAGCCTGAGGAGAGAATGCCTTTATGCTGCGCAAAACCGTCATGATGTCGTCTCTCCTTGCGCTTGCTGCCCCTCTGGCGGTTCATGCCGCCGCGCCCAAGCGCGCCGCCCCCCAACAGCCCGCAGTGGAAAGCCGCAGCAAGGCGATCATCACGGTCCATGGCCTGCGCTTCCGCGACCTCGACGGCGACGGCAAGCTGACCCCCTATGAGGACTGGCGCCTGTCGCCTGCCGTGCGCGCCGCCGATCTGCTGGCCCGCATGAGCATCGAGGAAAAGGCGGGCCAGATGCTGCATGGCACGCTGCCCGGTCTTGGCGGCGCGATCGGCCAGTCGAACAAGGGCTATGACCTTGAGGCCGCCGCGCCCATGCTGCGCGACAAGCATATTTCCAGTTTCATCACCCGCCTGCCGCTGGCGCCTGCCGCGATGGCCGAGCAATCGAACGCGGTGCAGGCGCTGGCCGAGAGCACCCGCCTTGGCATTCCCGCCACGATCAGCGCCGATCCGCGCAACCATTTCCACCATGTCCTTGGCGCGGGCGAAAGCGCGACCGGCGTGACGCAATGGCCCGAACTGCTGGGCCTTGGCGCGCTGGGCGATGCCGCGCGCGTGCGGCGCTTTGCCGAAATCGCCCGCATGGAATACCGCGCCGTCGGCATTCAGGAAGCGCTGAGCCCGCAGGTCGATCTGGCCAGCGAGCCGCGCTGGGCGCGCATCACCGGCACGTTCGGCGCCGATCCGCAATTGTCCAGCGTGCTGGGCGGGGCCTATGTTCAGGGCTTTCAGGGGGCGCCGGGCGGGCTGGCCCGCAATGGCGTGATGACCGTGGTCAAGCACTGGGTCGGCTATGGCGCGCTGCCCGAAGGGTTTGACAGCCACAATTATTATGGCCGCATCGCCAAGCTGACCACCGCGCAGCTCGACATGCATATTGCCGCCTTCAAGGGCGCGCTGGCGGCGGGTTCGGCGGGCATTATGCCGACCTATCCGATCATTTCCGGACCCAAGCCGCTGGGCAAGGATCTCGAACCCTATGGCGCGGGCTACAGCCATGTGCTGCTCACCGACCTCCTGCGCGGCAAACTGGGCTATAAGGGCATCATCCTGTCCGATTGGGCCATCACGGCGGATTGCAACGAGCGTTGCAGCAACCCCACCAAGGACGCCCCCCAGCGCCCGCAGGACATTTCCACCGACTGGGGCGTCAATGACCTGACTGTCGAGCAGCGCTATGCTTTGGGCATCAAGGCGGGCATCGATCAGTTCGGCGGCACGCAGGATGTTGCCCCGCTGCTTTCGGCGATCAAGGATGGGCTGATCACGCCCGCGCGCGTCGATGAATCGGTGCGCCGCATTCTGGTGGCCAAGTTCGAGCAGGGATTGTTCGACAATCCCTATGTCGATCCGGCCGCCGCCGCGCGTATGATCGCCAATCCGGCCAACCATGCCCTTGCTGCCCTGACCCAGCGCGAGGCGCAGGTGCTGCTGACCAACAAGGGCCTGCTGCCGGTGGCGGCGAAAGGCAAGAAAGTCTGGCTGTTCGGCGTCGAGCCCAAGGCCGCGCAGGCCGCGGGTCTGACCGTGGTTTCCGATCCGGCGCAGGCCGATTTCGCCGTGGTGCGCGCCGAAAGCCCGTCCGAAATGCTCCACCCCAACCATTTCTTCGGCAGCCGCCAGAAGGAAGGGCGCCTCGACTTCCGCGATGGCGATGCGGCCTATGACGCGCTGAAATCGGCCAAGGCGGCGGGCAAGCCGGTGGTCTTTGCGATCTTCCTCGACCGCCCGGCGATCCTGACCAATGTGGTGGACAAGGCCGACGCCATTCTCGCCAATTTCGGGGCCAGCGACGAGGCGGTGCTCGACATCGTGCTGGGCAAGGCCAAGGCCAAGGGCCATCTGCCCTTTGAACTGCCCTCCAGCATGGCGGCGGTGGAAAAGCAGGACCCGGCCGTGCCCAATGACAGTGAAAAGCCGCTGTTCAAAATGGGGGCGGGCCTGTGATCCAAGAGGGCCTTTGATCCATGGCGGCGGCTGACCTCTGGCTGCTGGGCATCAGCGTCGGCGGGATCGCGCTGGCGATCCTGCTGATCGCGCGGCTGGGGCTGCATCCGTTCGTCGGCCTGCTGTCGGGCGCGTTTGCCATCGGCCTTGCCGCGCAATTGCCGCCTGACAAACTGGCCCAGACCATCGAGAAGGGCTTTGGCGATATCCTGCGCGGCACCGGCATGGTGGTCGCGCTGGGGCTGGGTCTTGGCGCGATGCTGCAGATTTCGGGCGGGGCGCGGGCGCTGGCGCGCGCGGTGCTGGACCGCACCGGCGAGCGCTATGCCACGCTGGGCGGGCTGGCGGCGGCGCTGCTGATCGGCATGCCGCTGTTTTTTGAAACGGGCACGGTGCTGCTCTTGCCGATCATCGCGGCGGGCATGGCGGGGCAAAAAATAAGCAATGGGGGCCAAAGCGCCACCTTGCGCCTGCGGGTGATGCTCTCCACGCTGGCGGGCCTGTCGGTGCTCCATGCGCTGATGCCGCCGCATCCGGGGCCATTGATCGCCGTGCGCGAGTTGGGCGCGGACCCGGCGCGCACGATGCTGCTGGGCCTGATCGCGGCCGTTCCCACGGCGCTGATCGCCGGGCCTTTATTGGCGCGTTTCACCACGCGCGGGGTGGTGACGGAAAATTTGCCGCTGATCGAGCCGGACGAGGGGCTGGCATGTCCGGCTTGGCGGGCGCTGATCGTCCTGCTGCTGCCGGTGGGGCTGATCGCGGCGGGGGCCTTGATGCGGATGGGCGGGGGGGAGGTTTCGCCTGCCGTGGCGCTGGTGTCCGATCCGGTGGTGGCGCTGCTGCTCGCCAATGGGGCGGGGCTGGTGCTGCTGCTGGGGCCGCGCATGGCGGATCGCACCCTTCAGGACATGATCTGGCGCGAGGCGATGCTGCCAGCAGGGGGCATCCTGCTGGGGATCGGCGCGGGCGGGGCGCTCAAACAGGTGTTGGTCGATATCGGCCTGCCCGCGATGTTTGGCCGTTTGGCGCAGGCCAATTTTGTGGGGCCGGTGGTGATGGCATGGCTGGTGGCCGCCGCGATCCGCGTGGCGACGGGATCAGCCACGGTGGCAACAATCACCGCCTCGGCCATCATGGCGGGCGTGGTGGGCGGGCATGGGGTCGACCCCAGCCTTATCGTCATGGCCATCGGCGCGGGATCGGTGTTCTTTTCCCATGTCAACGATCCGGGCTTCTGGCTGGTCAAGGCTTACCTTGGCACCAGCACGCGCGACACGTTCCGCACATGGTCGATGCTGGAAAGCGCGATTTCGGTGGTGGGGCTGGGCTGTGTGTTGATCCTCGCACGGGTGGTCTAAGGACGGGCGAAACGCACCACGCCCGGATCGATCTGGTTCGCCCCGATCACGATCCGCCCGCCCGACCAGTCGCGCACAAAGGCCGGTCCGCGCGGCGCGCCCGGCGCCATTTTCACGGTATTGCCCTCGATCACCAGCCCGTCGGTGGGGTGATCGCGGCTCTCGGCGGACAGGGCGATGAGCGTGCCGGGGTTTTCTTTGTGCGATCCCTGCACCATCCAGTTGCCCGAAATCCGCCCGGTGCTGCCTGCGGGCAGGTCGATCAGATAGTTCGAATTGCGCCCGCCGGTATCGTCGATCACATTGTCGCGTATGTCGACCACGCGGGCGCGCGCCTTGATGTAATGGCCGCCATCGCCCATTTCGAAACGCGAATTGGTGATCGTCACCCGGTCGTAGAAATTGAGATAGACCGAATGCGCACAGGACAGCCCCCGGTCGCAGCGGCCCAGATGGGTGAAGGTCGAATGGTCGATGGCAATCGTGCCGCGCGGGTCATTGTTGGCCAGAATGCCCTCGTCGCTGTCCTTGAACCAGCTCTGCGTGACCCAGAGATTGCCATGTTCGAGGCGGATGCCCGAGCCATTGCCGTCCTGATGGCGCATATTGGCAAAGATCAGCCCCTCGACCCGCGAGGAGCGCCCGCGCAGCACCAGCGCGGCCTTGTCCTCGCACAGGCGCCCGTCGAAGATCGTCTTGCCCGGCACGGCGGCGACGAATTTGACATCGCCCGCGATCTGGGCCGCGCAATCGCGCCAGCGGCCCGCGTCGATGCGGATCGTGCCGGTCTTGTCGCCAATGGCGAAAAGTGCGTCCTGGAGCCGGTTGAACTTCTGCCCTGTTTCCACCACCGTATAGGGGCTGGTCTGCTGATAGGCAGCCTGAGCATGGGCGAGGACGGGCGCGGCCAGCGCGGCGAGCAGGAGGAGAGGGCGCTTCATGGAGAGCCACCTTAACGGGCGCGCGTTAAAATCCGCCCAACGGCGCGTATCATCCGCACAGGCCAGCGCGCGCAGCCTTGGCAATTCCCGCAGGTGCGCGGCGGAACCCCTCCGAAATGGCGCAGCAGCACTGCGCGGCGGCATCCCCATGTGCGGATGAAACGCTCCATCGCGCGCCAGCGCGCCTCCTGTCCGCGTTCATTCCCGCCCGCGATGGCGCGGTGGAGGCCACCTTTCAGATCCTTGGCGCTCCACAGCAGCAGAGCCAGAGCGGGGGCGCCGTCGCGCCCGGCCCGGCCTGTTTCCTGATAATAGGCCTCGACCGAGAGGGGCGGCGAGAGATGGACGATGAAGCGCACATCTGGCTTGTCCACCCCCATGCCAAAGGCGATGGTGGCGACCATCACCGCGCTGGGACTGTCGAAAAAGCGCTGCTGATGGGCGCGGCGTTGTTCGGCGCGCATGCCCGCGTGATAGGGCAACACGCGCCGCCCGCCGCCCGACAGCGCATCAGCAATCCTGTCCACCTCGGCGCGGGTGCGGGCATAGATGATGCCGGGGCCGGGGTTGTCCGCCAGCACCTTGCGCAATTGGGCCAGCGTGTCGCCCCGGCGCAGGGCGGCATAATGGATGTTGGGCCGGTCATAGCCGCCGATGATCCGGCCCTCATCGGGAATCTCGAAATGCCCGGTAATGTCCTTTGCCGTATGCGCGTCGGCCGTCGCCGTCAGGCACAGGCGCGGCGCGGGATGGGCATCGAGCAGGGGCAGCAGGCCGCGATAATCGGGGCGGAAATCATGGCCCCATTCCGATACGCAATGCGCCTCGTCCACGGCGAAGAGGGCGATGGGGATATCGGCCAGCAGAGCTGCGAAATCCTCGCGCGCCGCGCGTTCAGGGGCGACATAGAGCAGGTCGAGCGCCCCCCGCCGCAGCAGGTCGATGGTGCGCGCCTGATCCTCGTCGGCGCTGGTCAAGGTAGCGGCGCGCAGGCCGTGGGCGCGGGCCGCTCGCATCTGGTCCTGCATCAGCGCGATAAGCGGGCTGATGATGATGGCTGTGCCGGGCAGCAGCAGCGCGGGCAATTGATAAGTCAGCGACTTGCCGCCGCCTGTGGGCATGACGGCCAGCGTATGGCCGCCCGCCATGACGCGCTCGATGATGGCGCGCTGGGCAGGGCGGAAATCATCATGGCCGAAATGCTCGCGCAGGGCGGCCGTTAATTCATCCATGGTCACGGATGGCGCGCAGGAAAGCCTCGCCATAGGCCTCCAGCTTGCGCGCGCCCACGCCCGAGATCTGCGCCATTTCATGCATCGAGACGGGGCGCTCGGCGGCCATCTGGCGCAGGGTGGCGTCGTTGAAGATGACATAGGGCGGCACTTTGGCCTCGGCGGCCAGATCGCGGCGCAGCGCGCGCAGCGCCTCGAACAGGGGATCGCCGCTGGGGTTCGGAGAGGCGCCCCGGTCGCGGCGACTGCCGGAACGCGTGCGCGCGGGCGGCTCGGCCATGACCATCGCCATTTCGCCGCGCAAAATCGCACGCGCATCGCCTGCCAGTTGCAGCCCGCCATGTTCGGTTGCCTCCAGGCACCCGCGGGCCTGCAAAGCGCGGGCCAGCGGGCGGAGCAGCGCGGATTCCTCGCCCGAAACAATGCCATGGACCGAGAGCGTGTCATGGCCGCGTTGGCGGATCATATCGTCGTCGGCCCCGGTCAGCACATTGGAAACATAGCCCAGCCCAAACCGCTGTCCGGTGCGATAGACGCCCGAGAGCAGCTTTTGCGCCAACTCCGTCACCTCGATCACCTTGGGCGGGTTGAGGCAATTGTCGCAATTGCCGCAATGGGCGGGCGCATCCTCGCCGAAATGGCGGCGCAAAAGGGCGCGGCGGCACCCCGCCGTTTCGACAAGCCCCGCCATGCTGTCGAGCCTTGTGCGCTCGCCCGGCTGGCGTTCGGGTTCGACCTCGGCGATGCGCTGGCGGGCGCGGACGAAATCCTCCGCCCCCCACAGCATCAGCGCCACCGCCGGTTCGCCATCGCGCCCCGCGCGGCCCGTTTCCTGATAATAGGCCTCAATGCTTTTGGGCAGACCCGCATGGGCGACAAAGCGCACGTCCGGCTTGTCGATGCCCATGCCAAAGGCGATGGTGGCCACCATTACCATGTCTTCGCTGGCGACAAAGGCGGCCTGATTGGCGGCGCGCATCTCGGGCGGCAGGCCCGCGTGATAGGGCAGCACCCGCCGCCCGGTCGCGCCCAGTTGCTCGGCCAGTTTTTCCACGCCCGCGCGCGTTCCGGCATAGACGATGCCGGGGCCGGGAACCTCGGCCATCAGCGTTTTGATCTGGGAAAGGGGATTGTCGCGCGGGGCAATGCGATATTGGATATTGGGCCGGTCAAAGCCCGACACGATCAGCCCGTCGCCCGGAATGCCCAATTGTTCGAGAATATCGCCGCGCGTATGCGCGTCCGCCGTGGCCGTCAGCGCCAGTCGAGGCACATCGGGAAAGGCATCCATCAGCGGGCGCAGCAGCCGGTAATCGGGCCGGAAATCATGGCCCCATTGCGACACGCAATGCGCCTCGTCGATGGCGAAGAGGCCGATATGGGATTGTTCGAGCAGTTCCCGGAAATGCGGCTGGCTGGCGCGTTCGGGCGCGACATAGAGCAGGTCGAGCGCGCCATCGCGCAGCGCCGCCATCGTGGCGCCCCGGTCCGTGTCCGCGCTGGTCAGGCTGGCGGCGCGAATGCCATTGGCGCTGGCCGAGCGCAATTGGTCGTGCATCAGCGCAATCAGCGGCGAAATCACCACGCAGACCCCTGGCATCATCACCGCAGGCAATTGATAGGTCAGCGATTTGCCCGCGCCCGTGGGCATCACCGCCAGCGTCGACTGGCCCGCCAGAATGCGGGTGACAACATCCTCCTGCACTCCGCGAAAGGCCGGGAAGCCGAAAATTTGTTGCAGCGTGTCGAGCGGGTTGTGGAGGGTTTGTGTGGTCACTTGGGACCTATGGCAGATGGGGGATTCGAGGGGAAGGAGAAGTGTGCCTCCGGCGGGCAAAGGGGGGGCCTTTGCAATCCCGATACTGTCCTCTTGCCGCTATGAATGCGGCCAAGCGCAAACCCGCCGCGCCGCAGGCAGAAAATAGTGCCTGCTGCGCTTTGGTGTTGGAGCAAAGCCAATTCATGGGATTGTTAAGGGCGTAACGCCCTTAACCCGCCGGAGGCAAACTTCCTTAATCCAGATTGGGCCGCAGCCAGCGGCGGGTTTCCTCAATGGTCTGCCCGCGCCTTTCGGCATAATCGGCCAACTGGTCCTCGCCGATGGTGGCCACGCCGAAATACTGGCTTTCCGGGTGGGCGAAGTAGAAGCCGCTGACCGCCGCGGTGGGCAGCATGGCCTGCGATTCGGTCAGCACCAGTCCGGCATTGTCGGTGGCCTTGAGCAGATCGAACAGGATTGGCTTGAGCGTATGGTCCGGGCAGGCCGGATAGCCGGGGGCGGGGCGGATGCCGCGATATTGCTCGCGGATCAGCGCCTCGTTGGTCAATTGCTCGCCCGCCGCATAGCCCCACAATTCGCGGCGAACATGGGCGTGCATGCGCTCGGCGAAGGCCTCGGCAAAGCGGTCGGCCAGAGCTTTCAAGAGAATGTCGCTGTAATCATCATGGTCCGCCTTGAAGCGTTCGAGATGCGGCTCGATCCCATGGATGCCCACGGCAAACCCGCCCAGCCAGTCGTCCGATGTGTCGATGAAGTCGGACAGGCAGAAATTGGCGCGGCCCCGGCTCTTGATGAACTGCTGGCGCAGCATGGGCAGGCGGGTGCCATCCTCCAGAAGAATGTCATCGCCCTCACGATGCGCGGGCCAGAAGGCGCAGACGCCGCGTGCGGTCAGCCATTTTTCCTCGATGATCTTCGCGAGCATCTTTTGCGCATCGGCATAAAGGCTGCGCGCCGATTCCCCGACCACTTCATCGTCGAGGATGGCCGGATAGGTGCCCGCCAGTTCCCATGCGCGGAAGAAAGGCGTCCAGTCGATATAATCGACCAGATCGGTCAGGCTCCAGTCGTCATAGCGATGCAGTCCGGGCTTGGCCGGGGCCGGGGCCTTTTGCGCGGGGTCGATCACAAAGGCATTGGCCCGCGCATCCGCGATGGACAACAATTTCGATCCGCCCTTGCCTGCACGCGCAATCCGCACGGCTTCATATTCGTCCGCCGTGGCCGCGATGAAACCCTCGGCCTGCGTGTCGGACAGCAACTGGCTGGCCACGCCCACCGCGCGGCTGGCGTCCAGCACATGCACCACCGGCCCGTCATAGGCCGGATCGATGCGCAGCGCGGTGTGAACCTTGGACGTCGTCGCCCCGCCGATCAGCAAGGGAATCGTCATCCCTGCGCGCTGCATTTCCTCGGCCACGGTCACCATTTCGTCGAGCGAAGGCGTAATCAGGCCCGACAGGCCGATGATATCGACCTCTTCCTTTTGCGCCGTCTCGATGATCTTGCTCCACGGCACCATCACGCCAAGGTCGATCACCTCATAGCCGTTGCATTGCAGGACCACGCCCACGATGTTCTTGCCGATGTCGTGAACGTCGCCCTTGACGGTGGCCATGATGATGCGGCCCTTGGCCTTGGCGCCTTCTTCCTTGGCCGCCTCGATAAAGGGGATGAGATGGGCCACGGCCTTCTTCATCACGCGCGCCGATTTCACCACCTGCGGCAGGAACATCTGGCCCGAACCGAACAGGTCGCCCACGCGGTTCATGCCCGCCATCAACGGCCCCTCGATCACCTCGATCGGGCGGGCGTAGGCCAAGCGGGCCTCTTCGGTGTCCTCGACGATATAGGCGTCGATGCCCTTGACCAGCGCATGTTCGAGGCGTTTCACCACATCATAGGAGCGCCATTCCTCGGCGGCCTTTTCGGCGGCCTTGTCCTGCCCCTTATAGCTCTCGGCCAGCGCGATCAGCCGCTCGGTGGCGGTGAGATCCCCTTCCACCGGCCGCATCAGGATCACATCCTCGACCGCCTCGCGCAGCGCGGCGTCGATCTGGTCATAGATGTCGATCTGGCCCGCATTGACGATGGCCATGTCCATGCCCGCCGGAATGGCGTGATAGAGGAACACGCTGTGCATCGCCCGGCGCACCGGCTCATTGCCGCGGAAAGAGAAGGACAGGTTCGACAGGCCGCCGCTGATATGGACATGCGGACAGGCCTCCTTGATGTCGCGGCAGGCCTCGATGAAATCGAGCGCATAGCGGTCGTGTTCCTCGATGCCGGTGGCGACCGCAAAGACGTTGGGGTCAAAGATGATGTCTTCGGGCGGAAAACCGATGCCGGTCAGCAGCTTGTAGGCGCGGCAGCAGATTTCCACTTTGCGTTCGCGCGTGTCGGCCTGGCCCTTTTCGTCAAAGGCCATGACCACCACGGCCGCGCCATAATCCATGCATTTGCGCGCCTGGGCCAGGAAAGCCTCCTCGCCCTCCTTCATGCTGATCGAATTGACGATCGGCTTGCCCGACACGCATTTCAGCCCCGCCTCGATCACGTTCCACTTGGAACTGTCGATCATGATCGGCACGCGGGCGATGTCGGGCTCCGAGGCGATCAGTTTCAGATAGGTCGTCATCGCCGCATGGGCGTCGAGCAGGCCCTCGTCCATGTTGACGTCGATGATCTGCGCGCCATTTTCCACCTGCTGGCGGGCAACCTCGATGGCCTTGGCATAATCGCCCGCCAGAATGAGCTTCTTGAACGCCGCCGAACCGGTGACATTGGTGCGCTCGCCCACATTGACAAAACGGGCGGAACTTTGAGTCGTCATCAGATAATCCCAGCGATCAGGCAAAGATAAAGGGTTCAAGACCGGCAAGGCGCGTCACCGGCGTCAGGCCGGGCAATTGCCGCGAGGGCAGGCCGGACACCGCGCGCGCCATGGCGGCAATATGCGCAGGCGTCGAACCGCAGCATCCGCCAAGCACGTTGACCTGGCCCGCGTCGGCCCATTCCTTGACCAGCCCCGCCGTGGTTTCGGGCAGTTCGTCATAGGCGCCCAGCTCATTGGGCAGGCCCGCATTGGGATAGACCATGATGAGCGTATCGGCGATTTCGGACAAAGCCTTGACATGCGGGCGCAATTGCGTGGCGCCAAACGAGCAGTTGAGGCCGATGGTGACAGGCCGCGCATGGCGCACCGCCCACCAGAAAGCCTCGACCGTATGGCCCGACAGATTGCGGCCCGAAAGGTCGGTCAGCGTCATCGAGAGCATGATCGGGATTTCCCGCCCCAGCTTTTGCTCGACATGGCGCACGGCCATGATGCCCGCCTTGGCGTTCAATGTGTCGAACACCGTCTCGATCAGGATGAAATCGGCCCCGCCCTCGACCAGCGCCTCGACCTGCTCGGCATAGACATCGACCAGATGGTCCCAGTCGATCTCGCGAAAGCCGGGGTCGTTGACGTCAGGCGACAGCGAGAGCGTCTTGTTCGTCGGCCCGATGGCGCCCGCCACAAAACGGGGGCGACCATCTTTCGCGGTGAATTCATCGGCGACGCGGCGAGCGAGCTTCGCGCTTTCCACGTTGATTTCGCGCACCAGATGTTCCGCCCCGTAATCGGCCTGCGAAATGCGGTTGGCGGAAAAGGTGTTGGTTTCGGCAATATCGGCCCCGGCGGCGAAATAGGCGCGGTGGATCGCCTCGGGCACCTCCGGCTTGGTCAGCGCGAGGATGTCATTGTTGCCCTTTTGATCATGGCCAAGGCCCAGATTGCCGGCATAATCAGCCTCGGACAGGCCGTAATTCTGGATCTCGGTGCCAAAGGCGCCATCGGTGATCAGGATGCGCTGCGTGGACTGCTCAAGCAAAGCCTTGCGAGCGGCGGAAGGAATCAGAGACATTTTCAGGCAGCCTTTTCTTGGGCAACGATCCGCGCGGGGTTGGGGCGCACCCCCAGCAGATGACAGATGGCATAGGAGAGTTCTGCGCGGTTGAGCGTGTAGAAGTGGAAATCACGCACCCCGCCCGCATAGAGCTTGCGGCAGAACTCGGCGGCAATCGTCGCCGCCACCAGCGCGCGCGCCGGCGGGTGGGTGTCGAGCCCGTCGAACAACCCTTCCATCCACGCCGGGATGGCCGCGCCGCAGGCGGCGGCAAATTTGCGCGTCTGGGCGAAATTCGACACCGGCAGGATGCCCGGCAGCACCGGCGCATCAATGCCCGCCGCGGCCAGACGGTCACGATAGCGGAAGAAGGTTTCAGGCTCGAAAAAGAACTGGCTGATCGCGCGGGTGGCGCCTGCGTCCAGCTTGCGTTTCAGATTGTCGATATCAGCGTCCACATCGGCCGAATCGGGGTGCTTTTCGGGATAGGCCGCGACCGAGATTTCAAACGGCGCCACGCGCTTCAGCCCCGCCACCAGATCGGCGGCATTCTGATACCCCTCCGGATGCGGCACAAAGGGCGCGCCCGGCTGGCCCATGTCGCCGCGCAGCGCGACAATGTGGCGCACCCCCGCCTCCCAGTATGCCTCGGCCACGGCATTCACTTCGGCCTTGCTGGCGTCCACACAGGTCAGATGCGCGGCGGCGGGCAGGCGCGCCTCGGAAATGATGCGCGCCACCGTGCCATGGGTGCGATCCCGCGTGGTGCCGCCCGCGCCATAGGTGACCGAGACAAAGGCCGGATCGAGCGGGGCCAGCGTTTCCACCACTTCCCACAATTGCGCCATCATCGCATCGCTCTTGGGCGGAAAGAATTCGAACGATACGAGAATATCGCCCGGCAGCCCGGCAAACAGCGGCGCGTCCAGCGCCTTGCGGGCCTCGTTCAGCGCTTCATAGCTGGCGTTCATGCGGAAACCTTTGCATTGCTTGGGGCGGCGCCTGCGTTTTCAGGCAGGCGGCGCCCGGTCCAGATCTTGACTGTCAATTGTCCGCCCTCGAGCGCGAGGGGCGCATCGGCGGAAAATCCTGCGGCGGCAAACCATTGCGCCATCTGCTCGTCGGAAAAGCCGAGGCGGGCATGGGCATGGCGTTCGCGCAATTCCTCATGGGCATGCGCGGCCAGATCGACGATGGCCAGATACGCGCCGGGCCGGGCCACGCGCGCGGCCTGGGCCAGCACGGTCTCCGGCGCCTGGGCATAATGCAGCACCTGATGCATCAGCAGCGTGTCAAACGCGGCATCGGCAAAGGGCAGAGCGGCAAAATCGCCCTGCACCAGATCGACAAGGCCCGCGGGCAGATCCTGAAGCCGGGTGCGCGCGATGCGCAGCATGTCGGGGCTTTTGTCCAGTGCCGTCACATGGGCGGCGCGGGGCGCGAAACATTGCGCCATCCGCCCCGTGCCCGTGCCGATGTCCAGCAATTGGCCCAGCGAGGCGGGTAGCAGGCGGCCCAGCGCCTCCTCCACCGGCTCATCGGGGCTGAGCAGCGAACGGATTTGGTCCCATTCCTCGGCGTGGCGGGCGAAATATTGGGCCGAAGCCGCCTCGCGCCCGGCGCGGATCGCGGCCAGTCGGCGGCGGTCCTCGGCGCATTGGGCGGCGAAATCGGCGTCCTCGCCCTCGGCGGCGGCCAGCAGGCGGGCGCTGGCGGCGCGCAGGGAAGGGCCATCGGGCGCAAATCCCGCGATTTTCAGGAAGACCCAGCTTCCCTCCTTGCGTCTTTCGGCAAGGCCCGCATCGCACAGGATCTTGACATGGCGCGACACGCGCGGCTGGCTTTGCCCCAGAACCTGCGCCAATTCGCCCACGGCCAGCTCCATCGCGGCCAGCAGGCGCATGATGCGCAGCCGCGTGGGATCGGCCAGCGCGCGCAAAAGAGGGTCTATGAGCAGGTTCTGTGTCATGGCTGAGGTGGCATATAAAGATATCTTTATATGATTACAACCACTACCATGATAGGAATGATTCAGCCGGTCGAAACCGGGTGAGCGGCCGCCATTCGCCCTTGCGTTTTGGGCGCGCGGGCCTACCTAATAGGCCCAGTTTCTAGCCCCATAACGTGAGGATTTCCATGATTTCGCAACGCCAACGCGCTCTTGCCTTTGCTGTTGTCGCCTCGCTGGCGGTGGCCGCCTGCGGCAGTTCGGACAAGGCTGCCGACGCTGTGACGCCGGAAAACGTGGAAATGCCCGCCGAATCGGCGCTGGCTCCGGTTGATGCTGCGCCTGTGGCGGATTCGGCCGCCGCCGAGTCCTCGGCCCCCACCACCACCGAAGGCGTTGCCGCCGCCGCAGGGCAGGCCGCCGCCGATGTGGCCGCCGCCGCCGCCGCCGCAGGCGCCGACATCAGCCCCACCCCGGCACCCGCCAAGAAGCCCTGATTTTTGCACAAAAATGGCCCGGGCAAGGGGGATGCCTTGTCCGGGCCAGTTCGATGGCGTGGTATCGCAAAACCACCAGCCCATCGGGTCGCTGAACAAGTGTTAATGTTGGCCATGACCCGCCGCATCCCATGATTATGGTATAAAAGAAATTTTATGCCGGTCGGCGTGTGGATGCCGGACCGCCCCAAAGCTGGACGCGCCGCCCGCGCTTGCCTATTAGGCCTGCATGCCCCGCATCCCCGTCACCCGCTCGATCAGCCTCGATGAAAGCGAACTCGTCGAAAGCACAACCCGCTCCTCCGGGCCGGGCGGACAGCATGTGAACACCACAGACAGCGCGGTGATCCTCAAATTCGATGTCGCGGCCTCGCCCTCGCTGCCCGATGCGGTCAAATACCGCCTCGCGCGCATCGCCGGTTCGCGCATGACGGCCGAGGGCGTGATCGTGCTGCGCTCTGAAGGCTCGCGCTCGCAATTGGTCAATCGGCAGGATGTGCGCGCGCGCCTGATCGCCATGATCGTCGAGGCGACCTTTGTCCCCAAGGCGCGCAAGGCCACCAAGCCGACCAAAGCCTCGCAGACCCGCCGCATGGACGGGAAAGCGCGGCGGTCCTCGGTCAAGCAAGGGCGGGGGAAGTGGAAGGAATAAAGGGCTTTAGGGAGTTATGCCTCCGGCGGGCAAAGGGACTCGTCCCTTTGCAATCCCATTAATTGGGGGTGCTTCCGTTCGGGGGGATGCTTTATAAAACCTGCGGCGCGGCGACCTAGCGCTGGTGGGCGCCGCAGGCTTTTATATTCTGATGCTGCGTTTCACGCTCTACGTCAAGCTTCACACGCAACGAAGACAGTAACGGGATTGCAAAGGGCCCCCGCCCTTTGCCCGCCGGAGGCACCATTCTCACTCGCCTGCGTCTTCTTCCTTCTGATCCCAGACCTTCGCCAAATCCATCCCTTCCTCAAATCCCAATTCGATGAAATCCTCAGGGAGAGGCGCCACGGCATGGATCGGCGGCTTGCCCTCGCGCAGGACGGTCAGCTCGACCGCGTGAAGCATCGTGCGCGCCGCGCCCGTGCCGTCGCCATAGATCGGATCGCCCACCAGCGCCGAGCCGAGGCCCTTTTGCGCATGGACGCGGATCTGGTGGGTGCGGCCCGTTTCGGGGCGGAATTCGACCAGCGTCATCCCGTCCACCTCGGCGATCTTACGCCAATGGGTGACGGCGGGCTTGCCCTCGTGCGAGGCGACGATGCGCCACCCGCCATATTTGCTGGAGGTTTTGAGCAGGTTGAGCGAAATCGTGCCCGATTCCTTGCGCACCGGCCCGTTGACCACGCCAAGGTAGCGCTTGGACACCACGCGCGCCTCAAACGCGGCGCAGAATCGTTTGTGCGCCTTGGGATTGCGCGCCAGCAGCAGGCAGCCGGACGTATCCTGATCCAACCGATGCACAGGCAAAGGTTCGCGCGCAAAGCCAAGGCGCAGATCGGGAAGGAAATCTTCCAGAGCCACGCCGCCCTTGCGCGGACGGTCGAGGGGGAGGCCCGCGGGCTTGTTGACGATCAGCGCTTCGCCGTCTTCAAACAGGATGGGAATGTTCATGCCCACCCCATAGATCATTTGAGGGCCGAAGCAATCCGGGCGAAGGCCTGCGTCAGCTTGGCCTCATCGGCAGCAAAGGAGATGCGGAAACCGGCAAAGCCGCAATGCGCCCCGCCAAAGGCGCTGGCCGCGACAATCGCCACGCCGTTTTCCAGCAGATGCATGGCCAGCGCCTCATCATCGCCAAAGCGGGGCATCAGGGGCGCAGCGTCGATCATGCAGTAAAACGCGCCATCGGGGATGGGGGTGGACAGGCCGGGAATCGCATTGATTGCCTCGACGCACAGATCGCGCCGCGCCCGGAATTTCTCGCGCCAGTCGAGCAGGAATTCCTGCGGCCCTTCAAACGCGGCCACCGCGCCCGCCTGCGAGATCGAGCAGGCATTGCCCGACACATGGCTCTGGAGCCGCCCCATCGCGCCGATCAGCCATTCCGGCCCCGCCGCCACGCCGATGCGCAAGCCTGTCATCGCATGGCTCTTCGACACGCCCGAAACGGTCAGCACGCGGTTCGCCAGATCGGGGCATTCCACCGCCAGCGTGGCGTGAACCGCGTCCTTATAGCGCAGCGGTGCGTAAATATCGTCGCTCAGCACCAGCACTTGAGGATGGCGGCGCAGCACCTCGCCCAAGGCCTGCAAATCGGCGGCGCTGTAGGTCGCGCCCGTCGGATTGCCGGGGCTGTTGAGCAGCAGCCAGCGCGTCCGGGGTGTGATCGCAGCGGCCAGAGCATCGGCCGAAAGCCGGAAACCATCGGCCGCATAGGTCGCCACCGGCACGACGCTGGCACCTGAAAAGCGCACGATTTCGGGATAGGACACCCACCATGGCGCGGGGATCAGCACGTCATCGCCCGGATTGAGCGTGGCCATCAGCGCAAGAAAGATCGACTGCTTCCCGCCCGAGGACACCAGCACCTGCGAAGGCGCGACCTTGAGGCCCAGATCGCGCTCATAATGCAGCGCCGAGGCGCGCCGCAGCGCCGCCGTTCCGGCCACCGCCGTATAGCGCGTGTCACCCGCATCCAGCGCATCCTTCATCGCGGCCACCACATGGGGCGGGGTGGGGAAATCCGGCTCGCCCACCGAGAGCGAGATGATGTCGCGGCCTTCCTCGCGCAGCGCGATGGCGCGGTCGGTCATGGCGTTGGTGCGCGAGGGCTGGATGCGCGAGAGGGCCTGGGAGATGTTCATGGAAAGCGCGTTAAGCGCAAAGGCGCGGTGCCATCAAGCGCAAAGCTGCGCCCGCATCAAGCCGCGCAGGCCGTTGCCGATAAAGAATCCGTCCTCCAGATCCTCCAGCCTCAGTTCCGCCTCGCGCGCGCGCCCTTCCTCGATCAGCGTCCGGCGCAAAACCCCCGGCAACAGGCCCAGCGCCAGCGGCGGCGTCAGCAAGACCCCATCGCGCTCGACAAAGACGCTGGTGAAGCACCCTTCCGTCACCAACCCGTCATCGCGGACAAAGATCGCCTCTTTCGCGCCCTCGGCCCGCGCCGCGCGCAGGCCCGCGTCATAAAACCAGCGGTCCGATGTCTTGTGCCGCAGCCGCCAGTCGCCCGTATCCACCGGGATCGGCAGTGCGATCACCGGCACCGGCCCGGCCGCGTCCAAAGGTGCGGGCAAAGGCCCGACCTCGACACTGACCGCCCCGCTGCGCCCCAGCACGAGGCGCAGGCGCGAGGGTTTTTCCACCTCGAAACACAGCGCATGGATGGCATTGCGCGCGCCATGGCGGTCAAAGGAAAAGCCCAGCAGCCCGGCGCTTTCCTTCATCCGCTCCAGATGCGCCTCCAGCAGGGGAATGCCTGCTTCGGGATCAAAGGCCATGGTCTCGATCAGATCGAAGGCCGCAATCCGCTTGTCCGGCGCTGGCTGATGCACGAAACCCCCTTTGACCAGACATTCCCGCCATTCGTCGATGGCATGCGAATCCGCCACCACCGCCGACCCCACGCCCAGCACGGCTTTTCCGTCCGGGGCCAAGCGCAAAGAGCGGATTGCCACATTGAATGCCGCGCATCCAGTGGAATTACCGGGCGTTGGCGGGTCGATATGGCCCAATGATCCGCAATAGATCCCGCGCGGATCGCGTTCATAGGCATGGATCAGTTCCATCGCGCGGATTTTCGGCGCGCCCGTCACCGATCCGCAGGGAAACAGCGCGCGGATCACATCGACCAATGAGCGCCCTTCCTCAAGTCGCGCGGTGACGGTCGAAACCATCTGATGCACGGTGGGATAGGATTCGATGGCAAAGGGCGCATCGACCCGCACGCTGCCCGCATCGCTGACGCGGGCGATGTCATTGCGCATCAGATCAAGGATCATCAGGTTTTCCGAGCGATCCTTGATGCTTTCGACCAGTTCGCGCGCCAATGCCGCATCGGCCTGCGGCGTGGCGCCGCGCGGGCGGGTGCCTTTCATCGGCTTGGCGCGCAAATCCCGCCCCTGCGCCTCGAAAAACAATTCGGGCGAGAGGCTGAGCAGCCAGTATTGGCCGTCGAACAGGATGCCGCCATGGCCGCCCCCGCCGCTGGCGCGCAATTGGGCATAGAGCGCCAGCGGATCGCCCGCCCATGGCCCGGCCAGCGGAAAGGTGAAATTGGCCTGATAGATGTCGCCCGCGCGGATCGCCTCGGCAATATGGTCAAAGGCGGCGGCATAGGCCCCCGGCCCGATCGCGGGCACCATCGGCCCGATGCGCGGGGCCGGATCTTGTGCGGCATGCGCGGCCAGCCATGCGCCCACCTGTGCGCCCGCCATATCCTGCCAGCCATCAAAAGCCCCCATCCACACCAGCGGCCCGTCGGCCCCGCTGCGCGCCGCGGCCAGAGGGGCAAGGCGCGGTTCGAGCGCCAATCCCGCCTCATAGCCGATATGGCCCGCACAGGCGTAACCCTGCGCGATTCTCGCCTCGATCCGCGCCAGCGCCGGGGCCACCTCGTCGGGCCGCCGCGCGATGATGATCTCGCGCGGGTCGGTATAGAGCCGGGCGCGCCCCTCGTCTCCGGCACGCGCATCGTCGAGCAGGACAAAGGGCGCGTTATGGCGCCGGGTGTTTCTTGTGGAATCTCCCATGATGGGCGGCTTCTAGCGATGTCGCGCCAAGGTTGCAAAATCCCTTTATGCCGTGGGCATGTGTGTTGCGCTTTGCATGCAGAAAGCGATAGAAATGGCCAAACATCGCATTATATTGCGTTAAATGGAGGGGGTGGCCCGTTCGGCCCGGCCGATTGGCGGGCCATCTGAACGGGGCTGGGTCCGCCCCTTGGGGGAGAGCGATCATGCGTCATCATCGGCTTTTTGGCACTGTGCTTTGCGCCGCGATGATGGCCCCGCATGGGGTATGGGCCGCCCCCCATTCTGCGGCGCGCCCGGTTGCCCACCATCCCGCACCCGCCGCGCCCGCGCCGGCGGCGCCCGCCCCTGTGGCCGCGCCCGCTGCCCCGGCCCAGCCTTTGCCGCCTCCACCCCCCGCCCCGCGCGGGCGGTTGGATGGCGCGGTGACACCCGCTTTCTACCGCCTCGACCTCTCCGTCGATCCGGCCAAGGAGCGCTTTTCCGGCCATGTCGAGATTGACGCGCTGCTCCATGGGGCGTCGCATTATGTCTATCTGCATGGGCGCGACCTTAACGTCACGCGGGTTTCGGCCAACGTCAACGGGCGCAAATTTACCGGCCATTGGAAACAGGTGGACGACACCGGCGTCGCCCTGCTGACGTTTGACGAGGAATTGCCCGCGGGGCAGGCCACTTTCGCCTTTGACTATGACGCCGCGTTTCAGGACGGGCCGCAGGGCATGTTCCGCGTGAAAGTGGGCGATGCGTGGTATAGCTGGACCCAGTTTGAATCGATCGACGCGCGCGCCGCTTTCCCCTCCTTTGACCAGCCGGGCTATAAGCAGCCCTTCACCGTCACGCTGCGCACGCCCAAGGGCATGACGGCGGTGTCCAACGCGCCTGAAACCGATACGGTCGATGACGGCGCGCAGACCATCCACCGCTTTGCCCAGACCGCGCCGCTGCCCTCCTATCTGGTGGCGATGATGGTGGGGCCTTTTGCCGTGGCCAAGGGCGAGGTGGCGCCCACGCCCCAGCGCGATAAGCCTTTGCCCCTGCGCATCATTTCGACCCAGCAGAACAAGGACAAGCTCGCCTTCGCGCTGGAGAACAGCAAGAGCATCGTTGCCCATCTGGAAAACTATTTCGGCACCGCTTTCCCCTATCCCAAGCTGGACCAGATCACCGCGCCCGTCATGCCCGGCGCGATGGAGAATGCCGGGGCCGACCTCTATCAGGACAATCTGCTGATCCTGGACGATGCGGCCACCACGGCGCAAAAGCGCGCCTTCGGCATGGTGGTCGCGCATGAATTGGCGCATCAATGGTTCGGCGATCTTGTGACGCCCGCGTGGTGGGATGACATCTGGCTCAACGAGAGCTTTGCCAACTGGATGGGCTATCGCATCGGCAACGAGTGGCGGGGCGATCTCAACATCGGCGCTGGCGCGCTGGAGGAAGGCTTTGCCGCGATGGGCACCGATGCCCTGCTGGCGGGGCGGCCGATCCATCAAAAGATCGACACCAACGCCCAGATCGACGCGGCCTTCGATTCGATCACCTATGGCAAGGGCGGCCATGTGGTGGCGATGATCGCGGCCTTTATGGGCGATGATGCGTTCAAGGCGGGCGTGCGCGACTATATGGCCGCGCATCGCTATGGCAATGCCACCAGCGCCGACTTCTTCGCCTCGCTGGCCAAGGCTTCGGGCGATCCGCGCATCCTGCCCGCGATGCAGAGCTTTACCGACCAGCAGGGCATTCCCCTGCTGACCTTCAGCGGCGGCAAGGGCGAATATTACGCGGTGCAGAGCCGCTATGCCCGGTTGGGCACGCAGGCCCCGCCCCAGAAATGGTCGATCCCCTTTTGCGTGCGCGTTGAAAAGATCCGCCAGTGCCAGTTGCTGGACGGCGAGGCGGCGATCATCAGCATTATCGTCAATGGCGCGATGATTCCCAATGCGGGCGGGACCGGCTATTACCGCTTCGACATGCCGCAGGCCGATTGGGAACGCCTGCTGGCGATTTCGGCGGGCCTGCCCGGCGGCGAGGCGCTGGCCGTGGCCGACAGCCTGTGGGCCAGTTTTCAGGCCGGGCGGGCGCGGCCCGCATTGCTGCTGCAAATGGCGCGGACCATGGTGAACAACCCCGATTCCTATGCCGGCGCGGCGGCCACCGGATGGATGCAGACGCTTGAGCGCGCCGGTTTCTATGACGCCCCGGCCGAGGCGGCCTATCGCGCCTTCTTCACGCGGCTCTATGCGCCGATGCTGGCCAAGGCGGGGTTCAATCCGGCGCTGGGGGCCTATGCGGGCGAGGATGCGGAAAGTTCGCAGCGCCGCGCCCAACTGGTGCGCAAAATGGCGGGCGTGGCGCGCGATCCCGCGCTGCTCTCCACGCTGGCGCAGGCGACGGGCGCGTGGATGGGGGGCAACAAGGCGGCGCTCGATCCGGCGTGGTATGGCGTGGGGCTTGCCGCATGGCTGGAGGCGCAGGGCGACCGGATGGCGGCGGCCAAATCCCTGTTCGAACAGGCGCTGGCCTCGCAGGACCCGCTGTTCCGCCCCTCCGCGCTGTCGGTTCTGGGCGCATCGGGCAAGGCCGACATCGCGCAATGGCTGCTCGATGATGCCAAGGACAAGCGCCTGCGCCTGTCCGAGCGGGTGCAACTGGTGATGGGCGTGGCGGTCAACACCAAGACGCGCGACATGGGCTATGACTGGCTGCGCGCCCATGCCGATGAATTGCTCTCGGGCAGCTCGGGGATCTTCCTCGCATCGCGCCTGCCGCAGGTGTTCGGCACTTTCTGCTCGGTGGAAAAATCCGCGGCGATCCAAAGGGATTTCGGCGCCCGGCTCGCGGGCAAGACCGGCGAGCTGGAACTGGCCCGCGTCATCGAGCAGGTCCGCAGCTGCGGCGTGTTGAAGGATGCGCGCGCCGCCGAGGTTTCCACCGCGATGGTGCGCGCCAAATAATCAGCCCGGAAGCGGCAGCCAGAGCGTTGCCATCAGCCCGGTGACAGCGCCCTGCGCATCGGTCTGGTTATGCAGCGTCAGCCGCCCGCCATGCTGGTCCGCAATCGCTCGGGCCAGCGTCAGGCCCAGCCCCGCACCCCCGGTGGCCGTGTTGCGCGAAGGCTCGCCGCGGGTGAAGGGCTCGAACATCTTCTCAATGTCGCCGCCGATGCCCTTGCCATGGTCGACCACGCGGATCACCGCCCAGCCGCGCCCCTCTGCCTCCTCGCGCACCATCGTCACCTGCGCGCTGCCCGCATAGCGCAGCGCATTGCCGATCAGATTGCGCAAGGCCCGGCGCAGCCATGTCGCCCGCGCAGGCATGACCAGACGCGGCGCATGGTCAAATTCCACATCCTCGCCCATATCCTCATATTCCTCGACGATCGAGGCAACGAGGGCGCCCAGTTCGGTCGATTCCACCGGATCGCTGGGGCGGCCCACACGGGCCAGCGAGAGAATGTCGTCCAATGAGCGGGTGATGTCCTCGATGGTTTTGGCCATCTTGTCGCGCTCGGCATCATCCTCCACGCTTTCGATCCGCACGCGCAGCGCGGCCAGCGGCGTTTTCAGATCATGCCCGATCGCGCCCAGCATCACGTCCTTTTCATTGATCAGCGAGGTGATGCGCATTTCCATCGCATTATGCGCCTCGATCAGATGGCGCACATCGGCGGGGCCTTGCGGTTCAAGCTGATCGGTGGATTCGCGGGTGCGGGCGAATTGATCGACCCGGCTGGTCAGCGCCGCCAGAGGTCGCGCGATCCGTCGCAGGATCAGCGCAATCGCGCCCACCAGCACGGCATAGATGAACAGGGTCTGGGCAATCAGCGTGGCCAGCAGCCACGGATCGCGCGCGGGCACGGAGGAGCGCACCACCATCCAGTCGCCGCCGGTCTGCGCCTGCGCGGCGGCCACCAGCACATGTTTGGGCTTGGGCGGGGCATGGTCGCCCATCATCGCATAGCGGCGATCGACGCGCTTTTTCCAATAGGGATCGTCGGCAAGGTCGCGTTCGACCACCAGCAGATGCAGCGGTTTCAAATCCTGCGAGGTAAGCAGTTCATTAAGGCGCTGGGTGATTTCGGGCTTGGCCTCGTCGCCGGGATTGGGGCGGAAGTTGGCCACGCGCACCGGGCGCGGCCCGCGCGGCATATCGTCCGGCCCGCGTCCGACCATCATGGGCGGGCCGACATGGCGATGAAGGCCGCGTTCGGGCGGGCCGGGTGGCGGAGGGGGCGGCCCGCCTTCGGGGGCGTCCGCCTCGTCACGGTGGCGCAGCGCGATGGCTGCGCGCATGGCCAGCTCCTGCGTCACCTGTTGTTCGCGATATTCGGCCTGCGCCTTATAGAGCAGGATCGCGCTGATCGTCTGGGCCAGCAACAGCGCGCCCGCCAGCGCCAGCATGACCTGTCCGGTCAGGCTGCCCGGTAAAAGTCGGGGCGGCAGAAACCGGCCGGGTTTCCAACCTGTCATGCGTCCACCGTGGGCACCCGGCGCACATCGGCGGCCAGCATATAGCCGCCGCCCCAAACAGTCTGGATCAACTGCGGATTGCGGCTGTCCACCTCGATCTTGCGGCGCAGGCGGCTGACCTGATTGTCGACCGCGCGGTCGAACAGATGGGCCTCGCGCCCCTGCACCATGTCGAGCAGGCGGTCGCGGTCCAGCACCTGTCGGGGATGTTCGAGGAAAGCCATCAGCAGGCGGAATTCCACCGAGGAAATCGCCACGATCGCGCCATCGGGCGCAATCAGCCGCCGCTTGAGCGGATCGAGCCGCCAGCCATCGAATTGAAAATCTTCATTGGCCTGCAGTTCGGGCAGCGCCCCGCGATGGGTGCGGCGCATCACGCTGCGGATGCGGGCGACCAGCTCGCGCGGCTCGAAAGGCTTGACGACATAATCGTCGGCGCCGATCTCCAGCCCGACGATCCGGTCGGTCGCCTCGCCGCGCGCGGTCAGGAAAATGGTGGGTATCGCACGCGCCTCGGTCAGATGGCGGCACAGCGACAGCCCGTCCTCGCCCGGCATCATGATGTCGAGCAGCACCAGATCGGGCACATCATGGGCAATGATGCTGCGCGCCTCGGCCGCGCTGGCCGCTTGCCGGACCGCAAACCCCTGACGCTCCAGATAGGAGGCCAGAGGTTCGCGCAGATCCGGCTCGTCATCGACCAGCAGGAGGCGCAGCGGGGTATTGTCGCTGTCGCTGTTCACTTCACCTTACCTTACAGTCCCGCGCAAGGCGGGAGACCTTATTGCCCCGCAGGCGGCGGCATGTCATGGCCGCCATGCTGACGCATTCCGCCCGGACCCATTCCGCCCTGACCCATTCCGCCCTGACCACGCCGTCCGCCCATGTTCGGGCCCATATGAGCCTTCATCGCGGCGCGGCGTTCCTCGGGCGTGACCTTGCCATCGTGATTGGCGTCCGCGCTGTCAAACATCTTGAGCGCGGCACCGACAAAAGCGTCCTTGGTCACGGTGCCGGTGTGATTGGGATCGGCCTGGCGCATCAGGCCCATCATCATGCCGCGGCCCATGCGATGATGTCCGCGCGGGCCTTTCATGCCGGGGCCGCCCGGACCCATGTTGCCCGGACCCATGCCGCCACGATCCATCGCGCCTTCCGGCCCGCCCGGAGGCGGCGGGGGCATGTCATGATCGCCGCCCATGGCGCCCATGCGATGCTTCATCCCTTCGCGCATCCGGTCATGGGCGGCTTCAAATTCCTGACGGCTCAACTGGCCGTCATGGTTGGTGTCCATGGCGTCGAAATGCTTGGCCTCGCGCGCCTCGCGATCGGCCTTGTCCAGCTTGCCGTCATGGTTGATGTCCATCATGTCGAACATCTTTTCGGCATGGGCCTTGGCCTCGGCGCGGGTCATGTCCTTCATCGGGGGCATGGCGCGGGGGGGCATGTCGGGCCGCATGGCGTGGGGGCCGGCAGGCGGCGTGGCGGGGGCGGCTGCCGGGGCTTGGGCATGGGCAACCGAAACCGCCATAAGAGCCATGGCGGAAAGCCCGATAGAAAGTTTCCTCATCCTAGCGATCCTTACAGTGAACTCTTCTTGGGGGGCAAAAGAGAGTTGGATGAAAGCCGCAACCGTTACCCATGCCTTGAAGGGGGAGGGGAGAGGCTGGGGCGGCTGCAGCTTTCATGTTTCTTTTATGCCCCGACTGTCGCGCCATTATGCCGGATGCGCGCCTTTTTGTCGCCAATTGTCGCGCCTGTCCTGCCCATTGCCTGTCACGTTTCGCGCGCGCGGCCCTGCGTGTTCCACCCTGCGGTGATGAACAGCACCCGCGCCGAGGCCGCCACATTGGCCGTATGCCACACCCCGCGCGGATTGATCGCACATTCCCCGGCGCCCAGCGCGATCTCTTGCCGCACCCCTTGCGCGTCCTCCTGAATCAGCGTGATTTCGCCGTCCAGACAGATCACCACTTCCTCGCCCTCGGGATGCATTTCCCATGAATCCCAATCCTGCGTGAATGTGTACAGGCTGACCAGCCGCCCCTGCGCCCCATCGGCGGCATGGCGCGCGATATAGGGGCCGTACCAGTCCATGCCGGTAAATTCCGGTTCCGCGCAGGCCGTGCCACCAAGGCCGAGGTGGACCGGATGGGTGGCCAGATTATGCGCCATGGCCTTCTTCCAATTCGGAGGCAAAGACGAAGGCGTTGAGCTTGTTGCCGTCGCGGTCGCGGAAATAGGCGGCATAAAATCCGGGAAACCGCTCGCCCGGCGCGCCCTCGCACGAACCGCCCAATTCCAGCGCCAGCGCGTGGATACGGTCCACCTGATCGCGGTCCTTGGCCTCCAGCGCGACCATCACGCCATTGCCGACGCTGGCGGGTTGTCCGTCAAAGGGCAGGGTGATGCCGATTCCCGCCGCGCCGCCCGGCACGCCCCACGAGATATAGCGCGCATCGCCGCCCATGCGGCCCACGCCCATTTCGGCGGCGATGGCGTCATAAAACTCCGCCGCGCGGTTCAAATCCTGCGTGCCCAGTGTGACATAGCCGATCATCATTGCTCTCCTGATGGCGCTCTGAGGTGGCCCGAGTCGCCTTCTGTGGAACAATATGGGAACGAGCCCGCCCCCGCAAGCATCACCCCAGCGGGGCGCATTGCTCCTTCAGCCATTCCAGCGCCTCGCCCGACAATTGCGGAGCGATGATGCTTTCCACCCGCGCGTGATAGGCGTTCCACCATGCCACCTCGTCGCGGGTCAGCAGGCGGTCATCGACCAGCGCCCGCTCGATCGGCACATGGGTCAGCGTTTCAAAGCCGAAATACGCGCCTTCCGCGCCCTCGATGGCGCGTTCCTCGACCAGCACGAGATTTTCGATGCGGATGCCATAGGCGCCCGTCTTGTAATAGCCCGGCTCGTTCGACAGGAACATGCCCGCCAGCAATTCCTGCCCGGTGCCCGCCTGTCCGCCGCTGGATTTGGCGATGCGCTGCGGCCCTTCGTGGACGGACAGGAAGCTGCCCACGCCATGCCCGGTGCCATGGGCGTAATCCAGCCCCGCCGCCCAGAGATATTGCCGCGCCAGCGTGTCGAGCTGAGATCCATTGGTGCCCGCCGGAAAGACGGCGCGGGCAATGGCGATATGGCCCTTCAAGACGCGGGTGAAACGGTCGCGCACCTCGTCCGGGGCCGCGCCGGGGCCGATCCATACCGTGCGGGTGATGTCGGTGGTGCCATCGGGATATTGCCCGCCCGAATCGACCAGATAGACGCTGGAAGGATCGATGGCCCGGTTGGTTTCCTCGCTGACCCGGTAGTGGACGATGGCCCCGTTCGGCCCGGCGCCGCTGATCGTGTCGAATGAGAGGTCGCGCAGGTCGCCGCATTCCCGCCGGAACTGGTGCAGCGCCTCGGCCGCGCTCATTTCCGTCGCGGCGCCCTTGGGGCCTTCGACCGACAGCCAGTGGAGGAAGCGCGTCACCGCCGCGCCGTCGCGGGCCTGCGCGGCGCGGTGTCCGGCCTGTTCGATGGGGTTCTTGATCGCCTTGGGCAGGACGCAGGGGTCGCGCTCCTCGATGATCTGGGCGCCCGACAAGGCCTCGAAGATCGCCGCCACGCTGCGTTCGGGGTCAACCACCACCTTCTTGCCCGACAGAGCGGTCAGCGCGGGGACAAAATCCTCACGCGGCAGGATGCGCACCGCATTGCCCAGATGGGCGCGCAGTTCGGGCGTCACCTTTTCGGGCGCGATAAACAGATCGGCCGTGCCATCGGCATGGGCCACCACAAAGGAAAGCGCCACCGGCGTGCGCGACACATCCGTGCCCCGCATATTCAGCAGCCATGCCACCGAATCGAGCGCGGCAATCACCGCCGCATCGGCCCCGCGCGCGCCCAGCCATTCGGCCACTTCGGCGCGCTTGGCCTCCGAAGGCACGCCCGCCAGCGCGGTGGGATGGGGCAGGGCGGGGGCGAGGCTGCGCGTCGGCTGATCGGCCCACACCGCATCCACCGGATTGCGATCCACCGCCACCAGCGTCGCGCCGCGCGGCTCCAGCGCCTTTTCCACGGCCCGCGCCCATGGGCGGCCATGCAGCCAGGCGTCATAGCCGATCCGCGCCCCCTGCGGCGCATGGGCGCCAAGCCATGCGGCAGGGCTGTTGGCGGGCACGTTCTGATATTCATACAGCGCGCCATCGACCTGATCGCGCACCTGCAAAGTATAGCGTCCATCGACAAAGATCGCGGCCCTGTCGCGTAAAACCACCGCCGTCCCCGCCGACCCGCCAAAGCCGGTCAGCCATTCCAGCCGCTGGGCATAGGCACCCACATATTCGCTCATATGCTCATCGGAAATCGGGATGACAAAACCGTCCAGCCCCTGTGCGGCCAGTTCGGCGCGCAGGGCGGCAAGGCGTTCAGTGTGGATATTGTTCGGCATTGGGACGCGCTTTCCTTCGATTCCCTCGCCAAGGTCGCTTGCCGCGAGGGGTTTGCCAACATAGATGCAAGCTATGAGCAATTCCAGCCAGCCTCGCCCCCCGATTGCCGCCAAACAGGCGCACAGTTTCACCCACCACGGCATCACCGTCACCGACGATTATGCATGGCTGCGCGATGCCGATTATCCAGAGGTGAAGGATGAGGCGGTGCTGGCGCATTTGAACGCGGAAAATGCTTGGTTCGAAAGCCGGATGGCCGGGCAGAAGGACCGCATTGACGCCCTGTTCACCGAAATGCGCGCCCGCATCAAGGAAGCCGACAAGAGCGTTCCCCAGAAGGACGGCGATTACCTCTATTGGATCGAATATGAGGAAGGCGCAGAATATAAAAAGTGGTGGCGCAGGCCCGTGGCCGGGGGCGATGACGAATTGCTGCTCGACGAAGTGGCATTGGCGGCGGGCAAGGAATATTTCCGCCTCGGCGCGATTTCGCTCTCGGCCGATGGCAAATTGCTGGCTTGGAGTGTGGATGACAATGGGTCCGAGCGCTTCACAGCCCGGATCAAGGTGGTGGCCACCGGCGAGATGCTGCCCGATGTGATCGAAGGGACGCTCTCCTCGCTGGTCTGGGTCGCGGGCGACAAGGGACTGGTTTACAGTCTCGCCAATGAGAACTGGCGCACCGACAATGCCCGGCTGCACTGGCTGGGCCGCCCGGTGTCCGAGGATGTCGAACTCTATCACGAGGATGACGACGGCTTCCGCGTCGGCTCCTCGCTCTCGGCCAATGAGCAATGGCTGATCATTTCGACCAGCGATCATGAGACGTCCGAAGTCCGCCTGATCCCGGCGAACGATCCGCTGGCCGCGCCGATTCTGGTGCGCGAGCGGGTCGAAGGGGTCGAATATGATGTCGATGAGCGCGACGGGGTGCTCTACATCCATGCCAACGATACGCATGAAAACTTCCGTCTGGCCACCGCGCCTTTGGCCGATCCGGGCAACTGGACCAGTCTGATCGAGGGCAGCGATGAGTTTTACCTGACCGGATTTGACCTGTTCCGCGATTTCTATGTGATTGAGGGACGGGTGCGCGGTTTGGACCGCATCGAATTGCGTTATTATGACGACCCGGCGCGGATCGAGCCGATTGAATTTCCTGAGGATTCCTATGAGGCCGGATTGGCCGACAATCCCGAATGGGCGGTGGACCGCCTGCGTGTCAGCTACGAAAGCATGGTCAGCCCGGCCAGCGTCTATGATTATCATCTGGCCGACAAGAGCCTCGAGCTGCTGAAGGTTCAGGAGATCCCCAGCGGTTACGATGCATCCTTGTATGAGACGAAGCGGCTGGAGATTGCTGCGCGCGACGGGACGCTGGTGCCGGTCAGCATCCTCTTTCGCAAGGATCGGGTGGGCGCCGGCCCGCTGCATCTCTATGGTTATGGCGCCTATGGCATCGCGATCAGCCCCGGCTTTTCCACCACGCGGCTTTCGCTGGTGGATCGTGGTTTTGCCTATGCCATCGCGCATATCCGCGGCGGCGACGACATGGGCCGCGCGTGGTACAAGGGGGGCAAGCGTGAGGCGCGCGAAAACACCTTCAACGATTTTGTCGATGTGGCGCGCGGGCTTTGCGACCTTGGCTATACCGCGCCGGGCCGGATTAGCATTTCGGGCGGATCGGCGGGCGGCGAGCTGATGGGCGCGGTCATCAATTCCGACCCGGCCCTGTGGGGCGCGGTGGTGGCCCATGTGCCCTTCGTCGATGTGCTGAGCACCATGCTGGACGAGAGCCTGCCCCTGACGCCGGGCGAATGGCCCGAATGGGGCAACCCCATCGAGGACAAGGCCGCCTTTCAACTGATCCGCTCCTACTCGCCCTATGATCAGGTGAAGGCGCAGGATTACCCGCCGCTGATGGTGACAGCGGGGTTGAACGATCCGCGCGTGACCTATTGGGAGCCGGCGAAATGGGTGGCTCGGCTGCGGGAATTGAAAACCGACAGCAACGAGCTGATCCTGAAAACCAATATGGGCGCGGGGCATGGCGGGAAATCGGGGCGGTTTGAATCGCTGACTGAAACGGCGGAGGAATTTGCGTTTATCCTCTGGCAGTTGGGGGTTGTGGGGTAAGATTTTGCCTCCGGCGGGTTAAGGGCGAGGGCCCTTAACAATCCCGATATTGTCCAGGTCGGGCGTGGGGGCGCCCGAAGCGCAACGTTGCCGCGCCGCAGGCTTTATAAACCGCTTCGCGGAAAGGAGTTTGTTGGCGGATTTTGGCGCCACCCCAGCAATGGGATTGCAAAGGGTCGAGACCCTTTGCCCACCGGAGGCCCACTTCCTTCTACCGAAAACCCCTTGCCTTCCGGATGCCTGTCCCCAAACTCCTCCCATGCCCAACCGTTATACCCACACCTTCACCGCAGGCCCCGATGACATCGACATCATGGGCCATGTCAACAATGCCGTCTGGGTGCAGTGGATGGAGGCCGTGGCCACCGCGCACTGGATGCAGGACGCTGCGCCCGAGCATGTCGAGCGCTATGTCTGGGTCGTCACGCGGCACGAGATCGACTATCGCGGCAATATTGCCGAAGGGCAGAGCGTGACCGCCGAGAGCTTTATCCCCGAAGGCCCGACAGGCGCGCGCTTTGACCGGCGGATCGATTTCCGCAACGATGCGGGTAAGGTGATCGTTTCTGCGCGCAGCACATGGGCGATGCTGGACAAGGAAACGCTGCGTTTGACGCGGGTGTCGGGGGAGATTGCCGAAGCGTTTGCACCGGAAGGTGGGTGGCCGGGATGAGAGGTTTTGCCTCCGGCGGGCAAAGGGATTCATCCCTTTGCAATCCCGTTAATGGGGTGGCGCATGATCGGCGGATAATGCTTATCCGCGAAGCCGCTTATTAAAGCCTGCGGCGCTGAACCGTTGCGCTTCGGGGGATGTTCTGCCCGGCCTCTACAGTCTGGGGATTGTTAAGGGTCAAGACCCTTAACCCGCCGGAGGCACCTTCAAACCTCTAACTCAGTCGCGCATCGCCAGCTTGGTGCCGTCCAGACGGTCGGCCTTGTTGGCATAGATGAAGCCATAGGTGGGCGAGGAGCGCAGGCCCAGCTTGCCGATGGGGGCGTAGAACACGCGCACTTCCGACCAATCGCCGTTGGGCGAAACGTCTTCGGCCATGGCGCTGCGCTCGATCATGCCGGGGCGCGACCAGTTGGCGTGGTTGAGCAGGACGTGGCGTTCGTCGATCACCTTGGAAACCATGGCGACATGGCCCGCGCGCATCGAGTGGGTGGCGCGGAAGGCAAGGACGGCGCCGGCCTTGGGTGCGGTGCCGCGGTCATAGCGGCCCTCGGCCTGATCCCACCAGCCAGCGGCGCGGCCCGAAAGGGCGATGCCGGAAACCTCGCGGGCATAGGGGGCGCACTGCAGCACTTGCGCCGAGGCCGGAACCGAGATGAAAGCGGCGAAAATCAGGGCGATAGCGGCGCGGATCAGCTTTGCGTTGAGAAAGGAAACCCGGACCACTGAAAACCCCTTTGGCGCTTGTTGGCGTCGATGGCCTAGGTGTAGCCAGAGGATTGCAATCCGGAAATATCCGGAGCCTGCGCCCCACCGTGGCTTAACAACGGTTCATCGGCTTTCGCATCCGCAGCATGGGGATAAGTGGAGGGCGGAAAGGATTCCGCTCCCCGGTCAATGGCTGGATCAGAGCGGATTCCCGTCCTTGTCGCGATAGACTTCGCGGCGGCCCACATGGTTGGCCGGGCCGACAAGGCCGTCATTCTCCATCCGCTCGATCCATTTGGCGGCGGTGTTATAGCCCACGCCCATCTGGCGCTGGAGCCACGAGGTCGAGGCTTTCTGGCTCTCGAAGACGATATGGCAGGCCTGACGGTATTTGCGCTCTTCGGGATTGTCGCTGGCCGTCGCGTCCAGATCGTCAAAGCCGAAGCTGCCCTCTTCGGGTTCCTCGGTGACCGAATCGACGTAATTGGGCTTGCCCTGCGCGCGCCAGTGGTCGGCGACATGCTCGACCTCTTCGTCCGAGACAAAAGGCCCGTGGACACGCACAATCGGCCCCGATGAAGGCTTGAACAGCATGTCGCCCTTGCCCAGCAATTGCTCGGCCCCCTGTTCGCCAAGGATGGTGCGCGAATCGATGCGGCTGGTCACGGCAAAGGAAATGCGCGTGGGCAGATTGGCCTTGATAACGCCGGTGATGACATCGACTGACGGGCGCTGCGTCGCCATGATCAGATGGATGCCCGCCGCGCGCGATTTCTGCGCCAGACGCTGGATCAGCACTTCGATCTCCTTGCCCACCGTCACCATCAGGTCGGCCAATTCATCGACGATCACCACGATCAGCGGCAGCACCTCGTAATCAAGCTGCTTGTCCTCGTACAATTCCTCGCCGGTTTCCGGGTCAAAGCCGACGGAAATCCGCCGCCCCAAGGGCTTGCCCTTGGCGGCATTGCTGCGCACCTTTTCGTTGAAATTGACGATGTTGCGCACGTTGATCTCGCTCATCTGGCGATAGCGGCGCTCCATTTCCTCCACCGCCCATTTCAGCGCGCGCACTGCTTTCGCAGGCTCTGTCACAACCGGGGACAGCAGATGCGGAATGTCCTCATAGGACTTCAATTCCAGCACCTTGGGATCGACCAGGATCATCCGGCATTGCGCAGGCGTCAGGCGATAGAGCAGCGAGAGCAGGATACAGTTCAGTCCCACCGACTTGCCCGACCCGGTCGTGCCCGCCACCAGCAGATGGGGCATGGTGGCCAGATCGGCGATGATCGGTTCGCCCGCAATGTCCTTGCCCAGGATCATGGGCAGCAGGCCCTTGGCCCCGACGAATTTCTCGCTGGCGATCAATTCCTTGAAGCTGACCATCTGGCGGTCGGCATTGGGCAGCTCGATGGCCATGACGGTGCGCCCCGGCACGGGCGAGACGCGGGCCGAAATGGCGCTCATGTTGCGGGCGATATCATCGGCCAGACCCACCACGCGCGCGGCCTTGATGCCGGCTGCCGGTTCCAGTTCGTACATCGTGACGACCGGCCCGGTGCGCACGCCGGTGATCTCACCCTTGACGTTGAAATCGTCCAGCACGGTTTCCAGAAGCTTGGCGTTGCGCTCCAGCGCCAGCTTGTCCACCTTGGGCGCGGAATTGGGCGGCGGATCGGCCAGAATGTCGAGGCCCGGCAATTCGCAGGTGCCGAACAGATCGCCCTGCTTGGCCAGACTGCCCATTTCGGCGGGCTTGGCCTTGGTGGCCGGGTCGCTGATCTGCGGCGCCTTGCGCGGGCCGCTGGCGGGGGCGTCTGGGGTAAAGGGCAGGTCTTCGGCTTCCGCCTCGGCCTCGACCATTGCGGGTCTGGGCTGGCGCTTTTCGCGGCGGGCGGGGGCGGGGGCCTCCTCGCCCTCGGCATGTCTGCGCCGGAAATGCAGCGGCATGGTCAACACCCAGCCCCAGTCGATGGCAAACACCCGCGTGATGGCCGCGATCCCGCCGACAAAGGCCAGCACGCCCAGCACGCCCGTCGCCCAGCCCTGCGCCGCCGGGGGCAGCAGTTCGGCCAGCGACCGGATCATCGCCGCGCCCAGCAGCCCCATGATGCCCCCCGGCGAGGCGGGCAGACTGCCCGGATGCTCGCCAAAGCCCAGCGAGAGCGCGCTGGCCAGCAGCCCCATGCCCAGCACCAGCACGGCGGTGGGCCGCAGCCAATATTGCTGGTGCAGCGGCACGGCCTCCTCCTCGCCCTCTTCCTCGGCCTCGGCCACCAGCCAGAGCTGGCGCGCAAAGATCAGCAGCAGCGGCACCGCCAGCCCCGCCATCGGCCCGAACATCAACAGCGCCCCATCGGCCACAAAGGCCCCAGGCCGCCCCAGCCAGTTGAGCACCGCCCCGCCCGAGGCCGTCGAGGCCGAAGGGTCGGTCTGATGATAGGTGAGCAAGGCCACCGCCAGCAGCACCGCGCCCAGCCCCAACAGGCCCGCGCCCAGCAATTCGGCGCTGCGCAGCACGCTGCGCCGCAGGATCAGGCGCCATGATGCGCCGCTGTGCTTGATGGGCCGTGTGGCCATGGGATGCTCGTTTCAACAAAGGGATGGAAATTGCCGGTATAATGCGCCGCAGGAGGAGTCCGCGTCAAGAATTGCGGCATCAATGCATGGGGGAAAGCCCGTCGATCGCGGCCCAGCGCGGCCATTTCAGCGCCCGCGCCCGCGCCCGGTTCATCCCGCCAAGGGCGATCACCGGCACAGGACTGCGTGCGGCGATCAGGCGGAAACGCACCGCGCCCAAGACGCGCCCGCCCGGATGGCTGCGCGTGGGAAAGACCGGCGAGAGCAGCACGCCCGCCGCGCCTTTGGCTCGCCCCAGTTCGCGCAGGGAATGCGCCGTGGCCAAAGCCTGCCTTGCGCCATAGGCCCCATCCGCCCCCCAGCGCCGCGCCATCGCAGCATCGCCCGCCAGCACCACCGCCATCCCGCGCCCCCGCGCGATCCGCGCCAGCGCGCGAAACCGCGTCCGCCTTTCGGCCGGGGGCAGGTGATAGTGGCGATAGATCAGCCCGCTGCCCGGCGGCATCGCGCGGATCGCGCGCTCGAGCACGGCATCATTGCGTGCGTCCGAAATCAGCCAGAGTTTGGGCAGGGACAAAAGGGAAAGGGGCTGGCGCGGGGGCATCATCGCGCTATAGCACCGCGCCATGATGGAACCAGAATCTTCGCTTGGGGCTGTGCGCGAAAAGATCGCCGCCGCCGCCCGCATCGCCCGCCGCAAGGACAGCGACATCACGCTGATCGCCATTTCCAAGACCAAGCCGGTTGCGGAGATCGAGCCCCTGATCGCGCAGGGCCAGCGCGTTTTCGGCGAAAACCGGGTGCAGGAAGCGCAGGCCAAATGGCCCGAACTGAAGGCGCGCTATCCCGACATCGAATTGCATCTGGTGGGCCAGTTGCAATCGAACAAGGCCGAGGATGCGGTCGCATTGTTCGACGCGATCCATTCGGTTGACCGCCCAAGTCTGGTGACGGCGCTGGCCAAGGCGATGGACAAGCTTGGCCGCCGCATCCCCTGCTTCGTTCAGGTCAACATCGGTGCCGAGGAGCAGAAGGGGGGCTGCGCGGTGGCCGATCTGCCCGCGCTCTTGGCACAGGTGCGTGAGGCGGGCCTGCCGCTGGCCGGGCTGATGTGTGTGCCGCCCGCCGATATTGAGGCGGCGCCCTTCTTTGCCCTGCTGGCCAAGCTGGCGGCGGACAATGGCCTGTCGGGCCTGTCGATGGGGATGAGCGGCGATTTTGAAACCGCGATCACGCTGGGCGCGACCCATATCCGCGTCGGCTCGGCCTTGTTTGGGGCAAGGGATTAAGCGATGCGCGGGCTGATCGTTACCGGCACCGACACGGGCATTGGCAAGAGCGTTCTGGCCGCCGGATTGGTGGGCCGCCTTGGGGCGCGATACTGGAAGCCGGTGCAATCGGGGCTGGAGGAGGAGACCGACAGCGAGTGCATCGCCCGGCTCGTTCCTGGCGCGGTGATCCATCCCGAGGCCTATCGTCTGATCACGCCCGCCAGCCCGCATTGGGCCGCGCGCCTTGATGGGGTGGAGATTGACCCGGCGCGCCTGACCCTGCCCGAAGGCGATGGGCCGCTGGTGGTCGAGGGCGCGGGCGGGGCGCTGGTGCCTTTGACGCAGACGCGGCTCTATGCCGATCAGTTTGCCGATTGGGGCCTGCCCGTGGTGGTGGCCGCGCGCACTGGTTTGGGAACGATCAACCATACTTTGCTGACGGTCGAGGCGCTGCGCGCGCGGAGCTGCGCGATATTCGGACTGGCATTTATCGGTGATGCGGGGGCGGCGGAGGAGGAGAGCATGCGCTTCCTTTGCGCTCATACCGGCCTGCGCCGTCTGGGCCATCTGCCGCGCCTTGCCTCGGTGGCGCCCGAAACGCTGAGCGCCGCTATGGCGGAGTTTGACCTGTGACGCGCTCGCCCATCTGGCATCCCTTTACCCAGCATGGCCTGCGCGAACCCATTCCCCTGATCGCGCGGGCAGAGGGCGCGAGTCTGTTTACCGCCGAGGGCGACCGCATCGTCGATGCGATTTCCAGCTGGTGGGTGACGACGCATGGCCATGCCTATCCGCCCATTGCCCGCGCGATTGCCGAGCAGGCGGGCAAGCTGGATCAGTTGATCTTTGCCGGATGGACGCATCAGCCCGCGCAGGATGTCGCGCAAGGTCTGGTGGGCATCACCGGCCTGCCCTATGCGTTCTTTTCCGATTCCGGCTCCACCTGCGTCGAGGTCGCGCTGAAAATGGCGCTGGGTCATTGGCGCCATCTGGGGCAGGGGCAGCGCCAGCGCATCGCCGTGATGCAGCATTCCTATCACGGCGACACAATCGGCGCGATGAGCATCGGCGAGCGCGGCGTTTACAATGCCGCCTATGAGCCTTTGCTCTTTGCCGTCGACACCGTGCCCTTTCCCCATGCCGGGGCTGAGCAGGCGACCTATGATGCGCTGGACGCCTTTTGCGCGGGCGACGATGCGGCGGCCTTCATTGTCGAGCCTCTGGTGCTGGGCGCTGGGGGCATGCTGTTCTATCCGCCCGCGGTTCTGGCCGAGATGGCGCGGATTTGCGCGGCCCATGGTGTGCTCTTCATCGCGGACGAGGTGATGACCGGATGGGGCCGCACCGGCACGATGCTGGCCTGTGATCAGGCCGGGGTGAAGCCCGATATACTGTGTCTGGCCAAGGGGATCACCGGGGGGGCGCTGCCTCTGGCGGTGACGATGGCGTCCGAGGCGATCTACGAATCGCATTACGCGCCCGACCGGGCCAAGACCTTTTTCCACTCCAGTTCCTATACGGCCAATGCGATTGCCTGCGCGGCGGCGGTGGCCAACCTTGGCGTGTGGCGCGACGAACCGGTGCAGAGCCGCATCGACACGCTGGCCGAAGGCCAAGCGGCGGGGGCGGCGATGCTGGCGAATGTGGCGGGGGTGGAGAATGTCCGCCAATGCGGCACGATCCTGGCGCTCGATTATCGTGTGCCGCAGGGGGGCTATCTCTCAGGCCTGCAACCGCGTCTGCTGGCCTTTTTCCGCGAACGGGGCCTGCTGATCCGGCCTCTGGGCAACACCGCCTATCTGATGCCGCCCTATTCGATCACGCCGGAGGATCTGACCGCCTGCCATCAGGCGCTGGCCGAGGCGGTTGAGCTTCTAGCGTAGCATTTCGGCGCGGCGCAGATCCTTGGGCCGCCCGAAACTTTGCAGGATCGCGCGCATTTCCTCGCGAGACGGCGTGTAAAGCACCGTCTCGCCCAGATGATGCGCGATGCGGCTGGTCGGGGCCACATTCTGCCATTGCCCATCGTGATTCAGGGCAAAACCCGCCATGAATTCCACCGGCAATTCGGGCGCATCCCACCGGGCATAGATGGCAGAGCGGAACCGGCTGTCCACCCCGCCCGGCGCGGCATTCAGGCCCAGCGCGGGCAGGATGCGCGCCGCATCATCAGGTGAGAGCAGGATATCGAGATCGGCCACCGTGACCGAGCCCGCGCTGAGCAGCGCGACCGCGCCGCTGCCGATGATCCACCAGGGATCGCGCGCATCGGCCATCGCGCCCGCCACGGCGCGCAAGCTACGTTCCAGTGGCGGGGCGAGGGGATGCATCAGGCTTTACTCCGCGTCGCTGCCGTCTTCTTCAACGGCGCGATAGAGTTCCAGTTCATTGCCGCGCAGCGTCACGACATGGAGCAGGTTGGTCGCCCCCGGCGTGCCGAAGGGAACGCCCGCCAGCGCCACCAGCTTGGACCCGGCCACGCCGAACCCATGGCGCAGCGCCATGCGCTTGCCCTTGGCGATCATTTCCTCGAACGAACCGATGTCGCGCGTGTGGACCGCATGGGCGCCCCACAGCAGCGCGGAGCGGCGCGCGGTGTTCTGGCTGGGCGTCAGCACCAGCATCGGCACCGAGGGACGCTCGCGCGCGACGCGGCGCGAGGTCGAGCCCGAACCGGTGAACACGATGAGGCCCGTCAGCGTGACGGTATCGGCAATCGCGGCGCAGGCCTTGGCCAGAGCGTCGGCGGTGGTCTGGTCCGGGTTGATCACGGCCAGATGGACGCGCTGGCGATAGTACGAATCATTTTCGACCTGCGTGGCGATGCGGTGCATGATCGTCACCGCTTCTTCCGGCCACTGACCCGCCGCCGTTTCGGCCGAGAGCATCACCGCATCGGCCCCGTCATAGACCGCATTGGCCACGTCCGAGACTTCGGCGCGGGTGGGGGCCGGGCTCTCGATCATCGATTCGAGCATTTGCGTGGCCACGATCACCGGCTTGCCGCTGCGGCGGGTCAGCTCGACAATGCGCTTCTGGATCGGGGGCACTTCTTCGGGCAGCAGTTCGACGCCAAGGTCGCCGCGGGCGACCATGATGCCGTCCGACAATTCGATGATGCCTTCGAGCGTTTCAAGCGCGGCGGGCTTTTCGATCTTGGCGATCAGCGCGCCATGGCCGCCCATCAGACGGCGGCATTCGGCCACGTCTTCGGGCCGCTGGACAAAGGAGAGGCCAATGAAATCCGCGCCATGCTCGATCGCAAAGGCCAGATCGCGGCGGTCCTTCTCGGTCAGCGCCGGAACCGGCACCACCGCATCGGGAATGTTCACGCCCTTGCGGTCGGAGATCACCCCGCCCACTTCGGCGCTGCACAGGATTTCGTTTTCATCGGCGCGGATCACGCGCAGGCGCAGCTTGCCGTCGTCGATGAGCAGGCGCTGGCCCTTTTGCAGGATGCCGAACAGTTCCGGGTGGGGCAGGCACACGCGGTTTTCATCGCCCGGTTCCGGATTGCGGTCAAAGGTGAAATGGCCCGAATGGCGGATCACCGCCCGGCCATCCTTGAACGCGCCCACGCGCAGCTTCGGCCCCTGAAGATCGGCCAGAATGGCGATGGGCTTTTTCAGCTTGGCTTCGACCGCGCGCACATTGGCGATGGTCTTGGTATGCACCGAATGGTCAGCATGGCTCATGTTGACGCGGAAAGCATCCGCCCCCGCACGCACCAGCTTCTCGATCATCTCCGGATCACTGCTGGCCGGGCCGAGCGTTGCCAGAATCTTGACCTTGCGGCCGCGCGGATTGAGTTTCGTCACACCGATTTCTCCCTTTGGGACGGGCATCAGCCTATGGCAAAGGCTGGTTGCAAACCCAAGAACAACTCACTCCGGATGGACCCATGAATATGAATGCACCACAAACGATTCCCGATCCGCTCGATGAACTCGACGATGCACATGCCGCCGCCGCCTTTCGTCGGCTGGTCCGCCATCTGCGCCATCGCCATGATGCGCAGAACATCGACCTGATGGGCCTCTCCGGTTTTTGCCGCAATTGTCTTGCGGACTGGATCGTAGCGGCGGGTGCCCCGCTCGACAAGGGCGCGGCGCGCGAGGTGATCCATGGCATGCCCGCCGATGAATGGAAAAGCCGCTATCAGACCGAGGCGACGCCGGAGCAGATGGCCCGTATGAAGGAGAGTCTGGCCAAGAACGCACCCGGCCATTGACAGGGCGCTGATCGCAACGCTGGGGATTACTCGCCCCCCGTATTCCCCTTGCGCGCACGGCCCGCTATCTGGCCGGGCAAACCGATTCTCAACTTTGACCAATTTCGGAGATTTGACCCATGGCTGAAATGGCAGCTGACGAACGCCTGCGCCTGCTGATCGAGCGTATCGAGCGTCTGGAAGAAGAAAAGAAGGGCATCAGCGACGACATCAAGGATGTCTATAACGAGGGCAAGGCCACCGGCTATGACCCCAAGGCGATGAAGCAGGTGGTCCGCATCCGCAAGATGAAGCCGGACGACCGCAAGGAGCAGGAAGCGATCCTGGAGGTTTACCTCAACGCTCTGGGCATCGACTGATCGATCCGGGTAAAGGAGGGGGGGCGGATTTCCGCCCTCCCGCCCTTGCCCCTGCCTTGCCCAAAGGCCGCATCTCGGCTATCGGCGCTGCCAACTCCACACATAGCGATATGAAGTGATCCATGGCAGGCCATTCCAAATTCAAGAACATCATGCACCGCAAGGGCGCTCAGGATAAGAAGCGTTCGGCGCAGTTCTCCAAGCTTTCGCGCGAAATCACCGTGGCGGCCAAGATGGGTATGCCCGATCCGGACATGAACCCGCGCCTGCGCGCCGCCGTCAACGCGGCCAAGGCCCAGTCGATGCCCAAGGACAACATCCAGCGCGCCATCGACAAGGCGAGCAAGGGCGATGCTGAAAACTATGAAGAAGTGCGCTACGAGGGCTATGGCCCGGGCGGCGTGGCGATCATCGTCGAGGCGCTGACCGACAACCGCAACCGCACCGCCACCAATGTGCGCACCGCCTTTGCCAAGAACGGCGGCAACCTTGGCGCCAGCGGCGCGGTGTCGCATGGTTTCGACCGCCTCGGCCTGATCGAATATCCCGCCAGCGTGGGCGATGAGGACAAGGTTCTGGAAGCCGCCATCGAGGCCGGCGCCGAGGATGTCGAATCGGATATGGGCGATGGGGACGAAAACCCCGGCAGCCACTCGATCTGGGTCGCGGTCGATTCGCTCCACCCCGTCGCGCGCGAACTGGAAAAGGTGCTGGGCGAGGCCGAAGGCGTGAAGCTGGCCTGGCGCCCGCAGATCAAGGCGACGGTCGATGCCGATGCCGCCGCCACGCTCTTGAAGCTGATCGACGTGCTCGAAGACGATGATGACGTCCAGACCGTCTGGGGCAATTACGAAATCCCCGACGAGATCATGGCCACGCTGGGCTGATCCGGTTTTCCGCGATTTCCTGAAGGGGCGGGGGGATGATCCTCCCGCCCTTTTGCTTTATAGGGCCTGCATGATAATTTTAGGCATCGACCCGGGCCTCGTCTGCACCGGATGGGGCATTGTCGCCAAATCGGGCAGCCGCATCAGCCATGTCGCCAATGGCCAGATCCGCACCGACAAGGAAGGCTCGATGGCCTCGCGCCTGCTCGAACTGGACACGACCATCGCGCGCGTGATCGAGATCTACAAACCCGACTTCGGCGTGGTCGAGGAAATCTTCGTCAACGTGAACCCGCAATCCACGCTCAAACTTGGGCAGGCGAGGGGGGCGGCTTTGCTATCCTTGGCGCGCGCTGGGCTGCCGGTGTCGGAATACCCTTCCAAGGTGGTGAAAAAGGCGCTGGTCGGCACCGGCGGCGCGGCCAAGGAGCAGGTGCAGCATATGCTCAAAGTGCTGCTGCCGGGGGTTAAATTGGCGGGGGCGGATGCGGCGGACGCGCTGGCCGTGGCGATCACCCATGCGCATCATGTGGGGAGTCATATTTGATCTGTTAGGGGTTTTTGCCTCCGGCGGGTTAAGGGCGGGGGCCCTTAACAATCCCGGTATTGTCTATGTTGCGCTATGGGGGCGGATTGGTGCGAGAGTTGATTTTAAAGCCTGCGGCGCTTCTGGCGTTGTGCTCGCCGCGCCGCAGGCTTTAAAAGTATCGGCCCCATTTACCCCTTGGCCGTTCTTGCGCCAACCCATTAACGGGATTGCAAAGGGCCCCCGCCCTTTGCCCGCCGGAGGCAAACCTTCCCCTCCCTGTCAAAAAATGTTCCCAAATCGTTCTCCCCCGGCTAGGGTGCGCGCATGATTGCGAAACTGACCGGCATATTGGACGACTTCGGCCCCGACTGGGCTGTGATTGACGTCAATGGCGTTGGCTATCTGGTGTTCTGCTCGGGCCGGACGCTGTCCGCGCTGGGCATTCGGGGCGATGCCTGCACGGTCTATACCGAGATGCAGGTGAGCGAGACAGATATGCGCCTGATCGGTTTCACCAGCGCCGGGGAGCGGGCTTGGTTCAAGCTGCTGACGGTGGTGCAGGGCGTAGGGTCTAAGGTGGCCTTGGCGATCCTGTCCGCCCTGACGGTTGAGGAATTGCAGCGCGCCTGCGCGGGCGGAGACGCGGCGATGGTCGCGCGGGCCAATGGCGTGGGACCGAAACTGGCCGCGCGCATCGTCAATGAGTTGAAGGACAAGGCGGGCGCCTTGCCGGTGGGGCCTGCGGGCGCGGCGGTTTCGGCGGGTGTGGCCATGCCGGAGGGCAATGTTGCGGGCGATGTCGTCTCGGCCTTGCAGAACCTTGGCTTCAAACCCAACGTGGCCGCCAGCGCCACCGACGCCGCCATCGCCGAACTGGGCGAGGAGGCGGGGGTTTCCGCGCTAATCCGCGTGGCGTTGAAGAAGGCAGCGGGATGAAGGCCGCGCTACGCTTTCTGGCCTATGGGATTTATGCGATGGTCGCAGGGGCTATCTTGCTGCGATGGTCGATGGATTTCTTGGCCGTTGGTGAACCAGAGTGCCATTTTACGGAACAAGGTTGCCCTGTGAGAAGCATATGGGAGTTGCTCTACTCTTTCGCGAGTCATTTGAGTGTCCCGTTCATGCTGGTTGTTTTGTTCAAGCATTACCGACGTTTCTTGTACCAAGTCCTTGGCCACGCACTTTCTGAACGGCCCCATCCATGACCGATAACCCCCTCCTTTCCGCCCATCGCCAGATCGAGGATATGGACGCCGCGCTGCGTCCGAAATCTCTGGCCGAATTCGTGGGGCAGGCGGCGGCCAAGGACAACCTCCACGTCTTCATCGAATCGGCCAAATCGCGTGGCGAGGCGCTCGATCACACGCTGTTTTTCGGCCCGCCGGGGCTGGGCAAGACCACGCTGGCGCAGATTATCGCGCGCGAGCTAGGCGTCAATTTCAAGGCCACCTCCGGCCCGGTGATCGCCAAGGCGGGCGATCTGGCCGCGCTGCTGACCAATCTTGAGCATGGCGATGTGCTGTTCATCGACGAAATCCACCGCCTCAATCCGGTGGTCGAGGAAGTGCTGTACCCCGCGATGGAGGACCGCGCGCTCGACCTGATGATCGGCGAAGGCCCTTCGGCGCGCTCGGTGCGGATCGACCTGCCGCCTTTCACACTGATCGGCGCGACCACGCGCGCGGGCCTGCTGCAAACGCCTTTGCGCGACCGTTTCGGCATTCCGGTGCGGCTGCAATTTTACAGTGTGGATGAGCTTGAACGCGTGATCTCGCGCGGGGCGGGCCTGCTGGGCATCGGCATTGCCGCCGAGGGCGCGCGAGAGATCGCCCGCCGTTCGCGCGGCACGCCGCGCGTGGCCGGGCGCCTGCTGCGCCGCGTGCGCGATTTCGCCCATGTTGCGGGCAGCGAGGTGATTACCCAGTCTATTGCCGACAATGCGCTGACCCGGCTCGAGGTCGACAATGCGGGGCTGGATGCCCAGGATCGTCGCTATCTGACGATGATCGCCGATATCTACAAGGGCGGGCCGGTGGGGGCCGACACGCTGGCCGCGGGCCTGTCTGAGCCGCGCGATACGATCGAAGAGGTGATCGAGCCCTACCTGATCCAGCTTGGCATGGTGGCGCGTACCGCGCGCGGGCGCTGTCTGAATGACCGTGGCTGGCAGCATCTTGGCCTGACACCGCCCAGCGGGCAGGGCGCGCAGGGCGGGCTGTTTGATGCCGGCGAAGGCGAATAAACCGCGAATCCGTCTCATAGCGGGACAGTTGATGGTTAAATCCCTATGAATAGGTGCAAGTCCCGATTCAGGACAGTCGAACCCTCCCCATCAGGTTGTCGGCTGCTCCTTCCTGCATGATCTCTCAGGTGAGGGCAGAATCGCCTTGCCTCTGAAAGGAGGCTGGCCGCTGCCGACCACAGGAAAGAGAGATGGTTATGTCGGTTCGTTTGGGGCTCGCCAAAGTTGCCGGTCTGGTGGCAGGCACCGCGCTGATTGGCGGCGGGGCGGTGCATATCGCCGAAAAGGCCAGCAGCAACAAACCGCAATATGTCAAACACGCCAAGGCCCATAAAGCCCCCGTGCGCAAGCGGGTGGTGACCCGGACGGTTGTGGTCCAGAAGGATTGCTGCACCCGGACCGTGACGCGGACCGCGATGGTGCCGATGCCGCCGCCGGGCCTGCCCGCGGCCGATCTTACGCCCAACACGCCCGCCCCCGCGCCCAGTCCGCTCTCGGCCGAACGCGCGCGCGGCTATTACAGCAATTGGGGCTTTGGCGGCGGCTATATCGGCGGCTTCTTTGGCGGGACCAGCGGCAATGTGATTGTGGTGAACTCCAGCGGATCGACCACGGGTTCGACCTCCACCACGGGCGGGACCACGACATCGACCACGGGCGGGACCACCACGTCGACCACGGGCGGCACGACCACCACCACGACTGGCGGAACCACAACCACCACGACCGGCGGCACGACCACAACCACCGGGGGCACCACCACAACCACGACCGGCGGAACCACCAGCACCAGCACCACGGGCGGCACTCAGGTGCCGGCGCCGCCGATGCTGCTGCTGTTTGGGGGTGCGGCAGGCGCGATGTTTGCCCGCCGCCGCAAGGGCAAGGCTCAGGCCGCCTGAGGCCAGCCATCCGTGTAACAAAAGGCGCCGCCCGGATCATTCCGGCGGCGCCTTTTTTATGGCCACGACAAACCTTGCGCCCATAAAAAAGGGGCGGCCCGCGAAGGCCGCCCCCTCTTTTTGGCATCAAGCCGTCGCTTACGCGGCCAGCTTGCGCAGCACGTACTGCAGGATGCCGCCATTGTTGAAATACTCGATTTCATTGGCGGTATCGATGCGGCACAGCGCGGTGAAGGTGAACTTGGTGCCATCCTTGCGGGTGACTTCCACGGTCACGTCCTGACGCGGCTTGAGCGAAGCAACGCCGTGGATCGTGAAGGTGCAGTCGCCGTCCAGGCCCAGCGTCTGGCGGTTTTCGCCATCCTTGAACTGGAGCGGAAGCACGCCCATGCCGACCAGGTTCGAGCGGTGGATACGCTCGAAGCTTTCGACGATCACGGTGCGAACGCCCAGCAGGTTGGTGCCCTTGGCGGCCCAGTCACGCGACGAACCGGTGCCATATTCCTTGCCCGCGATCACGACCAGCGGCGTGCCGTCGGCCTTGTGCTTCTGGGCCACGTCGAACACGGCGCCGACTTCGTCACCATAGCGGCTCATGCCGCCTTCGATGCCGGGGACCATTTCGTTCTTGATGCGGATGTTGGCAAAGGTGCCGCGCATCATGACTTCGTGGTGGCCGCGGCGCGCGCCATAGCTGTTGAAGTCGGCCTTGGCGACCTGACGCTCCATCAGCCATTCACCAGCGGGGCTGTCGGCCTTGATGTTGCCGGCGGGGCTGATGTGGTCGGTGGTGATCGAATCGCCCAGGATCAGCAGCGGCTTGGCTTCGATGATGTCCTGAACCGGGGCCGGTTCCATGGTCATGCCTTCGAAGTAGGGCGGATTGGCGACATAGGTCGATCCGGCCTGCCAGTTGTAGGTTTCGCTGCCCACAACGTTGATCGCCTGCCAATGCTTGTCGCCCTTATAGACGTCGGCATAGCGGGCCATGAACATCGGACGGTCCATGCAGCCGGCCATCGTGGTGGCGACTTCTTCGTTGGTCGGCCAGATGTCCTTGAGGAACACGTCCTTGCCTTCGTTCGACACGCCGATCGGGGTCGTGGTGAAATCTTCGATCACCGTGCCCTTGAGCGCATAGGCCACCACCAGCGGCGGCGAAGCAAGGAAGTTGGCGCGCACGTCGGGGCTGACGCGGCCTTCGAAGTTGCGGTTGCCCGAGATCACGGCGGCGGCAACAAGGCCGTTTTCGTTGATCGCCTTGCTGATCGGTTCGGCCAGCGGGCCGGAATTGCCGATGCAGGTGGTGCAGCCATAGCCGACGAGGTTGAAACCAACGTTGTCGAGGTGCTTTTGCAGGCCGGCCTTTTCGAGATAGTCGGTGACGACCTGCGAACCGGGGGCGAGCGACGTCTTGACCCAGGGCTTCGGCTTGAGGCCCAGTTCGTCAGCCTTCTTGGCCACAAGCCCTGCCGCCACCAGAACCGAGGGGTTCGAGGTGTTGGTGCAGGAGGTGATCGCCGCGATGGTCACGTCGCCGTCGCCGATGTCAAAGTCCTTGCCTTCGACCGGAACGCGGGTCTGGGCCTTCTTGTAGACATTGGCCATGTCGGCGTTGAACACATCGTCCACTTCAGGCAGCGAGACGCGGTCCTGCGGACGCTTGGGACCGGCGAGCGAAGGCACGACCGTCGAGAGGTCGAGTTCGAGCGTGGAGGAGAAGATCGGTTCGACGGCGGGGTCGATCCAGAAGCCCTGCTCCTTGGCATAGGCTTCGACCAGTTCGATCTGGCCTTCGTCGCGGCCGGTCAGACGCAGATAGTCCAGCGTCTTGTCGTCAATGCCGAAGAAGCCGCAGGTCGCGCCATATTCGGGCGCCATGTTGGCCAGCGTGGCGCGGTCGGCCAGCGACAGGTCGGCAAGGCCGGGGCCGAAATATTCGACGAAACGGCCCACCACGCCATGCTTGCGCAGCATGTTGGTCGCGGTCAGCACGAGGTCCGTCGCGGTCACGCCTTCCTGCAGGCGGCCGGTGAACTTGAAGCCGACCACTTCGGGGATCAGCATCGAGACGGGCTGGCCCAGCATCGCGGCTTCGGCCTCAATGCCGCCCACGCCCCAGCCCAGCACGCCAAGGCCGTTGACCATGGTGGTGTGGCTGTCGGTGCCCACGCAAGTGTCGGGATAGGCGACGGTTTCGCCGTTCTGGTCCAGCGAAGTCCACACCGCCTGGGCGATGTTTTCAAGGTTCACCTGATGGCAGATGCCGGTGCCCGGCGGCACGGCATAGAAATTGTTGAGCGACTTGGAACCCCACTTCAGGAAGTCATAGCGCTCCATGTTGCGGTGATATTCGATCTCCACGTTCTGTTCGAACGCCTTGGGATGACCGAATTCGTCCACCATCACCGAGTGGTCGATGACCAGGTTGACGGGAACCAGCGGGTTGATCTTCGACGTGTCGCCGCCCAGCTTGGCGATGGCATCGCGCATCGCGGCAAGGTCGACCACGCAGGGCACGCCCGTGAAGTCCTGAAGCAGCACGCGCGCGGGGCGATACTGGATTTCGTTCGACGATTCGCTGGGGTTCTTCTGCCAATCGACAATCGCCTGAATGTCGGCGGTCGAAACGGTGAAACCGCCGTCTTCAAAGCGCAGCAGGTTTTCCAGCAGCACCTTCATCGAGAACGGCAGGCGGCTGATGTCGCCAAACTTTTCGGCGGCCTTCTTCAGCGAATAATAAGCGACTTCCTTGCCACCGGCGCTCAGTTTCGAGCGGGTGCCGAGCGAGTCCTGTCCGACCTGGGTCATACGGGCGTCTTCCTCACCTCAATTGGCCCAGAGACGGAAAAAGACGAAAAAGCGCGGTTAGGCGCTATTCTCGCCTGTGCCTTTGGGCGGTTGCAGCATGAGGGCCGATGCGCGTGATTCCGCCTCGCGTCAAGGGCGCGAAAGGTGGAAAAAGGAATGAAGAGGGGCCGGTTGCCGTGATATTGTTGCTATTGCGAATTGTTATCCAAAATAAGCGTAAATGGCCCCGTATTTGTCATGGAAATGGCCGCCAAACCCATTTGGCCGATCACAGCCCGACCTGTTCGGTATGCTCGCCCTTCTGTCCGCCCGCGCCCAGCCAGCATCCCGCCACCACCAGCATCGCCCCGCCCAGTGTATAGATGTCGAGCCTTTCGCCAAACCAGATCCAGCCCATCAGCGCCGCCCAGAGGAAGCCGGAATATTCCACCGGCAGCAGCCGATGCGCGGGCGCCCGTGCCCAGCCCCACGACAGCAGCATCAGCGACACGAAAGACAGGCCCGCCGAGCCGTACAGATCGAGCCACACCGCCCCATGCGGCACCGGCGGCATGCCGATCGCCAGACCCGCCGCGGCCAGCAGGCAGGCGGTGAACAAAGATTGGAAAAAGGCGATTTCGGCCGGCGGCGCCATTTGCGCCTGATGCCTTTGTATCACCAGATTGGCGGCATAGAGCACCGCCGAGCCCAGAATGGCGAGCATCCCCTGCCATGCCTGCGCCTCCATGGCGCCGCCGCCCTGCATCCGCCCCAAGCCGATCACGCCCACCCCCAGCAGCCCCAGCACCGAGGCCCCCAGCGCGCGCCGCGTGATCGCCTCGCCCAGCGCGAAACCGGCCATGAACAGCGCGATGATCGGCGCAATGAACGTCAGCGCCATGCCCACCGCCATCGGCGTGCGCACGATGCCCCAGAAAAAGGTTACGGCCATCGCGCTGGTCACACTGGCGCGCATCGCATGCATCACCATCCGCCGCCCCGGCCACGCGCGGGGATGGGCGATTTGCCACACCACCACGCCAAGCCCCGCCCCGATGATGTTGCGCCACAGCAAGGCGGCATGCACCCCGGCATCGATCGAGGCCCGCTTCATCAAGGCATCCATCACGCTGAAAGTGGCAATTCCGCTCGCCGCGGCAACTAGGGGAAGAAACAAAGGGCGCGCCATGATCGTTAAGAGCCTAGCGGGCTTGCGCCAAGTCGTCACTATGAGAAGGTAGGTCGAGCTTGCATGCGGCGCGGTGTTCAGCCAACAGACAGGGGCAATGCTGGATGGTATGCGACGAACTGTGCTTGGCTGGCGTTGAATTGAGTGGTTTGGGCCGGGCGAAAAGGGGCGTTGAATGATGATGAACACGCGCAAGCTGATGATGGGCGGAATGATTCTGGCCTTGGGGACGGGGCTGGGCGCCCTTTATCCCGCCATGGCGCAGGACCGTCCGATCGAGGGCAAGCAGGGGTTGGGCAAGCTGCCCAACGTGCGCCCGGCAAGCATGGCGACACCCGCGCCCACGCCCACCACCAGCCCGTCGCCCACCCCGCGCCCCGGCGCTTCGCCCACCCCGCGTCCGGGCGCGGCCCCCAGCGGCGGGCCGACCCTGCGGCCCACGCCCTTGCCCGGCCCCTCGGCCAGCCCGTCCGGCACGCCCACCCCCTATCCCACGCCCAGCCCGTCGCCGGGCGCCACGCCGGTGCAGGAAGCGGTGGTCAACTGGAGCGTGGCCGACGCCGGCGATTTGCTGGCCGCGATCATGGCGATTGGCGAGGAGGGCCTGTTTCCCGCCGATTATCAGCCCGATGCGCTGCGCGCCGCGATCAAGGGCGGCGAAGGACAGGCGCTGGACGAGCAGGCCAGCAGGAGTTTCGCATGGCTGGTCGAGGATCTGCGCGACGGACGCACGCCGATGACCGCGCGGGTGCAGTGGTTTGCTGTCGATCCCGATCAGGATGACAATCCCACCACCGCCCTGATGCAGCGCGCCACCACCAACCATGACGTGCCGGGCACGCTGGCCAGTCTGGCGCCGACCTATCCCGATTATGCCGCGCTCAAAGAGGCGCTGGCCGCCACGCCCAAGGCGCAGACCAAGCTGCGCGATGCCATCCGTATCAACATGGACCGCTGGCGCTGGCTGCCGCGCGATCTGGGGCCGGTCTATCTGATCACCAATGTGCCCGAGTTCCAGCTGCGCCTGGCGGTCAATGGCCGCAACATCCGCACCTATCGCACCATCGTGGGCAAGCCGGGCCGCACCGCCACGCCGCAACTGGCCGAAAAGGTCGAGGCGGTGGTGTTCAACCCGACATGGACCGTGCCGCAATCCATCGTCGTGGGCGAGGGGTTGGGCCAGCAATTGCTCGCCCGCCCGCGCGCCGGCTATAAGGTGACGCGGATGGAGGACGGCAGCCTGCAGGTGGTGCAGCAGCCGGGCAACAGCAATTCACTGGGCCGGATGAAGATCGACATGCCCAATCCGCACGCGATTTATCTGCATGATACGCCGTCGAAAAAGCTGTTCGATGCGCAGGTGCGCGCCTTTTCGCATGGCTGTATCCGCACCGACCGTGCGGTCGAATTGGGCATGACCATGGCCATTCTGGGCGCGGGGATGAGTCAGGAAGATGCCGTCGCCACCTTCGAGGCGGGCAAGTACAAGAAGATCCCGATGACGCGGACCTTCCCGGTCTATCTGACCTATTTCACCTATGGCCGCGACATCAACGGCACGCTGGCCAGCTTCAACGATCTCTATGGCCGCGACGGGCCGGTGATCGACAGTTTTCACGCGCCACGCGCGCTGCACACAACCCAGCGCAAGAGCAATGAGGAAGTGATCAAGCTGGATAATCCGCTGTAATCAGCGGGAAGGCGGCGCTGCTGAACCGATCAGCGGCGCCGCGCCGGGGCTCACGCCTCGCTGATGCGGTCGGCGTAAAGCAGGCGGCCCGCGCCCAGATGGTTCAGCACAAGGCTGAAATCTTCAGGCGCCATGGCAAAACAGCCTTCCGAACGGCCGAGTTTGCCGAATTTGGCCACCATATCGGGCGCGGCATACCATGCCGGGTGCATCACGATGGCGCGGTCAAACGCATTGGAATTGTCCAGATCCAGCCCGCGCAGCCGCATCGAGGCGCCATATTTGCCCTCATATTGGCCCGCGGTCAGATAGGCCCCGCGCGAGGTGGCATAGGAACCGATGCTGTTCGAAAACTGCTTGAGCCAGCCGACATGGGCCGGGTCCGACCCGCGGCCATGCGCCACCAGATGCGAACGCACCGCGCCGCCGACCATGTCGACAAAGTGCAGCCGCGCGTCATGCGAAGGCTTGCTGAAGTCGGCAATGGCCACGACATCGGGGCGCGCCAGGATCGCGCCGACGCGATCACGCTCGCGCATGGCAATGCCCACCACGCGGCGTTCATATTCGGTAAGACCCGAAGCCTGTGCGGCAACACGCAAAGGAGTGGCCAAGGCGACCCCGCCAAGGGCCAGCCCACCCAACAATGCACGACGGCTCAACACGTTATTCTGATTCGCGATTCCCATGTCTGTTGCAATAGGGCAACGGGGTAAATTTTTCTATTCGCCTGCGATGGAATCACGCGAGTCAGCGGCGAGTTGAGCCAAAGTTGCGCCATCAACGCGCATCACCGTCCATTGTTCCATCGGTTTTGCGCCCATGCGGCGATAGAATTCGATCGAGGGCGTGTTCCAGTCCAGCACGCTCCATTCCAGCCGCGCGCAGCCCCGCTCCTGCGCCAGAGCGGCCAGATGGAGCAGCAAGGCCTTGCCCAGCCCTGAGCCGCGCGCGGCGGGGCGGACATAGAGATCCTCAAGATAGATGCCGGGGCGCCCCTCGAAGGTGGAGAAATTGTGGAAGAAGAGCGCAAAGCCCTGTGGCGCCCCGTCGATCTGGCCGATCACCACCTCAGCCATCGGGTGCGGACCGAACAGGTGCTGCTTGAGAGCGGCCTCGTCAAAGCGGACCTCATGCGAGAGTTTCTCATATTCGGCCAGATCGCGGATCAATTGCGCGATCAGGGGAATGTCTTCGGGGGACGCCGGGCGGATCGTGTTGGTCATGATGCGCGGTTTAGCCCGATTTGCGATTCTGGGAAGCAGGCGGGAGAAGCATAAGGCACGATTTTGCAAAAACTTGTATTGACCAATGCCGCTCGACTGTGGCAATCGGCCCGCCTGTCTGAGAGGGGGATGCCCTGTTTCAGGCACCGCAAGCGAAAGCCCCAATGCTTTCAACGCGCCTGCGGGTGTAGCTCAATGGTAGAGCAGCAGCTTCCCAAGCTGAATACGAGGGTTCGATTCCCTTCACCCGCTCCAAGCCTAGGAAAATCAAGGATTTAGGCGAAGATCAGGGCCTGTGCAGCCCAAAGGTGTCGCACATTTCGACGCCAAAAACCCAGATAAGACCATCAAATCATTCAGAAAATCGTCCTCGCAACTGTGACCCACAACTGTCGCACAAACGATCCTTAAGAGGGTTGTGGCGCCGAGGGTCGGTCTACCAGTTCCGAATGCGGGTTCCCCGTGATCTTCAGGATACAGTTCAACAGGATCATATGGATCGATCCATCGGGACAGACGGTCCCTCGCTCGCTGCGAGGCTCTGCCGGAAAATCGGGGTGGAGATCGTTCGATGTTGCGGTTGTTGGGCCGCTCGTGCCAATCGCCCAGATAGTCGTATCTGAGGGTCACTGCCTCGAAAGAGAGAGGAACCTGCCATATTCTTGGCTTCGATTCGTCTGCGGGGGGCGACTTGGTTCGCTGACGGCGGTGTCCGCCGTCATGAATGGCCGTTGAGAGAGTCCTCAGTGCGTCGCTGCCTCTATGGCCAGGCAGCAGCCCCGGGAGGCGATATGCTTACCGGGGCTGCATTGTGCCGAAGCTTTTGCTCCCGGATTAATCGGAGCCGAAGAGGTCGCGCGTAAAGACCTTGTCTTTGACGTCTTCGAGTGTTTTGGTCATGCGATTGGCGATGATCACGTCGCATTGCGCCTTGAAACTGTCGAGGTCGCGCACCACCGGCGAGCCGAAAAAGTCATCCGAAGCCATGGCCGGTTCAAACACGACCACCGGGATACCTTTAGCCTTGACCCGCTTCATGATGCCCTGGATCGAGGACTGGCGGAAATTGTCCGATCCGGCCTTCATCACCAAACGGTAAACGCCCACGGTCTTGGGCTTCTTGTTGATGATCTGCTCGGCCAGGAAATCCTTGCGGGTGCGGTTGGCATCGACGATCGCGCGGATGAGGTTTTGAGGAACCTCGGAATAGTTCGCCAGCAATTGCTTGGTGTCCTTGGGCAGGCAATAGCCGCCATAGCCAAAGCTGGGATTGTTGTAATGCTGGCCAATGCGCGGGTCCAGACAGATGCCGTTGATGATCTGGCGCGTGTCCATCCCGCCCGCGATCGCATAGCTGTCCAATTCGTTGAAGAAGGCAACCCGCATGGCCAGATAGGTGTTGGCAAACAATTTGATCGCTTCGGCTTCATTGCTGTTGGTGCAGAGAACCTCGATGTCCTTCTTCTCTGCCCCTTCGACCAGCAGATCGGCGAAGATGCGGGCGCGCTCGGACTGTTCACCCACGATGATGCGCGAGGGGTGGAGATTGTCGTAAAGCGCACGGCCTTCGCGCAGGAATTCGGGGCTGAAGATCACCTGCTCCACCCCCAGCCGTTCACGCACGCTTTGGATGAAGCCGACGGGAATGGTTGATTTGACCACGATCGTGGCCTTGGGGTTGATCCGGGCTGCGATCTTGATGACCTCCTCGACCGAAGAGGTGTCGAACTTGTTGGTTTCGACATCGTAATTGGTGGGCGTGGCCACGATCACATAGTCGGCCCCGGTCAGGGCTTCGGTTGCATCCAGCGTGGCCAGCAGGTTCAACGGACGGTTGGCAAGAAAATCCTCGATCTCGGGATCCGAAATGGGCGACTTGCGCGCATTCAGCATGGCAACGCGTTCGGCCGAAATATCGACAGCGGCCACTTCATGGTTCTGGGCCAGCAGGATCGCATTAGCAAGGCCGACATAACCGAGGCCAAAAACTGTTATCTTCATTTCGAATACTCTCGTTTGTCATGACGCCGGTGGAGGTTATCCATCGAAATATTCGCATTATGGGTTCTTGAGCGAGTTTTCCGCCTGAGCAACGAGGTGCTTTTTGCCCCTCAGGCCGGGATGGTCAATGATTTTATGCTGCACTCGCGCAAAGGCCATGGGGAAGGTGGTGTGCCCATGATCTTAGCGATCTTGCAGCCGATGTCCTGTGCATTTTGGTCCGCGCTGGAACCATAGCTGAGGAATGTGGCGGCAACGGGGGCGATAATGGTCATTAAATTTCTGTAAAAAGGCATTTTTCTCCGCTTGGGCGCCGATGCTCTCCATCCCGGTCGGGCAAAGCAAAACCCCCGACGCAGGGCGCCGGGGGTTGTGTCTAAACTCTTGCTGCGGTTGCTCAGGCCTTGGCCAGGCGGGCCTCCAGCGCAGCCTGTTGCTCCAGGATCGCCTCGGGAAGGGCACCCAGCGCGGCCAGATCGCGACCATTGCCTTCGGCTTCCTCGCGCCAGCCATCAATGCTGACAGTCATCAGCTCGGCATATTGCTCCGGCGTGATGTTCAGGCCCGTCAGGTCGATGCCGCCTTCGACCGGGTGGCGGCCGATGACGCTCTCGGCGGCCTGCGCCTTGCCCTGCGCGCGCTCGATCACCCACTTTACCACGCGGATGTTGTCGCCATAGCCGGGCCACAGGAACTTGCCGCCGCTCTTGCGGAACCAGTTGACCAGATAGATCTTGGGCAGGTTCGCGCCGCCATGGGCGACCTTGCCGGCCATATCGACCCAGTGCTTGAAGTAGTCGCCCATCGCATAGCCGCAGAAGGGCAGCATGGCGAAGGGATCGCGGCGCAGCGCGCCGATCTTGTTTTCCGCCGCGGCCGTGCCTTCCGAGGCAAGGTTGGCCGCCAGATACACGCCATGGTTCCAGTCGAAGGCTTCGGTCACCAGCGGCACCGAGGTCGCGCGGCGCCCGCCGAACAGGAAGGCCGAAATCGGCACGCCGGCGGGATCTTCCCATTCCGCCGCGATCGAGGGGCACTGCGAGGCAGGCACCGCGAAGCGCGCGTTGGGATGGGCCGCAGGCTTGCCGCTGGCCGGATCATAGGGATTGCCCTGCCAGTCGATCAGGCCCTCGGGCACTTCCTTGGTCAGCCCTTCCCACCACACATCGCCATCGGCGGTGAGCGCCGTGTTGGTGTAGATGGCATTGGCGTAAAGCGTTTCGACCGCGTTCTTGTTGGTCTCCACGCCGGTGCCGGGGGCCACGCCGAAAAAGCCCGCTTCCGGGTTGATCGCATAGAGGCGGCCATCCGCGCCGGGGCGCATCCAGGCGATGTCGTCGCCGATGGTTTCCACCTTCCAGCCAGGCAGGGTGGATTCGAGCATCGCCATATTGGTCTTGCCGCAGGCCGAGGGGAAGGCGGCGGCCACATAATGCGCCTCGCCCACCGGCGGGGTGACTTTCAGGATCAGCATATGTTCGGCCAGCCAGCCATCATCGCGCGCCATCACGCTGGCGATGCGCAGCGCGAGGCACTTCTTGCCCAGCAGCGCATTGCCGCCATAGCCCGAACCATAGGACCAGATTTCGCGCGTTTCGGGATAGTGGACGATCCACTTTTCATCGTTGCAGGGCCACACGACATCCTCGACCCCATCGGTCAGCGGCATGCCGACCGTGTGGACGCAAGGAACGAAGAAGCCGTCGCGGCCCAGCATGTCCAGAGCAGGCTGGCCCATGCGTGCCATGATGCGCATCGAGAGCACGACATAGGCGCTGTCGGTCAGTTCGACGCCCACCACGCTGCTTTCCGAACCCAGCGGACCCATGCAGAAGGGGACGACATACATCGTGCGCCCTTCCATGCAGCCGGCAAACAGGCCGTCCAGCGTTTCGCGGGTTTCGGCCGGATCGCGCCAGTTGTTGGTCGGCCCGGCGCCTTCGGGCGTTTGCGAACAGATGAAGGTGCGGCTTTCCACGCGCGCCACGTCGCGCGGGTCCGAACGGGTGTAAAAGCTGTTGGGGCGCTTGTCCTGCGCCAGGCGCACCAGCGTGCCGGCATCCACCAGTTGCGAGGTCAGGCGATCCCATTCCTCCTGCGAACCGTCGCACCACACGATGTCCTTCGGACGGGTGAGCGCGGCGACCTCTTCAACCCAGTCGATCAGACGTTGGTTGCGGGTCGGGGCGGTCAGAACCGAATCGGGGGAAAGGGTGTCTTGGGTCATCGCGTTCCTCACCTGTGCCAAATGCAAGCGTGAATTCGAATGCTTTGGCTGCATAACATACCTATGCGCTATCAGGACAAGCGCGCCTCGTCGAGGCCTCTTGGGCAGGAAATAGGCGACTGGGGCGTAGGAAACGGCAAATGGCCGAATATTTTTGATCCTAGCGGTTTTGTGTGCATTGCAGCATGTCCATAACCCAGACAATAGGCGCGCGCCGACCGCGCCAAAACAGGCTTTATGTCTGACATAAGGCCATTTTTGCGCAAGGCGTCAGCGGTTTGGCCGAATCACTTGGCTGGTCATGCCACGTTGGGGCGGATCTGCTGTCCGCCCGCGGCCCACCGGCTCTAGCGTTTCCACACCACCAGCTTGACCATGCTGCCGGGCGTCAGCCGCGTGGTACCTGCGGGCAGACCGTTGAGCACCAGAAAGCGCTCTGCCGCATTGTCATTATAGGCCATGCGCGCGGCCATGGTGGCCACCGTATCGCCCGGCCCGGCGCGCACGACATCGACAATGCGCGGACGGATCGCTGCGGCTTGCGCAGGCGTGATCCGGGTGAAGCCGTTGACCAGCGGGGCCAGATCGCCCAGCCCCTGTCCGGCGGGCTGCATCACGGTAAAGGCATAGGCCCGCTCCGGCGCCACCGCGATAGCCACCACGGTCAGGTCCATCGTGGTCGATCCGGTGTTCCCCCGCAGGCTGGCGCTCATGCTGGGCATGCCATTGATCGTGCCGGGGATGCCCTTGATCTCGCCCACTTGTCCGTCCTTGGCGATCGCCTTGAACCGGGCGCGCAGCACCGCGCCCAGATCACCCTTATAGGCCCCGCCGGTAAAAATGGCCTGCCCCTGACCATGGCCCTGTCCATTTCCGGCCTTGGCGGTGATGGTGACCGCGTCCGATCCGTTCGACATGCCATAGCCCGCCGGAACCGTGAAACGCAGCCGGTCGGGCGGATAGGTGAAGGTCTGGCCCTCGATCACGCCCTGTTGCGGATCGTCGTCATAGATCATGCCGCGCAGCGAAAGCAGGAAGGCCTCGTTGGCCTTTGATCCGGGCGGCGCGCCTATCCCCATCTGGCGCGCCCGGTCCAGCGCGCGGGTGACGCGGGCCTCGGGATTGGGGTGCGACATGGCCCAGCCCGGCGTTGTGCGCGCATTGCCGGCAAGGCGCGATTCCAGCCCCGTCTGCGCCGCCAGCGAGGCCAGCATCGTCGAGGCATAGGCCGGATTGTAGCCAGCCTTCTGCATATATACGCCGCCCAGATCGTCGGCCTCGAATTCCTCACCGCGCGAATAGGCCATGACATGGCCCGCCACCAGACGGTTGATCCCGGCCTGTCCGATCTGATTGCCCAATTGCCCGATCGCGCCCCCGCCCAGCACGCTGCCCAGCACCGCCTGGCCCAGCGCGCCCAGCAGGGTGGAACGCTGGGCCACCTGTTGGCGCTTTTCGGAATGGCGCGCGGCGATGTGGCCGGTTTCATGGCCCAGCACAAAGCCCAGTTCATCCTCGTTGTTCATCAGCGCCAGCAGCGCGCGCGTGGTGTAAACATAGCCGCCCGGAATCGCGAAAGCATTCTCCACCGGCGAATTGAGCAGGGTGAACGTGAAGTCGCGCTCGACATTGCTGATGCCCGACTGGCCCGCCACGCGCAGGCCCACCCGGCGCACCATCGCGGCCTGCGGCCCGGCATAGGCCCCGCCATATTCGGAAACCATGTCGGGATGGGCCTTGGCCCCGGTGGCGCGGTCATCGGGCGAGATCGCCTGCGGTCCGGGCATATTGATCGGAGGCGCCGCCGCCGTCAGCGCCATCAAGCCTGCCAATGCCAATCTCTTCATAACAGTCCCCTGCCCATCGGGGACAAGGGGTAGCGTCGATAAGGGGGCGGTTGCAACAGGGTTTGCGCGGGCGACTCCACCGCGCGGCGGGACAAAATGGTTTCCGGGGCCGCACGAATTATTCCGGTTTACCGCAAATTTGTCATTTGCCGACCCTGGTTCGAGGGCGCGGCGGTTTTTGGGTTTGGCGACATGGGATGTTCGGAGAAACCAAAAGGTCCGTTTTAAATTCATGCTATTCAATCAAATTATTAACATGGAAATTATGGAATGAATTTCGGAATAAGTAACTTTGCCTATAGACTTTCTTGAAAATTACATAAATCGAAAGGTCGATCACCCGTGCATTTACCAGTTTCATGGCCGCCGCCATTAATTTCTTGGGGCCATAAACGGATATATTCAATCAAGGGTGATTCAAATGGCCAACATCGTTTCAACATATAACGCTGCCGGTGTTTTGCTCAAGGCTAGCGCGACGCCGCTTAAAGGAATTAGCATCCCACTCGGCGCAACGTCGGTTTCCGGTACTTCGGGTGCGGACCTGTTTCGCGGCACTGGCGCCGGCACTACCTTGCTTGGCGGTGCTGGCGACGATTCCTATTATGTCTATTCGGTCAAGGACAAGCCGGTTGAATACGCGAATGGCGGTGTTGATACCGTTTATTCGACAGTCAACTGGAAGCTGACCGACAATTTCGAAAATCTTCAGCTCGACGGCACCAATACATGGGGCATCGGCAACAGCCTGGACAATATCATCGCGGCCAGCAGTGGCACGCATTGGCTGGATGGCGGGCTGGGCAATGACGTGCTGATCGGCGGCACGGGGGCGGACACTTTCGTCCACAAGGCCGGCGAAGGCATGGACACCATCGTTAACTTTACCACCGGCACCGACACTTTGCGTCTGTTCAACAGCGGCCTGACCAGCTTTGCCCAGATCAAGCAGCATATGGTGCAGATGGGCAGCAATGTTGTCATCCGTCTGGGCACCAATGACTCGGTCACGCTGGTCAACCACAACATCAGCGATTTCACCGATCGGGACATTACCGGCAGCCTGAACCTGTCGAATCTGAAGATGACCTTTGATGATGAGTTCAACTCGCTCAGCCTCAATAACGGCACAAGCGGCACGTGGAACACGACCTATGGTTATGGCGGCCCCACCGCGATGAGCAATCGCCACCTCAATGACGAGGTGCAGGTCTATACCGATCCCAACTGGCGCGGCACGACCGGCACGATGACGCCAATCAATCCGTTCTCGATCAACAACGGCATCCTCAACATCACCGAAACCAAGCTGACCGCGGCGCAATCGGCGGCCAACTGGGGTCTGCAATATTCCTCTGGCCTGCTGACCACCAAGTCGAGCTTCTCGCAGCTTTACGGCTATTTCGAAGTCGATGCCAAACTGCCTGCCGGGCAAGGCATGTGGCCCGCCTTCTGGCTGTTGCCCGCCAATGGCACCTGGCCGCCCGAACTCGACGTTTTCGAAGAACTGGGCAAGGATCCCAACACGCTCTATCTGACCGCGCACACCAGCGCCAACGGCACCAAGAACCAGTCGGTCCAGTCGGTGGTCACCATTGGCGATGTGACCCAGAACTTCCATACCTACGGTGTTTTGTGGACCGCGACCGATCTGGTCTGGTACATTGACGGCAATGCCGTGGCCCAAACGGCGACACCGGGCGATATGCATTCGCCGATGTATATGCTGCTCAACCTGGCTGTGGGCGGCGCATGGGGCGGCGGCACGATCGGCACCCCCGACAGCGCCACCATGCAGGTCGATTATGTGCGGGCCTACAGTATCAATCCCGACACCACCACGGCGCAGGCGCAGGCCGCGCTGAGCACCGGCGGCGCGATCACCGCGACGGGGCTGACCGACATTGCCGCAACGCTGGCCAAGGGCGGCCTGTCCAACGAGATCAAGGGCGGGATCGGCGCCGACATCATCAGCGCCACCAAGGCTTCGAGCTTTTTGACGGGTGGGGCGGGCAATGACACTTTCGTCATCTCCAAATCGGTTCTGGACGATACGATGGGCGGCAGCGGCGTGCAAAAGGTCATCACCGACTTTGAAGGCGCCAGCGTATGGCAGGCGGGGGCCAATGACATGTTGCTGCTCAACGGGTTCAGCGCGGGTTCGACGCTGAGCTGGATTGCCGATGATCCCTCGAATGCCTCGTTGGGCTATTACGACATCCATGATGCGGCATCGGGCCATGATTACATGATCGGCATCCTGTCAAAGAACGGTATGCATGTCAGTTCGGCCACGGATGTAAGGTTCTATTGATCCTGGGCTTTTGCTCCATCGGACGCCGCCTCTGCCATGGGCGCAGGGGTGGCGTTCGTATTTTGTGCCATATCCGAGGCAGGCTCTGCGCCAGCGGGCGAAAGAAAATATCCGGTGCGCCGATCTTCGGTCAAAGTGGCACTAGTTTTGATTTATTCGAATGATATCCGATCTAATTATAGCGGCCAAGTTATTGACGTGCATTAGGAATGATACCTAACCTATGCAGGTCATTCAGGAGCCGTGCTGTGCCCCAAGCCAAGTCAGAACTCTTTTCTTCCTGCCCTTTGTCTGCGCTGCGATGGGCGCCGGTGCTGCTGACCTTTTCGTCCAGCCCCGCCGCGGCCCAGGCCACCGATCTGGAATGGCGCTCGATCGTCACCCAGGGGCAATCGCAGGATGTGCGGATGGAGGCGCTCAATGTGCCCACCACCGCCACCGTAATGGGGCGCTATCGCCCCGATTATTTTCCGGTCGGCGGGCGGATCGGCTCCTTCTTCCTCTATCCCCGCCTCGGCGCGACGGTTGAGGCGACCGACAATCTTTTTGCCTCCAACACCTATCGCGCAGTCGATGTGACCACGCGGGTGAACGGATCGGCTCTGCTCACCTCGTCATGGTCGCGCCATGCCTTCGATATGCAGGCCTTTGCCAGCCAGAACCTGCACGCCCGCCATGGGAGCGAGGATACGACCAATTACGGCGGCATCGTCGATGGCCGCCTCGATTTCGGCAAGAGCAGCGCGGTGACGCTGGTGGCCAGCGGCGAACGCGGCACGCTCGACCGCTCCGATTTCACCAGCCCGGCCAATGCGCTCAAGCCGGTCAATTTCAACCGCTATTTTGGCGAGGCCAAGGCCCAGCAAACGTTCAATCGCCTGCAGATCAGCGGCGCTGTCAAACTGGCCCGGCTGGAATACAGCAACACGATCGCGCGCGACGGATCGCTGATCGACCAGCAATTTCGCAATGGCGATTTCCTGACCTATCAGGCCAGCGTCAGCTATCGCCTGCACAGCGGCATCCGCATCATCTCGAACGGAACCTACACAGTCGCGCGCTATGCATTGCCGGTTGCCCAGGCGCTGCAATCGAACAATCTGGACCGCAATTCGCACAAGAAGCGGGTTGAGGCTGGGCTGCGCTTTGATTTCACCGATCATCTGGTTGGGGTGGTGCGCGGCGGCTGGATCGGCGTCGATTATGCCGATCCGCGCCTGCGCTCGTTCAGCGGGCCGGCGTTCAGCGCCGACATGGTCTGGACCCCGCAGCGCTCGACAACGGTGCGGATCAAGGCGGACCGCCGGATTGACGAAAACACCTCGACAACTTCTGCGGGCCTTCGCGTCACCGAAGGGGGGCTCTCGGTCGAGCATGAACTGTTCCCCAACCTCCTGCTGGGCGCGCGGACCAGCTATGCCGACCTCTCGCCGCTCGGCCCGGATGCCAAGAGCCAGATGCTGACGGGGGGAGGGCAGGTGCGCTATCTGATGAGCCGCAGGTTGAATTTTGTCCTCGACCTGCTGCACCAGCAGCGCACGTCGCAAAGCACACAGTGGCGTTTCGACGAAAACCGCATCATGATTCAGGCCAATCTGACGCTGTGACATTGTGTCGACGAAAAGCGGCGGATCATCGGGAATGATGATCCGCCGCTTTTCGTTGTGCCTGGGGTGTGGGATTATTGTGCGGGTTCAGGGACGCTGGTTTCCAGCGCTTGACGCGCGCCTTCATCGCGCACGGGGCGGGGACGGCGGACGCCCGGCACAAAGGCGCCGTCAACCTGCGAGAGAACCTGTGTCAAAATCGGCAGGTTCCCCCGGCGCGCGACCCGGTCATAATGGGCCTGGGCATCATAGAGCGGCACCTTGGGTGCGATATAGCGCGCCTCAAGCAAGCCCAGCGCCCCCATCAGGTTCAGCTTGGCCGAGGCTTCGCGGGCCACGGCATTGTAGTAATTGTTGCGCATCGACTGAAAATTGCTGGCCAGCACCAGAACGTCGAATGTGCTGCGGTCGCCCGCCTTTTGCTGGCGCACCGCGCCCACATAGGCGCTCTGGGCGCGCTCCATGGCGTTCTGGAAATGGACGATGCTCAACCGCGCGGCGGCCAATTGGTCCCATGCCGATCCGACCGCCTCGCGTGTGTCGCGCAGGGCCGAATCGATCAGGCGCCAATCGGACTCATCGGCCTCCTTGGCCTCCTGCAATTTGCCCGCCCGCAATCCGGAATCGTAAAGCGGCTGTGTCAATGCCAGTTGCACCACCACCTGCGTATTGCGCAATTGGTTGTTATAGGGCGAATTGCTGGAATAGGCGAAGCTGCCTTGCGCATCGATGCGCGGGCGAAAATCGGCGCGCGCGGCCTGTTCATTGGCGTGGGACACGCGCTCCTTGGCCCGCGCCGTGGAAATCAGCGCGCTGTTCTGCTCGGCATAGGCATAGGCATCGGCAAGGGTGCTAAAGGGCGCTTCGGGCAGGTCCACATCGGCCAGATCGCCAGGAGGCGCGCCGACATATTGCATGAATTGCTTTTGCGAGACGCCCAACTGGCCCTGCGCCTGCATCATGGCGGCCTCGGCGGTTTCGCGTTCGGATTCGGTTTGGTCCAGATCCGTTTTGGTCAGATCCTTGTATTTGAACCGGGCCCGGTTGCCTTCAAGCTGACGGTCGAGAATCGCCAGATTTTCACGCGCGATGGTCAAAAGCGCCGCATCGCGCCGCACAGCAATATAGGCGGCCACGACATTGCCCAACACCTGCATTTCAGTCAGGCGCAAAGCCTCGCGCTGATATTCGGCAGAGGCGATCGCGGCCTGTTCATTGGCGGCATTGCGTCCAAAGGTCAGGATCGGCTGTGTCAGCACGGCCGACGCGGTGTAGGCCCAGCCGCGCGCGCCGGCCCAGAGGCCGGCCACCAGTTCTTCCTTGGTACGGGTGAACGTATCGCCCAGCGTCACCGTCAGGCTGGGACCATAGGCTGAGCGCGCCACTGGAACGCCAAAATCGGCCGAGCGGGCCTGCGCGCGGGCGGACAGCAGCAGCGGATTGTTCTGGTAAGCCATGGCGATGGCGTCGGCCAGGGTCGATACCGTGGGCGCCACATTCATTTCGCGCGGGCTGCGCGGGCGGGTTTTGCCCTTTGGATCGGCCAGCGGGCAGGCCATGTCGCGTCGGCAGACCAGCGGTTCGCCCGCCGTCGAGGCCGGTTGAACCGAAGGCAGGGCCGCCTCATCCTTGTCGGATGAACTCATGGGCGGTGCGCGCTCTGCCAAAGGTCTGGCCGAGGGGCGGGCGCCTGTTGGCGATGCCTGCGGCGTGGCCGCCAGTGCCGCGCAGGCCGCCAGAGCCACCGGCGCAATGCCGATCAGCAGCGATGCCTTCATCCAATAAAGCTGAGATAGACGCATGATAGGACATCACCCGACAAAGATCGTTCAACGAGAATGTCCAGATTTATAGCCCCTTCCGCAGGTGCAGGGCGAAAGATCGCATCCAAGACGAACCTATTCCGTGGCGGTGCAGCGTTGTTCTTTGGGCGGAAGGATGTAATGGCGTGCTATGAATATTTGCCGATATGGCGTTATCGATGTAATGTATTTGCCATCTGGGTAATTTTTGGCGGCATGGCTTGGGGATCGGCCATGGGCGTGTCTACATTCCACAATGATTGGGAAAATAGCGCATTAGGCCGTAGATTCATAAACGCGGAGCCATAGCCGCATTGAGGCGAGCTGGGCCATTGCGAGGAAGTTTTCGGCCAGTTTGTCTTAGCGGATGGAAACCCGGCGGAAGTGCTTCAACTTCGCGAAGAAGCGCTCGATCAGGTTCCGTTGGCGATAGAGCCAAGTGCTGAAGTACGGCTTTGATCGGCGGTTGGATTTCGGCGGGATATTGGCAAAAGCTCCCTTCTCGCGAAGGGACGCCCGGATGCGATCGACATCGTAGACTTTGTCCGCGAGCATGATCGTTCCAGCGCCAACATGATCGAGCCTTGCATCAGCGGCTTGGCCGTCATGGCTTTGCCCCGCCGTCAGGCTCAGCCGGATCGGGAGGCCTTGCCCATCGACGACCGCATGGATTTTGGTCGTGAGCCCGCCTCGGGAGCGACCGAGACAATGATCTCGATCCTCCTTTTTGCCGTCGCAGCCTGCTGGTGCGCCCGGATGGAAGTGCTGTCGATCATCTGGATGTCGCCATCATGCGCGGCGGTGACGGCATCCATCATCCGGTCCCAGACACCGGCTTTCCGCCATCGAACAAAGCGGTTGTAGCAAGTGGTGCGCGGCCCGTAGCGTTCGGGCAAGTCGCGCCACGGTGCGCCAGAGCGTAGCACCCAGAATATGCCGTTTAGCACGCAGCGATCATCGACACGCGGCACGCCGCGCGGCTTGTCCGGCAGCCGCGGTTCGATCACGCGCCACTCGAAGTCGGTCAGGTCATATCGGCTCATGCCAATGCTGAATCAGACTTGTGGCATTCGATCAATATCCCGGCTTCCACGGTTCGTTTTCGAGCGAAACAAGATCGCCGTCCGCCAAAAGCCGCCATAGCGCCACGATCTTCTCGGGTGGCACGTTGGTCATATGCCGGGGGTCGCCCTCTTCCAGATTCTCAAAGACGACATACCCGCCTCGGTATGCGCCAAGATACCATTCGCCCTCATGCGTCACACTGAACGAGGTGTGCTCTTCGTCGTTGGGATCGGCGTCAAGCTCTTGCAGTAGGGCAGGAAACGCCGAATCCGGTGCCTTGTCCATATTCCCCAACCGATGCGTTACATGAAAGCCCATCCCACACCCCAAATCGCGGATGAGCATGAGCTATAGGAGAACGTGAGCCATACCGCCATTTATGAGTTCACGGCCTAGCACTACTTTGGCAGAAAAGTGATTTCAGCGCCCTGTAGCGTGCAGCCGCAATGTGGACAATGGAGCGATTGCGACTGATGTAGGCGATCAAGGATGGCTTGCCGGACTGCTGGCAGACTGGGTTGAGGGGGCGGTCCGGAGACTCTTTTTTTTCCGCCCCGCTTGGGCGAGGCGGCGATATTGCAGGAAGGCGTAGGCCATCATCGTCATTAAGGCGTGTCGATGAAGGCCGGTCCAGGAACGCCCCTCAAAGTGGTCCAGGCCCAACTCCTCCTTGAGTTGCTGGTGGGCTTGCTCACAAATCCATCGAGCCTTGATGGCCCCGGCGACCTCCTTGACCGAGGTATCGCCGGGTAGGTTCGAGAGATAGTATTTGCGCTCCCCGTTCGAACGATGTTCGCCCACCAACCAAACTTCCTCGCCGGGCATATGCTGTGCGCCAGCGGCACCTATTCGCTGCGGCGCGCCATCGGCGATGCGCACGCGCATGGCAGCGAAGCGCGCCACCAGGCGCCCTTTGGTTCCTCGGCGCCAACTCACCTGACGCCACTTGGCATTCTCAAGCATGGTGTGGGCCGCGACCGACTTGATGTCGGGCACATGGCGCAAGCGCGGTCGTCCACGCCCCGCTACGGGGAAAACCAGTTTTACGTCAGCAGGGTAAACCTTCTGATGTTTGGGAATGCCCACGGCCCAGCGCAGCCCGCGTGCGCTCAAGGCCTGTCTGAACGGGGCTGACAGGCCATAGCCCGCGTCGGCCAGTACGCAGCCGAAACGCACACCGGCAGCAACAATCCGGTCGATCTCGTCGATCGCGATGGAAGGCTTGGATTTGGGCTCACGAAACTCCGCTGGAACGCCAGCTTTGGCCATACGGCTATCATCCTGGGTCCAACTGTCAGGCAGGAATAACCGCAAGCTCAGCATGACGGGCACTTCGCCCGACGCCAGCGTCACCGAGACCATGGTCTGGCAATTGGCCTGCTTGCCAAGCGTCGAGGCATATTGGGGGGCGACGCCAACCGAACTGGTGCCCTTCTTGGGCATGGACGTATCATCGATGATCAGCCAGGCCTTCTCCCCGCCCACGAGCGCATCGGCTTGCTCCCACAAAGCGGTTTCCAGAGGCGCGCTGTCCCAGACGCCAGCGCCGATGAAATGGTGGAGGCGGTCATAGCTGATCTCACTGGCTCTGGCGGCCATCGGCTGAATGCTCTTGCGATCACCCGGCCCAATCAATCCGGCAATATAGGCTGGACACATCCGCCGACGCGTCTTGTTGCCAAGGCCCTTGAGAAATGGGTCAAGCCAAAGCTCGAGATCCGCCTGCCAATCCGCGTCCATCGCCAGCCTCCACTAAAGCTGGTTCCTCATGAATCACGCATCCGCCGCAAAGGGAATCCCAAAAATCACTTTTCTGCCAAAGTAGTGCTAGATGCCGTAATGGGCCAGCGTCTCCAAGATAGCCAAGTGGGTGGCTGTCCCTCAGAATGATGGTGTTGAACGAGGTCCGAGAGATCGGCCTCAAGCATCATGAGAGGAACAGCCATGGAGCATTATGCCGGAATCGATGTCTCACTGAAAGAGAGCAGCGTGTGCATTGTGGACGCGAAGGGCAAGGTGGTGCGGGAGGTTAAGGTCGCCAGCGAGCCTGAATGCCTTGTCGGTTATTTCGACGAGTTGGATCTGTCGGTGGTTCGCGTTGGCCTTGAAGCAGGCCCGCTTTCCCAGTGGTTGCATGCTGCCCTTGCCGCATCAGGTCGGGAGGTCGTGCTGCTGGAAACCCGCCATGTGAAGGCGGCGCTTTCGGCGATGACGGTGAAGACTGATCGCAAGGATGCGCGGGGGATCGCGCAATTGCTTCGCATGGGTTGGTATCGGCCGGTTCATGCAAAATCGCCACCGGCCCAGGATGTCCGGGCACTTCTGGTCGGACGCAAGCTTTTGCAGGGCAAGCTCCTCGACGTGGAACTAAGCATCCGGGGTATCCTGCGCGGCTACGGATTGAAGGTTGGCGAGGTCAGCCGTGGGCGTTTCGAGGCGCGCATTCGTGAACTGATCGAAGGACACCCCGCATTGTCGGTTGTGATCGGTGGGATGCTAGCCGCGCGAACCGCTCTGTGGGACGAGTTCACGCGGCTCCACCGGGCGATGCTTAAAATCGCCCGCGCCGACCAAGTCTGCCAGAGATTGATGACGGCACCTGGCGTAGGGGCGCTGGTTGCGTTGACCTATCGATCGGCCGTGGATGATCCGGCCCGGTTTGGGAAATCGAGCACGGTGGGCGCCTACTTCGGACTCACACCGAAGAAATATCAATCCGGCGAAACGGATCGCGATGGTGGCGTCAGCAAGGTCGGCGACGCGATGGTGCGGACCGCCTTGTTCGAGGCGGCGCATATCATGTTGACGCGAGCGACACGCTTTTCCAGCCTCAAGCGCTGGGCACTGGATGTAGCGCAGCGCCGCGGCATGAAACGCGCGAAGGTGGCACTGGCACGCAAGCTGGGGGTGGTCCTGCATCGCTTGTGGATCGATGCGACGGACTTTCGCTGGGGCGCGAATGCTGTGGCGGTATGAGGAGAGTGATGTGATTGACGCGGTGAAGTGAGAGTACGCCTCCGATAGCGGCCGCCCGTGAGATCAGAATTGGCTCCGGCGGTGCTCGGCGATGATGTCCTGGAGACAGTCGACGCCATCGCTGGAGAGAGCAAGAACAGGCTCATCGCCCGTGCCGTAAACCCAGATCAGTCCGTCTTCGGTGTCCATCTGGTCGGTGAGGTCAAAGAGGAAGTCCTCATCTTCGCCCAGGTCCAGTGCGACCCTGGTGAGGGTCGTGACGGCATAGACCTTGTTTCTCTGCATCAGGCGGCCAATTCTGCAATTTGAGTCTGCTGGGCTGCTTTCCAGTTCCACGGAAGCAACTCGTGCAACTGGCCTTGGGGTATGTCAGCGATGCGGGCGAGAACGTCGGTAAACCAAGCCAGCGGATCTATGCCGTTAAGCCGGGCCGAGCCAAAGAAGCTGTACATCATCGCTGCCCGCTCACCGCCGCGATCGGAGCCGACGAACAGCCATGCTTTTCTGCCTCGAGCCACACCGCGCAGCTGCCGTTCGGCCGCATTGTTTGTGAGACAGATCCTGCCATCGCCAAGGAAGGCGGTGAAACCCTCCCAGTCGTTGAGCATGTATGCGATGGCCTTGGCAACAGCATCGTGACGCGAGAGCAAGCCAAGATGCCTGCGCATCCAGACTTCGAGATCGCGCACAAGCGGGGCAACGCTGTCCTGCCGAACCTGCAGGCGCTGGGCGGCGGATTGGCCATTGATGGTGTGCTCAATGGCAAAGATCCGGTCGATTTGCTCCAGCGCCTCCATGGCAAGAGGTGAGACGATAGGCGGCTTGCCCTTTTTGCGTTTGAGTTGGCGCGCGACATCGACCAGTTCGAAGAACTGGCGACGTGAATGGGCCCAACAATTGGCGCGGGTCATGGTGCTTTGCCGGAACATTTCATTGAAACCGGCAAAGCGATCAACCTGAAGGATGCCGCCATATCCGGCCAGATGACCACGGGGATGTTCTCCCTTGCGATTGCGGGAGTAATAGCAGACCACGCCGGGCGGCGAGAGCCCGCCAAAGGGGCTGTCGTCGCGCACGTAATCCCAGATTCTGGCGATATCGGTCTTGTATCTGGCCAGCAGCGGCAGAGTGGTGTCGTCGGCATGGAGCCTGTCACCGCCCAGAACATGGGCTTCAAGGAGAAGGAACAAGGGCCTTGTCACGACACTGATGGCACCGATCTGGTCCGCCAGTGTCGAGAGACTGATCGGAATGCCTTCGGCTTCAAGCCGGTCGCGCTGAGAATTGAGCGGTTGGTGGAGACCATATTTCTGGAAGGCGAGGTTGGCGAGAAAGTGCGGCCCGAACATGCCGCGCGGCGTCACATGGAATGGCGCCGGGGGCTGGCTGATTTTCTCGCAACGACGACAGGAGACCTTCTCGCGGATCGTGCGGATAACCTTGTGGCGCGCAGGCACCTTCTCAAGCGTTTCGGTGATGTCGGCGGGTAAGCGGCTGAGACTGCCCGAACCACAACAGGGACATTGTTCAGGTGCCGGGATCACGATGTCTTCACGCGGCAGATCGGCTGGAAAGTCCCGGCGCGTGGCGCGCTTGCGGGTGAATGGGGCAACGCTCGTGGTTCTGGCCGCAGCGATCTGGCCTTCCATCTCAGCCGCACTGGCATCGGCCTCTGCTTCCTCAAAGGCGATCTCGAACTGATCAAGCACCCGCCGACGTTCGGAACTCGCGCCATATTTATCGCGGCGCATCTTCTCGTTCATCAGCTCAAGATGTGCGTTACGAGCCTGCAGATCGGCATTGACGGCCCGAACTCTGGCCAGTTCCGCTTCCGTCTCGAGAGCATGAGCCTGCGCACAGGACAACTCGGCGCGCAGGCGTGACAGCTCCTGGGAAGGCTCAATTGCGGACATGCGCCCGCATAGCAGAAATTCGTCAAAACCCCAGCATTTTCGCCATTTTCAGCGCCATTTCACCTTTCAGGAAAGCGCCCGAATGGGGGCTGAGTGCATCAACCAACCTGTGCCGGGCGCCAGGTTTCCTGCGGCGCGCGCCAGTCGATCCCTTCGAGCAGACATGCCAGTGCCGAGGCCGGGATCGCCACGGTTCCTTCCTTTGTTGCCGGCCAGACGAACCGCCCCCGCTCCAGGCGGCGGATGTATAAGGACATGGCAATCCCGTCATGCCACAGGATCTTGCACAAAGATCCGCTTCGTCCCCGGAAGACAAACAGGTCGCCGGTATGCACGTCCTTCCTGAGTGCCTGTTGCACCTGCAATGCCAGTGAGCGCATGCCTCGCCGCATATCGGTATGTCCCAGCGCTAGCCAGATCCGCGCATTGCCTGAAACGGGGATCATCGCGACAGCGCCTGCAGGACAGCGGTTGCCAATGGCAATGGCGCATGTTCGCCGATTTCCACTTCCGCTCCGTTCAGGCACACCCTGATGGCGCAAGCCCGGCGGGCAACTTCAGGTGGATCGGGCTGCACGACGACTTGCGCAAAACCTTGCGTTCCACCGTCCGGCGTAAAGCCAAACTCCTTGCGCCACCGGTAAAGCTGGCTTGGATGCACATCGGCCGCCCGCGCAACATGGGCCAGAACCGCACCAGGGGCAAAAGCCCGCGCCAATAGCGCCAGCTTCTCTGCATCATCCCAAATCCGACGGCGCTCCGAGCCTGCAAAAACCGTTACTTGTCCCACCACTGATCCTTCGCACCAGTACTAACACCAGAGCTAGCACCGGGGCCTAAATCCACACCGGATGGGCATCCACAAGGCGGCCGCTATCGGAGGCGTACAAGTGAGAGGACTGCGTCTGATGAGGTCCCGTCGCTGGGGCGCAGGCTTGGCAAGGTCGTGTGTAGTGCTGTGATCACCTCGGTGAAGCACGCTTCCTAGATTGACCTGTCAGCTTGAGGATCTGATGGCATGGTGTGGCAACCTCGGTGTTGACCACGGACAGAAGCATGATCCCGGCGACGAGATAATCATTCAGAGGGACTTGACGAATGCAGGCCCATTACAGAAGCATTACAGTTGCGTTTTTGACTTTATGTGAGCGCGCTTTGCGGCAGCCTGATGTGCTCGTCTCCAGCATGACCATGTGATAATATGGGCGGGCTCGATACGGCGCTGGGCAAGCTTGTTGGCGATGCGTCGGACTTCCTGAATGGACCATCGGATCAGATCCTGGTGCTCCGTATCCTCGGTCTTTTTGGGGGCGTCGGGGCATTGGCGCGATATCGGATCACCGCCATCATGGCGAAGGCGAGCATCACGAGTGAGATGTGGCGGTGCCAGCCATGCCATGATCGCGTTTCGTTGTGGTCAAGGCCGAGCTCGTTCTTGGCGGTTTCGAAGCTGTCTTCGATTGCCCAGCGATGACCTTCGACGGAAACAAGCGTCTGGATGCCTGTCCCGGCGGGACACCATGTTGTGAAGAAAGCGAGATCGCCATCGCTGATATTGCGGCGGATCAGAAGGCCCCGGGTCCAAAGCCCTGATTTCGTCTCATCATATTCATCAGCTTCGAGATCGGCGAGTTCACAGTAAGCCCAGTCATGAAGCCGCGCGCCCTTGGTTCCCTCGCCAGCAGACAGACGCTGCCATACATCGGGCGCAAGATCGCGGGCAATCTCCTCCGCTTTGCCCGCGACCATGGGCTTGCCTCCCCATGAACCGAAGTAATGATCGGATTTTACCCCGAGCACGTAGCCTTTACAGGCTCTGCGTAGCGCGCCTTCGATGTCGCCTACGCCATATACCGCATCGGCCGCCACCCATGAAAAGGGTACATCCGCTGCCAGCGCGCGCCCTATCATATCGACAGCCAAAGCCGGCTTGGTGGCAAAGGCGACGGTCTCGGGAACGTGCGCGGCAGCCAGCCTCGCCGGATCGCCGGTCCAACTCTTGGGCAAATAGAGCGCACGATCCATAAAGGCATGACCCCGTGTCGATACATAGGCGGCGAACACCCCGATCTGGCAATTCGTGATCTTGCCCGCCGAGCCGGTATATTGACGCGCAACACCACAGGATGCCTTGCCCTGCTTGAGAAATCCGGTCTCATCAATGACCAGAACGGCGTCCTGCGTAGCGAGGTTCTCGACAACATACTCCCGCACAATGTCGCGCAGCCCGTCCGCGTCCCAGCGCCCCCGGCCCAATATAGCCTGCTGTCGCCATGGCCCGGGATCTCCTGCCGCCTCAGCGCGCATCCAACCGGTCTTGCGGCGCTCGTCGCCCAACAAACCATCCAGAAAAAGGTTCGCCGATGCCGCAACTCGTTCCTGGGTGAACAACGCGCGCATACGCGGCTTCACATCCCGCAGCGAAGACGCCCATAGCTCCAGTGTCGTTTCGATCGATGCGCCAGTCATCCACGGCCTCCTTACCATGGAGACCCATTGATTCAGAATTTCAATCAATATGCAACTGTAATGCTTCTGTAATGGGCCTGCATTCGTCAAGTCCCTCTGAATGATTATCTCGTCGCCGGGATCATGCTTCTGTCCGTGGTCAACACCGAGGTTGCCACACCATGCCATCAGATCCTCAAGCTGACAGGTCAATCTAGGAAGCGTGCTTCACCGAGGTGATCACAGCACTACACACGACCTTGCCAAGCCTGCGCCCCAGCGACGGGACCTCATCAGACGCAGTCCTCTCACTTCACCGCGTCAATCACATCACTCTCCTCATACCGCCACAGCATTCGCGCCCCAGCGAAAGTCCGTCGCATCGATCCACAAGCGATGCAGGACCACCCCCAGCTTGCGTGCCAGTGCCACCTTCGCGCGTTTCATGCCGCGGCGCTGCGCTACATCCAGTGCCCAGCGCTTGAGGCTGGAAAAGCGTGTCGCTCGCGTCAACATGATATGCGCCGCCTCGAACAAGGCGGTCCGCACCATCGCGTCGCCGACCTTGCTGACGCCACCATCGCGATCCGTTTCGCCGGATTGATATTTCTTCGGTGTGAGTCCGAAGTAGGCGCCCACCGTGCTCGATTTCCCAAACCGGGCCGGATCATCCACGGCCGATCGATAGGTCAACGCAACCAGCGCCCCTACGCCAGGTGCCGTCATCAATCTCTGGCAGACTTGGTCGGCGCGGGCGATTTTAAGCATCGCCCGGTGGAGCCGCGTGAACTCGTCCCACAGAGCGGTTCGCGCGGCTAGCATCCCACCGATCACAACCGACAATGCGGGGTGTCCTTCGATCAGTTCACGAATGCGCGCCTCGAAACGCCCACGGCTGACCTCGCCAACCTTCAATCCGTAGCCGCGCAGGATACCCCGGATGCTTAGTTCCACGTCGAGGAGCTTGCCCTGCAAAAGCTTGCGTCCGACCAGAAGTGCCCGGACATCCTGGGCCGGTGGCGATTTTGCATGAACCGGCCGATACCAACCCATGCGAAGCAATTGCGCGATCCCCCGCGCATCCTTGCGATCAGTCTTCACCGTCATCGCCGAAAGCGCCGCCTTCACATGGCGGGTTTCCAGCAGCACGACCTCCCGACCTGATGCGGCAAGGGCAGCATGCAACCACTGGGAAAGCGGGCCTGCTTCAAGGCCAACGCGAACCACCGACAGATCCAACTCGTCGAAATAACCGACAAGGCATTCAGGCTCGCTGGCGACCTTAACCTCCCGCACCACCTTGCCCTTCGCGTCCACAATGCACACGCTGCTCTCTTTCAGTGAGACATCGATTCCGGCATAATGCTCCATGGCTGTTCCTCTCATGATGCTTGAGGCCGATCTCTCGGACCTCGTTCAACACCATCATTCTGAGGGACAGCCACCCACTTGGCTATCTTGGAGACGCTGGCCCATTACGGCATCTAGGCCAATATCAAGGCCATCTTTCATTGGGGGCATCGGAATTCTGATAAGGGAAATAGCGTTATTGTATTGCTTGCTTCAATGTATTGTAAATGAGTGTGAATGATCTCTGCTTTCCCTAAAATCGAGTTGTAGAAATAATTATAAATATTATTTTTGAAAATTATTTATAATAACGTCAAGCGCGATGGATTTTTTCGGCGCAATGCTTAACGGTTGGGGGATTTGACGATGAAGATTGCGATGGTTGCTCGGGCAATGTGAAGGCGGGGCGGCTGTCCTTCACCACCGATCTGGCCGAAGGGATCGAGGGCGCGCAGGCGATCTTCATCGCGGTGGGCACGCCCAGCCGCCGGGGCGACGGCCATGCGGACCTGTCCTATGTCTATGAGGTCGCGCAGGAAGTGGGCGAAAATCTGAAGACGCCGGCCGTGATCGTCACCAAATCGACCGTTCCGGTGGGCACCGGCGACGAGGTTGAGCGCATCATCGCCGAGACGGGCACCAAGGTGCGCTTCGGCGTAGCCTCGAACCCGGAATTCCTGCGTGAGGGGGCGGCCATCGGCTATTTCAAGCGCCCCGACCGCATCGTCGTGGGGGTTGAGGGTGAATGGTCCAAGGGCATCATGAACGAAGTCTATCGCCCGCTGTTCATCAACAAGGCGCCGATCCTGCTCACCAGCCGCCGGTCTTCCGAAATGATCAAATATGCCGCCAACGCGTTTCTGGCGGTGTACGCCTCCGATAGCGGCCGCCCGTGAGATCAGAATTGGCTCCGGCGGTGCTCGGCGATGATGTCCTGGAGACAGTCGACGCCATCGCTGGAGAGAGCAAGAACAGGCTCATCGCCCGTGCCGTAAACCCAGATCAGTCCGTCTTCGGTGTCCATCTGGTCGGTGAGGTCAAAGAGGAAGTCCTCATCTTCGCCCAGGTCCAGTGCGACCCTGGTGAGGGTCGTGACGGCATAGACCTTGTTTCTCTGCATCAGGCGGCCAATTCTGCAATTTGAGTCTGCTGGGCTGCTTTCCAGTTCCACGGAAGCAACTCGTGCAACTGGCCTTGGGGTATGTCAGCGATGCGGGCGAGAACGTCGGTAAACCAAGCCAGCGGATCTATGCCGTTAAGCCGGGCCGAGCCAAAGAAGCTGTACATCATCGCTGCCCGCTCACCGCCGCGATCGGAGCCGACGAACAGCCATGCTTTTCTGCCTCGAGCCACACCGCGCAGCTGCCGTTCGGCCGCATTGTTTGTGAGACAGATCCTGCCATCGCCAAGGAAGGCGGTGAAACCCTCCCAGTCGTTGAGCATGTATGCGATGGCCTTGGCAACAGCATCGTGACGCGAGAGCAAGCCAAGATGCCTGCGCATCCAGACTTCGAGATCGCGCACAAGCGGGGCAACGCTGTCCTGCCGAACCTGCAGGCGCTGGGCGGCGGATTGGCCATTGATGGTGTGCTCAATGGCAAAGATCCGGTCGATTTGCTCCAGCGCCTCCATGGCAAGAGGTGAGACGATAGGCGGCTTGCCCTTTTTGCGTTTGAGTTGGCGCGCGACATCGACCAGTTCGAAGAACTGGCGACGTGAATGGGCCCAACAATTGGCGCGGGTCATGGTGCTTTGCCGGAACATTTCATTGAAACCGGCAAAGCGATCAACCTGAAGGATGCCGCCATATCCGGCCAGATGACCACGGGGATGTTCTCCCTTGCGATTGCGGGAGTAATAGCAGACCACGCCGGGCGGCGAGAGCCCGCCAAAGGGGCTGTCGTCGCGCACGTAATCCCAGATTCTGGCGATATCGGTCTTGTATCTGGCCAGCAGCGGCAGAGTGGTGTCGTCGGCATGGAGCCTGTCACCGCCCAGAACATGGGCTTCAAGGAGAAGGAACAAGGGCCTTGTCACGACACTGATGGCACCGATCTGGTCCGCCAGTGTCGAGAGACTGATCGGAATGCCTTCGGCTTCAAGCCGGTCGCGCTGAGAATTGAGCGGTTGGTGGAGACCATATTTCTGGAAGGCGAGGTTGGCGAGAAAGTGCGGCCCGAACATGCCGCGCGGCGTCACATGGAATGGCGCCGGGGGCTGGCTGATTTTCTCGCAACGACGACAGGAGACCTTCTCGCGGATCGTGCGGATAACCTTGTGGCGCGCAGGCACCTTCTCAAGCGTTTCGGTGATGTCGGCGGGTAAGCGGCTGAGACTGCCCGAACCACAACAGGGACATTGTTCAGGTGCCGGGATCACGATGTCTTCACGCGGCAGATCGGCTGGAAAGTCCCGGCGCGTGGCGCGCTTGCGGGTGAATGGGGCAACGCTCGTGGTTCTGGCCGCAGCGATCTGGCCTTCCATCTCAGCCGCACTGGCATCGGCCTCTGCTTCCTCAAAGGCGATCTCGAACTGATCAAGCACCCGCCGACGTTCGGAACTCGCGCCATATTTATCGCGGCGCATCTTCTCGTTCATCAGCTCAAGATGTGCGTTACGAGCCTGCAGATCGGCATTGACGGCCCGAACTCTGGCCAGTTCCGCTTCCGTCTCGAGAGCATGAGCCTGCGCACAGGACAACTCGGCGCGCAGGCGTGACAGCTCCTGGGAAGGCTCAATTGCGGACATGCGCCCGCATAGCAGAAATTCGTCAAAACCCCAGCATTTTCGCCATTTTCAGCGCCATTTCACCTTTCAGGAAAGCGCCCGAATGGGGGCTGAGTGCATCAACCAACCTGTGCCGGGCGCCAGGTTTCCTGCGGCGCGCGCCAGTCGATCCCTTCGAGCAGACATGCCAGTGCCGAGGCCGGGATCGCCACGGTTCCTTCCTTTGTTGCCGGCCAGACGAACCGCCCCCGCTCCAGGCGGCGGATGTATAAGGACATGGCAATCCCGTCATGCCACAGGATCTTGCACAAAGATCCGCTTCGTCCCCGGAAGACAAACAGGTCGCCGGTATGCACGTCCTTCCTGAGTGCCTGTTGCACCTGCAATGCCAGTGAGCGCATGCCTCGCCGCATATCGGTATGTCCCAGCGCTAGCCAGATCCGCGCATTGCCTGAAACGGGGATCATCGCGACAGCGCCTGCAGGACAGCGGTTGCCAATGGCAATGGCGCATGTTCGCCGATTTCCACTTCCGCTCCGTTCAGGCACACCCTGATGGCGCAAGCCCGGCGGGCAACTTCAGGTGGATCGGGCTGCACGACGACTTGCGCAAAACCTTGCGTTCCACCGTCCGGCGTAAAGCCAAACTCCTTGCGCCACCGGTAAAGCTGGCTTGGATGCACATCGGCCGCCCGCGCAACATGGGCCAGAACCGCACCAGGGGCAAAAGCCCGCGCCAATAGCGCCAGCTTCTCTGCATCATCCCAAATCCGACGGCGCTCCGAGCCTGCAAAAACCGTTACTTGTCCCACCACTGATCCTTCGCACCAGTACTAACACCAGAGCTAGCACCGGGGCCTAAATCCACACCGGATGGGCATCCACAAGGCGGCCGCTATCGGAGGCGTACCTGGCGGTCAAGATCACCTTCATCAACGAGATCGCGGATCTGTGCGAAAAGGTAGGCGGCAATGTGTAGGATGTCGCGCGCTGCATCGGCATGGACAACCGGATCGGTTCGAAGTTCGTCCACGCCGGGCCGGGTTATGGCGGCTCGTGCTTCCCCAAGGACACGCTGGCGCTGCTGAAAACGGCCGAGGATTATGACAGCCCGACCCGCATCGTCGAGGCGGTGGTCAATGTCAATGACACGCGCAAGCGCGCGATGGGGCGCAAGGTGGTCGATGCGCTGGGCGGCCCGGCCGAGGCGCGCGGCAAGACGGCGGCGCTGCTGGGCCTGATCTTCAAGCCCAACACCGACGACATGCGCGACGCGCCCTCGATTGCGATTGCCCAAACGCTGGCGGATGCGGGCGTGCATGTGGTGGCCTATGATCCCGAGGGGATGGAGGCGGCCGCCCCGCTGATGCCCGAGGTCAAGATGGTGAACAGCGCCTTTGAGGTGGTGACCGGGGTCGATGTGGCCGTGGTCGTGACCGAATGGGACGCCTTCCGCGCCATTGATCTGGAACGGCTCAAGGGCGCGCTCAACGCCCCCGTCCTGATCGACCTGCGCAACGTCTTCGACCCCGCCGACGCCCGCGCAAAGGGATTCCAGTACACCAGCATCGGAAGGCAGTAAGCCTTTATCCAAAAAGGAAAAATCCTGCGCAGGCCGGTTCTTCGCGGGATTTATATTTTCATCGCGAGAGGTCAGCCCCGGCATTCGGCTGGCCCGGAATGATGGCCGCAGGCGCCCCCCCATCCGTCGGACGGGTCAGCACAAATTGCCAGAACCCCATCGACCAGCCCAAATGCATGACCGCCATGGCCAGCCCCGAAAATGCGACGCAGGCCGACTTTTGTTTCCAGCCCAGCATCAAACCATAGGTTCCGCAGGCCAAAAGCCACAGCAGCATCGGCACCGCCAGAAAAACAGCCCCAGGTTCAAGCGCCGCCAGCGGCAGCGCCATCAGGCCGATACAGGCCACCGGCGCCACCGGCACCGGTATCGCCTGACGCAGGCGCAGCGGGGAGCGGTGGCGGGCAATGTTCTGGGCCCGGCCAAAGCCATAGCCGCGATACTGGCGCAACAGGGCCAAGGGCGTGCGGCGCGGAAAATAGGTCAGCGCGCCCGTCGGCTCAAGCCAGATCCGACCGCCCAGCGCGGTCAGTCGCTTATCCAGTTCGGCGTCTTCATTATGCGAGAAGGCCTCGTCATACCCGCCCGCCCGGCAATAGAGCGACAGGTCGAACAGCGCATGATGGCCATGTTCGATCCACCGGCCATGGCCCAAATGCCGATGCGCTGCGCCGCCAGTGCCTAATCGCGAATTTTGCGCCGCCGCCACGCCGCGCTGGAAACAGGCAAAGCCATCCGTGACCATCGGGACGACAACAGAACTGGCCCCGGTTGTCAGCGCGGCATCGATCAGCCTGGCGGCATAATGGTCGGGATAAAGGCAATGGGCATCGATCCGCACCAGCCAGAGATGCGCCGCGCCAAAGCGCCGGACGGCCAGATTGACGCCGGCGCTTTGAATCCGGCGCGGATTGTCCAGCAGGATCAGATTGGGATGGTCGGCCGCCATCCGGTTCACAATGGCCCGGCTCTGGTCGGTGCTGCCGCCGTCGGCCACCACGATGGTCGCCCCGCCGCTCTGGGTCAGCAATTGGCTGAGCAGTCCGGGCAGATGCGCCTCTTCGTTCAGGCAGGGGATGACGATCAGCGTTTGAGCCAGAGCCTCTGTCGCCATGGGCATGTTCGGCGGGTTCATCGCATTCATGAAGCACCTGATATAATGCGGAAATCATTCCGACTCTCGGCCTCGGACTGGCGCACGGCGTCCGGCGGCAGGGCGCGCACGGCCTGACACAGCCCGTCATAGGCCTGCGGCCTGAGCGCGGCGAGAAAGGCGGGTAGTTCCCGCGCCGGATTACCCAAGGTCACCCCCACCCCGTGCCGGATCAGCCATTGGCCGGTGGCGACATGGGCCAGAGCGATCGGGATGGCGCCATGGGCCAGCCCTTCGTAAAGCCGGTTGGGCAGGAGCCAGGCGGAATTGAGCCCTTCCTCGAAATAGTCGATCGCCCAGATGAAATGGATGCGGCGATACAGATCCGGCAGATCGCCTGCACCATAGGGCCCGACAAATTCGACATGGGGATCATCGGCCAGTTGCCCCGCAAAATCGGCGCCGAATTCGGCCTCCGAGGGGATGCCCGCGATCACCACCTTGATCCGCCCTTCTGCCGCGCCCGCGATGGCACGCAGCAGGGCCAGACTGCGCCGACAGCGCAGCATGCCGAACCAGCCGATGACCCATGGCGGCCCGGCGTCGGCCGAGGGAGGCAGGCTGGCCGGGGCCGCCTGTTGCGGCACCTTGTTTTCCGACAGCAGGTGAGGACCCTGCCACCCGCGCCGCGCCACGAAATATTCGGACAGAAACAGGGGTGCGCTGATCAAAATCAGCGCCGTGCGCGCCAGCGCCCAGCCTTCGATCCGGTGCAGCAGCCGGGTTTTCCAGCTGTCGCCCAGCAGCAGCCGGTGAATGTCGAGACATTCATAGACCAGACGCTGGCCCGGTTGGAGGATCCGGCGCGCGATCACCAGCGTTTCCAGATTGCGCGCGACGATGACATCGGCCTGTCTGGCCTGTTGCCTCAGGCGGCCTGGCGTCAGGCAATGGCGCAGCACGCTCCACGCACGTCGGGCCAATTGGCCATCGGCGGTTATGCCCAGATCGATCACGCCCGCCGATCCGGTCTGGCCCTGCGATGATCCGGCGCGGCGAAAACCGGCAAGAGTGACCTGCGCGCCATGAGCTTCGAACATGGCCAGACGGCGGCGCACCGCCGCGTCATGGAGATTATGGACCAGATACAGGATTCGGGGGCGCATCGAGGCGTGTTCGGCGGCGCGGGTCATCCCTCGGCCCCCATCGCCTGCGGCATAGCGCGCCTCTGGGCCAGCCAGCGTTTATAGTGCAGGTTCAACCACGAGCGAGCGGGCCGCTCTACGGCGTAATAGCTGATAAGGGCCATGACAGCTGCCCCGGCCAGCGAGGCCATGCGCAGAGCGAGATCGCCATCGCGGGCATGGATGTAGAAGGGTTGCTGCCAGAGATAGAGCGAGTAGGACAGCAGCCCCACCGCGCACAGCCCGCGCCATGACAGCGCCCGCACCAGCCAGACCGGTCCGCGATCCAGCCAGACCAGCGCAAAGGCGATGGCGATCGTGCCCAGCGTGCCGGTCCACACGGGGGGATGGTTCAGATCGCCCGCAAAGCAGGCCGCCCCCACCACCAGCGCCGCCGGGATCATCCATGCGCGCACCGCCCACCATTGCGGATGCCATTGGCGGCTGAGAAACAGGACCGCCGGGATCAGGATCGAGGCAATATGCACATCCGAGCGCCAGTAGGATTGATACCAGTTCTGCCCCAGCACGGCGGTGCTGATCACCCCATTGGCCATGGCCAGCAGGCTGAGCGCCAGCAGCAAGGCCCAGGCACGCGCCGGTCGCCGCGCCGTCAACGCGGCGATAAGGCCGAGTGTCAGATAGGCGTGTTCTTCGACACAGAGCGACCAGATATGATCGATCGCGCCCGCGTGATAGCCCAGCGCCGCGGCGTAATTATAGACCAGCAAGGCCGCCGCTGCGGCATATTTCGGGCCGATGGCCATGGATGTATGGGCCAGCGCCAGCGTCGAGACCGCGATCATCACCAGCAGCGCGGGATAGATGCGCGCGATCCGCCGGGGATAGAAATGGCGCAGCGGCATGCGTTCGATGAACAGGATCTCGGCCATCAGCCTGCCGCTGAGCACGAAGAAAAGTTCGACGCCCAGCTTGCCCGCCTCAAGCACGGGTATGTGCAGAAAATGCCCCGCCAGAACCAGCAGGATCGACGCGCCGCGCCACCCGTCCAGATAATCCAGCCGGGCGCGGCGATGCGCCTCTGCGCGCGCTGGTTCGGGCCAGTTGACGGGCGATGGCGGGCTAGGGTGGGGGAAGGAGGTCAATCTGATCTCGCCTCGGGCGCTCCCTCATGGATGACGCCAAAGGATGTGGCACAATTGCGCAGCCGCTTCATGCCATGATGGCACCGATATGACCGCATTGGGGAAGGTTGTAAAACCATATGGGTTTATTGCCGACGTGGCGGATCGCGAGTCGGGTGACGCCTTTCAGGCGGGGAGGGGGGGCGGCGGGCCGGTATTGCGGCTTCCGGCGGGCATTGGGCGGGAAAGGCCGGCCGCGCCCAAACCACTAAGGTTTTATCCATATCGGAGCAATGTAGCCGCCCCGCACGGCGAAAATATCCCGCCCCGGCCCGCCAAGGGGCCGGTTACGGCGTTGCGCAGGCGCTTATCGTTAACGAAACCGGGTTGTGATGCGGGCATGTCCCGAACAGGCCGGGACGCGGCCACAAAATCCACCAAATCAAGTCTTCGTCAGAAACGAACACTTTATCCAAACCAAAGACGCTTTGGTTTGGTCGCCTTCGTTTCGGACCCAACTTTGGTTGTACTCGGCGGCGAGTTACCGGAATACCCTTACGGTAAGGAGAAAGCTAATGGCCACCGCACCAGTTGAGCTTAGGTATGATAATCCGCCTCGGGAGAAAAACGTCATTCTGCCCGACCCTCGTCATCTTCTTGCCCTGTTTTTACGGCGAATCGTCGTTTTTACCTGTGTATTCGCTCTGGTGATCAGCGCGGTTCTTGCCGCTCTGTTCATGTCCAGGCCGATCTATTCTTCGACGGCCAGCATCCTGATCGAGCCGCGCAAGGCCGACCCTATCGGCAGCACGCCGGTTGTGCCCGGATTGCCCGCCGATACTTATGTGGTCGATACGCAGACGCGCCTGATCGGTTCGCCCGAAGTGGCGCTGGCCACGGTGCGCGAGCTGCATCTGGCGAGCAATCCCGAATTTCGCCAGACCGATAGGTCCGATGCGAAGACAACTGTCGCAACCCGGGCGGGGCAACCGGTGGCGATGAGCCTGGATGAGCACGCGGCCATGACCACGCTGCTCAAGCATCTGCGGATTCAGCGTTCGGGCCTGACCTATGTGATCGATGTGACCGCCACGGCCCAGTCGTCTGAGATGGCCGCCGCCATCGCCAACAGCATCGCTCGCCAATATCTGCTGACGCAAAGCACCGCCAAGCAGAGCGAAACCGAACTGGCCGGCACATTTGTTTCCAGCCATGCCGATGAACTGCGCCGCACCGCCTTGCAGGATGACGCCAATCTTCAGGCCTATATTAATTCGCACAATCTGATGAGCGCGCAGGGGGCGACCGTTGCCGAGCAGCAGGTCTCCTCGCTGAACGAACAGATCGCCACGGCGCGCGCCAATTACGCCCAGGCTCTGGCCCGCTATGAGGCCGCCCGCGGACAATTGTCGAGCGGCGGCAGCGGCGGCGTGGGCGCGGTTGTCCAGTCCGAGACGATCCGTTCCATGCGTGTTCAGGAAGCGCAGCAGAGCGCGCAACTGGCCGAATTGCAGTCCCGCTATGGCGATCTGCACCCAGACGTGATCCGGGCCAAGCGCAATCTGGCCGATGTGCGCCAGCAGATCGCGGCCGAAACCAGCCGCATTCTGGCCTCGCTGCGGGCCGATGTGTCGGCGGCCAGCTCGAATCTGGCCTCGCTCCAGAACAGCCTTGGCGGTGCGCGCAGCTCGCTGGTGGCCAACAGTTCGGCCCAGGTGGGTCTGGCCGACCTTCAGCGCAAGGCCGATGCCAGCAAGACCGTTTACACCAATTTCCTCCAGCGTTCGAAGGAAGTGCAGGCTCTGGCCAAGGCGCCCTTGCCCGATGCCAGCATCGCGGCCGTGGCCCGTCCCGGCGAAAAGCCGCTGTGGCCCAACTATCCGCTGGCGCTGCTGTTCGGGGGCATTGTGGCGGTCATGCTCGGCCTGGTCGGGGTTGCGGTTGCCGAATATCTCGATGACAGCATCAGCACGCGTCAGGACGTGGTGAGCAATCTCAACGTCGAATATGCCGGCGGCCTGCCCGACATCACCAAGCTGCCCAAGGCGCAGGCCGGTGGTGCGCCCGAGGACTTTGTGCTGGATCACCCCTTCTCGGTCTATACCGAGGCGGTGCGCAACATCGGCGCTTTTCTCAAGCTGAACCGGCCCGGCGCGTCCAAGGTCGTCACGCTGGCCTCTTCGCTGCCGCGCGAAGGCAAGACCACGCTGGCCATCAGCCTGGCCCGCGTGCTGGCCGAAGGGCATGCGCGGGTGCTGCTGATCGATGGCGATCTGCGTCGCTGTTCGGCCAGCCAGTTGCTGGTGCCGGGCGCGCGCCATGGCCTGATCAGTGTGCTGAATGGCAAGGTTTCGCTGGCCGATGCCTTGTTGAAGGACCCGCGCAGCAATCTTGCGGTGCTGCCCGCGCTGGTCAAGGAAATGTCATCGGGCGCGTTTCAGGCCGAGGCGATCGGGGCGCTGATGAACGAATTGCGCAAACAATTCGACGTCATCATCATCGACACCGCGCCGGTTCTGGCCGTGGCCGATACAAGGCTGCTGGGCTGGCTGTCGGATGCTACGCTGATGGTTTGCCGCTGGCGCAAGTCGAGCGTCAAGGCGGCCAAGGTCTCGGTCGATGTGCTCAACCAGTCGGGCGCCCGCGTGGTAGGCACGGCCCTGACGCTGGTCGACACGCGCAAATATGCCTCGATCGGCGTGGGCGAAGCCTATGGCTATCACCGCAGCCTTTCCACCTATCATTCCTGAAAATATGCCAGAAAATCATTCCCGCTGAATGGAGGATGCCGTGAAAAAGGCGCAATTGCCGCAATCCGGGCGGGAGATGCAGATTCAGGAAGCGCTGAAAATGTGCCGCGTGTTTTTCGTCAACGCGGGCATTTTCAGCGCCTTTCTGAACATTCTTTATCTCGCACCCACCATTTACATGCTCCAGGTCTATGACAGGGTGGTGCCCACGCGTGGTTTTGCCACGCTTGGCTTGCTCACCCTGTTGTTTGTCGCGGCGGCAAGCACGATTGCGGTGCTGGATCTCATTCGCACAAGGCTGTTCGTCATCGCCAGCCAAAAGCTGGACGTGCAGTTGTCAGGCCGGATTTTCGATGCGCTGATGCGCGCCGGAGCCAGCAGCGGGACGGTCACCAATTCCAGCCTGATGCGCGAATTTGACCAATTGCGCGGGGCCCTGACCGGGCAAGGGATGCTGGCGCTCTTCGATTTGCCCTGGGCGCCGATCTATATCATCGTCTGCACCATCCTGCACCCGCTGCTCGGCCTGTTTGCGCTGGTGGGCGGCCTGATCCTCGGCCTTCTCAGCTGGCTGAACGAGAAGGTGACCAAGGCGGCGATCCAGAAGGTGGTGGGCGCCAACCAATCGCTGTTTCAGGCGATGGACAGCGCGCTGGGGCAGGCCGGGGTGATTGGGGCGCTGGGGATGCGCAAGGCCTTTGTCCGCATCCAGATCAGTGAACGCCTGACCTCGAACCTGATCAGCGCCCGCGCCGGGTTGCAGACGGCGGTCATCACCTCCTTCGTTAAGGCGATCCGCCTGATGCTGCAATCGCTGGCGCTGGGGCTGGGGGCCTATCTGGTGATCAGCCAGCAGATGTCGCCGGGTGCGATTTTCGCCGCCTCGCTGCTGGTCTCACGTGCGCTGGCGCCGATCGAAATGGTCACTGCCGCTTGGAAAAGTCTGGTGCAGGCCCGCGCGGCCTATGAGCAGATCGGCCTGCTGTTTGACGGCGTCGGTCCGACGCCCCAGCGTACATGGTTGCCCGATGCGCAGGGCCGCGTTTCGGTCGAAGGTGTGTCGGTGGCCTCGCCCGCGCGCGATCGGCTCTTGCTGCAAGGGGTCAGCTTTGGGCTGATGCCGGGCGAAATGCTGGGCATCATCGGGCCCAGCGGGGCGGGCAAATCGACGCTGGCGCGCGCGCTGGTCGGGATCGCGCCGCTGGTCAACGGTTCGGTGCGTATCGACGGCGCGGCTTTGATCGACTGGCCGGAGCGCCAGTTGGCCGGGGCGCTGGGCTATGTCCCGCAGGAACCGACGCTGTTTCGCGGCACGATCAAGGAAAACATCGCGCGCTTTCAGGAAACCTTTCCCGGCGAGGGGGGGCTAGACGCCGAAGTGGTGCGCGTGGCGCAATTGAGCGGGGTGCATGAATTCATTCTGCGCCTGCCGCACGGCTATGACACCGAATTGACCTATAACGGCAGCGGCCTGTCGGTCGGACAGGCGCAGCGAGTGGCTCTGGCCCGCGCTCTTTTCGGTTCGCCGTGCGTTCTGGTGCTGGATGAGCCCAATTCGGCGCTCGACGCCGAGGGAGAGATGCATCTGATTCGGACCTTGGCCGAACTGCGTAAACAGGGGGTGACCATCATCGTGGTGGCGCATCGGGCGGGCATTCTGGCCGATGTCGACAAATTGCTGGTTATTCGCGACGGCCGGGCCGAAATGTTTGGGCCGCGCAAAGACGTGATGGAGCGATTGTCCGGGGGCAAAGCCGTCGTTCCGCAGGAAACACCCGAAAAAGCGTCGAAGGATTGATCCATGTCGGACAGCAATATTGTTACGATGGAGGTCGTCAACACCGAGAATATGAAACTCTCGGGCGGAATCAAGATGATCGAGGCCAGCAGCCACCGCGATATCTGGGGCGGCTGGGCGGTTATCCTGCTCTTCTTTCTGGGATTTGGCATCTTTTCGTTCGCCGTCCCCCTCGACAGCGCCGCCACCGCCGAAGGCGTCGTCACCGTTTATGGTAACCGCCAGGCGGTCCAGCATCGCGACGGCGGCGTGGTCAGCGCGCTCTATGTCCACGAAGGTCAGTATGTCACCACCGGCCAGATCCTGCTCGAATTGAACGGGGGCGAAGTGGCCGCCAATGAGCGCGCGCTCGCCAGCCAGGTTATCGGGCTTCAGGCCGAAAAGGCCAGATTGCAGGCGGAACTGACCAACCAGCGCGCCGTGGCCGAACCGGCCGCCTTTGCCAATCTGGATCCGCAGGACCGAAAATTGGCCGATGACGCCATGCGGCTGCAGCGCGCCGTGCTGGCTGCCCATTATACTGCAATCGGGCAGCAGCGCCGTGTTCTGCAAAAACAGGCCGCCCAACTGGAGAAAAAGCGCGGCGGGTTGAGCGAGCAGATCGTATCGGGGGAAAAGCAGGCCTCGTTGTTCGATGATGAACTGTCGGGCGTGCGGGCTCTGGCCGATCAGGGCTATGCCAGCATGAACCGCGTGCGCGAACTGGAACGCGCGCGGGCGCAATTGTCGGGGCAGAATGCAGGGCTTACGGCCGACCGCGCCTCAATCGGTGCGCAACTGGGCGAAACCCAGATGCGCTCCATGTCGCTGGGCACGGACAATGACCGTGCCGCCGCCGACGAATTGCGCAAGGCGGATGAAAGTCTGGCCGATATCCTGCCTAAATGGAATGCCGCGCGCCATCTGGTCGAGGCCACCAAGATCCGCGCCACGGCATCGGGTTCGGTGGTGGGGCTGACGGTGTTTACCGTCGGCGGGGTCATCGCCGGGGGGCAAAAGCTGATGGATATTGTGCCCAAGGAAGCCAATCTGGTGGTCACGGCGCATGTCAATCCGAATGAAGCCAATGACCTGCGGGTGGGCAATGTTGCCGAGCTGCGCTTTCCCTCGCTGCATGAACGCCGCCTGCCAATGATTGAAGGCAAGGTGACGAGGGTTTCTGCCGATATCATTACCGATGAAAAGTCGAACACCTCCTTCTACACGATCGAGGTGACGGTCGATCCCAAGGATATGGAAAAAATCAATCAGTTGAAGGGCCGCAGCTCGGCGCTCAAGCCGGGCCTGCCGGCGCAGGTTCTGATCAAGGCCAAGAAGCGCACGCTGGTCGAATATCTTATGGAGCCGTTCCGACAGGCGCTGTGGCGCAGCGGGCACGAGCTGTAATCACACGAAAGGCCCCCTTGCGACCAAGGGGGCCTTTTCATTTGCTGGCGGGATGTGGGGTGAACCTATTCGACCGTGTGCAAATAGCCGAATTTCACCAGCCAGGCGATGTGGCGCAGCAGGAACGGTGCCGGAACCTCGGGCACCGCCGCCATCAAGGCCGCAATCCTTGCCTCTTTTCCGCCCAGCAATGCCCCGATCCGTGCCACCAGTTCCGCCGGTGGCAAAAGCGCTTCGACCAAGCGGGCGGTATCCAGATCCAAAGTATGGCCCACCCCCGCCCGCACCACCGTATCTGGCGAGAGATGGCGCGTCGCAAATCCTGCGAACAGCGTGAACGGGTCGGTGGCCGCAGGCTCGGGAAATTGCCGTTCCATCAGGGCCACAGGCGCCGCAGCCCTGATCTCGGCCAAATTGGACCACAATTCCTGATAGGCGCGAATAATGACCGGCCAGTCAAATCGGGCCCGCACCCGCGCCCGCCCCGCCGCACCCATCCTTGCGCGCAGGGCCGGATCGGCAATCAACCGCGCCAGAGCGGCGGCGGCGGCATCAATATCCGCGCTGGTATATTGGCTGATCGCGCCGATATAGGAATCGTAATTGATCCAGCCTTCGGCGTAATATTGCGCAATATCGCCCGCATGGCCCGGCGGCGGCTGGATGGTGGGCACCAGAAATCCGGTTTCGTCATCCACCACGCTGTCGCGGAACCCGTCCCAGTCGGACACGACAACCGGCAACCCGGCCGCCATACCCTCCACCGGGGCCAGACCAAAGCTCTCCTGAATATTGTCAGCCAATTGGTAGAAGATGTCGGCAGCGGCCCAGGCCTCGCGGCGCAGATTAGCCTTGCGCCCATCCAGATAGGTTACGCGCACCGATGGCGCCAACCGTTGGGCGGCCTGACGAAAGGCGGCCTCTTGATGCGCATTGGCGAACCAGCCGACGAAAAGCATGGTCAGCCTGCCGCCATCGGGAACAACGGTCGAGGCACGCTCCAGCGCCATCAGCATCGGGGCCGGGTTGGCCTTGGCATGCAGGGCAAGCCGCCCGACATAGACGCAGGCCACATCCGCGCGATCAATGCCCAGCCTTTGCCGCGCCTTGTTGCGCAGCGGCGCCAGCCCGTCAAAATCATCCGCCGCCACGGCCAGCGGGATCACCGGCAATTGCGGTAAATCCAGACTGCGCGCGCCATAGCGCTCCATCGCATAGGCCTGCTGCTGTTCGATCAGCCGTTGGGTGACATCACGGATCGCCCGCGAGGGGCAGATCAGCGCATCCCAGCGGTGAAAAGGCGCGGAAACCAGTTCGGTGACCGCGCGCATCGCCCTGTCGCTGGACAGCGTATGGGTCAGCCCGCAAATACTGTAGCGCGCCGCCCCGTGGCGCCGTCTGCGCCAGGCGTGTTCGGTCAGCACGGGGTGATAACAGAACAGAGTGCCCGACCGTTCGAGGGCCGATATGTCGCGCGTGGTCATCCAATCGGCCCGCGCCTGTGGGGTCATGGCCTTGATCACTCGCGCGAATTCTTCGCCATCGGCCTTGGCGCGGACATGGGCCTCAAAGGCTTCTTCGCCCGAATGGCGGACATAGGCGCGCAAAAAGCCTTCGCCCGCCGCCTGCCTTCCCATCGGCGATTGGTTCTGCATCGAGAAGGCCTCGGGTACGAAGTCGATCGTGACCCCCATTATGCGGCCACCAGCGTGCCTGCCTGTTCATCCCACGCCAGCCTTTTTTCGACCGGCCGGATCAGAAAGCTCTCCGCTTCGGCCGCCTGCGGCGTATCGATCAGCACCGCGTCCAGCGCGGGATAGGCCGAGAGCGCCACCATCAGTGGTTCAAATTCGGGCGCCGATTCAGATTTAGGGAACTGGGCCACACGGACAAAACGGTCGCCGCGCCGCTCCCATCCGGCTAGCGTGATCTGGTCAAAGCTGGCCAGATCGGCGGCGGGGAAGCTGTCGGGCGTCTGTGCGTCCGGCGCAAAGGGTTGCACCAGGCGTGGGCTCAGCCTCTTTTCCCGCAGGGCATGAGCGATTGTATCCAGATGCGCCCGCCCGGCCGAGTCCAGCCGCCGCGAGGACAGCACAGCCGCGCTGGCGCTGTCCTGAACATTGATATCGCGGCGGCGGCGAAACCGCTCAAGCCGCGCGCGCACCGGAAGCGCCAGCAACGCCGCAGCATCGGGATGCCGCAGCATTTCGGCCAGCGCGGTGCCCCATTGCCGCCCCTTGATCGCGCCCACCAGCGCGTCAAACGCCAGCGCCCGGTCCAGCGAGGCGTGGCGTTCGCGCCGTGCCGCCTCGACATCGGCCTGTCCGGCGATGCGTTTGGCGAAATCCAGATCGGCCACTTTCAGCGCCTCGATCTGCGGCCGTTTCAGCTTGGCCGAATTGGAGCTGGAATGTTTGCGATAGAAATACCAGGGTTCGGGCAGGAGATAGAAATCCAGCCCACGCTCCAGCAGGCGCAGCAGGAAATCGTAATCCTGTGCCAGACGCAGCGCCGGATCGTACCAGACATCGCTGGCGCGCCACGCATCGGCGCGGACCATCGGTTTGACATAGCCCAGCGATCCATAGGGCCCGTACATGGGATTGCCGCGCACAAAATCGGCCAGCGAGACATGATGCCCGCCCTGCGCATGTTTACCGCCCAGCAAACCGTGGGGCGCGCGCTTGCCATCGTCATAAAAGGTCAGAAGATCGTCCGCGATAATCGCGGCCCCTTGCGCATCGGCTGCCGCGATCAATTTGGCCAGACGGTGGGGATACATCAGATCGTCGCTGTCCAGCACGGCCAGCCAGCGCCCGGTGGCATGGCGCAGCGCCATGTTGCGCGCGACGGCCGACCCGGAGTTCTTTTCCAGACTGTGCACCTGAACCCGGCCGGGAAATTCTTCGGCCATGGCGCGGGCCACGGCCACGCTGCCGTCGGATGAGGCATCGTCGACAAAAACAACTTCGACCGTGACGCCGACCGAATCCAGCGCCGAGCGGATCGATTGCGCGATATAGGGTTCGCAGTTGTAATTGGGCATGATGATCGAGACGTCGAATGCGGACATGGCTGCGCCTTTGAAATTAGGATCGGCAGCCCATCGGTATCAGCCCTTCTGCGCTTTGACGCTTTCAGATGGCTCATTTCTGGTGGGATTCTACGTAAGAACCGGCCTATTCGGACCAACTTTGCCGCATAGCAGAACGCCGGCGGATCAAGATCCGCCGGCGTCACCATTTGATGATTTCAAGCGCCCGGCGGCGCAATATTACGCCGGTCGTCAAAACCTCAAATCAGGAAACCCATTTGATGTCGCCGGCGGCGGTCGAGAGAGCGTTGCCGTTCAGCGACACGATGCCGATGGTATAGTCGTGGCCGGTGGCGGCATCGTGCAGGTCATAGTAGTACAGCACGGCGTTCGGGCTCGAAGCGGGCGGGGTGTAATGATCCGACGTGCCCATGACGGTCAGGGTCGAACCGGTGCCGAAACCGGCCAGCAGCAGCAGATCGTTGGCACCGGAAACCCAGGTCGAGGCGCCCTGGAAATCGACGATCGTCTTCTGGGTCGTGGCCGCCGAGAGCGACGAGTCAAGATCACCGGCCTTGATCAGGAAAGTGTCATTGCCCGCGCCGCCGGCCATGCGATCAATGCCCGAGCCGCCCCAGAGCGTGTCATTGCCCGCGCCGCCGCTGAGCGAGTCATCGCCCGCACCGCCATAGAGCTTGTCATCGCCCGCGCCGCCGTTGAGGAAGTCGGCACCGGCGCCGCCAACGACGGTATCGCCATAGGCCGAACCGTAAACCGTGTTGCCGCTGTCGCCCAGCGTCACATTAAGAGGTGTCGTCGAATAGGTTGCATTGATGGTCGCCATGAAACGTCTCCACTGAAATCAGGCGGTCCGACTCTAATTGGGCCGCCTTTTATTGCTGGCTGATCTTACGGTAAACAAGAAGTCGGTAAATATGGAAAATATTCATTTAAGACCAGATTGAACCAAACAGATTCGGAATTTTTTCCGTCTCCAATCAGGGAATTAGGATTTTTATGGCAAAAAAAATTCGCATAGATTTGTAATTTTCGGAAAATAATTAGGTATTGTTACTTGGAAAAATTTCTAAAAACGGGTGCGATGAGGCGAGGTGTATCCAAGTTGAATTTTTATTTCGGGACGAAGGTGGAGCAATATTCGGATGCCCTCCGCCCTGAGGGTAATCTGGTCGCACGTCCAACCGTTCCGATCCCGGTCCTGCGGCCGGACGTCCGCCCCGCGCGGCGGTCCATTCCGCTCCAAAGGCGATGTATCTGACCTTTCACCTAAGCGCCTTCCCAGATTAGCAGTAGGCGGGACAGGTCGGCCTGCTGGCTGGCCATGCTCTGTCTTCTCCCGTTTTTCGCTGGGTGATCCATGACCTTAATCAGCCAACCTTCGATCATGCCGGGTCCGGTCTGGGGCCATGCGCCGCCGGAGGCCGTTCCCAAGGGGGTGGGCATGACCCGCGAAACATGGATTTCGTTAATCACTTTCGCGCTGTTGCTGTTTCTTCCCCAATCCCACGGAACCTCGCCCTATCTGCTGATCCTGCTGTACGGGGGCATCACGCTGCTGAACCCTGGTGATGCGGCCAAGCGGATGCGGGGGCGCTGGCTGCTCTTGGCGCCGGGGTTCTTTGCCCTGCTCTCCGTCGTCTGGTCCGCGGCGCCGATCACTTCGCTGCGTCTCAGCATCGAACTGCTTTTCACGATCTATATCAGCCTGTGGCTGGCCGGATCGCCGCGCCCGGGTGATGTGCTGGCCGGGCTGGCGCTGGCCGGGATGCTCTATCTGCTGCCGGCTCTGGCGCTGGGTCAGGCTGTTGCCATCGGCACAACCCCCGGTCAGGAAGCTTTTTCCGGATTCAACTCGGGCAAGAACCTGTTCGGCGACATTGCCGCGATCGGCATCCTGTCAATGGTCGGGCTGCATTTTCAGAGCTGGATGAAGCGACCGGTCATCACGTTCCTGCTGTTGCTCGTGCTGGCATGCGAAGTGGTTGCGGTCGTGCTGTCGCAATCGGCCGGGGCGATGGTGGCGGCTCTTGGCGGCTGTTTGGTGCTGGTGGCGGTGGTGGTGCTGGGGCGGGTGGGGCCGGTGGTCCGCGCCTGGCTGCTGATTCTGGCGGGATTGGCGGCCGGGCTGGCGCTCACGGTCTATTTTGTGGCGGGCGATGCGCTGATCGAGGCGATGATGGCGCTGTTCCACAAAGACCCCACGATGACGGGGCGTGTCTATTTGTGGACCCGTTCGGACGAAATCATTGCGGGCCATTCCATGCTGGGCGTGGGCTACAGCGCCTTTTGGGTGCCGGGAAATATCGACGCCGAAGGCTTGCTGACATGGTCGCGCATCCCCAGCCGCAGCGGCTTCAACTTTCACAATGCCATTATCGAGAATCTGGTCGAGGTCGGCTATGTCGGTCTGAGTATTCTGGCCATCACGGTGGGGCTGGCCACGGTGGGGCTGGTGCGGCGCGGGTTGCGGCATGGTGAAACGGCCGTGGCCTGCTGGCTGGCGATTCTGGCCTATGAACTGTCGCGCATTCCGATCGAGGCGCTGGGGCCCTTGCCCTTCTATCACACCACAGTGCTGGTCTGGGTGGCGATGGGCATGGCATGGCCGACCCGTCAGGCAGAGCCGGAGGGGCAGGGGCGTTATGCCTAGCCTCCTCCATCGCCTGATCCATCTGCCCGAAAGGGCTCGCCGGGTTACCGGAAATCAGGCCTATATCCCCCAGCTCGACGGCCTGCGCTTCTTCGCGATCATGCCCGTGTTGTTCTGGCATGCCTCGATTCGCGGATATCGCAGCATGCTAAACCTTTTTGGGATGCCCCCCATGGGCGAGCCGACATGGCTGCCCCATGGCGAGGTGGGGGTCGATCTGTTTTTCGTTATCAGCGGCTTTGTCATCGCCCGCCCGTTTCTGGCGATGATCGAGCAGGGGCGCAGCCTTAAGGTCGGGCGCTTCTATCTGCGCCGGTTGCTGCGGCTGCAACCGCCCTATCTGCTTGTGCTGGTCGTCTGCGCGGCATCGGCGGCCTTCGGGCTGGCCGGCGGCGGGCATAATCCGGGCCGCGAAGTTCATCGGATGATCGACCCCTGGGCCAGTTTCTGGGCCAGCTTCTTTTATGTTCACGTGCCGGTTTTCGGGGTGCCCTCTCTGCTCGATCCGCCCATCTGGTCGCTGGAGATCGAGGTGCAGTTCTATCTGCTCAGCCCGCTGCTGATCTGGCTCTATGCGCGCATGACGTGCCGAGAATGGCGATTGGCGGCCGGGATCTGGGCCGTGACGGTGGCGATGATTGCGGGGGCCGCGATTCGCGCCGGGATGGGCGTTTTTGCTCCATGGTCCTTTACACTGGCCACCCATCTTGACGGGTTCCTGCTGGGGGTGCTGCTGGCCGATATGCGGCAATGGCGGCTGCGGCCCAGGCCGGGCGCCGGGGCATGGAAGGACGCGGGTTTTCTGCTCGGCCTTTTCCTGTTGCTGGCCAGCGGCTTGTGGGAATTGCTGGGGGCGTTCTGGCCGATGCTGCTGCGCGATGCGCTGCGGCTGCTGGCCTGCGCATTGATCGTTGACGGGGCGTTGGGCGGCACGCGGGCGGGCAGACTGGCGGGCGCTCCATGGATCGCCCTGATCGGCAGCGCCTGTTACTCGATCTATCTCATCCATGTGCCGCTGATGGTCATCGTCTGGATCGCGCTGACCCGTGTGATGCATATTCCCGCCCTCTGGATCATCCCTTCGGCGATGGCGCTGTTGCCTATCATTTCGATTGCGGCGGGGCTGGTCTTCTATGCGCTGGTCGAAAGGCCCTTCATGAGCGCCGACTGGCCCGCAAAATTCATGCGGGCCTTCGCCCCGCGCCTCAATCGGTCGGAATTTTCATCATGACAGGCAAGACCATATCTTCCCTACGCCTCTGGGCCGCCGGGGCTGTGGCGGTTGCGGCGGGCCTTGTGGTGCAGATCGGCGGCGGATGCGCCGGGGCCAGCGAACAGGCTCCCGCCCCGGATACGCCCGCCCCCGCCGCCAGTCTGCCCTATCCCGTCCGCCTGACCTTTCACGACGAATTTGACGGCTTTTCCTTCTTTGACGAGCGCAGCCAGTCCGGCCGCTGGCGCACCCAATTCGGCTATGGCGGCCCCGCTATGGTCGAAAGCCGCGCTCTGGCCAACAATGGTGAGCGTCAGGCCTATATGGACCGCGACTTTCACGGCGTCGGCGCCGCACCGATCACCGTCGATCCGTTTCGCATCGCCAATGGCGCGCTGGAAATCACCGCCGATCGCGTCTCGCCCGCAGTGAAAAAGGCGATCTGGGGGCAGGATTACACCTCCGGAATGATCGCCACGCGCTTCAGCTTTGCCCAGCGCTATGGCTATTTCGAAATGCGCGCCGCCATGCCGGTGGGCAAAGGCTTCTGGCCCGCCTTCTGGCTGCTGCCCATGGACAAGAGCTGGCCGCCGGAAATCGACATTGTCGAGGCGATCGGGGGCGACCACCTGTTCTTTACCCCCCATTGCCCCGGCGAACACAGCAAACCGGCCGGGGACATGAAGCTGAGCAATCCCGGCGCGTTCCATACGTTCGGCCTGTTGTGGACGGTGGATAAATTGCGCTGGTATGTCGATGGGCATCCCGTGGCCGAGGCGGCGGCTTGCCCCGCGATGCGGCGACCGATGTATGTGCTGGTCAATTTCGCCGTGGGGGGCAAATGGCCCGGCAATCCCGATGCGACCACGCCGTTTCCCGCGCGCATGAAGGTCGATTACATCCGCGTCTGGCAATTGCCGGATGAATTTGCGCGCGATTGATCGCCGCCAATCCCGATTTATTCAAAGGGGGTAACATGTCTGGCTCGGCCGGTTATGGCAAAGTGCATACGGCAATTTCGGCGATCAACGCAGGGCTGGCGGTATTGGCCCCGCTGGGCATGTTCGTCTATTTCAGCCACCATCTGACCCCGGCGGAGATGGGCGTGATGGCGTTCTGCCTTGCGTGGATCGAGGTACTCAAGGCGCTGTGTCCCAACGGGCTTTACGAAGCGCTGCTGGTGGACCGCGATGCGGACCGGTCGCGCGATGCGGCTGCGGGCGGGGTGTTGATGGCCTGCGCGCTGGGGGCTTTCGGAATCTATCTTGGCGTGGTGCTTTTCGCGCTGCCCCACATGGGCGCGGCGGCGGCGGGGCTGGGGCTGGCCGCGATGATCGTGGGGGGCAAACTGGCCTTTGACACGCTGGCCCAGCATCCCACCGCGCTGCTGGCGCGGCGACAGGCCTATGGCGCGATGGCCTCGCGCGGGCTGATGAGCAATGTCGGCGGTATTATCATCGGTCTGGGCCTGTCGGACCGGGCGGGGCCGGTGTGGGGCATGGTCGGCTATTATCTGGGGCAATCCATGCTCAACTGGGTGGCGGTGATCGCCGCGGGGGGCGGGGCAGCGGTTTCGTTGCGCTGGCGTCAGGCCGCGCCGCTGATGCCGGTGGCATGGATGTCCAGCCAGGTGCGCGCGATCGGCACGCTCAACAATTTCTTTGACCAGGTGCTGATTGGTGCCTTTCTGACGCCTGCCACGCTGGCCATGTACAATCTGGGCAAGCGGGTCGATATGGCCCAGATTGCTGCCTCGCAGGCTTTTGTTGCCACGCTGTATCAACCGCGATTTGCCGCGCATAGCGGCGATGGGCTGAGCGATGATTTTCGCAAGGCGTTGGTCATGATGACTTTTCTGTTCGGCGTGCCCTCGGCGGTGCTGATGCTCCATGCGAATACCGTGGTGTCGCTGGTGTTTGGCACGCAATGGCTGCCGGCCGTGCCGGTGGTGCAGGCGATGGCGATCGGCGGCTATTCACGGGTGATCGCCAATGTGCAGGGGGCCTATTTCTCAACCCATGGCCATAACCGCCTGTTGCGCAACCGCACCCTGATCTCCACCGCCATGACCATCGCGCTGGTGGCGTTGGCCCATTGGATCGGTATGGCCGAGGTGGCATGGGCGATCACGGCCAAGAATATCGCGGTCTGCCTGTGGTCGGCGGGGTTGACGCGGCATCTGTCGTCTTTGCGCGATTTTGGCATGATCGTTATCGGCCTGCCGCTGGTCGGGCTGATCGGCGCGATGATGGTGGCGGTGCTGGGCGGGGCGCTGGCGCATGCCTATGGCTGGTCGGGGACGGTGGCGCTCTGGGCGGTGTCCGGAGGCGTGGCGCTGTTGATCGCCGGGGTGTTTCATCAACTGGCCGTGGCCGAGCAATGGCGGAAATGGATCCGCCTGCCCGTCCGCGCCTGACGCCCGCGCCTAAAGCCTGCGCCCGAACCAGGCGCGAGGCCGCAGGATCAGGCCGGGGCCGAATATTCGCGATAGGGGGCAAAGCCCAGAGCCGAGGCGAAGACCCCCATATGCAGCGCCGCGCGCAGTACATGCCTTGCGGCCTTGGACGGGCGGGGCAGGTTGAGCGTGGCCAGCAGCAGGAACAGCCCCGCCTTGGCCACCGCCAGCGCGGAACCCTTTATCGTTTTTCCCTCCTGACGCAGCACGATGAAATGGACCTGCCCGCTGCGGAACCGCCGCTTGATCAGCCAGCCCAAGGTCATGCGGGACAGCGGGGTCGGCTCCTCGACAATCGCGCCGGGGGCATAGGCCAACTGGCCGCCCGCCTTATACATATCGCGGAAAAACAGCGTGTCCTCGCCGCCGATCTGGCCCATCTCTTCCTTGAAGCGCAGTCCGTGGGCCTGCACGAAATCCATGTCGATCAGGACATTGCACGTATAGCCCTTCCACGGCGGGTCCTGCCGATCCATCGTATTGGAATGGAAATCCTCGCCCGCGATCCAGCGGGGAACGCCGGTTTCGGGATAGATGGCGCGCGCGATGCCGAAAACCGCTTGATGACCGTGGCGTCGGGCCAGCAGATTGGCCAGCCAGTCGGGCAGGGCGATTTCATCATCGTCCATAAAGGCCAGCCACCGCGTGGCGCAGGCATCAAGCGCGGCATTGCGCGCCAGCGAGATATTGAACCTGGGCGCATGGACATAGTCCAGATCCAGCCCCCGATCGGCGCCCATGGCCATGATCTCTGCGCGGCGGCGATCATCCTGATCATTGTCGATGACGCAAACGCGCATCCGCCCCTGTTCGGGCATGGTCTGATGGACGAGGGAGCGTAGCGCATCCTCGATCTGGGGGCGGCGCAGGGTGCATATCGCCACCGTCACCTCCAGAGGCGAAGGCGCTGGCTTTGGGTTGGCGTCCTCAATCACGTGTTTGCCCCTCAATTGGTCTGATCGGTCAGGGATGCGGCATTACAAGCGCACACCATCGGCGCGCACCACCGATGAGAAATAGGCTTCGACCGCCCTCAGGCTGCCCTCGCGCGAGAAATGCCCGTAATCGACGAAATAATAGGTCGATCCCGATTTATACCGGCAAAACCGGCCGTTACAGAAGGCGCGCATTGGGTCGATGAAGGTCGCCCCCTTGGCCAGCTTCATCATCTTTGCGTTGAAATCGGCATCGACGGAGGTGAGCCATTCGCTCTTGCCCTTTTGGGCAATCTGGCCGGAGAGGTAGTCGATGCGCTGTACATCCATGGCGAATTCGGGCGATTGGCCGATGACGATCACGCGCACACCGGCGCGGCGCAGCGCGTCAATGGTTGCGGGCATTTCATGCAGCGTGTGCTGCGGCACATCGGTCCATTTCGCAGCCATCACCACGGTGTCGATATGCTGTTGCCGGATCAGATCGGGCACCCGCTGATTCGACCGATGGCATCCTGTGCGGGCCAGCGAATGATAGGTCAGCAGCGGCGGGCAACCGGCGAAAGTATATTGCAGCACGTCGGAATTGATATGCAGCCCGTCGCGCAGAATGCCCGGCGTATATTGCGCGGCAAAGGAATCGCCCCACAACAGAATCCGCCCCTTGTCGCCATGGATGCGGGTGCATTTGCGCGCATCCCAATCGATGGGCGTGGTGGGGTCCTGATGGAAGCATTGCGCGCCGCCCCAATCCTCCAGACCGGCGATTTTCTGCTGGCGCCATTCGGGATAGCGCCAGGCGAAACCCTGCCCCATCACCGGCAACAGGCCCAGCGCCACCCCGGCAAGGTTGGCCCCCACGCCGCCGACCAGCACCCGGCGCATATGGCGGGCGTCGATATGGCGGGTGGGCTGTTCGACAAAGCGCCATGACAGCGTGCCCAGCATAATGCTTATCCCCACCATGGCCGCCCCTTCCAACGGCGTAGGCGCGCGCAGCATCCGATATTGAAACAGCGCCGCGATCGGCCAGTGGACCAGATAGACCGAATAGGAAATCCAGCCGATCCACACCATCGGCCGCCATGACAGCAGGCGCCCGACCAGACTTTGTTCATCCGTGTTGCGCAGATTGGTGCCCGCTGCAATGCACAGCGCGGTGCCTACACAAGGCAGCAACGCATACCAGCCCGGAAACGGATCATCCTCACGCAGCAGCAGCATGCCCGCCGCGATCAGCGCCGCCCCCGCCAGCCCCAATGCCTGACGCGCGGCGCGCGACGGCTGCGAACGGGGATCGAACGTGGCCAGCCAGACGCCGATCAGCAATTCCCAAGCGCGCGAGGGCAGGCCGAAAAAGCCCAGCGTGGGCGCGAGAAAAACCGCAGCGATGCTGACGGCCAGACTGGCCAGCATGATCAGCGCGAGGGCCCACAGCGCCTTGCGTGCCGAGATCCGTGAGAGCGCGTAAATCAGCAGCGGCGAGAAGATATAGAACTGCTCCTCCACCGACAGCGACCAAGTGTGCAGCAGGGGCTTGGTCTGGGCGGCGCTGGCGAAATAGCCCGAAGTTTTCCAGAAATAGAAATTCGAGGCAAAGGCGCTGGCCGCCGCGGCCGATTTGCCGAAATCGACCAGATCATCGGGCAGCAGCAGGAAATAGCACGCCGCACTGGTCAGCAGCAGCGTGGTCACAAAGGCCGGCGTGATGCGCCGAAAGCGTTTGAAATAGAAATTGCCGATGCTGAACTGATCGCGGGCAATATCGAGATGGATGCTCTTTGTGATCACATAGCCCGAAATCACGAAGAACACATCGACCCCGGTATAGCCGCCGGGAATGAAGCTGAATCCGAAATGAAACAGCAGAACCGACAGAATCGCTACGCAACGCAGGCCATCAATATCATCGCGCCTGGCCGACAGTGTCATGAATTGCTCCTATCGCCTGCCCCGCCGCAGGTGTCGGATTCGCGCGGAAGAGCGGTGCCATTTGCCCCGCCCACCCCGCATCAAGGGATCAGAAGAAGCGTTCGCCCACCTTCACGGTGTCGCCCGGCTGCAGCATCAATTGGCTTGAGCGATCATTTTGCACCGGGTGATAGCTGTCCTCATTGTTGTGGCGGACCAGAATGTTCTTGTGGCTGGCCCGATAGGTAAAGCCCCCGGCCGTTGCCACGGCCTGTTCCAGCGACAGATTGGGGCGGTAGGGATATTCGCCGGGCTTGTTCACCTCGCCCAGAACGTAGAAGTTGCGAAAATCGACCACTTCGACCGCCACGCGCGGATCGTGCAGATAGCCCGCCGCCAGTCGGTCGTGGATCGTGGCCTGAATTTCGCCGCGGGTGCGATTGCCCGCCTCCACATCGCCGATCAGCGGGAAGGAGATCAGGCCGCCGCTGGTCACAGCATATTCCCCGGTCAGCGAGGTTTCGCCGTAAACGGTGATGCGCAGCCGATCACCGGGACCAAAGTGATAGTCGCCCGGCACAGACGAGGCCGATTCCGCCACATTGGCGGCGCTGATGCGCGGCGCGGGGACGGTTTGTGCCGCGCCCTGCGTCATCCCGATGGGAAAGGACAGAAGGGCAAGACCCAGGCCAAGGTGGTGCCGGCGGGCTGGTGTTGAGCGCATGGACCAATCACTCCTGACAAATAACCTGCCGCGGGCGCGATCAGGCGATAGTTTCCGGTTCGCATCGGCAAACCGCATGAGGTGATTGTGCGTAGCATGAAAAAATATGTAACAGGCCGTAATTGCGTTCGTTTTGAAGCAAATGGGCGCCGCGCGGGGCAGTAACGGCTTTGAAAGGCGCGATCGCTGGAATGCGGATCGGTAAACGGGGATCACAATACTTGGCGATACGGTAGCTTAGCGGCGTCGCGGCCGCGAGGGGGATGCGCGAAAGCCTCTCTGCGCGCGATTTATCGGACCCGATCCGGCGGGATGTCCTGTCGCCTGCCGTTCGATGCGCCGATCGGGCGCAGCGGTCCAATCTGTATGGGAATGGTCGTCATGTCGGGCAGAGAAAACCCCAACAGCGCCCTGTCGCGCGCTTCCCCGCCGGGGGGGGGGGCGGGAGCGGGCAATCCTGTCGGAAAAGTTCAGTTCAGAAGCAGGCGGGCCAGACCAAAGACCCCCATCCACGTCACCACGGTGCCCGCGGCCAGCACGCCAAGCCGTACAGCCGGCGAATATTTGCCATCAAAACGATCGGCTTCGGTCAAAGCCTGATGCGGGACGATACGCCCCCGGTGCGGGCGCTTCTGGAACTGCACCTTAATGACCCGATTGTCTTGATGGTTGGACACGGCGCCCTCCGCACCTGCCAAAGAAAGACCTATCACGCTGTCCATTTTCATTTGACATATCCTTCTGCTGTGGCCTCCTTTTACAAAAACTGCCCTTATTTTTCGTTAGGAGCAGTGGTTTATCATACCCTCCGGTCAACAGAGGTACTATACTTAAAGCGGTTAAGGCAGGGATTTCGACGGAGCGTCCGGCGCGTTACCGGTACCGATCCCGTGCGATCGGGACACAAAAAACCGGGCTGGAGCTTCCACTGCCAACCCGGCTTTTCATCATGTCTCGAACATGGCTTGCATCTACTGATCCGAGCCTGACGGCATGCTCTGGCTTCTCCGGATCAATAGGACCCATGCTGGCGCAGCACCGCCGGAATGGTGCGGAAAATGATCATGCTGTAGAGCAGCGGACTGCGCGTGCGGACATAGAGCACATCCATGGCCACGCGGCGGCGATAGGACGTGTCATTGCGACCCGAAATCTGCCACAGGCCGGTGATGCCGGGGCGGACCTTGCAATAGGCGTTGAAGCGGCGGCCATAGCGGATGATTTCGCCCGCCACGATCGGGCGCGGTCCGACCCAGCTCATCGTGCCCAACAGGACGTTGAAGATCTGGGGCAGTTCATCAAGACTGGTCTTGCGCAGAAAGGCGCCGATTGGCGTGATGCGCGGATCATTTCGCAATTTGTGATCGCGTTCCCATTCCGCGCGCGCTGCCGGATTTTCGCGCAGCAGGACCGCCAGCCTTTTATCGGCATCGCAGACCATCGTGCGAAATTTGAAGCAATAGAATTCCCGTCCGTCGCGGCCGATGCGGCGGTGGCGAAAGATGGCCGGTCCCTCGCTGGTCAGTTTGACGGCGATGCCAACCACCAGCAGCAGCGGGGCAAAGACCGTCAGGGCGATCAGTGACAAGGCTATGTCGAGAATGCGGAACCAGTCGAATCCTGTCGAGAATTCGCTGGAATCGTCATCGTCCTCTTCCGAGGAATAGTCATCATAGTCGAAGAATGCCTGGCCATGGACCGGGCGATCTTCGGACTTGACGGCACGCGAACGCGTCGAAGCGATGGATTGCGCAGGCATTGCAACCATAGAATGATTCCCCTTGTGTGCAGTGCAGCGTAGTCTGTGCTTTCGTCGCAGTTAACCTCTTAAGCATCCGAAATGGTGTCAAAGACTGGATGAAAGCTCCGGTGGTGTCGGAATGATTTATATGGTTAGCGATGGTCCATCCTGACGTCGATCTTCCCGTAGCTCTTGTATTTCATCGGGCTTATTGGAAAAATGCGGCAGGACGCCTTGGTTTTGCTGCGCGTGCGAGTGTGTGGTTATGCGGTTGTTACAGACGATTGCAGCCGTGGGTTAAACCCGCCCGGTCGGTTCCGGATCGGGCCTAATCCGCCCGGTTCATTGTGCAGTTGCGTCATGGCGATTGCCCTGCCGAAGGATATTCGCAATATGCAAAGGCCGATGCCCCGCCGCACGGGGCAGCGGGGCGCAGATCGACGCCGCCCCGCGCGAACATGCCTGCTTCATGCCGGTCCTGGCCATGGATGGCGCCGCTGCCGCGCCCCCGGCAAGCCGCGCAAAATACAGGCGGATTGGATGCGGCGCGCCGGGCGGACGTGCCATGAAAGTGGCCGTCCTCTCTGGCCCATCCGCGCCCGGTCCGGCCATCGGGCCGGGCACGGGCCATCCCGGCATGCGCAAGCGGGAGGCGATTGCGCATGCCGGGAGAGTTTACGTCACGCCCATCTGCCGCACACATATGGACGTCGCGATTTTGGTCCTATCTTGCCGCGCGAGGGCCTCTGCCCTAGGTTTGCGCGATGGATGAGGACAAGGACTTCACCCCCTTCAAGGGGCGCATCCTGCGCGAGGACAGCCATGCGCCGCGCGCGCCGGTGCGCCGCCACCGGCTTTCCACGCGTTTGTGGCACTGGATCAATGTCTTGGTGCTGTTGGTCATGGCAATGAGCGGGCTGATGATCTTCAACGCTCATCCGCGACTCTATTGGGGGGCCTATGGCGCCAATGATGATCCGGCATGGCTGGAATTCGGCGCATGGACCGATGCGGCAGGCGTGAACCATGGCGGGATCACGTTGCTGGGCCATACATTCGATACGACCGGCGTCTTTGGCCTTTCGCGCGGGGCCGATGGGGCCGAATTGGCGCTGGCCTTTCCGGGCTGGATGACTTTGCCCTCCACCTATGATCTGGCGCTGGCGCGAAGCTGGCATCTGGCTTTTGCATGGGGGCTGGCGCTGGGGCTGGCGGCCTATCTGCTGTGGTCGCTGGTCAATGGGCATATCCGGCGCGATCTGCACATCACGGCGGCGGAATGGTCGCCGCGCTCGATTGCGCGCGATGTGGTCGACCATCTGCGCTTCCGGTTCCATGACGGGGCCTATGGGGTGCTCCAGAAATTTGCCTATGCGGGCGTGCTGTTTGGGCTGCTGCCGCTGATGATCGCTTCGGGGCTGGCGCTCTCGCCGGGGATGGATGCGGCAGCGCCCTGGTTGCTTGATGTTCTGGGCGGGCGGCAATCGGCGCGTTCGCTGCATTTTCTGGGGCTTTGCGGCATCGTGCTGTTCGTGGTGGTGCATCTGGCGATGGTGCTGGCATCCGGGCCGGTCGATCAGTTGCGCGGCATGATCACGGGTTGGCGGCGCGAAGGAGGCAGGCCATGATTTCGCGCCCCACACTATCGAGGAGGGGCCTGATCGCGGGCGGTGGCCTGCTGCTGTCGGGTTGCGACCGGATTGTGCGGCAGCCCACAATCGAAGGCTGGGTCGAGGGGGCCGCCGGGCTTCACCAGCCCGCGCAACGATTGCTGCTGGGCCGCGATGCCTTGGCGCGCGAATTCCGCGAAGCGGAGATGTCGCCCACCTTCCGCTCGAACGGCAATACCGAGGGCGATGCGGCATGGGCGGCCCATGCGGCGGATGGGTTTGCGCGCTGGTCGCTGCGCGTCGATGGGCTGGTCAAGCGCCCGCTCGACCTGCCGCTCACCGCGCTCAAGGCCATGACCCAGCGCCGCCAGATCACCCGCCACGACTGCGTCGAGGGCTGGTCCGCCATCGGCCAGTGGCAAGGCCCGCAACTGGGGCAGGTGCTGGCCATGGCGGGGCTGATGTCGACCGCGCGATTCGTGGTGTTCCACTGCGCCGACAAGACCGACGACGTCCCCTATTACGAGAGCATCGACCTGATCGATGCCTTCCACCCGCAGACGATTCTGGCATGGGCGATGAACGGGCGCGAATTGCCGCTGGAGCATGGCGCGCCGGTCCGTCTGCGCGTCGAGCGGCAGTTGGGCTATAAGCAGGCCAAATATGTGATGCGGATCGAACTGCGCGATACGCTCGCCGGGCTCTATGGCGGCAAGGGCGGCTATTGGGAGGATGTGGCCGGGTATCAGTGGTATGGGGGGATTTGAGGTTCTGGTTTTTGAATGTTTGCCTCCGGCGGGTTAAGGGCGGGGGCCCTTAACAATCCCGATATTGTCGGTGTTGTGTTTGGAGGGCGGCGTTTGGTGACGGGCGCGGCCTTTGAATCAATAAAGCCTGCGGCGCCTGAAGGTGCAACCCTTCCGCGCCGCAGGCTTTCCATTCATCGGTTACAAGCAAGCCTGCCCGCCACGCGCCACCCCATTAACGGGATTGCAAAGGGACCGAGTCCCTTTGCCCGCCGGAGGCAAATCTTACCCCACCAAACGCAATCCTTCACCGACCTCGGCCCCACCCTTGGGCTGATCGGGCCAGATCCCGCGCGTGTCATAGACGATCTTGCCTGCGCGCTCGGCCAGCGGGACCTGACGGAAGGCATCATGATCCACCAGCACCAAAAGGATGTCGCATTCCTCCAGCGCCTCGTCGAGGTCGATCTGGGTGGCGCCGGTGCCTTCGAATTCGCGGGGCAGAACCGTGGCATAGGGTTCGACGATGCTCATCCGCTCGCGATATTTGCGGGCGAGGGTGGCGGCGACAAGGCGCGCCGGGCTTTCGCGGAAATCGTCGATGTTGGCCTTGAACGCCAGCCCCAGCGCTGCAACACGGGCGCCCGGATGCGCGGCAATCAACTCGTCGGCCTTGGCGATGACGTGGTGGATCTTGCCGTCATTCACGCCGCGCGCAGTGCGGATCAGCGGCGTTTCGGTGGGCGCGCTGGCCACGATGAACCACGGATCGACCGCGATGCAATGGCCGCCAACGCCGGGGCCGGGCGAAAGGATATTCACGCGCGGATGGCGATTGGCCAGCTTGATGACTTCCCACACGTCCAGACCCATGCGGTCGGCCACGATGGAGAGTTCGTTGGCAAAGGCGATGTTGACGTCGCGATAGGCGTTTTCGACCAGCTTGGTCATTTCCGCGCTGCGCGCATCAGTGGCGATGCACTGGCCGCGCACGAAGATCTTGTAAAAGCCCACCGCCTTGCGCGCGCAGCGCGGCGTGATGCCGCCGATCGAGCGGTCATTCTCGGTCAGTTCGTGCAGGATGCGCCCCGGAAGCACGCGTTCCGGGCAATAGGCAATCGACACATCGGGCGTGTCGCGGGTCAGGCCGGGGATCTTGAGATCCGGGCGCATTTCGGCAAACAGATCGCGGATCTGTTCGGTGGTGCCGACGGGCGAGGTTGATTCGAGGATCACGATGTCGCCCTGTTTCAACACCGGCGCGATGGAGCGCGCCGCCGTCAGCACATAGGACACGTCCGGTTCGTGGTTCGGCCCAAAGGGCGTCGGCACAGCGATAACGAACACATCGGCCGACGCCACCTCCAGTGAGGCGGTCAGCAGCCCGCGTCCGACCACGGCATGGACGAGGCCGTCCAGATCGACTTCCTCAATATGGATCTCGCCGCGGTTGATCGTGTCCACCACTTTCTGGCTGACGTCGATCCCGCGCACGCGGCAGCCCGAACGGGCGACAATCGCGGCCGTGGGCAGGCCGATATACCCCAGCCCCACCACACAAACGTCAGGCTTCTTGTCCGATTTCATGCGCCCCATACCTCCTGCGCCAGCGCGTCCACGATGCGGCGCGATGCCTGCCCATCCCCGAACGGGTTATGGGCGCGCGCCATGGCTTCGTAGGCGGCTTTATCGTCAAGAAGGCTGAAGATTTCGGAAACAATACGCGAAGAATCGGTGCCCACCAGCCGCGCCGTTCCCGCAACAACGCCCTCTGGCCGCTCGGTCGTCTCGCGCATGACCAGTACAGGTTTGCCAAGCGCCGGGGCTTCTTCCTGCACCCCGCCCGAATCGGTCAGCATGATTTCGGCCATCGAGAGCAAACGCGCGAAATGCGGATAGTCGAGCGGCTCGATCAGCGCGACATTGTCGAGGCCCACCAGCCGCTCATTCATCACCGCGCGCACATTGGGATTGAGATGCACCGGGAAGATGATAGCCGTATCCGGGCGCTCGGCGATCCGGCGGATGGCGCTGGCGATGTTCTCCATGCCATGCCCAAAATTCTCGCGGCGGTGGCTGGTGACGCCGATGATGCGCTTGCCCTTGAACCGCTCGGCCAGTTCATCCAGTCCGCCGGCCAGCGAAGGCTGCGCCTCGATTCGGCCCAGCACCCAATGCAGCGCGTCGATCACGGTGTTGCCCGTAACGTGGACCCGATCCGCGCTAACATTCTCGCGCAGCAGGGCGGCCTCGCTGGTGGTGGTCGGTGCAAAATGCAAAGAGGCGATGCCCCCGATGATCTTGCGATTCACTTCCTCGGGCCAAGGGTGATAGATATTGCCAGACCGCAAACCGGCCTCGACATGATCGACCGGCAATTTGCGGTAATAGGCCGCCAGCGCCCCCGCCATGGCCGTGGCCGTGTCGCCCTGAACGATCACGCGGTCGGGCTTGACCCGATCCATCACGCCGCCCAATTCGGTCAAAAGCGCGGCGGTCAGCCCATCGAGCGTCTGATTCGGGCGCATCAGGTCGAGGTCGTGGTCCGGCACAATCCCGGCAATCTCCAGCACCTGATCCAGCATCGCGCGATGCTGGGCCGAAACGCAGACGATGGGCTCGAATCGCGGATCCTGCTTCAGCGCCGCCACCACCGTGAACAATTTGATCGCTTCGGGGCGGGTGCCGAAAATAACGAGAATCTTGGCCGGTTGATCGGTCATGCGAATACTCTGCCTTATGGTTGCCTTCATGGGGCGTTTGCCGGTGATGCTTTAGCTTTGCAGGTGTTAACCGTAATATAAGAGCCTTGGGCCTAAGTCCCTTGGCGGCAAATTCCATGCCGAGCCGCCAGAGGGGGTTCGCTTTGACGTATATGTATTCCAAGGTTGCGGTGGGTGATGCCGCGCCTGTTTCGCTTGGTTCTGTGGATGCGGCCCAGCGCGTGACGCGCGTCGTGGTGGTGGGCCTTGGCTATGTCGGGCTGCCGCTGGCCGTGGCGCTGGCGGGCAAGTTCGAGACGGTCGGGCTGGACATCGACCAGCGCCGCATCGACGAATTGAACAGCGGACATGACCGCACCGGCGAGATCGACCGCGACCGCCTGGCCGCCAGCACGCTGGCTCTGGCCGCCGATCCGCAGGTGTGCCCCCCGGCCGATTATTACATCGTTACCGTGCCCACGCCCATCGACGGCGCCAATCGCCCCGATCTGCGCATGGTCGAGGCGGCAAGCCGCACCGTGGGCGCCATGCTGCCCGCCGCGATTGCCGAAGGGCGCGTGCCGGTGGTGGTCTATGAAAGCACCGTCTATCCCGGCGTGACCGAAGACATTTGCGCCCCCATCCTTGAGGCGCATTCGGGCCTGTTGTGCGGCAAGGACTTCTTCCTCGGATACAGCCCCGAACGCATCAATCCGGGCGACCGCGAACACACGATCGACAAGATCACCAAGGTCGTTTCGGGCCAGACCCCCGAAATCCTCGACCGCGTGGCGCACCTTTATGGCAGCGTGACCAGCGGCGGCACGTTCCGCGCGGCCAGCATCAAGGCCGCCGAAGCCGCCAAGGTGATCGAAAACGCCCAGCGCGACATCAACATCGCCTTCATGAACGAGATCGCCCAGATCTTTAACCGGCTCGACATCTCGATCTGGGATGTGCTGGCCGCCGCGCGCACCAAGTGGAACTTCCTGCCCTTCGCGCCCGGCCTTGTGGGCGGGCATTGCATCGGCGTCGACCCCTATTACCTCTCGCACCGGGCCGAGCAGCTTGGTCTTGATCCGCGCGTGATTCTGGCCGGGCGCGGGATCAATGACGGGATGGCCGGATGGGTGGCCAAGGAACTGCACAAGGCGCGTGGCGGCAAGACCGGCAGCGTGCTCATGCTGGGCCTGACCTTCAAGGAAAACATCCCCGATCTGCGCAATTCCAAGGTGGCGGATCTGGTCTCGGCCTTGGGCCGTCTTGGCCATGGCGTGGCGGTTCACGACCCCCATGCCGATGCCGATGAGGCGATGCATGAATATGGTATCCCGCTCGTCCACGACGCGCTCGAACGGACCTATGACATGGTCGTCCTCGCCGTGCCGCATCGTGAATATTATGAATTGGGCGGGGAGGCTCTGCGCGGGCTTTTGAACGCGGGCGGTACGCTGGCTGACCTTAAGGGTGAGCTGGGGGATGCGGCGGATTGGACGCTTTGATTTAGGCGTTTGATGCCTCCGGCGGGCAAAGGGACCGGAGCATCGCGCCAAAAAGTGGGAACCGGTTTTTGGCATCAGCGATGCGACCACAAAGACTCCCCTTTGCAATCCCATTAATGGGGTGGCGGGAGGTTGGCCAACTTGCTTTTACTGCTATGATTTGAAAGCCTGCGGCGCTGAAAGGTCCAACCTCTCCGCGCCGCAGGCTTTATATTTGTGACGTTGCGCCCACCAGCCATGGCCAATGCGAGGCGCATCAAAGCCAATATCGGGATTGTTAAGGGCCCCCGCCCTTAACCCGCCGGAGGCACCCAAACCCCAAATCAATGACACCAATCCCGCCGATGCCCGGTCCACCGCTCGGCCAGCCCCTCATTCACCAACACCTCGCCAAGGCTTTTCCCGCCCCGCGTAATGTCGCGCAGCTTGCGGCCATATTTGTCCACGTCCCGGCTGCCTTCGCTCACCACGGAAAAGGCGCCCGCATTGAGCAGGCCCATCAGCCGGTCGCGGGCCTTGTCGCCAAGCTGTTCCTCATAGTCGCATTGCGGGTGGCTGATTTCGGGGGCGTTGATGTCGGCGATGCGGATTTTTTCGCCCTGATACCAGATCGTGTCGCCATCGACGACGCAGGTGACGCGGACATGGCCCTTGCACAGCGCGAAATGGGCGCTCTCACGGTCCTGCGCACTGGGCTTCAGGTCCGAGGCTGTTACGCCCGTAGGCGGCGGCGCGCTCCATTGCCGCCATCGCGTGCTCACCACACTGATTGCCATCAGCAGCAGCACGACGACGAAGACCGTGCCGATGCCTGCCTTGCGCCTTGGCCGCCCGCGTTTGGGCATGGCGGCGGCCCATTCGTCATCCCAACGCTGGCTCATGACTTTACAGCGACAGGAACAGCCCGGCCAGCGCCGCGCTCATCAGGTTGGACAGCGCGCCCGCCGCCAGCGCCTTCAGCCCCATCTTGGCGATCAGCGGCCGCTGGTTGGGGGCAAGGCTGCCGGTCACGGCCATCTGGATCGCGATGGACGAGAAATTGGCAAAGCCGCAAAGCGCAAAGGTGACGATGGCGACCGTCTTGGCCGACAATTCCTTGGCCTGGCCCAGATCGATGAAGGAGACGAATTCGTTGAGCACGATCTTGGTGCCGAACATCCCGCCCGCGCGCATCGCCTCGGCCCATGTCGGCGCGCCCAGCAGGCTGAAGATCGGCGCAAACAGATAGCCCAGCAATTTCTGGAACGAGAGATCGGGGATGCCGACCCAATGCCCAATGCCCCCCACGATGCCATTGGCCAGCGCCACCAGCGCCACAAAGGCCAGCACCATCGCGCCCACCGCCACGGCCAGTTTCACGCCGGTCTGCGCGCCTTCGCTGGCCGCCATGATGATATTGGCGGGGCGCTCCTCGTCATGGGCCAGCGGAACCGGCTCATCGACATGCACGCCGGGCTGATGCGTCACATCGGCGCGGTTGAGCGCGGCGGCGGCAAGTCCTGCGGGCGGCACGATATTGTCGGGCAGATCGCCATCGACCGGCGGCGGCGTGCGCGGATCGGGCATCATGATCTTGGCCATGCAGATCCCGCCCGGCGCCGACATGAAGGCGGCCGCCACCAGATAGTCGATGCGGATGCCCATGCTGGCATAGGCGGCCAGAATCGTGCCCGCCACGCCCGCCATGCCCACGGTCATCACGCAGAACAATTGCGCAGGCGAGAGCGCAGCCAGATAGGGCCGGATCACCAACGGCGCCTCGGACTGGCCGACAAAGATATTGCTGGCCGCGCATAGCGATTCGATCCGGCTGATGCCGGTGATCTTTTCAAGGCCGCCCCCGATCCAGCGGATCACCAGCGGCATGATGCGCAGATAATAGAGGATCGAGATCAGCGAGGCGAAGAAGATGATCACCGGCAGCGCCGAAATGGCAAAGCTGGCCCCGCCGATCTCCGGTTTCGCCAAGGGGCCGAACAGGAAATCCACCCCCGAATGGGCATAGGCCAGGAGCGAGGACACTCCGCCCGCCACGACCTGAAGCGCCGCATTGCCCGCCGGCACATAGAGCACCAGCGCCGCCAGCCCCGCCTGAAGCCCGAAAGCGGCCAGCACCACGCGCGGCCGCACCGCGCGCCGGTTGGAGGACAGCGCAAAGGCGATCCCCAGAATGAGCAGCATTCCCAGCAGGCTATGGATGATCGGCATGAAAGAGGTCTATCCCGTCTTGGCGCAAGCGCCCATCGGTAATCCAGCGCGCGCCGCGCGGCAAGCGCCCATAATGCGCGATCAATGCGCGTCGATGCGCCCCAGCATGCGGAAAAAGAACGAGGTGGACCAGCCCAGCAGCAGCATCCCCAGAATGCTCTCAAACGCCCCGATCAGCCGCCACTGGGTGGTGATGTGAATGTCGCTGTATCCCACGGTCGAATAGGAGATGGTCGAGAAATAGAGCGAAGGCTCGAGCCCCTGCACCGCGCCCACCGTGAAATAGACCAGCGCGAAGGCCCAGATTTCCACCCCATGCAGCGCGATGATCGCCACCACGATCGAGAGCGTGAAAATCGCCCCGCGCGGCGAAAGCGGGCGGATATTGCGCAAACGCTCGACATTGGCCTCGCTGCGCAGAGCGCGGGTCAGGCCAAACAGGCCAAAGCCATGCACGATCACGCAAAGCACGACCATGGCCGAGGAAACCGCAAATTGCAGGAACAGATTGTTGCCCATCAGACCCCAGACATGGCGGTTTCAGGCCGCTTTGTCCATGTGGCGCGTCAATTGGGGCGGCGCGCGGGGGCGGGCGGGGCGATTTCGAACATCACCGGCCATTCCTTGCCCGTGACGTAAAGATGCTTGCCCACCGCGTCCCATGCGATGCCGTTGGCCACCTGATCGGGGCCGGTGGCGCCTGCCTCACGCGCCAGCGCGGCAAGGTCGATCCAGCCCTTGACCCGGCCCGTTACGGGATCAATCCGCGCAATCCGGCTGGTCATCCAGACATTGGCGAGGATCTCGCCATTGACCCATTCCAGTTCGTTGAGCATGTCCACCCCGATCCCGTCGGCGGTGACGCTCAGCATCCGGCGGGTGCGGAAGGTGGCCGGATCAAGGAAGCGCAGCGTGTTGCTGCCGTCCGACATGATCAGTTCGGCCCCATCGGGCCGCGCCGTCATGCCCCAGCCCTCGCCCAGATAGGTGAAGCGGCCGATGGGCTTGAACCCGGCGCGGGTAAAACGAAAGCCCAGCCCGTCGCGCCATGTCAGCATCAGGATCTGGTCGCGCCACGGCGCAATCCCCTCGCCGAACAGGGGGCGCGGCAGGTCGGTCTTTTCCAGCACCCGGCCCGTGGCCAGATCAACCCGGCGCAGGCTGGAGCGCCCCTCCATGCCGGTGCTTTCAAAGAGCTGTCCACCATGGATAAACAGCCCCTCGGTATAGGCATGGGGATCATGGGGCAGGCGGCGCAGCACCTGCGCCGCCGCCATCGGCGTTTTGGGCGCGCGCGCGCTCTGGGCCTCCGCCGCGCCGCAGGAGGCCAGCCCCAGCGGAGCCAGAACAGCGAGCAGCAGAGCGAGGGCGCGCTTTTTCATGAGCCTTTGCGGTCCCGGATCAGTCGCGCAGCAGATCGTTGATGCCGGTCTTGGCGCGGGTCTGGGCGTCCACGGTCTTGACGATCACGGCGCAATAGAGGCTCGGCCCCGGCGTGCCGTCGGGCAGCGGCTTGCCGGGCATCGAGCCGGGCACGACCACCGAATAGGGCGGCACGCGGCCGATATGGACTTCGCCGGTGGCGCGGTCGATGATCTTGGTCGATGCGCCGATGAACACGCCCATCGAAAGCACCGCGCCCTCGCCGATGATGACGCCCTCAACCACTTCGCTGCGCGCGCCGATGAAAGCGCCGTCCTCGATGATCACCGGCCCGGCCTGCAGCGGCTCAAGCACGCCGCCGATGCCAACGCCGCCCGACAGGTGCACGCCCTTGCCGATCTGGGCGCAGGAGCCGACCGTGGCCCAGGTATCGACCATCGAACCTTCGCCCACATAGGCGCCGATGTTGACGAACGAAGGCATCAGCACCACGTTCTTGCCGATGAACGAGCCCGCACGCGCCACCGCGCCCGGCACCACGCGGAAGCCGCCTTCGCGGAACTTGGCGTCGTCATAGCCGTCAAACTTGCTGGCCACCTTGTCAAACGCGGGCGCGCCGGCCGAACCGTTCGGCACCACCGCATTATCATTCAGGCGGAACGAGAGCAGCACGGCCTTCTTCAGCCACTGATTGACCACCCATTGCCCGTCGATCTTTTCAGCCACGCGCGCCGCGCCCGATTCCAGCAGGCCAAAGGCCGCCTCGACAGAGCTGCGCACATCGGCGCTGGCGGGGGTGACGGTGTCGCGGGCTTCCCAGGCGGCCTCGATGGCGGCGGCAAGGTTGGTAAAGTCGGTCATGGTCTTGGCCTCTTTGCGAAGGGGGCGGCATAAGCCTGTTTGACCACAGCGCCTATCGCCTGACGCGCCATAGAACAAGTGTGAAGGCAGGATCGTTACCCGGTGTTTACCCGAAAGGGTGCAGGAAGGAGGGACACAGGGGATGGGTCTATGAATCGGGATGGGTTGAACAGGTCCTTGGCGATGGTTCGTCGCCTGCCGCTGACGGCGGTGGTGGGCGCGGGTCTGGCGGGTCTGGCGGCCTGCGGCGGGGGCGGCGGGTCGGTCAATTCCACGCCCAGCGGCACAAGCAGCGCCACCGCCACGCCGACCGCGACGGCCACGCCAACGCCAACGGCAACCGTCTCTCCCGGCGCGATCATCACCCCCACGCCTTCGGCCAGTTTCCAGACCGCCGAATACAATCGTTCGACCGGCCCATCCCAGCATGGCGCGATCACCGCATGGGCCGCAGGCGCCAGCGGGCAGGGCGTGACCATCGGCATTGTCGATTCGGGGCTGGACACCACCAATCCTGAATTCGCCGGGCGGATTTCCTCGGCCTCGACCGATCTGGCGGGCAGCCGCGGCCTCAACAATCCCGACAGCGACCATGGCACGATTGTCGCGCTGGTGGCCGCTGCCGCGCGCAATGGGGTGGGGGTGATGGGCATGGCCTTCAACGCCACCATCGCGGCCATGCGCGTCGACACCGCAGGCACCTGCGCCAGCAGCGCGGGTTGCAGTTTCAACGACAATGCCATCGCCCAGGGCATCACCGCCGCCATCGCCGCCGGGGCCAAGGTCATCAACCTGTCGCTGGGCGGATCAAGCCCCAATGCCAATGTTGCCAATGCGATTGCCGCGGCCGCCGGGGCGGGCGTGGTGGTGGTGGTTTCGGCGGGCAATGATGCGTCCGCACAGGTCGATCCCTTCGCCTCGGGCGTGCGCGCGGCGGGCAACGGCAATGTCATCATCGCCGGCTCTGTGGGATCGACCAATGTCATCTCCAGCTTTTCCAACCGGGCCGGGACAGAGGCGCCATACTATCTGACGGCGCTGGGCGAACAGATCTGCTGCCAATATGAAAACGGGGTCATCAAGACCACGGTATCGGGCGGCACGACCTATACAACGGTCTATGAAGGCACCAGTTTTTCCGCGCCCCAGATCGCGGGCGCGGTCGCGCTCCTGCGCCAGGCCTTTCCCAATCTGACCGCCGCGCAGGCAGTCTCGATCCTGCTCAACACCGCCACCGATCTGGGCGCTGCCGGACAGGATACGACCTATGGGCGCGGGGGGCTGGACATTGCGGCGGCCTTCAATGCGCAAGGGGCGACCTCGCTCGCGGGCACCGCGACGCAAGTGGCGCTGGGCGGCACCAGCGCGGTCATGTCGCCCGCGATGGGCGATGCGGCGCAGGGCGCTTCGGTCGCCTCGGTGGTGCTGGATGCCTATGGGCGGGCCTTTGGGGTCAATCTGGCCAACGGGCTGCGCGGCGCGTCGCTGATGCCCAAACTGGCCCCGGCGCTGGTGAACCGGAATCGCGGCTTTGCGCTGGGCGGCGGCGCGGTGGCGATGGCCTTTACGGTGGACGCCACCGCGCGCGATCTGGCGCTGCCATGGTCGGGGGCACTGCGGCTGAGCCAGGAGGATGCGGCGGCGGCCCGCGTGCTGGCCGGGCGGGTGATCGCGCGGGTGGCGCCGGGCCTGTCGATGGGCTTTGCCATGGCGCAGGGGGCCGACGGGATCGTGGCCTCCCTGCAGGGGCAGGATCGGCCCGCCTTTATGGTGGCGGGCAATCCGCTGGAGGACACCGGCTTTTTCCGCAGCGGCGAGACCTCGCTGGCGATCCGGCGGGGATTGGGCCAATGGGGCCTGACGGTCATGGGCCAGCAGGGCTATGGCTGGACCGGCGCGCCATGGCAGGCGCTGGGCGCGTCCAGCCAGAATGAGAGCCGCGATCTTGTGCAGCGCTTCGGCTTGGTGCTGGACCGGCGGCGGGGCGATGTCGAGGCCAGTCTGGGCGCAAGCTGGATGAGCGAGCAGCGCGGCATTCTGGGCGCGCGGTTCAATCCGGCGCTGGGGGCGCATGGGGCCGATACGGTGTTTGTGGATGCAGCGCTCGGCTGGCGGCCCTATCCCGATTTCCATTTCGGCGCGGCATGGCGCCAGGGCTTTACCCAGGTGCGCGGCTCGGGCTTTATCGGCGCGGGGTCGGGGCTGGTGTCCAACGGCTGGGTGGTCGATGGCTCGATCGCCAATTTCTTCAAATTCGGCGATGTGCTGGCGCTGCGTGTTTCACAACCGCTGCGCGTGGAGCGCGGCGGCATGAATTTCTACCTGCCGGTCGCCTATGACTATGACACGGGCGCGGTCTGGGGGATGCGGCGGCTGTCTTTGACGCCAACGGGGCGCGAGGTGGATGCCGAACTGGCCTGGCAGTTTCCGTTAAAGGGTGGCTCGGCGGGGCTGAACCTGTTCTGGCGCGGCAATCCGGGGCATTATGCCGCGCTGCCCGATGATCGGGGGGTGAGTTTGGGGTGGAAGAAGGGGTTTTAGGGTTTTCGGTTGGAGGGTGCCTCCGGCGGGTTAAGGGCGGGGGCCCTTAACAATCCCGTTTTTTGGGGTGCGCTTGGGTGGCAACGTGGCGCGCGTATCATGGTTTTGAAAGCCTGCGGCGCGGTGAGGTCATCGCTGTACCTCGCCGCGCCGCAGGCTTTCAAACCATCAACAAACCCTAACCTCTCCAACATTCACCACCCCATTAACGGGATTGCAAAGGGACGAGTCCCTTTGCCCGCCGGAGGCAAAAAAAACGCCCGAATTAAAACACCGTCGGATTTTCAATCGCCGGATCCCCCTTATGCGCCGCCGCATAGGCTTCCGCCGCCTTCAGGACGCGCAGGAAATTCCCGCTGGCGATCTTTTTGAGATCCTCCTTGGTGTAGCCCTTGCGCGCCAGTTCGACAAAGAGCGCGGGGTAGGCCGAGGTGTCGGGCAGGCCTTGGAGCCCCACCGATCCGCCATCGAAATCCGAGCCCAGCGCGATATGGTCGATGCCGATGCGCTGCTTGATATGGTCGATATGGGCGACGACATCGGCCAGCGTGGCGACCGGCTTGGGGTTGGCCTTTTCCCAATCGGCCAGCGCTGCGGCGGCGATGTCGGGCCGGTCGGGGTGCAGCGCCTTTTGCCGCGCCATTTCGCCCGCACGCTGGGCGTTCCATGTGTACTGGCCGGGGCTGATATAGCCGGGGTAGAAATTGACCGCGACCACGCCGCCGTTCAGCTTGACCTTGTCCAGCACCTCGTCCGACACATTGCGCGGATGGCCGGAAATCGCCTGCGCGTTGGAGTGCGAGAAGATCACCGGCGCGCCCGAAACCTCCAGCGCGTCCAGCATGGTCTTCTGGCTGACATGCGAGAGGTCGACCAGAATGCCCAGCCGGTTCATCTCGCGCACGACATCCTTGCCGAAGGGCGTCAGGCCATTGTGCTGGGGCGCGTCGGTGCCGCTGTCGGCCCATGGCGTGGTCTTGAAATGCGTCAGCGTCATATAGCGCACGCCGATTTCATGCAGGGTCCGCAGCACGGCCAGCGAGCCGCCGATGGAATGGCCCCCCTCGGCCCCCAGCAGGCTGGCGACCTTGCCCGCTTTCCATGCCTTTTCGACGCAGGCCGCGTCGACGCAGAGCTGCATCTCGGCCGGATTGGCCGCGATGATGCGTTTCATCACATCGACCTGTTCCAGCGTCGCCTGCACGGCCTGCTGATCGTTGAGCGCCGCCGAGACATAGACCGACCAGAACACGGCCTGAAGATGGCCCTGCTTCATGCGGGTCAGATCGGTCTGCATCGGCACGATGGCGGGTTTGGCCCCGGGTTGGGTATTGGTGTTCCACTTGTCATCGCCCGGTTCGCGGGTGGTGTCGTGGAAATCAAAGCCTTTGAGCACGTCGTGGCGCCGGTCGCGCAATTGTTCGGGCACGTCGATATGGCCGTCCCACACCGGGGCCTCCTTCAGCGCGGCCGCCGCGATCTGTTCGGGCGTCTGGGCCGGGGCGGCCAGCACGACCGAGGGCGAAAGAGCGGTGGAAAGCAGGAAGGCAAGGGCGCTGGTAATCGCGTGTCGCATGAAAGCTCCGCAGCAGGAAGGATTTGGCGCGCACAAGAGGCCATCGCCTGCCCCTGCGCAAGAGGGGCAAAGCGCGTATCAACATCAGTGTAAGGTAAACTCAGGCGACTTCGGCCTTTTCGGAAAGATATTCCTCGGCGCCCTCTGGTCCTTGCCCGCGCCGGGCCTTGGCGTAATCGGCAAACAGCGCCTCGAAATGGCCCTGGGTCGAGACGACCTTCACCTCGGGCGGGGCCTTGGGCAGGTTGCGCAGCAGGCGCAGCGTGGCGCGCGCCGCCGCCATGGCGCTGCCCGCGCTGTAGGTGACGCCCGCGCCGCCGCGCGCATGGTCGGCCGCCCCGCCCCGATCGGGCACGATCACCGGCACCCCGCTGGCCCGCGCCTCGGCGGCGGCCATGCAGAAGGTTTCGGCCTCGCAGCCATGGATCAGCGCATCGGCGCTGGCCAGAATGGTGGCGAATTTGGCGCGGTCCTTTTCGGGTTTCAGCAGCTTGATATGCGGATTGCCCGCCACCTGCTTCAAAATCCGCGCCTTTTGGTTGCCCGCGCCCAGCAACACCAGCCCGATCGGCATCGACTGGCTGGCCGCAGCCACCGCGTCCACGATCATCGGCCAGCGCTTTTCCGGGCTGAGCCGCCCCACGCCGATCAGCAATTTGGCGCTTTCAGGCAATCCGCACATTTCCAGCAACCGCCGCCGCAGCGTCGGGCTGCGCCGTTTCGGGCTGAACAATCCCGCCTCAATCCCCATCGGATGCAGCACCGTATGCGCCACGCCCCCCGCCGCCAGACGGTCGCGCAATTCCGCGCTGGCGCAGACCACGCGCTCAAACTGATGGCCCAGCTCGCGCAGGTGCTTCCAGAAAGGCTCGAAGCTGCGGTCGATGGCCTCGCGGCTCATGATCGGTTCGAACCAGCGATAGGCATAGGCCGAGAGCGGATCGGCATGCATCACCAGCGCGCGCGGCGCATCGCCGGGCCAGCGAGCCACCATGCTGGCGCTGCGCCATGGGGATGAAACCTCAAGGAAATCGGGCGCCAGCGCGGTGATCGCCGCGTGCAGCGCCTCTTCGTCCTTGAAATACCAATATTTGCGATCCAGCGGAAAACGCGGCGCCGGGATCGTCACGATCCGCGCCATGGGGCCGCGCTCGATCACCTCATGCCGGTCGCCGGGGGCAAGGATGATGATCTCATGGTCCAGTTCCGGGCCAATCCGCATCTTCTGCTCGACATAGGTTTTTACGCCGCCGCCATGGGGCGTGTAAAAGGCGCAAACATCAACGATCCGCAACTGGCCCCTCCTGTCGCCGGACAGGTTTGCATTTCCGATGTCCGATAACATCCGGGGCGCATGTGGCCTCTGGCGGGGCAAAGCGCAAGAGGGAGGGCGCCGGGCGTGACACGGTGTGTCACGCCTGCATCAGTTAACCGGCATCAGTTGATGGGCGACATGCCCAGACCGTTGCGATAGTTGAGCGTGATGGAAATGCGCGTGGGGCCATTGCCCGCCACCGCCCTGGTCGCGGCGGCCTTGGGCTTGTGCCAGCCAAGGCGCGGGTTCGAGGCAAAGCCGATGCCATCGACCCACCAGCCGAACTTGCGGTTGTTGTCCCGGTCGTGCAGCAGCATGATCGAATAGGGCCCCGGCCCCGGCACGCGTACGCAGATCTGGACATTGCCGCTGGCGGGCGTTTCTTCCTCGACCCGGCGGAAAGCCTTTCCCTGATAGACGAGCACATTGTCATCCATCAGGAAATCGGCGTCATTGTTGGGATAGACCTCAAGCTTGAGCTTGCCGGTGCGGTCCTTCAAACCGACAACATCGACAAGGAACGCCGGTCCGCTTTCGCCCGCCCGGCACTTGCCCTCCGCCTTGCCCAGCTCGGGCGTGGAGGCCAGCGGCACCGCCGGCTTGGCCGGCGCTTCGGCGGCAAGGATCAGGGGCAACAACAAGGCCATGCTTTATCCTTCTTTGCGCGAGGTGATAAGGTCGACAGTGGCAAATACCGTGCCAACGATAATATGGGCAATCGGGTAAAGAACAGCCATCATCGCCAACAGGTATGAAATCTGATCATCATGCCCCATCAGGAAGATGGCAAGCCCCGAAAAAGCGGCGTCTTTATAAGGCACAAGCGGCAGGCGCGAAATCAGCATGCGCAGCGTGGCCAGCACCAGCCAGATGCCGTAGGCCACCTCTGGCAACACCAGATGCCACATCAGCGCGGTCAGCCCGACATAGGCGATGATGCGCAGGAAATGGACGCCGGTGATGATCCACAATTCGCGCCGGGGCAGCGAAAACAGCTTTTGCCGGAACAGCAGAATGACAAAGGACGTCACCAGCACCACGCCCAGCGAGGTGAACACGGTGGTCGTGTCCTTGCCCATCACGCCCGACTGGATGATCTTCCACGCCGCGCCCAGCATCACCAGCGTGGCGATATTGCCCGTCAGCGCCGAAAGGATGGCCATGTCCTTGATCGCGCCGAAGGGGGCCGTCACCATGCCCAGCCGCGCCCGCGCCCAGGCATAGAACTGCACCTCGCCCAGATAGGACATCAGCAGTTCATTCGACACCTGCTTGCGCAGCAGCGCCGGGATGCCCGCGGCCGGGATGCGCCACAAGCGGCGATAGATCACCCATTCCGACAGCGGCGGCATCATGTAATTGATGGCAAACACGATCCAGAACGGCGCCGAACGCGGCACCATCTCGATCAGCCCCTTGGGGTTGAGATCGAGCAGCCGCACCGCCACCACCACAAGAATCGCCAGCGAGATCAGCGAACTGGCAAAACCGGCAATACGCGAACGGCGCTTCTTGTCGGCTTCCTCCAGGGCGATGTCGCGGACGGGGGCCGGTTCAGCTGCCGTTTCTGGGGCCTCGCCATGGGCGGGGCTTTGGGTCAACATCTGTTGTGCTTCCTGATCCGCCACGGAGGGTGCCGCGCCCGATGGTGTCTTGTCGCTCATAGTGGCGCCGCCTTGGCAGGCTTTGCCGGTGAATGCCAGTAGGCAACTTGCGCCATGGTTATGGGCTTTTGGGTTCTAACGGGGGCTGAACGGGCCATGGGGCAGATGTTCAGCTTGCCAGCAACTGGGCGTAGCGGGCCGGACGGCGCCGCGCGGCAAAGCTGGAATAGGTTGCCCGGATCGAGGAAATCAGCGCCGGAACAGTGGTATCGCCCGGATGCACCGCGATGCGCGCCACATCCAGCCCATGCAGCCCCACCCGCGCGAGAGAGGCAAAGAAGCGCGAGGAAAGCTGGCGCCCCCGCGTCCGGCTGGCCCATGTCACCACCGGGCCGCGCGCCAATGTCTCGCCGGTTTCGGGCCGCCATACGCGCATATGATCCTCGGCCAGAGGAAAGCCCGATTCGGCCAGCGCCGCCATCGCGCCCGGTCCATAAAGCCATGCCGGCGCGATAAAGCCCGCCGTCTCGCGCCCGATGATATCCTCGATCAGCTTGCGCCCGTCGGCCATCCGCCGCGCCGCCTCGGCCTGCGAAAGGCCGAGGAACTCGCCCTCGCTGGCGGTCATATGCTTGGCCTTGAAGGCCGCCATGCCGCTGTGCTGGGCCAGATCCTTGTGAAACCAGCCATGGACGAACATTTCCACGCCCATATCGGCCCAGCGCCGCAATTTGGCCTGATAGGCCGCGTTGCCCGCCAGCGGCGCCTCGCCCCAGTGATCGGGCACGATCAGCATGGCGAAATTCATGCCGCCCAGCAGATCGGCCAGCAGATCGGCCAGTTGATCGACCTGCGCCTCGGCGCGCGGGCCGACATCGTGGATCGAGGCCAGAAGGATCTTTTCGCGGCTCATGGCTTTTCCTTCTTATGGACCGGGCCAAGCAGCGCAGGCTCGAAAATCAGCGCGCAGATCAGCGTCCAGACCAGCGATAGCATCAGGATCAGCCCCATGCTGGCCGTGCCGGGATGGGCGCTGAACCACAGCGCGCCAAAGGCCGAGCCGGTCGCCAGCGCGCTGCACAAAACCGCGCGGGCCAGCGAGGTCTGGAGCAGATCGCCCACGCCCGAACGCCACGCCATCACGAAATAGATGTGAAACGCCACGCCCACCCCGAAGAGCAGCGGAAAGGCGATGATATTGGCAAAGTTCAAAGGCTGGCCGATGGCAACGCATGTGCCCAGCGTGAGGAAGCCCGACAGCACAACAGGGGCCAGCGTGAAGGCCACCTCGCGCACCGAGCGCAGCACCAGCCAGAGCAGAAGCGACACCAGCGCCAGCGCCAGAATGCCCGCGGTGATGAAGGCATGGGCCACGGTTTTGGCCGCCTCCTGCGTCGCCACGGGCAGGCCGGTGGCGCGCGGCGCCTCGGCGCGCACGGCGGCGGTGAAGCGTTCGATGGCGGCATTGTCGGTGCCGTTCCCGGCGCCGTCCACCTGCGGCGTCACCTGCACCAGCGCGCGCCCGTCCTTGGCCAGCCAGTCGCGGCGGATGTCCTCGGGCAGGTTCTCGCGCGTCACCTCGGTGGCGGTCAGCGAGGCGCGGATCTTGTCCAGCGTCAGATTGAGCGGCGGCACCAGCATGGCGCTCACCGCCTCGCGCTGGGCAGGACTTGCGGCGGCCAGAGCGGTAAAGCTGGCGGCCAGATGCGCGGCGGGCGCAGCGACCGGGCCGGGCCGCGCGGCCAGCGCTTTCAAAGACCCCGCCGCCTTGTTCAGCGCGGCCACGGTGGCGGCATCATCGCTGGCGGGCGGAAAGTCGAAAGGATTGATCGTTGCATCCAGCAGCAGCGAGGCATCCGAGATCAGCGCGAGCTTGACCCCCTGCGCCTCGGGCACGAAACTGTCGATGGTGATCGCGCGGGCCACTTCCTTGCGGCGGGCCAGACGCGCCTCCAGATCATCGGCGGCGGCCACATTGGGGGCCAGGATCGTGATCGTGTTGGGTGTGCGGTCGGCATCCTTCATCAGGATCGAGAGCTCGCGCATCGCCGGGCTGTGCGGGTTGCGCAGGTGCAGCGGGTTGAAGTCGAATTTGACCCAGACCAGCGTGACCACCGAAAGCAGCATGGCGCCCACAAAAGCGATCAGCACATCGCGCCGATGCCGGTGCAGAAAGGCATCAAGCGGCGCGGCCCCGGCCCAGCCGACATCGGCCGCCGGAACAGCCGGGCGCAGCACCATCAGCAGCGCGGGCAGCAGTGTGATGTTGAGCATGAAGGCGACGATCATGCCCATGCCCGCGATCACGCCAAGCTCGGCAATGCCGACATAATCGGTGGGCAGAAACGCCCCCAGCGCGAGGAAAATCGCCGCCGCCGCGAGCGACAAAGGCTCGCCAATCGCGGCGGCCATGCGTTCGAGCGCCTCCATCGGCGCGGCCCCGGCGCGGCGCTCATGGTTGAAGCGCACCGCCACCTGAATGCCGAAATCCACCCCCAGCCCGACGAACAGCGGAATAAACGCCACCGAAATCAGATTGAGCCGCCCCACCGCCAGCAGCCCCAGCGCCAGCGTGATGGCCAGACCTGCGATGATCGTCACCATGATCGCGCCCACGATCTTGGCCGAGCGCGTGGCCAGCCACAGGCAGGCCAGCATCGCCCCCAGCATCCCCAGCCCGATCATCCCCATGCCCTCGCGGATCGAGGCGAATTCCTCGTCGGCCAGCGGCACTTCGCCGGTGATGCCCACGCGCATCCCATGCGCGGCATCCAGCCCCAGCGCGGCGGCCTGCGCGCGGATAGCCTCGACGGCGGCCGCGCCCGGCTCCAGATCGCCATAATCCATGCGCGGCATCACGATCAGCAAACGGCGCGTGGGCGGGGCGAGCGAGCCCTTGTCGGTCGAAAACATCCGCTGCCACGAGAAATATTGCACCTTGCCCGAAAGCTTGGCGTCAATCGCGACCGACAGCTTGCCCAGCGGATCGGCAAGGCGCGAGGCATCCTGCGTGCCGCGCGCCGCGCCGTCGGCCACGGTGTCGATGGTCGCGGCAATGCCGTGCAGGCTGGGGTCGCCCGCAAGCCCGCCCAGCAGGGGCTGGGCGTCGATCAGGCGCTGCGTGGTCTGCTGCACCTCGGGCAGATCGGCAAAGAGCAGGCCCGAGCGGTCAAAGAACGCGCCCCCATCGGGCCGCCGCACCGCCACAACCGGCCCCTTCGGCCCCAGCTTGTCCAGCGCCTCGCTTAACCGGATCGCGCCATCCTCGGCCAGTTCGGGCGTTTGCCCGTCGACCACGACAAGGATCGAATCCTTCAACTGCGGAAAGGCCGCCTCGATCGCCGCGCCATCCTGACGCCATGGCGTTTTTGCGCTGATCAACTCGCCCGTGTCGGTGGTCATGGCAAAATGCCCCGCCACATAGGCCAGCGCGCCCGCCACCAGCGCCAGCGCCAGAATCAGCGTGGCCGCAGGGCGATGGGATGCCGCGCGGATGGCGCGCAGGATGGCGGGGGTCAATCGGGCGGTGATCATCGCGGCCTGCTCTGACCGAAAACTGGGGCGCAAACAAGGCACAACCTTGCCCAAAGCGACGTATGCTCCTATCGCGCCGCCCCATGACTGAAACCAGATCCAGCCGCCGGTGGAGCGCCATTCTGCCCTCGGTGCTTTTGCTTGCCGGCCTGCTGGGCATGGTGGCGGCCAACAGCGGGCTGCGGCACATGTTTGCCCAGGCCGTGGCGACCATCGACCCGCTGGCGGTGCTGGCGATCCTGCCGGTGCAATTTGCGGCGATCCTGCTTTGCACCGCCGCGCAGCAGGCGCTCAAGGTAGGCATCCCCTTCCGCTCCAGCCTGATTGCGCGGCTGGTGCGCGATGCGGCGCACAGCCTGCTGCTGTTTCCCCCCGGCCTTGGCGATGTGGTGGGCGCGCGGGCGGTGGTGCTGCTGGGCGGGCGAGGGCGCGCGGCGGTGGCCCTGCGCGCGCTCGACATCATCGCCGAGGTGATTGCCGAACTGCCCTATATGGGGCTGGCCGCCTATGTGCTGTATCATTGGGGGCATTGGGGAGAGCAGGTTGCGCCCTCGACGCCTTCGTCCGGCGCATCGCCGTGGTGGGGGCTGCTGGCGGTGCCGCCGCTGGCCTATGTCGGATGGCGGGTCTGGCGGGGCAGCGCCCATCATCGCCGCTTTATCCAGACCCGCACCGGCCGCCGCCTGCGCGCCGAAATCCACCTGATGCGCCGCGAGCTGGCCCGCCAGCGCACCGGGCTGCCGCTGGCCATCATCCTCCATTTCTTCGCATGGAGCATGTCCGGGGTGCAGGTCTGGATCGCGGCCCATATGTTCGGCATGAACCTCTCGCTCTTTGCCGCCTTTGCCATCGAAAGCGCCGCCACCGCCGCCCGCATGATCCTCTTCTTCGTCCCCGGCGGTCTGGTCATGCAAGAAGCGGGGGCAGTGCTGGCCGGGGCCGCGATGGGCGTGGCCGCGCCTCAGGCGCTGGCGCTGAGTTTGATTTTGCGGTTGCGCGAGCTGGCTTTCGGTCTGTCGCTGCTGATGTGGCCGGTGCTGGAATATCGGGCGCGGCGGCGGGGGGATGCGGCGGAGGGGTGAGATCTGCCTCCGGCGGGCAAAGGGCGGGGGCCCTTTGCAATCCCGATACTGTCGGCATTGCGCCCCGGTTCGGCCGAGGTTGATGGGTTAAGCGATTGAAGTTGAAAGCCTGCGGCGCTTTTAGCCGCAAGGTCGCCGCGCCGCAGGCTTTCATAACATTACGTAATACGCACGATTGCAGACCTGGCACCACCCATTAACGGGATTCCAAAGGGACGAGTCCCTTTGCCCGCCGGAGGCCCCTCTTCAACCCCCTTAAGGCTTAACCGGCTTGGCCCCCGGATCCTCCAGCGGATCGTCGAATTCGGGCACTTCGGGCGCCTGCCCCGGCGGAACCTTGAGCGCGGCGATCTGCCCGGCGCGGTGCTGCAGATAGGTCGATCGCAACGCGGCATAGAAATCGACCGACTGGGCCTTTAGCGCCTTGAGCTCCGGCTCGGCGCGGGCGCGCGTATCGATGCCGCTGGTGCCCAGAGCGATGGCGCCGGGGGTGGAGACCGAAACCGCCGCGGTGACGAAGGAGCGCGGGCGGCGGTTGGGTGCCACCGAAACCTGCGGCCGCGAAACGTGGTCCAGCAACAGCGGCTGGGTAAAGGCATCGCCCCCCATGCCGATCAGGTCGCGGATCGTCGTCGGGCCCAGAAGCGGCAGGTAGAGATAAACCCCCGGCCCGGCCCCGGCCACGCCCAGCGTATTGGAAAAGCCGTTGCTGTGCGCAGGCGTGTTGAACGGCTTGCGCTTGGCCACATCGATCAGCCCGCCCATGCCCAGCGTCGAATTGAGCACGAAGCGTTTGGCGGTTTGCCACGCGCGCGCCGGTTTCAACTGGATCATGTCATTGGCCAGCGTCGAGGGCATGAAGATATTGGCCAGCGCATTATGCACTCCGTCGCGCACCGGTTCGGGCAGGACGGTGCGATAGACGATGGCGGCCGGGCGCAGGATAAAGCGGTCGATCGGCTGGGTGATGGCAAAGAATACGCGGTTCATGCCTTCGAGCGGATCAGGATTGGCCAGATTGGCGATCGTGTCAGGGCCTTCGTCAGGCTCCTCGAAAGTCTTGCCGTCGCGCTTGGCGGCCTGCGCCATGCCGACCACGATGATAGGGGCGTTTTCGTCGGGATGCTCGGCGGCGATGGCGGCCACTTGCGCGGCGGCGTCATCGTCGGGCGCAGGGACGGGATCGGGCGGGCTGGCCGCGGCGGCCAGAGGCGCCAGCGCCAGCGGAAGGGCAAGCGACAGCGCCATCAGCCCGCCCGCCCGGCGAATCGGGCAAAGGGGCCGGTTTCCACCCCGCTGGCGCGCAGCGCCGCGATCACGCCCGGATCGGTCAGCGCGGCGAGTTCCGCGCGATAGCGATAGCCCGGCGCCGAGCCGGGATAGGCGTCCGCCGTGGCCGGATGGGTGTAAAGCTCGGTCAGACCTTCGGGCAGCTCGGCCAGCGCGGCGGCCATGCGGTCCGCAGTAAAAGCGCCGGTCTGGATCAGGCCGGTCACATTGTCATTGGTGGCCAGGCCCGCCTTGCGCCATTGCCGCCCCAACAGCCGTGCCCAATGTTCCATCATGCCGGTTCCGGCCTGCGCGGGCATACGGATCGCGGGCAGGCCATGGCGGCGGCCTTCCTCAATAATCGCGGCGGCGATCATCGGGTGGAGGTGGAAATGCTTGTGCGCGTTGACATGGTCGAGCGCGAGGCCCGTTTCGGCAAAGGCGGCAAATTGCGCGGCCACCTCGGCCCGCATCTGCGCGCGGGCCACGGGCGAGAGGGCGATGGCAAAGGCGGTCTTGACCATGGAGGGGTGAAACCAGCCATCCGGCCCCACCAGCGCCGAGACCCGCTCCGGCGGCAGCACCGGGCGGCCATCGGCCAACACCACATGAAGCCCCACGCCCAGCCCCGGCAGGCGGCGCGCCCGCGCCACCGCATCGGCCGCCGCCTCGCCCGAAACCATCAGGCTGGCGGCGGTCAGGATGCCGTGGCTATAGGCGCGCTCGACCGCTTCGTTCACCGCCAGCGCGGCGCCGAAATCATCGGCCGTCACCACGAGGCGGCGTTGGGACATGCGCTTACGCGGCTTCCTTGCGCTGACGCAGGAACTGGAAGAATTCCACGCCTTCGCGCAGACGGCGCTTCATCATGTCCCAATCGCGCACCATTTCATTGACGATGGCGCCGATCTTGCGCGGGCGGAAATAGAAGCGCTTGTAGAATTCCTCGACCTTGGCGTGGATCACCGACGCGGGCAGGTGGGGATAGGAAAGCTGGGCGATCTGGTGGCCGCCATCGTCGGTCATCGGCTTGCCGCCCGCGAACCAGCCGTTTTCCACCGCCTGATTATACAGGAACGTGCCCGGATAGGGCGCGGCCAGCGACACCTGAATGGTGTGCGGGTTGATTTCCTGAGCATAGCGGATGGTTTCCTCGATCGTTTCCAGCGTTTCGCCGGGCAGGCCGAGGATGAAGGTGCCGTGGATGGCGATGCCAAGTTCATGGCAGTTCTTGGTGAACTCGCGCGCGACTTCGACGCGCAGGCCCTTCTTGATGTTGTGCAGGATCTGCTGATTGCCGCTTTCATAGCCGACGAGCAGCAGGCGGCAGCCGTTGGCCTTCATGATTTCCAGCGTCTTGCGGGGCACATTGGCCTTGGCGTTGCAGCTCCACGTCAGCGGGAAGCCCGGCTTGCCAAAGCCCAGTTCGCCCATCGCGATGGCCAGCTTTTCGACGCGGTCGATGTCATCGGTCAGCGTATCATCGTCAAAGAAGATCTCCTTGGTTTCGGGGATTTCCTTGAGGATATACTGGATTTCCTCGATCACCTTGGCGACCGAGCGCGAGCGATAGCGGTGGCCCGAAATGGTCTGGGGCCACAGGCAGAAGGTGCAGCGGCTCTTGCACCCGCGCCCGGTGTAGAAGGACACATAGGGCGCCTTGAGGTAACCGATGAAGTAATTGTCGATCTTGAGATCGCGCTTGTACATGGGCGAAACCATGGGCAGCGCGTCCATATCCTCGATGATGGCGCGGTTCTTGTTGTGGATGATCTTGCCATCCGGCCCGCGATAGGAAATGCCGTCGATTTCGGCAAAGGGCTTGCCCTCGGCCAGATCGACGCAGGTATAGTCATATTCCTCGCGCGCGACGAAATCGATGGCGGTGGAGGCTTCAAGGCTCTGCTCGGTCTCGATCATCACCTTGGCGCCGACAAAGCCGACGAGGCAGTTGGGATTGCGCGCCTTGATCAGCTCGGCCGTCTTGATGTCCTGCATGAAGCTGGGCGTCGAGGTGTGGAGGATGACCAGTTCGGCCGTGTCGAATTCGTGGGCGATGTCTTCCCAGCTTTGATCGTGGGCGGGCGCATCGATCAGCTTGGAACCCGGCACCATCGCGGCGGGCTGGGCCAGCCAGGTGGGATACCAGAAGCTCTTGATCTCACGCTTGGCCTGATAGCGGGCGCCGGCGCCCCCGTCGAAACCGTGGAAGGAGGGGGCTTGGAGAAAAATGGTGCGCTTCATCGGTCTCTCTTGGTGCGGGCGGCATGGTCGGTGGCAGGGAGGCCCCTGATGCGGCCTTTGGAGGTCATTGTAAGGCTTGCGCCGCGCCAATCAATCGCAGTTGCGAACAGGCTGGCGCAAAAAACGCAAAAGCTGATGAGGTCGGCGATGGGTATCAGCCATAGGGGCAGGGCAATAGGCGCATATTTATGAACCTTTGCTGCAAGCGCAAGTCGGGCAAGGATTATTGCCAGCAGCAAGGCCCCGCCTATACCGGGCGCAAGCGCCGCCGCCAAGACCCCCAGCGGCAATCCATGCGTGACAATCGAGCCGTAATGGCCCGCACCCGCCAGATCGCGCACTGTCACGGCCCAGCGCAGATGCTGGCGCCAGAGCGCGCGAAACGAGGATTCGGCCCCGGCATGGACCAGAATCATCGGCGGAATATCCACCCGCAGCCCCTGCGCACGCACGCCTGCGCCGATCGCATGATCGTCGGCCAGCACATCGGCCAGCGCGGGAAACCCGCCCATCGCCTCAAGCGTCTCGCGGCGCAGGGCGATGGTCGAGCCCATGCAGGGCTGGGCCATGCCGGTGGCGATGCCCACCACCATATTGGGCAAGGTCTGGCCCGCGATCATCATCGCGCCCACCCGGCTCCACAATCCCGCATCGCCCCGCCCGACATAGAGGCACGAGACAGCCCCCACGCCCGGCTGGCTCAGCGCATCGTTGATCCGCGCCAGATAATCGGGCGCCACCACCATATCGCTGTCGGATAAAACCAGCACATCATGCGCGGCCAGCGGCATCATCGCGATCAGCGAGCCGACCTTGCCATTGGCGGCATCTGCTCGCGGGCCGGGGTAATAGGCGATATTGTCATGCGCGGCCGCCATGGCGCGGGCCACGGGGGCGGCTCCGTCATCGGCCGCATTGGTGCCCAGCACGATCTGCACCGGGGCGTCATAGTCCTGCCGGGTAAACCCATCGAGATTTTCGGCCAGACGCGGTTCTGCGCCATGCAGCGGTTTCAGAATTGTAACGGCCTGCGCCGCCGCATGGCGGGCGGGCGGCGCAGCGAAGAACCGACCCACCGCGCCAAGGGCAAAGAGTTGATAGAGCAGGCCAACCCCTGCCAGCGCCAGGGCGCCATATGCCAACAGCACATATACCATGGCTCACGCCCCTACACCGCTTTGCAGTCGCAGCAAAAGGGTTTAGGGGCGTGAGCCATGAGCGGACCCATCACGATCGTTACCGGCGTCGCCGGTTTTCTGGGCAGCGCGGTGGCGCGGGTGCTGGCGGCGCAGGGGCGAGCGGTGCGCGGCGTGGTGCGCGGCTCCTCCTCGCGGGTCAATCTGGCCGATTTCCCCGGCGAAATCGTCGAGGCCGACCTGCGCGACGAGGGCGCGGTGCGCGAGGCGATGCGCGGCGGGGTCGAATTGTTCCATGTCGCGGCCGACTATCGCCTCTGGGCGCGCGATCCGGGCGAGATCTTGCGCAATAACGAACAGATGACCCGCGCGGTCATGCGGGCCGCCCTCGCGGAGGGCATCGGGCGGGTGGTCTACACCTCGTCCGTTGCCACTTTGAAACCGCTGGACGGCGGCGTGGCCGATGAAACCCGGCCCGCCAGTGTCGCCGAAGCGGTCGGCGTTTACAAACAATCCAAAGTCGTGGCCGAAAGGCTGGTCGAGGATATGGTGGCGCGTGATGGCCTGCCCGCGATCATTGTCCAGCCATCGACCCCCATCGGCCCGCGCGATGTCAAACCCACGCCCACGGGCCGCATCCTTGTCGAATGCGCGCATGGGCGGATGCCCGCCTATGTCGAGACGGGCCTCAACCTTGTCCATGTCGAGGATGTGGCGCGCGGCCATCTGCTGGCGGCGGAGCGGGGGCAGATCGGGCGGCGCTATATTCTTGGCGGTCAGGATGTGACGCTGGGGGCGATGCTGGCGGAAATCTGCGCGGCTGTGGGCAGGAAGCCACCGCGTGTGAAACTGCCGGTGGCGCCTCTGTTTCCGCTGGCGGTGGGGGCCGAATTGTGGGGGCGGATGACGGGGGTTGAGCCTTTCGTCACCGTGGATGCGCTGAAAATGGCGCGGCATCACATGTATTTCTCCAGCGCGCGGGCGCAGGCCGAACTGGGCTATACCGCGCGGCCATGGCAGGAGGCGGTGCGTGATGCGCTGGGCTGGTTTGCCGCCGAAGGGATGATTCCGGCCTCCGCCGAAGGGGGGATGATTCCATGATCTGGGTCGCCGCGCTGGTGCTGGCGATCTGGCTGGGTCTGGTGGCCACGGGCTTCTGGACCTGCCGCGAGGCGGATGACAACGCCCCCTTTGCTGCGCCTGATGTCTGGCCCGAGGTGGTCGCCGTGGTGCCTGCGCGCAATGAGGCCGATGTGATCACCCGCTCCATCGGCAGCCTGCTGGCTCAGGATTATGCCGGGTCTTTCCGCGTGGTGCTGGTCGATGATAATTCCGAGGACGGCACCGGCGATCTGGCCCGTGCCTTGGGTTCTGATCGCCTGACCGTGCTGCGCGGCGCGCCCTTGGCGGCGGGCTGGACCGGCAAGCTCTGGGCCGTCCATCAGGGGATCATCGAGGCCGGAAGCCCTCGTTACCTATGGCTGACCGATGCGGATATCGAGCATGCGCCCGATACGCTGACGCGCCTTGTCGGCATCGCCCATGGAGGAAACCGGCGGCTGGTGTCCTTCATGGCGCTGCTGTCTTGCCGGACATGGGCGGAAAAATGGCTGGTGCCCGCCTTCATCTGGTTCTTCATGATGCTCTATCCGTTCAACTGGATCAATCGGCCCAAAAGCCCGATTGCGGGGGCTGCGGGCGGCTGCGTCCTGGTCGAGCGCGAGGCGCTGGCGGCGGCAGGCGGGATCGGCGCGATGCGCGGGGCGCTGATTGATGATTGCACGCTGGGGGCGCTCATCAAGAAGCAGGGGCCGATCTGGCTGGGCCTGACCCGGCGCAGCGTCTCGATCCGGCCCTATCATGACTGGCGCGAGATCGGCATGATGATCGCCCGCAGCGCCTATGCGCAATTGCGCTATAATCCGCTGATGCTGGTGGGCACGGTGCTGGGCCTTGCGCTGATGTTTGGCGCGCCGCTGTGGCTGGCGCTGTCGGGCCACGGCTCGGTTCAGGTGATGGGCCTGATCGCGCTGGGGCTGATGCTGGGGTCTTATCAGCCGATTCTGGCCTTTTACGGCCGCGCGCCGATGCGCGCTCTGGCTCTGCCCTTGGTCGCGCTGTTCTATGTTTCATGCACAATCTATTCAGCTTGGGCCTATTACCGGGGCAAGGGCGGCATGTGGAAAGGCCGCGCACAGGCATTGGATGTTTCGGGGAACGTTTCGGGGGTATGACAGAAACCATCCTGACCACCGCCGATCTGCAAAGCGGCAAGGATCACACGGGCGAGAACTTTCCCGTGGCCAGTTTTCTGGTGCGCCCCGATTGCCGCGCGCCGGTCATGGCCTATTACCGCTTTGCCCGCGCGGCCGATGATATTGCCGATCATCCCACCGCCGGCGCGGCCGAAAAGCTGCGCCTGCTGGGCCTGATGCGCGCCGGGCTGGAAGGGGGAGAGGCCGGGATCGGCGATCCTCTGGCGCAGGCCTTGGGCACGGTCTGCCGCGAGCGGGGCATCAGCCTTGCCCATGCCCATGACCTGCTGACCGCCTTTGAGCGCGACTGCACCGTGGACCGCTATGAGGATTGGGCGGGGCTGATCGACTATTGCCGCTATTCGGCCATGCCGGTGGGGCGCTTCGTGCTCGATTGCCACGGCGAGGACCGCGCCCTCTGGCCGATGAACGATTCGCTCTGCGCCGCCTTGCAGATCATCAACCACCTGCAGGATTGCGCCAAGGATTACCGCGCGATCGACCGGGTCTATATCCCGATGGATTCGCTGCGCGCGGCGGGCGTCGGGGTGGAGGCTCTGGCCGAGAAACGCGCCAATCCGGCGCTGCGTGGGGTCATCACCGATCTGACGCTGCGCACGCAGGGCCTGCTGCGGGCCAGCGCGCCCTTTGCCGATGCGATCCGCGACTGGCGGCTGGCCGCCGAGGTGGCCGTGATCCAGCGGCTTGCCGAGGACCTGTGCGAGGTGCTGCTGGCGCGCGATCCGCTCAGCGAGAAGGTCCATCACACCAAGGCGCGCGCGCTCACCCTTGCGCTTCGTGCTGCAATGCGGCAGGCGGGCCGCCGTATCCTGCCGGGCAGACGATCATGACCGCAACCACCCTATCGCCCAATCCCTCCCCGATGCCTGAGGCTCTGCGCGCCAAGGTCGCGGGCAGCAGCTTTTATGCAGGCATGCGCATCCTGCCGCGCGCCGAGCGCGAGGCGATGTTTGCCATCTATGGCTTTTGCCGCATCGTCGATGACATTGCCGACGACCAGCAGGCCCCCCGCCCGGAGCGCGGCGCGATGCTGGCCGACTGGCGGCGCTGGATCGGCGCGCTCTATCGCGGAGGGGACACCGGACAGGCCGCTTTCCTGGCCCCGGCGGTGCGCAATTTCGCCTTGGAAGAGGCCGATTTCCTCGCCGTGATCGAGGGGATGCAGATGGATGTCGATGCCGATATCCAATGGCCCACCTTTGCCGTCCTCGACCATTATTGCGATTGCGTGGCCAGCGCGGTGGGGCGTCTGTCGGTCAATATCTTTGGCATGAACCGGGCTGAGGGCGTCCATCTGGCGCATCATCTGGGCCGGGCGCTGCAATTCACCAATATCCTGCGCGATCTGGACGAAGACGCCGAAATCGCGCGCGTCTATCTGCCCATCGAGGCGCTGACCCATGCGGGCATCCATCCCACTAGCCCGCAAGCGCTGATGGCCGATCCCGGCATGGACAGCGCCGCACGCTGGCTGGCCGCGCGGGCCGAGGCGCATTTCGCGGCCGCCGGGGCCTGCCTTGCCGCGCGCCCCAAGGGCCGCCTGATCGCCCCGCGCCTGATGGAGGAAGCCTATGCGCTGGTCCTGCGCCGAATGCTGGCCCAAGGCTGGCACGCGCCGCGCCGCCGCGTCAGCACGTCCAAGCCGCGCCTGCTCTTCTCGCTGATCCGCCATCTGGTGATGGGATAAATGGCTTTCGTCCGCGCAGAGGTGGTTGGGGCCGGGATGGCCGGGCTGGCGGCGGCGGTGGAATTGACCGCGGCCGGTCTGCCGGTGTCCCTGTCCGAGGCCGGGCCGCGGGCGGGCGGGCGCTGCCGCTCCTATTTCGACCCGTCGCTGGGTCTGACCATCGACAATGGCAACCATCTGGTGCTGGCGGGCAATCCGGCGGTGGCGCATTTCCGCGCGACGGTGGGGGCCGATGCGCCTCTGGCCGGGCCGCCGCATGCCACCTTCGCCTTTGCCGATATGGCGACGGGCGAGCGTTGGACCTTGCGGATCAATGACGGGCCGGTGCCATGGTGGGTGTTGGTCCCCTCGCGCCGGGTGCCGGGGTCGCGTCTGGCCGATTATCTGCCGTTGGGGCGGTTGCTCAAGGGGCGGGCGGATCAGACCATCGGCGATCTGGTAAGGCCGCAGGGGCCGGTGTGGGAGCGGATGCTGCATCCGGTCCTGCTGGCCGCATTGAACACCGATCCGGCGGCGTCCTCTGCTGCGCTTTGCGCCAATGTGCTGGCCGAAACGCTGGCCAAGGGCGGGCGGGCCAGCGCGCCTCGCGTGGCGGTGCCAACGCTGGCGGCGGCCTTTATTGATCCGGCGGTGGGCTGGCTGGAGGCGCAGGGCGTGGCTTTGCAGACCGGGCGGCGTTTGCGCGGCATCCGGTTTGAGGGCGATGGCGTGTCGGCGCTGGAATGGGCCGACGGGGCGCAGGCGATCGGCGCGGATGAGGCGGTGGTGCTGGCCGTGCCCGCTTGGGTGGCGGCCGCGCTGGTGCCTGATCTGACCGTGCCGGACGATCACCGCTCGATCCTCAACGCGCATTTCGCTTGTGTGCCGCCGCCGGGCGCGCCGGAAATGCTGGGGCTGACCAATGCCACCAGCGAATGGATCTTTACCCATCCCGACCGGATTTCCGTAACCATTTCTGGCGCGGATCGCCTGATGGACGAGGACCGCGAGGCTCTGGCCGCGATGATCTGGGCCGAGGTGGCGCAGGCTCTGGGGATCACCGCGCCGATGCCGCGCTGGCAGATCGTCAAGGAAAAGCGCGCCACCTTTGCCGCCACGCCCGAGCAGGATGCGCGGCGCCCGCATACGAATACCCGCTGGCGCAACCTGTTTCTGGCCGGAGATTGGGTGCAAAACGGACTGCCCGCGACCATCGAGGGGGCGATCCGCTCCGGCGACAGCGCGGCCCGGCTGGTTCTGGGCCAGCCTTTGAAATATGGAAAAGGACAATGAGCAAAGCTGCCCCTGATCGCGCCCTGCTGGACGCCACCATCGGCCGCGCCGCCCACGCCCTGCTGGCCGAGCAGCGCGAGGATGGCCATTGGGTTTATGAACTGGAGGCTGATGCCACCATTCCGTCCGAATATGTCCTGCTGCGTCATTTCCTTGGCGAGCCGGTGGATGAGGAGTTGGAAGGCAAGATCGGCCGCTATCTGCGCCGGATTCAGTCGGAGGTCCATGATGGCTGGCCGCTCTATCACGAGGGCGGGTTTGATATTTCGGCCACAGTGAAGGCCTATTACGCGCTGAAGATGATCGGCGATGATGTCGATGCGCCGCATATGGCCCGCGCCCGCGCCGCGATCCTGAAGGCAGGCGGGGCCGAGGCGGTCAATGTCTTTACCCGTATCCAACTGGCGCTGTTCGGCGCCGGGCCGTGGGATGCGGTGCCCACCATTCCGCCCGAGCTGATCCTCGCGCCGCGCTGGTTTCCGGTCCATCTGCTGAAAATGAGCTATTGGGCGCGCACCGTGGTGGTGCCGCTTTTGGTGCTTTGCGCGTTGAAGCCTGTCGCGCGGAACCCGAAACAGGTGTTCGTGCCCGAACTCTACACCGGCGTGCCGCGCAAGCTGACCAGCCAGGCAGACCATGTGCATGCCCTTTGGAAGAACGGGTTTGAGGCGCTGGATTGGGGCCTGAAACGGTTCGAGGGGCGTTGGCCCAAGGCGATGCGCGCGCGCGCGATCCGCCTGTGCGAGGAATGGGTGATCGAGCGCCTCAACGGCGTTGATGGTCTTGGCGCGATCTATCCGGCCATGGCCAACAGTGTGATGATGTTCGACGTGCTGGGCTATGCGCCCGACCATCCGCATCGCGCCATTGCCCGCGAATCGGTCGAGCGGCTGTTGGTGGTCAAAGAGGACGAGGCTTATTGCCAGCCCTGCGTCAGCCCGGTCTGGGATACGGCTCTGGCCGCCCATGCCATGCTGGAGGTGGGCAGCGAGGAGGCGATTGCCGGGGCCGACCGCGCGCTCGACTGGCTGGGGCCGCGCCAGATCCTCGATACGGCGGGCGATTGGGTCGAACAGCGCTATGTCCGGCCCGGCGGCTGGGCGTTTCAGTATAATAACGATCACTATCCCGATCTGGACGACACCGCCGTGGTGGTGATGGCGATGGATCGCGCCTCGGCCTTTCGCGGCGACAAGGACAAGGACGCCATCGCACGCGGGGTGGAGTGGACCGTGGGCCTGCAATCGAAGGATGGCGGATTTGCCGCTTTCGATGCGGATAATGACAAGCTCTATCTGAACAACTTGCCCTTTGCCGATCATGGCGCCTTGCTGGACCCGCCGACGGCCGATGTTTCGGCGCGTGTCGTTTCGATGCTGGCCCAGATGGGCGAGCCGATCGACAGCCCGCGCATGAAGGCCGCGCTGGGCTGGCTGGAGAAAGAGCAGGAGAAGGAAGGCAGTTGGTTTGGCCGCTGGGGGGTCAACCATGTCTATGGAACCTGGTCGGTGCTGTGCGCCTTGGGCCGGGCAGGGATCGGGCGCGACCATCCGATGGTGGCGCGCGCGGTCGAATGGTTGAAATCGGTGCAGAATGTGGATGGCGGCTGGGGCGAAAGCTGCGATTCCTATGCGCTGGACCGCAAGGGCCATGAAACTTTCGCTTCGAACGCCAGCCAGACCGCATGGGCCACGCTCGGCCTGATGGCGGTGGGCGAGGCAAAAAGCGAGGCCGTCGCGCGCGGGATCGCGTGGCTGATCGCCAATCAGGCCGGGGACGGTCTCTGGGGGCAGGAGCATTATACGGGCGGGGGTTTCCCGCGAGTCTTTTACCTGCGTTATCATGGCTATCCGCGCTATTTCCCGCTTTGGGCGCTGGCGCGGTATCGCAATATGGCGCAGGCCAATGTGGAGCAAGCCCAGTGGGGAATGTGAACGGCAAGCCGGTGATCGTGGTGACAGGCACGCTGCGCGAGGCGGCGGTGCTTGATCAGCATCAGGTCGAGGTGATCGCGGGGGGCAACGACCCCGAACGCCTGCGCGAAGAGTTGATGGAACGCGCCAAGAATGCCTGCGCCCTGCTCAGCTATGGCATGTGCGGGGCGGTTGATCATACGCTCAAACTGGGCACGATGGTGATCGGCAAAAGGCTGACCGGCGCGTTCCATGCCAAATGTGATGAACGCTGGGTGGCCGCGCTTCAGGCCTTGCTGCCTCAGGCACGGGTGGGCACGGTGCATGCCGATGGCCATCTGCTGACCGATTCGCATGACAAGGCCGAGCGTGCATGGGCCAGTGCGGCCATTGCGGCGGATATGGAAAGCCATATCGTGGCCGAGGTGGCGGCGCATATGAACCTGCCCTTTGGCATTTTGCGCTGCATTTCCGATATTGCCGAGGTGGAATTGCCGCCCGCGGTCAATGTGATGATGGGGCCCAATGGCGAGCTGGCGCTGGGGGCGGTGATGAAATCGATCCGCCAGCAGCCGGGACAACTGGGCTCGCTGACCAAGACGATCATGGGCTTTGCCAAGGCCTATCGCTCGCTGATCAAGGGGTCGAAACAGGCCGGGCCTTATCTTGGCTTTGATTTGCGCTAGGGCGTTGGCGCCGGACAATAAAAAGGCGGGGTGGATGCCCCGCCTTTGTTGTTGTCCGGCGCCGAAAGTGATCAGGCCGCACGGGTGGCGCGGGCATATCCTTCGGGATCGGCAATCTTGATCTTTTCCAATTCCTGCTCAACCTGCGTGGCGTGAACGTCCACGGCCTTGCGGGCGTTGGACAGGTCGATGTCGGGCGCCATCGGACCTTCGGTGCGGATGCCCTGCATGCCCACCTTGATGAATTCCCACGGGCGGGTCAGGCCTTCCTTGGCCGCCGTGCCTTCAAACCCGCAATGGACCATGCAGTTCGAGCATTTCTCGTACTTGCCAACACCATACTGATCCCAGTCGGTGCCTTCCATCAGCTCGGCAAAGGTTTCGACATAGCCTTCGCCCACCAGATAGCAGGGCTTTTGCCAGCCAAACACCGTGCGCAGCGGCATCGACCAGGGCGTGCATTCATACGAACGGTTGCCAGCAAGGAAATCGAGGAACAGCGGCGAATTGGTGAACTTCCACGCTTTCCCGCCATTGCCCTTGCGCAGCAGATCGCGGAACAGGTTCTTGGTCTTTTCGCGGTTCAGGAAATGCTCCTGATCGGCGGCGCGCTCATAGGCATAGCCGGGCGAAATCGTCACCTCGACATCGAGCGACGCCATCAGGTCAAGGAACTTGGCCAGCTGGTCGGGCTTGGCATCGTTGAACACGGTGCAGTTGACCTGAACGCGGAAGCCCTTCGACTTGGCCAGATGGATCGCCTCGAGCGCGACGTCATAGGTGCCTTCCTGATCGACGGCCTTGTCATGCATGGCCTTGTCGCCGTCCAGATGGATCGACCAGGTGAAATAGGACGAGGGCTTGTAGTCGTTGATCTTCTTTTTCAGCAGCAGCGCGTTGGTGCAAAGGATCACGAATTTCTTGCGCGCGATATAGCCTTCGACAATCTTGGGCATATCCCGGTGCAGCAGCGGTTCGCCGCCCGCGATCGACACGGCGGGGGCGCCCGATTCCTCGATCGCGGCCATACATTCCTCCACCGACAGGCGGCGGTTGAGGATCGCGTCGGGATAATCGATCTTGCCGCAGCCCGGGCAGGCCAGATTGCAGCGCAGCAGCGGCTCGAGCATCAGCACGAGCGGATATTTGCCGCCCTTGATCTGGCTGGAAATGGCGTGACCAGCAATGCGAAGGGCGGGGCCAAGGGGAAGGGACAAGGGGGCTTACTCCAAACAGGGCATTACGCGCGGGCACGGGCGGCTTCGCCCGCCCGGCGCAAGGCCGCAGGCAGGCTGAACGACACGTTTTCGCGGGTGCCGTCAAGCTCTGAGACGGTTATTTTTCGCGTAAGGGCGATTGCGGCAATCACATCCTCGACCAGTTCCTCGGGCGCGCTGGCACCGGCGGTGATGCCAAGGCGTTCGACCCCGTCCAGCCATTGCGGATCCAGATCGCCCGCATCGCCCACCAGCCATGCCGGTTTGCCCAGCGAAAGCGCGACATCGCGCAGCCGGTTCGAATTGCTGGAATTGGCCGCGCCCACCACGATCAGCGCATCGCATTCCTCCACCAACGCGCGCACGGCATTCTGGCGGTTCTGCGTGGCATAGCAGATGTCGGACACGTCGGGTCCTGCCACATCGTCAAAGCGATCATGCAGCGCGGCAATCACGCCGCGCGTGTCATCGACCGACAGCGTGGTCTGCGTGACATAGGCAATCGAGGAATCCGTGCCCAGCGGCAGCGCGGCCACATCCTCGGGCGTGGCCACCAGATGGACCGGCGCCGGGATCTGGCCCAGCGTGCCCACCACCTCGGGGTGGCCCGCATGGCCGATCAGCACGACCTCGCGCCCTTCGCGGGCAAAGCGGCCGCCGTGCAGATGCACCTTGGTCACCAGCGGGCAGGTGGCGTCATAGACCGGCAATCCGCGCTGTTCGGCCTCCTGTTCGACGGTTTGCGGCACGCCATGGGCGGAAAACACCGTGACCGCGCCGGGGGGCACCTCGTCGAGCTCTTCGACAAAAATTGCGCCCATGGCGCGCAACCTGTTCACGACATGCGCGTTATGAACAATCTCATGGCGGACATAAACCGGCGCGCCATGGATCTCGAGCGCGCGTTCCACGATGCGGATCGCGCGCACCACGCCCGCGCAAAAGCCGCGCGGCGAGGCGAGTTTGATGGATAAGGGGGCGGCCAGCAGCCGAGCGGGGGAACTCTCTGTCGGTGTCAAACGGTATATCCCTTTTGAACCTGTGCCCTTGGGGGGAAATAGGGCAGGGCGCGCATAAGCACGGTGTGCATTGTAACCGCTTCTGTTGGCAGAGAAAAGATTGCGCCAGCCTGAACCGCGCCTTCATTGCGCGCTCATGCCACTTGTTTTACGTATTGCTCTGGCTCAAGGACGCGCAACAGCCCGCTGCGGCATGCCGCGCGCCACGGCGCGAGCCCATTTGGTCCGATGTTCTGGTTTGGAGTGAGCATGACAAGTCAATCGGGATTCGCATCGCTGCGGGGCGCTGTGGCGCTGGCCTTGCTGGCGCCGGCGGCGGCTTTGGCCGTGCCGGGCGTGGCCATGGCGCAGGCGGGCGATCCGGCGGCCCAGACGGTCGAGGCGCTTAACGCGGGCCTCATCGCCACGATGAAGGCGCAGGGCGGACAGGCCGCGCGCGCCCGCGTGATCGGCCCTGTGGTGGACCGCGCCTTTGACATTCCCGCGATGGCCCGCCTTTCGGTCGGCCCGCCATGGACCACCTTTTCCCCGCTGGAGCAGGCCAATGTCATTGGCGCCTTTCGCGCGATGACGGTGGCGCAATATGCCGCCAATTTCGACAGCTATTCGGGCGAGAAGCTGAGCCTTGTGGGTGCGGTGGAAACGCGCGGCACGGACAAATTGGTGCGCACGCAATTGACCGGCCCCGGCACCAATGAATCGCTCAACTATCGCCTGCGCGAAAGCGGCGGGCAGTGGAAAATCATCGACGTCTTCTATCGCAACGCGATCAGCCAGATCGCCACGCGCCGCTCCGATTTTGCGGGCGTGATCGCCAAGGGCGGGCCGGGGGCGCTGGTGGCCCACCTTAACCGATTGGCCGCCAATCCGAAATAAGTGCGGCGCCGACACGAAAAGCCCCGGTGCGGTAATCCGCGCCGGGGCTTTTCGTTTGGACCCAGATGGGGTCGGAAATGGCGCGCTTAAAAATAGCGCAGGGCCAGACGGATGACCTGCGCCTTGGCCTCATGGCTGAACACCGCGTCGCGCCATTTGGGCGGGCTGAACACGATCTTGGCATCGCGTGAAAAGCCCACGCCTTCCTTGGGGATGCCCAGAAAGTTCCGGTCGACCTTCTTGTTGCCGTTCTCGTCCTGAAACACCTGCGCCGCCCATTCGCCGGGAGGCACATTGGCAAAGGTTACGCTGGTCGTGCCCTTTTGCGCGGGGGCGGACGCCTCCAGCGCGCAATCGTCCTTCAAAAAGCTCTTTTGCGGGCAGAGTGCGACATGCACCCGGCCCGCATTCGAGCGGACATTGTCCACCACCACCGTCAATGGCGCGCCGACAGGCCCGCCGCCATGGGCCGCGCCTGCATCGATTTCAGCACCGGCCAGCGCAACAGCGATCAGGGCAAGGCTCAAGCGCGGACCTCGCCCACGATATCGGCGCTCACGATTTCCGCATCGTTCCAGCGCAGCGCCTTGAGCACCGTTTCCACGATATGCGGCGCATTCAGCCCCGCCGTGTCATACTGCTTGTCGGGCGCATCATGGTCCTGGAACACATCGGGCAGACGCATCGTGCGGATCTTCAGCCCGCCATCGGTCAGCCCCTCGTCGCTGGCCAGTGTCAGCACATGCGAGCCAAGGCCGCCGATCGCGCCTTCCTCGATGGTGACGACCACCTCATGCGTGGTGGCCAGACGGCGGATCAGTTCCTCGTCCAGCGGTTTGGCAAAGCGCAGGTCGGCCACGGTCGTGGGCAGGCCCTTGGCCTCCAGCACCTCGGCGGCCTTGACCGCCTCGGCCAGACGCGTGCCCAGCGAGAGGATGGCGATCTTGCCGGCGCCGCCGCGCACGATACGCCCCTTGCCGATCTCCAGCTTCTGCGGAACTGCGGGCATCTCCACGCCCGTGCCATTGCCGCGCGGATAGCGGAAGGCAATCGGCCCGCTGTCATGACAGGCCGCCGTATAGGTCATGTGGACCAGTTCGGCCTCGTCGGCCGCCGCCATCACCACGAAATTGGGCAAGGATGCCAGATAGGTGATGTCAAACGTGCCCGCATGGGTCGCGCCGTCGGCGCCCACAAGCCCTGCACGGTCAATCGCGAAACGCACCGGCAGGTTCTGGATCGCCACGTCATGCACGACCTGATCATAGGCGCGTTGCAGGAAGGTGGAATAGATCGCGCAGAACGGACGCATTCCCTGCGCGGCCAAACCGGCGGCAAAGGTCACGGCATGCTGTTCGGCAATGCCCACGTCAAAGCTGCGGTCCGGGTGCGCCTTGGCGAATTTGTCGACGCCGGTGCCCGACGGCATGGCGGCGGTGATCGCCACGATGCGCGGATCGGTGTCGGCAATCTTGGCCAGCGTTTCGCCAAACACGTTCTGATAGGCGGGCGCCTTGGCCGGGGCCTTGACCTGCTCGCCGGTGATGACGTTGAATTTCTGGACGCCGTGATACTTGTCCGCCGCCGCCTCGGCCGGGGCATAGCCCTTGCCCTTTTGCGTGACGACATGGATCAGGCACGGGCCGGCCGCCGCGTCGCGGACATTTTCCAGCACCGGGATCAACTGTTCCAGATTATGCCCGTCGATCGGACCGACATAGTAAAAGCCCAGTTCCTCGAACAGGGTGCCGCCCATCACCATGCCGCGCGCAAACTCGTCGGTCTTGCTGGCCGCGCGATGCAGCGGGGCGGGCAGATGGCGCGAGAGCTTCTTGGCCATTTCGCGCAGTTCGAGGAAGGGCCGCGAGGACACCAGCCGCGCGAGGTAAGCCGACAGCCCGCCGACTGGCGGCGCAATCGACATGTCATTGTCATTGAGGATGACGACCAGCCGGTTGCCTGCAGCTTGCGCATTGTTCATCGCCTCATAGGCCATGCCCGCGCTCATCGAGCCATCGCCGATGACGGCAATCGCCTTGCCGGGCTGATCGGACATCTTGTTGGCCATGGCAAAGCCGATGGCGGCCGAAATCGAGGTGCTGGAATGGGCCGCGCCAAAGGGATCGTATTCCGATTCGCTGCGCTTGGTAAAACCCGACAGGCCGCCCGGCTGACGCAGGGTGCGGATGCGGTCGCGCCGCCCGGTGACGATCTTGTGCGGATAGGCCTGATGGCCCACGTCCCAGATCACCTTGTCGCGCGGCGTGTCGAACACGTAATGCAGCGCCACGGTCAATTCCACCACGCCAAGCCCGGAGCCAAGATGGCCTCCGGTCTGTCCGACGGTGTGAATCATTTCCTGACGCACGTCATCGGCCAACTGGCGCAATTCGCCCATCGACAGGCCGCGCATGTCGGCAGGCACCTTCACTCGATCCAGGATCGGCGTCTTCAGTTCAGCTTCCATGGCCCAGCCTTACACGGGTTAATCGGCGCTGTCGATTGATCGCATGGTGTTCATAATGCATTTGCGCTGTGCGGTTGTTGCAAGTGGGATACGCGAAGCACACTGATCCGGGAAAAATGCGAATGTTCGCTTCCAGTCCTTGTTTTTCCTGTACGGCTCAAGGACATGCTGCTCCTGATCGGCCTGAGGCGCCTCGTTCTATCGGCCAGCTTGGCAGGATGGGGGCGGGCCAATAGGGTCGTCGGCAAAGCATATTCAAGGGGACTGAGGATGAAACTGGGCACGCAAGGGCTGCGGGCGATAATGCTGGCCGGGGCGGCGTTGATGCCGATGGCGGCGCAGGCGGCCGATGAAGACGCCGGTTCGCCGATTATCGTGACCGGCGCGGGGCTGAATGCGGCGCCCGCTGTGCCCGCCTATTCCTCGCGCGAAATCGACCGCGAGGCGCTGACCTCTTCGGCATCGGGCCGGATCGAGGATGTTTTGGCCAATGTTGCTGGTTTTCAACAGTTTCGTCGCAGCGACAGCCGTTACACCAACCCTTCGGCCCAAGGCGCGACCCTGCGCGCGCTGGGCGGCAATGCGGCGGCGCGCACGCAGGTGCTGCTCGACGGGGTGCCGATGGCCGATCCCATGTTCGGCTCTGTCCCGTGGAATGCGATCACGCCCGAACGTTTGGGTTCGGTGCGGGTGACGCGCGGGGGCGGTTCGGGGGCGTTTGGTTCGGGCGCGGTCGCCGGGACCATCGAACTGAACAGCGCCGGACGCGACACACTGGGCCTGATTTCGGCCGAGGCGCTGGCCAATGATCGCGGCGAAACCTCGCTTTCGGGCGCGGTGGCGCCGAAATTGGGCGCGGGCTTTGCCGAAGTGTCGGGCCGCTGGGACCGGGGCGACGGCTTCTGGACCACGCCGGAAAGCCAGCGCGGGAGTGCCAGCGTCAAATCGCGCTATGACAGCTGGTCGGTCAGTGCGCGCGGCGTGGCCCCGATTGCCAATAATGTCGAATTGCAGGCGCGCGCGATGGTCTTTGACGATCACCGCGTCCTGCGCTTTGCCGGGGCCACCAGCCATTCGAGCGGCGAGGATTTCTCGCTGCGCCTGGTCGGACGCGGGCCGTGGCAGTTTGACGCGCTGGCCTATATTCAGGATCGCGGCTTTTCCAATGTGACGATCTCGGCCAACACCTTTCGCCCCAGCCTTGACCAGCGGCGCACCCCGGCCACCGGCCTTGGCGGCAAGATCGAGATCCGCCCGCCGGTGGGGCCGGACCATCTGCTGCGCATCGGCGGCGACTGGCGCAGCGCCAAGGGCGATTTGAACGAGATCGCCTATAATGCCGGCACCGGCGCGGTCACGGCCTATCGCTGGGCCGGCGGGCGCAATGATGATCTGGGCTTTTATGCCGAGGATGACTGGAAACTGGGCCCGCTGACGCTGACGGGCGGGGTGCGCGCGGATCGCTGGAGCGTGAATGCGGGCTATTTCCGTCAGGCCAATGCGGCGGGCACTGTCACCATCGACAATGCCTATGCCCCGCGCAGCGATTGGGCGGTAACAGGGCGCGGCGGGGCCTTGCTCCAGATCGCGCCGGGGCTGGAACTGCGCGGATCGGCCTATACCGGGCTGCGCCAGCCCACGATCAATGAATTGTATCGCAGCTTCACGCTGGTGGCTTCGGGCATTTCGACCGTGACCAATGCCAACCCGGCACTGGGCAATGAAATGATGCAGGGCTATGAGGCGGGGGTCGATTTCTCGCCGGTCCCGGCGCTGAAACTGTCGGCCACGGCCTTTTACAACCGCGTGGCCCATGCCATCGCCAATGTCACCACGGCGCAAACCGCCACGGTGATCACCCGCGTGCGCCAGAATGTCGATGCGATCCGCGCGCGCGGCCTTGAATTTGCCGCTGCCCTCGATCTGGGCAAGGTGAGCGTGGATGGCAGCCTCGCGCTGACCGATGCGGTGGTGCGGGCCAGCGGGGCGCAAATCGGCCTGAACGGCATGCGTCCGGCCCAGACGCCCAAGATCGCGGCGAGCGCCACGCTCACGTGGAAACCGCGCGATGGCTGGCAGGCGGCGGCGGTGCTGCGCCATTTCGGATCGCAGTATGAGGATGATCTTCAGGCCTATCTGATGCCCTCGGCCACCACCATCGGCGCCTTTGTTCAGGCCCCGCTGGGCCATGGCGTCAGCTTTGTCCTGCGGGCTGAAAATCTGGCCAATGTCACCGTCATCACCCGCAATCAGGCGGGCAGCATGGATATCGGCGCGCCGCGCACGGTCTGGGCCGGATTCCGCTTTGGCTTGAAGTAAAAGGATCATGCGGGCATGGAAGGCGCCATGCCCGCCCTGACCCTCAATGGCCATCCTGTCGATCTGCGCATGGATGCGCAGACGCCCCTGTTGTGGGCCTTGCGTTGCGGCGCGAACCTGACGGGCGCGAAATATGGCTGCGGCACGGGCGAATGCGGCGCCTGCATGGTGATGGTCGACGGGCAGGCGCTGCCCTCATGCCAGATGACTTTGGCGCAGGCGCAGGGCCGCGCGATCACCACCATCGAGGGGCTGAGCCGCGACCGTTCACACCCGCTGCAACAGGCGCTGGTGGCCGAGGGGGCGATCCAATGCGGTTTCTGCACGCCGGGCATTGTCATGGCCGGGGCCGCGCTGCTGGCCGCCAATGCGGACCCCAGCGCCGAGGATATCGGCAAAGCCGTCACCAATCTTTGTCGCTGCGGGATCTATCCCCGGCTGGTCCGCGCGATCCAGCGCGCCGGGCGGGTGATGCGCGGGCTGGAAACCATTGCCGCGGCCCCCGCGCCCGGAGGCAGCGCCCGACAAGGACCGGGCAGCGCGCCGCAAACGCGCGGCGATAACGATCAAAGGAGCATCCCATGAAGGCAACCATCTGGCACAATCCGGCCTGCGGCACATCGCGCAAGACCTTGGCAATTCTGGAGGAAGCGCCCGGTGTCGAAGTGAACGTGGTGGAATATCTCAAGACCCCGCCTTCTGCTGAAAAGCTGGCCCAGCTTTATCGCGATGCGGGCATGACGCCGCAGGCGGGGCTGCGCCTGCGCGGGACGGATGCGGTCGAACGCGGATTGCCCGATGCCGATGACGCCACCGTGCTGGCCGCCATGGCCGCCGAGCCCAAGCTGATCGAGCGACCCTTGGTGGAAACCGAAAAGGGCGTGCGCCTGTGCCGCCCGCAGGATGTGGTGGCACAGATCCTTTAGAACCATATCCGTTATCGTGGATTACTGTTCCTATGGCGGGCGGTTTGCGGCAAATGATGCGCATGGCCGCTTGCCAACGGGCTTGCAGTTTTGCAAACCTTTGGGCAGAGCACGCAGGTCTAGGGTAGGGATTTGACAAGAGCATGACAACCGAACTGGCCGGACAGGCGCCGCTTGCCAAAGTGAAAAGCCGGCTGAAACGGGCGCTGGGGCCGTGGGGGGTCTTTTTTGAAGGCTTCCTGAAAAACCCTGTTATGGTCGGCTCGATCGTGCCCTCCTCGCGCTTTACCATCAACCGCGTGCTGTCCGCTGTCGATTGGGACAATACCAGGCTCTTCGTCGAATATGGGCCGGGCGTGGGCACCTTCTGCCAGCCTGTCCTCGACCGCCTGCGCCGCGACGGCACGCTGCTGGTCATCGACACTAACCCCGATTTCATCGACTATCTGACCCATACGATCACCGACAGCCGCTTTGTCGCGGTTCATGGTTCGGCGGCGGACGTTGAGGAAATCATCCGCGCCCACGGCCATGAAAAGGCCGACTTCATCATCTCGGGCCTGCCCTTTTCCACGCTGCCGCCCGGCGTCGGCCCGGCCATCGCGGCGGCCACCTACCGCGTGCTGCGCAAGGGCGGGGCTTTCCTCGTCTATCAGTTCACCCCGCGCGCGGGCGATTTTATGGCCCAGTTCTTCAAGCGGATCGACAAGGGGATCGAGTGGATCAATATCCCGCCATGCTTCCTGTTCTGGGGGTGGAAGGACGAGGATTAAGGGGTAAGCATGCCTCCGGCGGGCAAAGGGTCTTAGACCCTTTGCAATCCCTTTAATGGGGCGGCGCTTCGTTCATAGCGGAGCGCTTTTTCGTTTTTAAAGCCTGCGGCGCGGAAAAGTCCGGGCTGGTGGTTAATCCTCAACCCCCGGCTTCCGACACTTAGCGCCGCACCCGTCGCGCAACGCAGACAGTAACGGGAGCGCGAGGGTTTGGACCCTCGCATTCATCCCTTCCTAAAACCTAATTCACTCAAACGTCGCCATAATATCGTCCACGCTCGGCCCTGCCAGTTGCCGGTGGATCGCGGCCATCAGCCCGGCGATATAAAGCGTGACAATGGCGGCCAGCAGCGAGGAAACCACCGCCGGGACAATCCGCCCCGCTTCCGCCCCGCCCGCCAGCGTGCCCAGCGATCCCGCAATCGAGACCACCGCCACCATGGCCACCATCACCACAATGCCCACCAGCATCGCAAAGCCCAAAAGGCGCCAGCCATTGCCGCGCGTGATCGCCCAGGACCGCATCAGCGCGCGCACCGGATTATAGACCCGCTCCACCGCCACCACCGGCCCCACCAGCGACATGCGGATATAGGCCGCGATGGCCACGATCATCACCACGATCATGCCGCCCGCAGCCATTACCGGCTGTTTGGTCAAGGCCAGCGCGCCGACCAGCCCGCCGCCGACCATCGCGATCACCGCCGCCAGCAGGATCTGGGCCAGTACATAGGGAAACACCCCCTTTGCCCCCAGCGTCAGCGCCTGCCCGACCGTCGGGCGGCTGCGGTCGGTGAACAGCGTCAGGATGGCCAGCACGCCCACGGCCTGAAACAGGATCATCGGGATCACATAGGGCAGGGCATTGGCATAGAATTGCTCGATCGCCTGCATCGATTGCGCGGGCGAAGGCCCCTGCGCGGCGGGCGGATCGGGCATCAACAGCGCAAAGGCCAGACGCGGCAGCAGAAAGAACACCCCGGCCAGAGCCAACAGCACATCCCGATTGGCCATAATCGCCGAATGGGCCGTCCGCCAGGCCAGATTGCTGTCAAAACGCATCGGGGTACTCCTTTCGCGCCAAGCCCGGCCATATGCCCGCGGCGCATCTGACCCCTTGATAAGCGGAGCGGATTGCCCCACGCAAGAATCATGGTCATGCAAGATGCAATCAAGGCTGAGATTCTGCTCGAAAACGGCGTGGCCGTGCGGCGGGATTATGAGCCTGTGTCGTATCGCGAGGCTCTGGATTTTCAGACCGCGCGCAATAATGCGATTTATGAAGGGCTTGCCCCCGATCTCATCTGGCTGCTCGAACATCCCCCGGTCTATACGGCAGGCACCAGCGCCAAGGCGGATGACATGCTCGATCCGCGCTTCGACGTGGTCGAGGCCGGGCGCGGCGGCAAATATACCTATCACGGGCCGGGCCAGCGGATCGGCTATGTGCTGATCGACCTGAAGCAGCGCGCGCGCGATGTGCGCGGCTTTGTCCATGCTTTGGAAGGCTGGGTGATCGACACTTTGGCCGATTTCGGGGTGGAAAGCTGGCGCAGCGAGGCGGGCGTTGGCATCTGGACCCGCGATATTGATGGCTCCGAGGCCAAGATCGGCGCGATCGGCGTGCGCATCCGCCGCTGGGTGACGATGCATGGGTTTTCGGTCAATCTGAACCCGGACCTGTCGCATTTCACCGGCATCGTGCCCTGCGGGATCGCTGAAAAGGGCGTCACCTCGCTGGCGCGGCTGGGCATCAGCGTTTCGGCGCAGCAATGGGACGAGGCTCTGCTGGCCCGCGCGGATCAGTTTCTGGCCAAGCTGGGGCAGCCCTGTCCGCCGGCCGCCACCACCGAAGGGAAACAAGCATGAAGCGCGCCGCCGTCACGATCCTTGCCCTTTCGCTGGCTCTGGGCGGGTGCTGGGGCAAGAAGGCCAGCAAGGCCGATGACCAGCGCACCGCTTCGGGTCAGATCCTGCCCGGTTCGACCAGCGATGCGATGATTGCCTATGACGCGCTGACCTCGCGTGCGCCTCTGGCCCCGCGCGCGGTGGCCGCCGCGCCCAGCGCCGCGCCCACCGAAACGGCCGCGCCCGAGGAGGCCGACAGCGCCGCCGAATAAGTGCGAACCCGGCCCGCCATAGGGGGCTTGGCGGGCCGGGCAGCATTGGGCGAGAGGCTGACCATGGGGACGGAGTGTGATCCTGCTGGTCAGCATCGCTCTTACTGGCCCGGCCGAGAGGGGGGAGCCGGGGCCAGCGATCAGGCCGAATAGGGCGGAAAGCTGGTATAGCCTTCTGCGCTGTTGCCGTACCATGCCGAAGGATCGCCTCCTTCGGTCCACGGATGCCCGTGGGCGATACGGTCGGCCAGATCGGGGTTGGTGATAAAGGGCCGTCCATAGGAGATGGCATCGGCCTCGCCCTTTTCAAGAGCCGCCGCGCCCGTTTCCGCCGTGTAATCGGCATTATCGACCACCGGGCCTTTAAAGATGGTTTTGAGATGCGCAGACCGGCGCGGACCAAGCCCCGAACCGAACGTGCCGCCGGGCAGCGGATCGCGGATTTCGAGGAAGCCGATGTTCAGGTCATCCAGCACCTTGGCAGCATGGTCGAACAGGGCATAGGTGTCGCTGTCCTCGACGCCCTGAATGCCGTCATTGGGTGAGAGGCGGACCGACACGCGCCCGGCGCCCCAGACGCGGATCAGCGCCTCGGTGACTTCCTTGAGCAGGCGGGTGCGGTTTTCGATTCCGCCGCCATAGGCGTCGGTGCGGTGGTTGGTGCCGTCGCGCAGGAACTGGTCGATCAGATAGCCATTGGCGCCGTGAAGCTGGACGCCGTCGAAACCGGCCTCCTTGGCCAGGCGGGCGGCATTCTCATAATCGGCGATCAGGCGGGGGATCTCATGGGTTTCCAGCGCGCGCGCTTCGACATAGGGCGCCTTGCCCTCAAAGGTGTGCGCCTCGCCAGGGGCGGTGGTAGCGCTGGCCGAAACGGGCTGGATGCCGTGGAGTTGGGGGTGCGACACGCGGCCCATGTGCCAGAGCTGAAGGATGATGCGCCCGCCCGCGTCATGCACGGCCTGTGTCACCTGCTTCCAGCTTTCGGCCTGCTCGCGGGTCCAGATGCCTGGCGCATTGGGCCAACCGCGCCCTTCGGCGCTGATCGCGGTGGCTTCGGAAATGATCAGGCCCGCCCCGGCGCGCTGGGCGTAATATTGCGCCATCAGCGGGTTGGCGAGACCTTCGCGGTTCGACCGCGCGCGGGTCAGCGGGGCCATCAGGATGCGGTTGGGGGCGGCAATATCGCCAAGGGCGATGGACGTGAGGAGCGGGTTTGTCATGCCATGCCATGTTGTGCCGCGCCGCAGCAATTTCCAGTGCAAGCAGTTCTTTTTTGCGCGCAAGAAAGACTTGTCCGAAAATGCAAAACGGGGCGCAGGGCCCCAGCCTTGCACCCCGTCCGCAGATGTCGCCGATCAGGCCTTACGCGGCCAGATCAAAGGGCGCGATTTCACCCGACAGGTAAAGCTTCTTGGCCTTGGCGCGGCTGAGCTTGCCCGAGGACGTGCGCGGCAGGGTGCGCGGCGGCACCAGCTCGACAATGGCCGGATGGCCCAGAATCGCGCGCACCTTTTCGGCCACGGCATTCTTCAGCTTCAAACGCTCAGCCGGATCGGACACGCGGCAATGGACCAGCACAGCGGCGGTCTCCTCGCCGGTTTCGGTTTCAAGGCTGAAAGCGGCAATGTCGCCCTGATGGAAACCGGGGAGCTGTTCCACCGCCCATTCGATGTCCTGGGGCCAGTGGTTCTTGCCGTTGATGATGATCATGTCCTTGGCGCGGCCGACGATGAACAGATAGCCCTCGGCGTTCTGATAGCCCATGTCGCCGGTGTCCAGCCAGCCATCGACCAGACAGGCCGCCGTCGCTTCGGGATCGCGGAAATAGGAGTGCATGACGCTGGGGCCCTTGCACCACACCTTGCCGATCTGATGATGGGGCAGCACGCGGCCCGCGCCGTCGCGGACCTCGATTTCCATGTCCAGCACCGGCTTGCCGCAATTGACGATGGCGCGATAGCGTGCCGGGCGCGAGAGGTCGCGCGGCTGGCCCGACAGGCGCTCTTCCTCGACCAGTTCGACGCGGATGCCTTCGCCCGGCGGCATGATCGTGACCGAAAGCGTGGCTTCGGCAAGGCCATAGGAGGGCAGGAAGGCGCTGGCCTTGAAGCCGGCGGGGGCAAAGGCGTTGACAAAACCCTGCATCACATCGGGGCGGATCATGTCCGCGCCATTGCCCGCAAGGCGCCAGCGCGACAGGTCAAAGCGTTCGTCCACATGGGTCTGGCTGGAAATGCGGCGCGCGCAGATGTCATAGCCGAACGTGGGCGAATAGGAGATCGAATTGCCCGGATTGCGGGTGATCATGTCCAGCCAGGCCAGCGGGCGGCGGGCAAAATCCTCGGTTTTCAGGTAATCGGTCGAAACCTGATTGGCGATGATCGAGAGGAAGCAGCCGACCAGACCCATGTCGTGATACCACGGCAGCCACGAGATGCAGCGGTCCTCTTCGCGCAATTGCATGGCCAGACCATGGCCGCGCAGATTGTTGAGCAGCGAGGCATGCGTGACGGCCACGCCATGCGGGAAACGCGTCGAGCCGGAAGAATATTGCAGATAGCAGATGTCATCGCCCGACGCCTGCGGCAATTCGACCAGCACCACCGGATCGGCGGCCAGAATGTCCCAGCTCAGCCCCTCGCACGCGCCGCCCTTGGCATTATGCGCCTGCGCGGCGGCAAGGCCCAGATGGGCGATTTCGGGCGGATAGAAGAAATAGAGCGGGTCGCTGCTGGCCAATTGCACGGCCAATTGTTCGATATAATTGTCCTTGCCGCCAAAGCTGGTGGGCAGGGGCAGCGGCACCGGCCATGCGCCCGCATAGATCACGCCGCAGAACAGCGCGGCAAAATCGGCGCCCGTTTCGGCAACCATGGCGATTCGGTCGCCCTTTTTGACCCCGCGCGCGATGAGGCGGTGCGCCATGGCGATCGCGTCCTGGCGCAATTCGCGGAACGGATAGGGGCGGATCAGATTGCCGCGCGGATCGTGGAAATTCAGCCCGCGCGCGCCGGTGGCCGCATAATCCAGCGCCTCGCCAAAGGTGGCGAAATCGCCAAAGCGGCGCGGCAGGTCGCAGGCGTTGGGCGTGGGGATCAGGGCGGCGTTGGTCGCTTCGATCACGGCGGCGTCGGTCATGGTCTTATCCGTCTTGGGTTATGCCCGCTGCCCTTGCGTGCGAAGGCAAAGACGGCAGGCATCGAAAACTGGCCCGCAAATCGGGTGACGCGGGGGGTCCCCTTTGGCGCGCGACTGTGGCACGAATATGGCCGATGGATGACGAGACGCGCCCCAATCGCCGCAAAATGGCCCCAAAGCCCCTCGATTCGGCCCGGATTGAGGAAATGGCGCTGGCCTATGTCGCGCGTTTCGCCACCAGCGCGGGGCGGCTGGAGGACTATCTGCTGCGCAAATTGCGCGAGCGCGGATGGGCGGACGAGGGGCCGCCCGAGGCCAAGGTGGCCGCGATTGTCGGGCGCCATGTCGAGCTGGGCCATATTGACGATGAGAGCTATGCAAGGATGAAGACCGGCAGCCTGCTGCGCCGGGGCATGGGGCAGCGGCGGATCGCGCAGGCGCTGGGGCAGGCGGGGATCGACGAGGACATTCGCGCGGAGGTGATGCCGCATGAGGCCGCCGCGCGCGAGGCCGCGCTGGCCTATGCGCGGCGGCGGGGGCTGGGGCCGTTTGCCCGCCGCGCCATGCCCGATGATCCGATGGAGCGCCGCGCCCGCCGCGAAAAGGAGATCGCCGCCATGCTGCGCGCAGGCCACGCGATGGGGGCGGCCCGCGCCGTTCTGGAGGCCGCCGATCCGCAGGCCGCGCAGGATTGGGTCGAGGAAGCGCGCGAGGAATAGGGACCCTTTGCCCTTGCCCCTTTGCCCTTGCTTTGCCCCCCCGGCTTGGGCTAGGCGCTGAACGTCACTGGCTTTCGCGGATTCTGTCTGCGGGCAGACCTGAAATTTAGGGAAACTTGCGCAATGCTCTTCACCTGGTGGAACGGCTCCACTTTCGGCACCTGGCTCAACACCAAGTTTGGCGGCGAACAGGTTGGCACCGATTTTCAGGGTAACAAGTATTACCGCTCGAAGAAGGTCGTTCCGGCCGGCACCAACAGCCCCTTTGCGGGCATGGAGCGCCGCTGGGTGATCTATAACGGCGCCAATGATTCGAGCCGCGTTCCGGCCGAATGGCATGGCTGGCTGCACCATTCCTATGATGCTGTGCCGCAGAGCCATCTGCCCCCGCCGCGCATCTGGGAAGCCGAATATACGCCCAACGCCACCGGCACCGCCAAGGCGCACCAGCCGCACCCCGAACTGCGCGGCGCGGGCAAGGCCAAGGCTGCCGGTTACGAAGCCTGGACGCCTGAAGGCTGATTGATCCCATGCGCCGGACTCTGATGGTGGCTGGCGCGTGTTTGGCGCTTTCGGCTTGCGGCGGTTCGTCCGAGCCCGAGACGCAGGCCACCGACGTGCCCAAGGCGGTGGCGGGCAATGCCGCCGCCCAGGCGGTCGAAAACCAGTTCGGCACCCCGGTCAAGGATCGGGTGGCGACGCTCGGTCTGCTCAACAAGCGCAACAATGAGCAGCAGGATATCGTCCTGAAAGTGGGCGAGGCGCGGCGCATCGGCAATGTTGTGGTCAAGCTGTCCACCTGCGAAAAGACCCAGCCTTGGGAACGCCCTCAGGAAACGGGCGCCTTCGTTCAGGTCTTTGTCGAGCAGCGTTCGCAGATCTCCGATCCCCTGCGCTGGCAGAAGGTGTTTTCGGGCTGGCTGTTCCGCAATTCGCCGGGGCTGAACGTGGTTCAGCACCCGGTCTATGACGTCTGGGTCAAGGATTGCGCGATGAACTTCCCCGGCGAGGAAGAGAACCCGGCCGATTTCGCCGTTTCCAAAAGCGCGCCAAAGGCGTCAGGCAGCGCAAGCGCCACACCCAGCGCCGAGGCGGTCGCGCCCGCCCCCGCCCCTGCGGCCCCCGAAAACCCGGACTGAGGCCGCAGGCCCGGCTCTCTGGGCCGCATCGCCTCGCGCAGCATCGCCAGATAGCGCTTTTGCGGGATCTCGATCGCGCCCAGCGAAGCCAGATGGCTGGTGATGAACTGGCAATCGAGCAGTTCGGCGCCCCCGATCCGCAGCGCCGCCACCAGCCATGCCAGCGCCACCTTGGAGGCATCGGGCACGCGGCTGAACATGCTCTCGCCGCAGAAAACCCGTTCGAAGCCAACGCCGTAAAGCCCGCCCACCAGCGCGCCGTCGATCCAGCATTCGATCGAATGGGCATGGCCCAGCCGGTGCAATTCGCGATAGGAGGCCGCGATTCGTTCGCTGATCCATGTCTCGCCGCCATCTTCGGCCTCGGCGCGGCGCGGCGCGGCGCAGGCGTCCAGCACCAGATCGAAGGCCGCATTGCAGGTGACGGTAAACTTTCCGCGCCGCAAACTGCGCGCCAGCGAATGCGAAACGCGAAAGCGGTCGAGCGGCAGGATGCCCCGCCGCTTGGGCTCGACCCAGAAGATTTCGGGGTCATCGCGCGAATCCGCCATCGGAAACACCCCGCCGCGATAGGCCAGCAGCAAGAGGGCAGGATCAATCAGGTCTGGGTTTTCCATTTTCACCGCGCCTGTCTAGCATCCTGTTCATCCGGGCGTGAAGAGGGAGAAAGGCCGCAAACCCCCGCCTTTGAGACCCCGCGAAAAAATACGCGCCCATCGCATATTGCCCACTTGCCAAAGCGGCGAGCCTACCCTAGAGGCGCGTCTCCCGCAGGAGTGTAGCTCAGTTGGTAGAGCATCGGTCTCCAAAACCGAGGGCCGTGGGTTCGAGTCCCTCCGCTCCTGCCAGGGTTTTCCCAGACATCGCGATTATCAGGCCCTTCGGGGCGCCCGCCGGTGCTTCCGGCCTTGTTTCGCCCGAATGCCGACTTGCCAATCGCGCCGCTGCGGCTAGGGATGCGGTTTCGGGCAATGCTGTGGGGCTTTTTCCAGACCATGCGTGTGATTGATCCTTCGCCGGCCGCGCGTGCGGGCGAGAGGCGGCTTTATTGGTTCGCGGTGCTGCTGGCGCTGGCTTCTTGCCTGCCCGCCGTGGTCGCGCGCTATCCCCAGATGAGCGATTATCCCGCCCATCTGGCGCGCTATGCGGTGATGCTGGACGGCGGGCGCAGCGCGGATCTGGCGCGCTATTATGCGTTTCATTGGGCCTGGACGGGCAATCTGGGGGTGGACATCCTGATTCGCCCCTTTGCCGCGATTTTCGGGCTGGAGACAGGCGGGCGGATCATCAGCGGAATCATCCCGCCGCTGACCGCGCTGGGGCTGATCGCGGTGGATCGGCAATTGCACGGGCGCGTCACCATCGCCTCGCTGCTGGCCATGCCTTTTGCGTGGTCGCCGATGATGCTGATCGGCCTGCTCAATTATGCGCTGGGTCAGGCGTTGGCGCTCTGGGCCTTTGCGTTTTGGGTGTGGCTGGACCGAAAGGGGGCGGTGTGGTGGCTGCGCGGGGCGCTGTTTGTGCCGATCGGGCTGGTGGTGTGGCTGTCGCATCTGTCGGCATGGGGCGTGCTGGGGGTGCTGCTGCTGGGCTATGAGCTGGGCATGGGGCGCGGGTGGCGGGCGTTTATTGCGCCATGGCCGCTGTTGGCGCCGCTGGTGGTGATGGTGCTGGTGCCGGGCACGGCGGGCACCTTCTCCTATGGGCCCTATTGGTGGGTCTATAAGCAGGCGATCTGGCTGAAAGCCATGCGCGATACGGTCTATGCGCTGGATTATCTGTCGCTGGTGGTGGTGGCGCTGGCCTTTCTGGCGGCGGCGGCGATGCGGCGGCTCGATGGGCGGCTGGGCTGGGCGGCGGTGATGCTGCTGGCCATGACGATTGCGGTGCCGCGCCATATTTCGGGCGGCGATTATGCCGATTACCGGCTGGTGACGACGGGGTTGATGGTCTGCTGCCTCTCGATTCGCTGGCCGCGCGCGCCGGGCTGGGCGATCACGCCGGTGGTGATGCTCTATGTGGCGCGCCTGTTGATCACCACGCAGGATTGGCACGATGATTCGGCGCGGATGGAAAAGATCATGGTCGCGCTTGACCATGTGCCGCAGGGCGCCCGCGTGGCCAGCGCCGTACTGGTGACGCGCGAGCAATGGCCGCTCAACCATTTCGAACATATCGGCGCCTATGCGGTGGTGCGCCGCCATGCGCTGGTGAATGCCAATTTCGCGGTGCCCCATGTCCATATGCTGCAATTGAAGCAGGGCGGGCGCGATTTTGATGATCCCTCGCAGCGATTGCTGCTGCACCATACGCAAAAGGTCGATCTGGCCAATTTCGCGCCCGCGCGTCAGGCCGACTGGCTGTGGTATGTGGGTGAGCGAGCGCCCGACACTCTGCCGCAGGGCGCTGTGGTGGTCTGGCAGGGGCAGGGCAGTTTGCTGGCGCGCCTTAAATCGGCCCCCCTTGCAAAATAAGGCGACTGGGACTAGATCACCGACATCTCCCGACATCGGAGCCTTGCAAAGCCCCTCCCGGACCTGATCCGGGGCGGCGCGGCGGCAATGGTCCAAACGGTTTCGGGCTTATTCGAGGATTGCGTCGATGGAAGATAAGAAGCCCAAGGTCTCTCCCGGAGAGTTCTTCAACCAGGTCAAGGTTGAGGCGCGCAAGGTGGTGTGGCCGAGCCGTCAGGAAACCGTTCAGACCGGCATCTTCGTCGGCATTCTGATGCTGATCCTCGCGATCTTCTTCCTCGGTGTCGATTCGCTCTTCGGCTACATCGTGCGCACGCTGCTGTCGCTCGCCTGAGAAACGCATAGGAACTGTAAGATATGGCCCGCTGGTACATCATCCACGCCTATTCCGGCTTTGAAAACAAGGTCAAAGAAGCCATTCAGGCCGAAGCCGAGCGCCTCGGCCTCTCGCAGTTGGTTGAGCAGATCGAAGTGCCCTCCGAACAGGTCACCGAGGTCAAGCGCGGCAAGAAGGTTCAGGTCGAACGCAAGACCATGCCCGGCTATGTGCTGGCCAAGCTGACCATGAATGACGATGTGTATCACCTCGTCAAGAACACCGCCAAGGTCACCGGCTTCCTGGGCCACAACGGCAAGCCGCAGGCGATTTCCGAGCGCGATGCGGCCCGCTATTTCGGCCACCGCGAAATCGTCGCCACCACGGTCAAGAAACACGTTGCCGTCGATTTCGAAATCGGCGATTCGGTCAAGGTGCTCGATGGTCCCTTCAACAGCTTCACCGGCATTGTCGAAGAGCTGGATTTCGACAAGAACCGCGTCAAGGTCTCGGTGTCGATCTTTGGCCGCGCGACGCCCGTCGAGCTGGATTTCGAGCATGTCGAGCTGGTGAAGTAAGACTTCATCCGGTTTTCGGGATTGAAAAGGGCGGGGGATTTCCTCCGCCTTTTTTGTTTTGGGTTTGAAGAAGAGAGGCAAATGCGAGGGTCTGGACCCTCGCGCTCCCGTTACTGTCTGCGTTTGCGCATCGGGTTCGGCGGATGGGTGTCGGACGCGGCGTCAGAAATGATAAAGCTTGCGGCGCTTTCGGCGTAACCTCGCCGCGCCGCAGGCTTTCAATCCATCGCACAAGTTCGACTTAGCCGATCTGGGGCGCCTCCCGTAACGGGATTGCAAAGGGACTGAGTCCCTTTGCCCGCCGGAGGCAAATGCGGCAAACCTCACCTTGCCCCCAAATCTCCCATACCCACAGTCCCCGAAGCCATCCCCAGCATCCGGTCGAGGCTTTCCTTGGCCTTCAGCCGCAGCCCTTCCTCGATCTCGATCCGGGGCGTCAGGTCGCGCAGGGAGATATACAACTTCTCCAGCGTATTCAGGGCCATATAGGGGCAGATGTTGCAGTTGCAGTTGCCGTCGGCCCCCGGCGCGCCGATGAAGGTCTTGTTCGGAATGGCCCGCTGCATCTGGTGGATGATGTGCGGCTCGGTGGCGACGATCAGCGTGTCGGCCTCGATGGTCTTGGCATAGTTCAGAATGCCGCTGGTCGATCCCACATAGTCGGCATGGTCGACGATGGTGGGCGGGCATTCGGGGTGGGCGGCGATGGGCGCGCCGGGGTGCTGGGCCATCAGCTTCAACAATTCGGTTTCGGAAAAGGCTTCATGCACGATGCACACGCCGGGCCAGAGCAGCATCTCGCGGTCGAACTTGCGCGAGAGATAGCCGCCAAGGTGGCGGTCGGGGCCAAAGATGATCTTCTGGTCGCGCGGGATCTGCGAGAGGATCTTTTCGGCGCTGGACGAGGTGACGATGATGTCGGAGAGCGCCTTCACCTCGGTCGAGCAGTTGATATAGGTGATGGCGATATGGTCGGGATGCGCCTCACGGAAAGCCTTGAACTTTTCGGGCGGGCAGGCATCCTCAAGGCTGCACCCGGCGTTGAGGTCGGGCAGGACCACCGTCTTCTGGGGGCTGAGGATCTTGGCCACTTCGGCCATGAATTTCACGCCGCAAAAGGCGATGACATCGGCGTCCGTCTCGGCCGCCTTGCGCGACAGCTCCAGCGAATCGCCCACGAAATCAGCCAGATCCTGCAGTTCCGGCTTTTGATAATAATGCGCGAGGATGACCGCGTTCTTCTCCTTGCGGAGGCGGTCGATTTCGGCGCGCAGGTCAAGACCGGCGAGGGCGGCGCTCTGGGCAGTCATAATCACATCCCCTTGGGGTTCATTGGCTTTGCCGCCCAGATAGGGAGCATTGCGCAAGACCCCAAGGGAAATCTGCAATTATTGGCCCAGATCGGCGGCCAGCGTAATGATCGGCGCGCTTTGTGCCAGCAGCGCGGTCAGGATGTGGAGCACCATATTGCTGCTTGCGCCCAGCACGGTGGCGGGGTGGATCTGGCCGTACTGGCGCTGGTCATGGCGGGCCAGCAGGGCAAAGGGCACCATTTCGACCGCCATGGCCAGCCACTCGCCGTTCGACCCCAGCAAGGGCATCGGCAGTAGCCGCCCCAGCGCGGGATCGAGCAGCAGCACATTGGCGGCCAAAATCAGGCGCGCATGCCACGCCGTTTCGCGCCGCCGCAGCACCGCCAGCAGGATCAGCGCGGGAAATCCCAGCAGAAAGCAGGCGTTGAGCGCGAGAAAAAAGGCCGGCGTAAAGAAGGGCGGCACCAGTTGCCCGCCCAGCGCCGAACGCAGCGTCATGCCCCCCACCAGCGGAATGGCCGCGACATAGGCCAGCGCCAGCCACCCCATCCGCCGATGCAGCGCCAGCGCGGGCGCCGAGAGACGCGCGGCCAGTTGCGTCTGGACCACCGCCAGCGTCAGCCAGCTGAGCATCAGCGCGCCATGGACATGGAACCAGAGCGGGACATGGCGATAGTCCACCCGCCCCAGCGCGGCAAACTGGCCAAAGCCAAGCACGATGACCAGCGCAAGGCCGATGGTCACGCGGGCAAAGAATTGGCGATCACGATGAAGCAGCACGGCAGGCGAGGTCGATGAATGGACCATGTTTCTCCCCCTCTCTGTGTATTGCCCAAGTATTACACCAGGCGAAGGGGGCGCGCAAGATGGCGGCCTAGGGCGCCGGAACCCACAGATCCCCCTCCGCCTGCACCACCAACTCGCGCCTTTGCAGGTCGATCAGATGGGCCAGCACCGAACGCCCCGCCGCCCGGTGCAGCCGCACGTCGAGGCCCGGATACATCTGCGCCACCATGATCTCGATCGTCACCGGCCCGGTTTCCAGCGCGCGCAGGATCTGGCGCTCGCGCATCCGGCGGTGGCCGATCATGCCGCGCACCATCTGCTGGGGCTTGTCGATCTGCGGCCCATGGGCGGGGTAATAGACCCGGTCAGCGCGCTCATAGAGCTTGTCGAGGCTGATCATATAGTCGCTCATATCGCCATCGGGGGGCGAGACGACCGTGGTTGACCAGCCCATCACATGATCGCCGGTAAACAGCGCGCCGCTCTCCACCAGCGAGAAACACAGATGGTTGCTGGTATGGCCGGGCGTGGCCACCGCCATCAGCGTGGCCGAGGGCAGGCGCACCAGATCGCCATCGGCCAATACCGTGTCGGGCGCATAGGATGTGTCAAAGGCGGCATCGGCGCGCGGCCCGTCATCCTCCAGCGTCAGGGGCGCGCAACCGATGATCGGCGCGCCCGTGGCGGCGGCCAGAGGCGCGGCGCCCGGCGAATGGTCGCGGTGCGTATGGGTGCACAGGATCGCCAGCACGGGCGCGTCGTCAATCGCGCCCAGCAAGGCCTCGATATGTTCGGCATCATCCGGCCCCGGATCGATCACCGCCAGCCCGCGCGCATCGCCCACCAGATAGGTCTGGGTTCCGGTAAAGGTAAACGGGCTGGGATTATTGGCCAGCATGCGCCGGACGAGCGGTTCGAGTCGCTCGGTTTTGCCGGTGGGCCAGGGGCGCGGGGGCATGTTCATGGACCCAGCCTATGCCGCTTTGCCCGCCCCCTGTCGAGGGGGCGGGGGATCAGGCCACCGCGCTGCCCAGCCGGGCGCGCAACTGGTCGATCGCGCGCGGCGCGCCGGGGGCCACCTCGCGCCAGCTGCGGTCGATGCGCAGCAGGCGGGCGTAAAACTCCTCGGTCGCGGCAATCAGCTTGCGGATCTTGGGGCTGAGCAAGAGCAGCCTTTCAGGATCGGCGGCAGGGAAATCGGGGGCCAGACGGCCATAGCGGCGCAATTGGAATTCGGACAGTTCGCCCATGAAATAGGCGCGATGATTAAGCAACCAGGCCACGGCATGCATCATGCGCGTCGTCGTGCGCAAAGCCTCGCAGGACAGGGCAATGCGGGGGGCGTCTTCCTGCGTCCCGGTTTCCTCGATCCGGCCCGACAGATCGAATGCGGCGCGCACCTCGTCCGAGAGGACCAGTGCCTCGCAATACAGACCCTCCACGATTCGGGGATTGATGTTGCTTGTGTGCTTCATGGTGAAATTGGTTAATCAAATATTAGCACTTGCTGCAATGTCATTAGGGGGTGGTGCGTATCCCAATTTGGGACATTCCCCGTTTTGGACCTTAAGGCGGCCCCGCAACGGGCGCGCGCATGCCGGGCGCGCGCCCGTTGCGGGGCGCCCGTGCAGGACCCAAAACGCCTTGTGCGCGTCTGGCTCAGGCGATGATGTCGGGGATCAGATAGTCCTCGATCAGCGAGATCTGGTCCTTGAGCTTGAGCTTGCGCTTTTTGAGGCGGGCCAGTTGCAGTTGATCGCCCGCACCCGAAAGGGTCAGCGCATCGATCGCGGCATCCAAGTCGCGATGCTCGACGCGGAGCGCTTCCAGCTTTTTGCGCATTTCCTCTTCGGTCACCAAAATATGCTCCCGCCAAGGGTGTGTCGCAAGTCCTCTCCATGCTCTAATCGCGCCGCGTCCAACGGGCAAGAGGGGGCGCGGGATGCACGATGAATTGAGTGCCGGGCGCAGGTAGCCGAGGCTGAGGGGCGCTTTGTCGCGGCCCTGCACGGCTTACCTAAAATTGTCATATTCGGGGCTTCGCAAGCGGGGCAAAGTGTGTTTCCTTGGGCGCCTGATCAACGGGAATGACGCGATTCGGACATGGCCGCACTGGTCTGTTCTGTCATGCTCTGATCGGGCGGGCGTCTGCAGCCGTCCGCTAATAGGGGGGTAGCCTGTGGCCACCCACCACACGGTTTTCCCGGTCTGACCTTTGCATGGGGGTCGGTTGGGGGCCGCGCTGGCGCGGAGGTCACTTTCAATGGCTTTATGGCCTATGGAGGAGAGTCCAAAATGGAAGCATCCCACATCAACGCCCTGCACAACAAGCACGCCGGTCTTGAGCGCCGGATTGCCGAAGAACTCAAGAGTCCCCATCCCGACCCAGCCATGCTTCAGGCGCTCAAGCGCCACAAGCTGCGGATCCGCGACCAGATCGCGCATCATTGATGCAGCATTGCGTGCAGCATGGAATGGCAAGGCCCCAGGCGGTAAAGCAGGGCCTGCCGGCTGAACGCTGACAACCCGACCGTTGCGAGATCACCCCGGCCCGATCCGGCCCATGACGCCGGATCGGGCCTTTGTGTTGCCTATTGCGCCGGTTTTTACTTGAAACGGAGGCGCAAAACGCAAGGTTAGCGCAAAAATAGAGGTGGGCGCATTTGCAAAGGCGCATGTTTGGTCTAACCCCCTTTTCATGACCACTGCACCTCTCGGCCCGACCTCGAATTCCAGCGCGGTGGCGGCCGCGCGCACGATCCTGACGCGCCTGCACGAGGTGATGGCCTCGCGCAGCCATGCGCAGGCCAAGCTGAACACCGTGGTCGAGGTCATCGGCGCCAGTCTGGATAGCGAGGTCTGCTCGATCTATCTGCTGCGCGAAGGGATGCTCGAACTTTTCGCCACGCGGGGTCTGGCGCAGGAGGCGGTCCACGTCACCCGCATGGCGATCGGCGAGGGGCTTGTCGGCACCATCGCCTCGCGTGTCGAGACGCTCAATCTGGCCGAGGCGACCGCGCATCCGGATTTCTCGTATCGCCCCGAAACGGGTGAGGACAAGTTCCACTCCTTTGCGGGCGTGCCCATCGTGCGGCGCGAACGCTGCGTGGGGGTGGTCTGTGTTCAGCATGTCGATCCGCGCCGCTATGAAGAGGTTGAGATCGAGGCGCTCCAGACCGTTGCCATGGTGCTGTCCGAACTGATCGCCAACGCCGATCTGGTGGACGAGGAAGAGGCCGCAGGCATTGCCGCGGCCCTGACCGGGCCGGAGCAGTTGCGCGGCCTCACGCTGGTCAAGGGGCTGGCCAGCGGGGTTGCGGTCTATCACCAGCCGCGCATCACCATCGAGCATATCGTGGCCGAGGACACCGAGGCCGAGCGCCAGCGCGTTTACCTCGCCTTTGACAAGATGCGCGAACAGATCGACCGCATGGCGTCTCAGGCCGAATTCGGCAGCGGGGGCGAGCATGAGGAGGTTTTGGAAACCTATCGCATGTTCGCCTATGACGAAGGGTGGAGCCGCCGCATCAACGAGGCGATCGATTCCGGCCTGACCGCCGAGGCCGCCATCGAGCGCGTCCAACAGCGCACCCGCATGCGCATGCGCCAGATCGACGATCCGCTGCTGGCCGACCGGATGCACGATCTTGAGGATCTGGCCAACCGCCTGCTGCGCATCGTTTCGGGCCAGTTGGGCACCGCGGCCAGCGCGGGTCTGCGTCAGGACGCGATCCTGATCGCGCGCAATCTTGGCCCGGCCGAACTGCTCGAATATGACAAGCGGCGGTTGAAGGGCGTGATCCTTGAGGAAGGCTCGCTGACCGCGCATGTGGTGATCGTGGCGCGGGCGATGGGCATTCCGGTGCTGGGCCGGGTCAAGAGCCTGCGCGGCAAGGTGCGCGAGGGCGATCCGATTCTGCTCGACGCGGATCAGGCGCTGGCCTTTGCGCGGCCCACGCGCGACATGATGATCGGCTTTGACGAGCGCTATGCCAAGAATCGCGAGAAGCAGGCCAAATATGCCGCGCTGCGCGATGTCGTGCCGATCACGCTGGATGGCGAACGCATTGCGGTCAATATCAACGCGGGCCTGCGCGAGGATATGCCCAATCTCCAGCTTACCGGCGCGGATGGCGTGGGTCTTTACCGCACCGAGTTCCAGTTCCTCGTCTCGGCCACCTTGCCCAATCGCGAGCGCCAGACGCGGCTCTATCGCGAAGTGCTGGAATCGGCGGCGGGCAAGCCGGTGGTGTTCCGCACCGTCGATATCGGCGGCGACAAGAGCCTGCCCTATCTGCGCCATGACGAGGATGGCGAGGAGGAGAACCCGGCGATGGGCTGGCGCGCGCTGCGCCTTGCGCTCGAACGCGACAGCCTGCTCAAGGTTCAGGCCCGCGCGCTGCTCGAGGCTTCGGCGGGGCGGGTGCTGCAGGTCATGTTCCCGATGATTTCCGAACCATGGGAATTTGACGCGGCCAGGGCGGTGTTCGAGGGGCAGTTGGCCCATCTCCGCAAGCTGGGCAAGACGCTGCCCGAGGCGGTCAAATATGGCGCCATGCTCGAAGTGCCCGCGCTGGCCGAGGTGCTCGACCTTCTGCTGCCGCGCCTGTCGTTCCTCTCGATCGGCACGAATGACCTGACCCAGTTCCTCTTTGCCGCCGATCGGTCCAACCCCAAACTGGCCGAACGCTATGACTGGCTTTCGCCCGCGATCCTGCGCTTTGTCCGCCGGATCGCGGCGCAGGGCCATGCGCATAATGTGCCGATGACGGTCTGCGGCGAAATGGGCGGGCGTCAACTCGAGGCGCTGGCCCTGCTGGGCGTGGGCATCCGCCGCCTGTCGATCACGCCGGCGGGTGTCGCGCCGATCAAGGATCTGGTTCGCCGCGTCAATCTGGCCGAAATCAGCGCGGCGATGGACGGCTGGCTGGCCCATCCGCCCGTCAGCCTGCGCGAGGAGATGACCGCATGGGCGGCCCAGCGGGGCCTGATCGGAGACTGAAGGGGCGAATTAACAGGCTGTTACGCACCGGCGCATCGATATCTTTGCGTAATCGGGCGCAATATGCCTGTTAACCGGCGCAAGGACCCGTCAAGCCTGTTGACTTTCCTTAGCTTCCATCGTTGTGTCCGGCGCGGGCCGCAAAGGATTTCGGTATCGCCATGAGCGCAGATGAGTCAGAATTCGCTTCTCCAACCAGCGGTCAGCCCGCCACCGCGGGCCAGCGGCTGGCCGCCGCGCGTGAGGCGGCGGGGCTGACACTGGCGGAACTGTCGGCCCGGACCAAGATTTCCGAACGCCATCTGGGCGCGCTGGAAACCGGCGATTTTGCTGCTCTGCCCGGCCGCACCTATGTTTTCGGTTTCACGCGCACCTTTGCCAAGAGCGTGGGGCTGGACCCGGCCGCGATGGTCGATGTGATGGGCCGCGATTATGCGCGCAGCGCGCCCGAACCCGATGTGCCCGCCTCGCCCGCTTTCGCGCCGGGCGATCCGGCGCGCGTGCCTTCCTCGCGCTTTGCCTGGATGGCCGGTTTCGTGCTGCTGGTGGCGGCTATCGGCGGCTTCATCTGGTGGCAGAACAATTCCAGCTCGACCGACAGCCTGCCCTCGCTGATCCCCATTGAGACGCCCAGCGCCGCCCCCGCCGCATCGGCCGCCCCCAGCGAGGCGCCCAGCGAGGAAGCCTCTGCCGCGCCCACCGGCCCTGTCGTGCTGACCGCGCAGATGGACAAGCTGTGGATCAAGGTCTCGGACGCGAACGGCAAGCAACTGGTGCAAAAGGTGCTGGCCCTGGGCGAAACCTATACGGTGCCTGAGGATGCCGAAGGCCCGACCGTGTGGACCGGCCGCCCCGACAAGCTGGCGATCACCGTCGGCGGTCAGGACGTGCCCCCGATCAGCAAGGTTCCCGAGATCGTCAAGAATGTGCCGATCTCGGCCAAGGCTTTGCTGGAGCGCGGCAAGCCTGCGCCGTCGGCCGCTGCCGCCAATGCTGCGCCGATACCGGGCGCGTCGGCTGCGCCTGCCCCCGCGCCGACCCCGCATCCGCTGCGCCATTTCCCGCGCCCCCGGCCCGGTGCGACAGCCAATGTCGGGGCCAATACCGGGGCCAATACCGGGACCGGGCCCGTCGCCCCCGCCACCCCATCCACCGTTACGCCTTAACCCGCACTCGACAGCAGGGGGGGCTTGCGGCACTGTGCGTTTGGGGCATGGAACAACCGATGATCTGGGCCGCCCGTATCCGGGCGCGCCGTGGGAGTTGAAGAAAGATGATGTATAAGCAGCGGATCAGGCTGGCTGGCGTGGCGCTGGCAGCGCTGCTCTGGACAGGCAGCGCCATCCCGGCGCAGGCACAGGAAGGCACAGTCGGGGAAATCCGCATCCGCAAGCTGGAGGCTGAGGTCCGCGCCTTGCAGCGGCAGGTGTTCCCCGGCGGCGATGCCAAGCTGTTCGGCCAGCAGGCGGTCAACCCGCCCCCCGCCGCAGCCGCGCCCCCGGCGGTCGAGACCCCCGTCACGCCGCCCGCCAATACGGCGCTGACCGATATTCTGGCCCGTCTGAGCGCGGTGGAGGCGCAGAACGCCCGCCTGACCGCGCAGATCGAGGAATTGTCGAACCATGTGCGCCAGTTGGACGCGGCCCGTGCGGCGGCCAATGCGCCGGCGGAGCAGGGCGCGGGCACACCTGAGCCGGCCCCGCCTGCGGTTGCCGACGACAGCGCCGCGCCGCGCCCGGCGGTCCGGCCCGCGCCGCTGCCTGCCCCGGCCCCCGCGCCGGTGGCCAAGCCCGCGCCCGCGCCCGCCAGTCGCGTCGCCGCGGTCAAGGCGATCACCAAGCCTTCGACCGGCGATGCGGGCGAGGATGAGTATACCTATGGCTTCAAGCTGTGGGAGGCCAGGTTCTTCCCCGAGGCGCAGCAGCAGTTGAAGCTCTATCTGGACCAGTATCCCAGGCACAAGCGCGTCAGCTATGCCCGCAACCTGCTGGGCCGCGCCTATCTGGACGATGGCAAGCCGCGTGATGCGGCCCCGTGGTTCCTCCAGAACTATCAGGCCGACAAGAAGGGCGCGCGCGCATCCGACAGCCTGCTCTACCTGTCCGAGGCGATGATCGAGATGAAGGACATCAACCGCGCCTGTATCGCTCTGGGCGAATTTGCCGACAGCTATCCGGCCGATGCTGCCGGGCGGCTGAAGCCGGCCTATGACAGCATTCGCGCCAAGGTGAAGTGCAACTGAGCGCGGAGCGTTTCGCACAGAGTCTGGCGCAGGTCTGGCCTGAGGGCACGCGCGATCCGGCTTTGAAGCTGGGGATCGCGGTGTCCGGCGGGCCAGATTCGCTTGGGCTGCTGCTTTTGGCGGCGGCGGCGCGGCCCGGCGGGGTCTGCGCGGCCACGGTTGATCATGGGCTGCGCGCGGAAAGCGCGGCGGAGGCGGCGCAGGTGGCGGCGGTCTGCCGCGATCTGGACGTGCCGCATGAAACGCTTCGGGTGTTGGTCGAGCCGGGCAATGTGCAGTCCGAGGCCCGCGCCGCGCGCTATGCCGCGCTCGCCGACTGGATGTCGCGCGAGGGCGTGGCGGCGCTGGCCACGGCCCACCATGCCGACGATCAGGCTGAGACGCTGGTGATGCGCCTCAATCGCGCCAGCGGGGTGGCGGGCCTTGCCGGGGTGCGCGAACGCGGCTGGGTGCCGGGGGCCGAGCATCTGCTGATCCGCCCGGTGCTGGGCTGGCGGCGGGCCGAACTGGCCGCTGTGGTGGGTGATGCAGGGCTGGTTGCCGCCGATGATCCGTCCAACCGCAACACCGCCTTTGACCGCGTGCGCGTGCGGCAGGGGCTGGCGGGGGCGGACTGGCTGGATGTGGGCGCATGGGCGCGCAGTGCGGAAAATCTGGCCGATGCCGATGCCGCGCTCGATTGGGCGGCGGACCGGGAATATGGCGCGCGGGTGGTGCGCGAAGGGCTGGGGGTGAATTACCGCCCCGCTGCACCGCGTGCGATTGCCATGCGCGTGATCGCCCGGATTGTCGAAGAGATCGACGGTCATCCCCCCCGCGGCAATACGGTGGCCCGCGCCTTTGACGCCTTGCTGGCGCGCCAACCGGTGTCGATCGGCGATGTGGTGGCCCGGCCCGGCCCCGGTGTATGGAGCTTTATGAAGGCCCCGAAACGCCGCGTTTAGTCCACCAGAGAGTCGCCCAGACCCACCTGCTTGCCGCGCGTGATGTACACCTTGTCGCCGATATGGACCTCGGCAAACACCTTTTTGGCAAAATCGAGCGGCACCCCGATGCAGCCATGGCTGGCAAAGCCGTTCCGGACATTGGTGGCATGGATCGTGATGCCGTCATTGGTCAGCCGCATCATATAGGGCATGGCCGCGTCATAGAGGTTTGAGACGTGGTTCTTGTCCTTCTGGGTGATGGGGAAGACGCCGGTGGGGGTGGGCTTTTCCTGCGTGCCCAAGAGGACGGCAGTGGCGCCGATTTCAAACCCGTTGCGGAAGACCGAGAGCACGCGCGCCTCCAGATCGACGGTGATGACCAGCGGGCCGGGGGGCACGCCGTCCTCGTCCCATGCCCATTGGCCATATTTGATCGGCCCGGAAATCGGCAGGATGCGGCGGATGACAAAGCGGCGATCAGTGGGTGTCGGGGTTGAGGCGGGCATCACGCCGCCGCCCTTGCCGGGGCTGCGCATGCCGATGGTGGTGGCGGGCGTGTCAAAGCTGACGCCTTGGGCCGAGGCGTAGGGATCGACCCCAGGCGCGATCTGATGCGCCAGTTGCGGGCGTGCGGCGATCACGACGTCGCGGGGCAGATGGGCGGTGCCGCCCCGTTCATCCGCCTCGATCAGCGCAAGGCCCGCCAGCACCGCCAGCCCCAGCCCGCCCATGATGATCAGCGCGCGGGCCGCCAGAAACGGGTCGCCGGTCGCAGGGGTGGGATGGGTGCCGATAGGCATGATGGGGCAGACTCGCAATCAAGGTTAAACGCTATGGTTAAGGATGCGTTACCTTGTGCGCCTGCGCCAGAGGTCTGTGAAGCCTGTATCGAAATGGGACGGATTTACGCCCGCCCCATTCGATCACATATCAGCCATGCGCGCCAAATTCATTGGCAATCGCCGTACCGATGCGCAGGGCAAGGCCATAGGCGCGCTCGATCGGCTCGATATAGTCGCGGCGGATGGCGCCATAGCCATGGGCGGCATCGTCGGGATAATCGGCCGGTTCCTCGACCCGGAAATCGTCCAGGCTGGGGAAGCTGGTGGGGAAGGCGCGGCGAAGCTGGGCCAGCGCATCGTCGATACGCAGGGTGAAGACCATTTCCAGCACATCTTCGCGGGCGATGTCATTGGCGCGGCTGAATTGCGGCACCATGACCGCGCGCAGGAACATATGCTGGAACAGCGCCAGACGCAGCGCCTGAAGCACGCCGATCATCCGGCGCGTATGTTCGCGGTCGGGCAGGGGCGCCTCGTCCGGGATCAGCGCCAGCAGGCGGTGGAGTTTCAGCGCATCGACCCGCAGGCGCGTCGAGAGGCGGCGGAACACGCCCGCGCGGTCATCGCCCGTCAGATATTCGGCCAGCGCAAGGCAACCATCGGCAATATGCTCTTCATGCCCGCGATAGGGGCGGCTGGCCCAATAGGCGCTGTTGAACAATTCTCCAAAGGCCGTGAGCGTCTTGATGCTGGCCAGCGCATTGGCGGCGCGGATCAGCCGGACAATCTGCCGCCCACGCTCCGATGAGCGCAGCAGGCTGGCCAGCTCCTCATAATTGCCCTCGGCCGCGCTGCCCGCCCCGGCGATGATGTTCACCGGATAGCCAAGCTGTTGCAGCACCGCATTATGCGGGATCGCGCGGATCTGACGCAGCGACATCGTGCGGTCGGAGGAAACGTCGCTCTGGCGGCGGCTCTTGCGGCTGCCGGTGTCGTTCAGCAGACCAAGCCCAAAGGCGGTCAGCGCGCGGCTATAGGTGCTGCTCGACAGGTGCTGTTGCTGAACCCGGCGAATCGCGCGATAGAAGTCGAGGGACAGGTCCGTGCGGCGATAGAACGGGTCGGTCGGTGCATAGGGATCGGTTTCGGCAGGCGCCAGTTCGATAAAGCGCGTGAGCGTGGCCAGCGCCAGTTCATCGCTGCCAAAGAAGAGATAGCCATCGCCGCCCTGAAACGAGACTTCCGGTTCAAGCCTGATCCCTGCCCGCACGAAACGGCGCCGCGCCCATGGTGACAAGGGCCATGCCAGACGATCGGCCAGCGAGGCGGGATGCGCGCCGCGCCCCATGCTCTCGCCATGGGTGTTGAAGATCAGCGCGGAAACGTCCGACAACTGGTTGGCGGTCATCGCCTCGGCCAGGCGGCCCTGAAGGCGCTCGATGGCCAGCGCGGCAGGGATCTGGCCCACAAAGCGCCCGGCGTCGGAAAAGCCGGTCTGGATCGACACACGGCCACGCCCGCGCGCATAGGCGCGATAGGCCGGTTCGGCCAGCAGCGCATCGAGGAAGCGTCCGCCATGCTCCAGCGCCGTCTCCGTCTCGAACAGGGGCGAGACGTCCACCTTGTCCTCGATCCCGAACAGCTTGGCGAAATAGAGCGCGGCGAGCATCGTGGTGGGCTGTTCGCATTCGGCCACCAGCATGCGGATCGGCGTGTCGGCGTCCACATGGTGCAGGATCTGCGCCATGGTCAGGAACAGGCGGATCGCGGTGCTGTTTTCAATGGCCAGCGCGGCGAAATTGGTGCGCAGAACCTTGGCCGTGGCCAGCAACTCGCGCATCTTCACCAAGGCAGCCTGGCTGGCCAGATCGAGGCGGCCATCAGGATCGATGCGGCGGCGGATGGCGTTCTGAAGCTGGCTCGAATTCACGCGGAAATGCACCCAGCCCATGCCCAGACCATCGGCCTGCATCGCGGCAACCGTGGTCAGCAGAACCTCGGCCACATCGTCCTCGGCACTGGCGGCAAGGGCCTCCAACTCGGCAATGATGCCCGACAGGCTGGTCATCTTGGCCGGATGGTCGGCGGTCAGCGTGTTGGCGGCCTCCGACAGGGTCGCCGGGTCTTTCATGTCGCGGGCAAACAGCGCGGCCATTTCCTCGGCGCGCTCGGCCCCGGCCAGCAGGCGCGTGGCGATATCCGGTGCGGCCTCGGCCAGATCGGCGGCATAGGCCGACAAGCGCTGGGCCTTTTCCATCAGGCGATAGCGGATGCAGGTGTTCCAGCCGATGTCCGTCCGCCCGTCCATGTCATAGCCCACCCAACTGGCGAACCGGATCGGCATCGGGCGCAGCGCGCGCCATTGCTGTGGCCAGCGGGCGCGGGCGGTGTTGAACAGCGTCCGGGTGATGCGCGCGCGCGCCGAATGCCCGCGCGCAATGGCGGCCAGCGCGGCGTCATGCTCGGTGTCCAGCGTGATCGTGTCGCGCGCCGCTGTCGCCGCGCAGGTGGCGGGGCCGAAATCGCCCGCGCTGGCGGCCTGCGCCACGGTGGCGGTCTGCGCCTTGTTCAGCAGGAAGGTGGGGTGGGCGGTGAACACGATATGCGCGGCGGGGCGGCCCCAGCGCGTGGCAAAACTGGCAAAATCGCCCGCTTCGGCATGACCCTTCACGCGGGCGATATTGGCCTCCGGCTCGACCGGCTCCAGAAGGCGATGCAGCCGCCGCGCGCGCGCCTGAAGCCCTTCGCATTCCAGCTCGGCCACCATCTCCTCCACCTTGTCGAGGCTGAGGTCGCCGTTTTCAATCTGGCGCGAGAGTTCGAGGGAAAGCTGAAACACCGGGTTGAACAGCGGGGTTTCTTCGGTCGTCGCGTGCAGATCCTGCAAGCGCTGCGAAAGGGCGGCAATCTGGCTCATCTTTATGGACACTCCCGTCGGGCGCTCTGGCCCATGTGCTGGCGGCCTGCTTTGCCTCTCCTGCCCTTATGGTCTTGCCCCTGACTATGGCCATGATCGCCGGACAGGGGAAGGGGAACTGCAAAGCCGCAGACGAATTTGGTTTGGCAAATGGAAGAAGGGAAATGTCTGCCCGCGCCGATGGCTTGCGCGGGCAGGGTATTCAGTTTCAGGCCTTAAGCGCCGCCGCCGCAGCAGCAGCAGCGGTAATGGCCGCCGCATCGGCGCCCTTGCCCACCATCCAGCTTCCGCCGACGCAGAGCACCTGCGGCAGGGCCAGATAATTGGGGGCCGTGGCCAGCGTGATGCCGCCGGTGGGGCAGAAACGGGCCGAGCCGAAGGGACCGGCAATGGCCTTCAAAGCGCTGACGCCGCCGCTGGCTTCGGCAGGGAAGAACTTGAAGCGGTTGAGGCCCAGATCCATGCCCAGCATGATGTCGGCAGCATTCGCCGTGCCGGGCAGGAAGGGGATGCCCGCCGCAACGGCGGCTTCACCCAGACGCGGGGTCAGACCCGGCGAGACGATGAATTCGCTGCCCGCATCAATCGCGCGCGCCAGATCGTCGGGGTTCAGCACCGTGCCTGCGCCGACAATCGCGCCGGGCACCTGCTTCATCACCTTGATGGCGTCCAATGCACACTCGGTGCGCAGCGTGACTTCGAGAACCTTGAGGCCACCGGCGACCAAGGCTTCGGCCAGCGGCAGCGCGTCTTCAAGACGGTCGATCACCAGCACCGGGATCACCGGCGCGGTGCGCATGATGGCGTCGATCCGGGCGGAGGCGGGGGTAGGGGTGTCGCTCATCATGCATGTTCCTTCTGAAACGCGGCGGCCGCGCCGAGCAGGCCCGGTTGGGGATGGGTAATCAGCTTGACCGGCAGGCTGGCCATCAGGCTTTCAAAACGGCCCTTGGCGCGGAAACGGTCGGCAAAGCCGGAGGACAGGATCGTGTCCTTGATGCGCAGGCCAAGCCCGCCCGCGATGACCACGGCCGACCCGCCCTGCGCCAGCGCCAGATCGCCCGCCGCCGAACCCAGCGAGAGGCAGAAACGGTCGATGGCCGCCGCCATCAGCGTGTCCTCGCCCGCGGTGCCCCTGGTCCAGATCGTGCGGTCGTCGGTATGCAGCACCGGGCGCTGTTCCAGCGCGGCCAGTGTTTCGTAAATATCGACGATGGCCGGGCCCGACACCACGCGCTCCACCGAAACGCGGCGATGACGCTGGCGCAGGCGGGCCAGAATCGCGTCCTCCACCGCATCGAGCGGGGCGAAATCGAGATGGCCGCCTTCGGTTGCCTGAACGTGATAAAAGCCGTTGCCGTCGCGCCAGACATGCGCCACGCCAAGCCCGGTGCCGGGGCCGACGATAGTGATCGTGCCGCTGGTGGGCAGCGCGACATCCGGCCCGGTCAGATGCTGGAAATATTCATCGCCCGCGCGCGCCACGGCGTGGCCCACCGCGCCAAAGTCATTGACGATGGTGACTTTGTCCACGCCCAAACGCTCGGGCAACTGATCGGGCAGGATCACCCACGGGTTGTTGGTAAAGCGGATCAGTTCGCCGCCCACCGGCCCCGCCACGGCCAGCGCGACCGCGCGCGGCAGGGCGCGGCCCGAAATTTCCGCGAAATGCTCCCATGCCGTTTCAAAGCTGGCATGTTCATTGGTTTTCAGCGTGGCCGGTTCGCCCAGCACGATCGCGCCATCATCGCCAAGTGTGGCAATGGTGAAACGCGCGTGGGTGCCGCCGATATCTACCGTAACGAGTTCCATGAATCCCCTCCGTCGTCAGGCCTTTAGCGTCAAAGACCTGCGAGCGCCAGCATGGCCGATCCGCCCTTTTCGGCGCCATCGGCCCCGGCGCGGAACATTGCGAACAATTCGCGCCCCACGCCCATCGCGGCGGCGGGCGCGCTTGCCGGCGTGCGGCCCGACAGGTCGGCCTTCACCTCCAGCGTGCCGGATTGCGCGCAGACGCGGATGATGTCGCCGTTCTGCACCAGCGCCAGCGCGCCGCCCGCAAGGGCTTCGGGCGTGACGTGGATGGCGGCGGGAACTTTGCCGGAGGCGCCCGACATGCGCCCGTCGGTGACCAGCGCCACCTTGAAGCCCTTGTCCTGAAGCACGCCCAGCGGCGGGGTCAGCTTGTGCAGTTCGGGCATGCCATTGGCGCGCGGCCCCTGGAAACGCACGACCACCACGCAGTCACGCTCCAGCTCGCCCGCCTTGAAGGCGGCCTGCACGTCTTCCTGGCTGTCAAACACCAGCGCGGGGGCCTCGATGGTCCAGCGTTCCTTTTCCACCGCCGAGGACTTGAAGGTCGCGCGGCCCAGATTGCCCTGAACCAAACGCATCCCGCCATCGGGCTGGAAAGGCTGCGCCACGGTCGAGAGCATCGCCGGATCATGGCTGACCTCAGGCGCCGGGCGGAAGGCCAGCGCTTGATTGCCCTCTGGGCCGTCGAGATAAGGTTCGGTGGCATAAGCGGCAAACCCGCCCTCGGCCACGGTCAGGATATCGCCATGGCACAGCCCGGCGCCCAGCAATTCGCGGATGACATAGCCCATGCCGCCCGCCGCGTGGAAATGGTTCACGTCGCCCGACCCATTGGGATAGACGCGCGCGATCAGCGGCACGACGCTGGACAGTTCATCCAGATCCGCCCAGTCGATGATGACCCCCGCCGCCCGCGCCATTGCGGGCAGGTGGATCGCGTGATTGGTGCTGCCCCCGGTGGCCAGCAGGCCGATGCAGGCGTTGAGGATCGCCTTTTCATCGACCACCTGCGCCATCGGGCGCGGATCGGCGCCCTTGCGGCTGATTTGCGTCAGGCGATGGACGGCCGCGCGCGTGAGTTGGCTGCGCAGCGGGGTGTTGGGCGGCACAAAGCTGGAGCCGGGCAATTGCAGGCCCATCATTTCCATCATCATCTGATTGGAATTGGCCGTGCCGTAAAAGGTGCAGGTGCCGGGCGAGTGGTAGGAACCCATCTCGCTTTTCAGCAATTCCTCGCGGCCAACCTTGCCTTCGGCGTAAAGCTGGCGGGTCTTCTGCTTGTCCTTATTGGCGATGCCGCTGGGCATCGGGCCACTGGGGATGAAGATCGAGGGCAGATGGCCAAAGCGCAGCGCGCCGATCACCAGACCCGGCACGATCTTGTCGCAGATGCCCAGCAGCGCGGTGCTGTCAAACACGGCGTGGCTGAGCGAAACGGCGGTGGAAAGGGCAATCGTGTCGCGCGAGAAGAGCGAGAGCTCCATCCCGTCCATGCCCTGGGTCACGCCGTCGCACATGGCCGGAACGCCGCCCGCCACCTGCGCCGTGGCGCCCACTTCGCGGGCATAGATCTTCATCGCATCGGGAAAACGCGCATAGGGCTGATGCGCGGAAAGCATGTCATTATAGGCCGTGACGATGCCGATGTTCTGGGCGCGGGTGAAGGCCAGCGTCTTCTGGTCCTCGACTGCGCCCGCATAGGCATGGGCAAGGTTGGAACAGCCATAGGCCGAACGGTCCCCATGACGGTCCGCCTCGCGCGCCATCAGGTCGAGATAGGCGCTGCGGGTCGCTTTGGATCGCTCGATCACGCGCTGCGTTACGCGGGCGATAGTGGGGTGCAGTTCAGCCATGATACTATTCCTTGTTCCTGCCCGCTTATTCGTGCCAGGCCACGCCATCCTTGGCGGCAAGGGCGATGGCGGCGGTCGGCCCCCAGCTTCCTGCGCCATAGGGATTGGGCGTGATGCCATTGTCGGTCCACACCTTGCGCACGCCGTCGATCCAGGCCCATTGCGCCTCCACCTCGTCGCGGCGGACGAACAGCGTCTGGTCGCCCTCGATCAGGTCGAGCAGCAGGCGCTCATAGGCGATGCGCTTGGTCGGGCCGGCAAAGGCGTCTTCCATGCTGATGTCGAGCGGCACTTCGCGCAGGCGAAGCCCGCCGCGATCCAGACCCGGCACCTTGGCATTGGTGGTGAAGGTGATGTTTTCCTCAGGCTGGATGCCGATGACCAGCCGGTTGGGCTGGGCAATCGCGCCGCGCTGGGCAAACATCGAATGGGGCACCGGGCGGAACTGGACCACGATCTCGGTGGTCCGCTTGGGCAGACGCTTGCCGGTGCGCAGATAGAAGGGCACGCCCTTCCAGCGCCAGTTGTCGATATGCGCCTTGATCGCCACGAAAGTTTCGGTGGCCGAAGGTTGACCCAATTCGTCGGCATAGCCCGGCACCGAAGCGCCGTTGATCGCGCCCGCGCGGTACTGGCCGGTCACGGTGTCGCCCGCAGCAACGGTGCGCAAGCTGCGCAGAACCTTGGTCTTTTCGCCCCGGATCGCGGCCGGATCGAAACGGCTGGGCGGCTCCATCGCGACAAGGGCGAGCAGTTGCAGCATATGGTTCTGCACCATATCGCGCAGCGCGCCCGCGCCGTCGTAAAAGCCCACGCGCCCTTCAAGGCCAACCGTTTCCGCCACGGTGATCTGAACGTGCTCGATATAGTGCGAGTTCCAGATGGGCTCGAAAAGAATGTTGGCAAAGCGCAGCGCCATCAGGTTCTGGACGGTTTCCTTGCCCAGATAGTGGTCGATGCGGAAAATACGGTCTTCGGGAAAGGCCGAGGCCACCGCGTCATTGATGTGGCGGCTGGTGTCCAGATCGGTGCCCAGCGGCTTTTCAAGGCCGATGCGGCTGGTCTCGTCGGCCAATCCGCTGGCCTGAAGGCCCGCGATGGTGGGTTCGAACAGGCTGGGCGCGGTGGACAGGAAAATCGCCAGACCATCCTGACGCGGGCCGACCTTGGCGGCCAGATCGGCAAATTGCGCGGTCTGGTTGGCGTCCAGCGCCTGATAGGTCAGCCGCTGGAGAAAGCCGGGGATCGCGCCCTTGCGATAATCGGGCAGGAACTTGCCCAGCGCATCGGCGGCAAAATTGCGGAAGCCATCGTCATCGAGGTCGGAGCGCGCCGTGCCGATGATGCCCAGCTTTTCCGGCACCAGAGCATCGGCATGAAGCGCGCACAGCGAGGGCAGCAGCATGCGCTGCGAAAGATCGCCGGTGGCGCCAAACAGCAGCAGCTTGTCGGCGGTAAAGCTCATCGATGGAGTCCCCTCGGGTGTCACGACTGTCACGGCTTTCTCCTTGGGTTGGAGTGCTTCCGCGCCATGGTTCACTAAGGCCGCCTTGGCGGTGGCCCATTTGCCTGGGTGATCTAGCGCCCTGATGGGGTTTGCGCCAGTTCATCGCCCGGGAATGGCGCGGAAATCCTAGGGTTTGAATACGAATTTGCGCTATGAATAGGTTTTCGCCACCGCCCATGCAAGGGCGCGCGGCGGCTCATCCCCGGCGCTGACCGCGCCGTTCATCCCCGGCGACGAATGGGAATCGGGATGTTGCAGATATCGGCGCTGCCGGGGGAATAGATGATGAAATCGTCGTGCCGGTTGACCCGTGCGTTCACATATTCGCGGAATGATGCGCTGGCGGTGGAGAGATATTCAAAGCGCGGCTGCTGGGCGGCGGGCAATTCATTGCCCAGCCGGATCGAGAGTATCGGGGTGTTTTTTGCCTTGTCATTATACATCCCATTGCCCGGCGCGCGGGGAAGCGAGGAGATATATTCAATCCCCTCGATCACGCGGCCCACCACGGCGATGTTGCGATCAAGCTGGCGCGGAGGCGTGCCGATTGCCACGTATAGCTCGGCGCCCGTGCCGGTGTCAGGCGAGTTGTTGCGGCCAACGCCCACCGTGGCGTAGCAATGGGTGGGCCATATGGCTTTGTCGTTGGTGGCAACAGGCCAGCCTTTGGCGAAGCCGACAAGACCAGTACCACCATCGAAAGCATAAGCGTCATTGAGCATCTCTTGTGCCCACCAGTCCATAGGCGCGATCAGGCTGGGGCAAACATCGCGGTCGCAAACAATGTTGCGGGGGCCATTGTGAACCAGATACTCACTCTCCGGCACCACCGCCAAACCCGGCGGCAGTGGCTTGGCCTTGGGCGTGTCCTCATCGGGATCGCCAAATTGCGCGACCCAATTGTCCTGAACCCGATAGACCGCGCCGCCATCCCACCAGTGGGCCGCGGCCAGCTTGCGCATATTGCCGATCCATCCTTGCGAAAAAGGCGCGGGCAAAAGCTGGATGAAAACCTGCCGCGCCTTGCCCGCCGCATCGGGCGAGAGCGTCATCACCAGCACATCGCCCGGATCGATCGCGGTCCAGTCGCCGGCCGGGGCGGCCTTGATGATCTCCGCGCTGGGGCGGGTCTTGGGCTTTTCCGCCGGGGCCGCCATGGCCATCGGCGCGGCGGAAAGGGCAAAGGCGGCGAGCAGGACAATCTTTTTGCGCATCAAGGCAATCTGCCTGCGCGCCCTCTCTTGCGCAAGCCGCGTTTCATCGCTAGGGGCCTGCCTTCCAGTGCAATGCGGAGCGGTGGCCGAGTGGTCGAAGGCGCTCGCCTGGAAAGTGAGTATACGTCAAAAGCGTATCGAGGGTTCGAATCCCTCCCGCTCCGCCATTTACCCATGGTTTGTCGATCTTCTCCTTTGGCGCCTCGCAATAGGCTTGCCGGTGGTTCGGGCGGAACCAGCTTTGGCCGGTCTCCAGATCAAAGGCGCGCCCTCGGGAATGGCCCGTAGCCCGCGGCAATTGACAAGCGGCGCAGCAACGGGGCGCGCAAAAAAGGGCCGGATTGCTCCGGCCCTTTTCCGTTTCGGGGATGGCTGGGCTCAGTTGCCCGCGCCCGGCCCATAGGTGATTTCCACGCGGCGGTTTTGCAACTCGCGCACACCGTCTGCGGTGGGCACGCGCTGGTTGGTTTCGCCAAGACCCTGCGTGGTGATCGAGGCGCTGCCGATGCCGTGGCTGGTCAGATAGGATTTGACCGATTCCGCGCGGCGCTGCGAGAGGCCGAGGTTATACTTGGCCGAGCCTGAACTGTCGGTGTAACCGGCCACCATCACCGGCACCGAGGCGCAATTGCCATAGGCCTGGATCGCGCTGTCGAGGATACCGGCTGCTTCGCTGGTGACGTCCGACTTATTCCAATCGAAGAACACGATATAGGGGCCCTTGTTGCAGACCGGAGCGGGCGGCGGGGGCGGCGGAGGCGGCGGAGGCGGAGCGGGCTCGGCGGCGGGCGGCGGGGGCGGCGGCGGGGCCGGTTCGGGCGCAGGCTCGGCCGCGCGGCCAAAGTTGTAGGTCAGCGTGGCCAGCACGGCATGGCTGCGCAATTTGGCATATTGCTGGAAACCGTCATGATTGGCGAAATTGGTGGCGCCGTCGGGGCGGAAATAGCGATATCTTATGCCCAGGTCGACATTCTTGCTGAGCGGTGCGGTGATCCCGGCCAAGGCCTGCCAGGCAAAGCCCTCGTCATGGCCGCTCAGGCCCCCGGCAGCGCCGTTGCTGGACCAGACATCCACGCGGGCATAACCCGCGCCCGCGCCCGCATAAGCCTTGAACTTGCCCCATTTTCCGATGCTGAAGAGCGCGTTGGCCATGCCCGCAACGGTTTCGGTATGGCCGTAAAAGCCATTGCCATTGTTGTAATAGCCATTGGGCAGCGGGGTGCCATTGGGGCGATATTCGCTTCGCAGGGCCGATTTGTCATAGAAACCTTCGGCTTCAAGGCGGAAATTGCCGAAGTCATAACCAAGCGCGCCGCCCGCCTGCCAGCCTACCTTGGCCCGGTTGTTGCGCTGAAAATTACCGCTGCCGTCGCGGATATCGACGCGCTCATGCTGCACTGCGCCGCCTTCGACCGTGACATAGGGCCCGGTTTCGGCATAGGCGGCAGTGGCCAGCGCGGAAGAGGCCATCGCGGCCGCAATAATCAGATTTCTCATGGTTTTCCTTCCTTTCGACCCGCGGGCTTGTCATTGGCGAGTGGTGCCTGCGTTTCGTCGATGAAAGAATCGAGACGAGCGAAGGTTGCATGGCCCGGCATCAAAATTACGTCTTTTTGCAGGCGCTGCATATCGGCGGCGCATTTGGCCATGGAACATCCCGCCCCGGCCGCCATTGATGGTGTATCAGTCAATCAAGGAGAGTAACGATGGGCATTCTCTTATGGCTTCTGATCGGCGCGCTGGTCGGGGCGGTCGCGGGCATGATCATGGGTGAAAGCATGGGCCTGTTCGGCAATATCATCATCGGGGTGGTGGGCGCCTTTATCGGCGGCCTGCTCTTTGCGCATGGCGATATCAACAACAGCCCGCTGACGATCGGCAGCTTTTCGGTTTCATTGGTGGGCGCGATTGTGCTGCTGGGCATCGTCAATCTGTTCCGGCGCGGTTCCTTGCGCTGAACCTGTGTGCAATCCCCCCACACGGGCGCGCAGCCCCCTGCGCGCCCGTCTATAATGGCCAGAACACATCGATGGCCAGCGTCCCCGCGACGATCACCATGACCGACAGGGGCAGGCCCAGCCGCCAGTAATCGCCAAAGCGATAGCCCCCCGGCCCCATCACCAGCGTGTTGCATTGATGGCCCACCGGGGTCAGGAAGTCCGATCCAGCGCCCGTGGCCACCGCCATCAGGAAAGCATCGGGATTGAGATGCAGGCCCCGCGCCACCCCCACCGCCACCGGCCCCAGCAACAGCACCGTGGGCGCATTGTGCAAAAAGGGCGAGCAGGCCATCGCCGCCGCCATCATCAGCCCCAGCGCAAAAATCGGCGCCACGCCGTCCAGCAGGCCGGTCATCACATGCGCGATGATCTCGCTGCCGCCACTGTGATGCACCGCCTCGCTGATCGGCGTCAGCGCCCCCAGCAGCACCAGCACCTCGGGTTCGAGCGCGCCATAGGCCTCGCGCGGGGATAGCGCGCCCACCACCATCATCATCACCGCCGCGCCGAAAAACGCCCCCGCCACCGGCGCCACCCCGAAAGCCACCAGCAGCATGGCCGCCGCCAGCACAAGGATCGGCAGGAACCTCCGCCGCCGGTCGCCCAGCTTCACATGGCGTTCAAACAGCGGCAGCAGGTCAAGGTCGGTCAGGATCGCGGGCAGCGCCCTTTCGCCCGCGCGCAGCACCAGCACATCGCCCGCGCGCAGCGTGGTTTCGTCCAGCCTTTCGGTGATCCGTTCCTGGCTGCGGCCGATGCCCATCAGGCGGACGCCGAAACGGTCATTCAACCCGACTTCCTGCGCGGTCTGGCCCACCAGCAGCGAATGCTCCTGCACCACCGCTTCGATGCTGCGCATTTCCTCGCCGGGTTCCGCTTTGCTCGGCTGTCGCTTTTCGCGCCCATGCATCAGCGGCACGCGGGCAAACAGGCGGTCGAGCGCCTCGTCCTGCCCCTCCAGCACAAGGCAACTGTCGGCCTGAAGCGCGGCATCGGGCAGGGCAGGGCGCGCGGCCCCGTCCGGCCCGATCAGCCGCCGCAAGGTCACGCCGTCATCGCTCAGGCGCAGCCCGGCGATGGTGACGCCGCTTTGCGCGAGTTCGGTGGTGATGCGCGCCTCTGTGGCATAGCGCGTCTGGGCCGAGGCGGCGTCAAGGCCCGCCGCGCCCTGCCGCTTGGCGGGCAGCAGGCGCCATGCCACGCTGACAGTCAGCAGCCCCAGCCCCGTCAGCACCAGGCCGACCGGGGCAAAATCGAACAGGGCGAACGGGCGGCCCAATTCCTGTTGCCGGATCTGGCTGACGATGATGTTGGTCGATGTGCCCACCAGCGTGACCAGCCCGCCCAGCAGCGACATGAATGCCATGGGCATCAGGAGGCTGGAGGGCGAGGTGCCGGTCTTGCGGCTCATGCGCAGCGCCACCGGCATCAGGATCGCCAGCGCCCCGACATTCTTGGTCAGCATCGAAAGCAGCGCGGTGGTGCCGGCCAGCACCGGCACCTGAACCCGCGCGGTGCGTAGCCGTTCCAGCCACGGCCCCACCGCCCATTCGATCACCCCTGATCGGGCGATTGCCGCGCTGACCACCAGCGCCGAGCCGACAATGATGACCACATCGCTGGTAAAGCCGATAAAGGCCTGTTTGACCGGGACATCGCCTGTGGCCATCGCAATGACCAGCACGACCAGCGCCACCAGATCATAACGGAACCGCCCCCAGACAAACATCGCAATGGCGCCCAACAGCAGCGCAAAGGACAGGCCTTGGGCATAGGTCATGGGCGGGCGTGGATCATGGGCGCAAAGCCAAATGCAAGCGTGACGGAGAATCGCGGCGACGAGGGCTTGTTATATCTCACAGGCCCATCATGCACGATAGGGGCGTCCATGTCCCGGCCTATAACTCAATTGGTCCGATTTTCCGCTCAACGGATCGACGATCGTCCCGTGATCAGATGGAAAATGAAGGAGGCGATGGCGAAAATCAGCAGAAGGTGAATCAGCCAGCCCGCAACGTGAAAGACGGCAAAACCACCGATCCATGCGACAACCAGAATAATGGCGAGAAAAAGCAGCATGGGTTTCCTCCTTTATTTCCATCCTATGGCCGCAATGGGCGACTATAAGCAGGAAATGACCGGCCGGATCGGAGGTTCCATGGTCATGCGGCGGGATTATTTTCCGATCTGTTTGGCGATTTGCGCCATCAGATCGGAAAAGTCCTGCGGCACCGGCTCTTCGGCGGCGGCATGGTAATAGGCGCGAATATCCTCGCTCCACGCCGGGGTGGGGGGGCGTTCAGGGTCGGTCTTGGCCCCGAGGGCGGTGGTAGGTGGAACTTCTTTCACAGGCTTGTCCCATTCCATGCGTCGCAAATTCGCATACCCGGAGCGCCGATGACAGCGCAACGGCGCTCATTTTTCAACATGCGATCCGAAAAACAGCGCCTGACTGATCGCGGCGCGCACGGTTTCATCGCGAAACGGTTTGCCGATCAGAAAGGCCGGTTCCGGCCGCTCGCCCGTCAGCAGCAATTCGGGGAAGGCGGTGATGAAGATCACCGGCACATCGCCGATGCGCAGGATCGCGTCCACCGCATCGGCCCCCGAACTGCCGTCGGCCAGTTGCATGTCGCTCAGCACCAGACCGGGGCGCTTGTCGGCAAAGATCACCCCGGCCTCGGCGGCGGTGGTGGCATTGCCGATGACGCGGTGGCCCGCATCGGCCACGATATCTTCCAGATGGCTGGCGATCAGCGGTTCATCCTCGATGATCAGCACATCGACCGGGCGGTCCAGCGCCAGATCGGCAATCGCCTCGTGGACAAGCTGCTGCGCCTCTTCCTCGCTCACGCCAAGGATTTCACCGGTCTGGGCCATCGAAAAATCCTCAAGCTGGTTGAGCAGCAGCGCCTGGCGGGGAAAGCTGGGGACGCGGGCGATCTGGGATGCGGTTTCGGCGGCGAAACTGTCCGCGCCGCGCGCGAAACCGGCATCGCTTGTGGTCCACACCTTGGTAAAGGCGCGAAACAGCCCCACGGCCCCGCTGTTGATTTCGGCCAGCAGCGCAGGGTCCTGCAAAGAGGCCTCCAGCATCGCGCGCACGATGGCATCGCCGCTCGCCTGGCGCCCGGTGACCGAACGCGCATAGCGGCGCAGAAACGGCAGCGAGGAGGCAAGGTCGCGGGAATCGTGAACAGCCTTGTGAACGGAACCGGCGCGCTCAGTGATCAAAGTCATGGATTTCCTCGCAGCGAGTAGGGGCCTGCGTGTCAAACAGCTCAGCGTGCGGTGGGTTCCGTTGGTCGCGCAAATTACGACAAATTTTTCGATGCCGGATGGGGAATGCGCTCAGGCATTTGATAATAAATGGAAATTATGAAACTCTGCGGATGCTTGCCGCCATGGAACCTTCACCGGGTCGGGACGTTAGCCTTTGCGAGGACCTAAAAAGGAAATTTCGCATGACCGAGAGATCCGATCAAAAGGCTGTCGCGTCCGGCGCCCCGCTGAGCGATGCCGAGTTTCACAAGGAGCTGACCGCGGCCATCCCGCATTTGCGCGCCTTTGCCCGCACGCTTTGCGGCAACCGCGACCGGGCCGACGATCTGGCCCAGGAAACGCTGATGAAGGCATGGGCCGCGCGAGACCGCTATGCGGCGGGCACCAGTTTCCGGGCATGGACCTTCACGATCCTGCGTCACCACTATTTCGGGCAATTGCGCCGCGAACGCTTTGTCGGCGATTATGACGAAGGCGTGGCCGAGACTGTGCTGAACACGCCGGGTGATCAGGAAAGCCAGATGGAGGCGACCGACGTGCTGCGCGCGCTGGCCACCTTGCCCGACGCCCAGCGCGAGGTGCTGATCCTGATGGCGGTCGGTTCGGTCAGCTATGAGGAGATCGCCGAAATCTGCGGCGTTGCCGTGGGCACGGTCAAGAGCCGGATCGCGCGGGCGCGCGCCGCGCTATCGGCGGTGCTGGAGGGCGGCGTGCTGCCCGATTTCCGCCATAACTTCGTTCTGGAAGGGGAGGTGCTGGAGGCCTTCATCAGCCAGTTTCGGCAAATTGCGCCTCCGCACCTGACCATGCGGCTGGTGGCCTGATTTCGTCCAGGGCGCCGGTGACAAAGGCATCACCGGCGCCCCAGAGTGAGGGGGCCAATGCTCAGCCGTCTTGCCCGTTGGCGGATGGCCCGGCCTGTTTCGGGGCGGAGGGCGCCCGGTGGATATCGACCTGCAAGCCTTTTCCGGGGCTGGAGAAACTGTGTATGGCGCCCAGCGAGCGCGCCATCGCGGTCACAATCTGTGAGCCCAGCCCGGTGCCTTGGGGGCCGTGGTCTTCGCCCAGCCCCACACCGTCATCCTCCACCCGCAGGTGGTAGCCGTCCTCGCCTTCCAGATCGAAACGGATGCGCACCTCGCCCGATTCCTCGCGGCCATAGGCATATTTGCAGGCATTGCTGACCAGCTCATTGACCAGCACGCCCAGCGTCACCGCCGTGGCCGCAGGCAGCGAGGCATCCTGCGCCATCACCTTGATCGAGCGGCGGATATTCTCGCTGGAGAAAGTACCCGCCAGATCGCGCGCCATGCCTTCCAGATAATCGCGCATGTTGACCGCGTGATAGCTCTCGCCGGTGTAAAGCTGGCGGTGGATGCGGCCGATCGCCTGAATGCGGTGGCGCACATCCTGGAGCATGGCGCGGGCCTCCTGTCCGGTGGCGCGGCGCGATTGCAGGCTGACCAGCGAGGAGACCATCTGCAGGCTGTTGGCCACGCGATGGTTCATTTCATGCAGCAGCGCCTCCAGTTGCGCATTGGTTTCGCGCAATTGCTGTTCGACCTGCTCTTTCTGCTGGCGCAGGCGCAGGGTGGCCGCCGCCTGATGCAGCGTGCTGGTCAGCAATTCGAAGAAATCGCCGCTGCCGGTCTTGACCACATAATCGACCGCGCCTGCCTTGAGCGCGGCCACCGCCACGCCCGTCTCATCCGAGCCGGTCACATAAATCACCCCCGGCGGCGAAGGCAGCGCCATCAGCAGTTCGAGCGTTTCCAGCCCCCCCATGCCCGGCATGATATGATCCAGCGCGACCAGATCGAAAGATGTTGCGCGGGCCAGCTCGATCCCCTGCGCGCCCGAAAGCGCATAGGTCAGCTCGCAGCCCATCCTTTCAAGGTGGCGCTTGGCCAGACGACACAGACCCTCGTCATCGTCGATATAGAGGATGCGCGATTCAGACAGCGGCATCAGCCCCCGCTTTCCGGAATTTGAATGACCGAGAGAAACAGGCCCAACTGGCGGATGGCGTCGGCAAAACTCTCATAATTGACCGGCTTGGTGATATAGACATTGCAGCCCAGATCATAACAGCGCTGGATCTCCACCTTGTCATCGGTGGTGGTCAGCACGACGACCGGGGTGCGGTGCAAACGGGGGTTTTCCTTGATCCGCGAAAGGATCGCCGTCCCGCTCATGTCGGGCAGGTTGAGGTCGAGCAGGATCAGCACCGGACCGTGCCGCGCCGGATCGCTGGCCGGGTTGAACAGGAATTCCAGCGCCGCCGTGCCATTGTCGAAATGGGTGATGTGGTTGGAAATCCCGGCGCGACGGATGTTCTTTTCGATCAGGCGCGCGTGGCCCAGATCGTCCTCGATCATGATAATCGTGACAGGCAATGGATTGCTCATGAAACCTGACTCTGTTCCTCGGAGTAATGGAGGGGGATCGACAGAATGAATGTCGACCCGACACCCAGTTCGGATTCGAGCAGGATCGACCCGCCCAAACGATAAACCAGCGCGCGGACATTCGCCAGTCCAATGCCTTCGCCGGGCTGATCCTGGGCGCCCGATCGGCGGAACAGGTCGAACACCCGCTCGAAATCGCGCGGGTCGATGCCGCGCCCATTGTCGGCCACACGGAATTCGGCATGGCTGCCGATGCGCTTGCCGGTGATACGGATGACGGGCGGCCGGTCGGGCTGGCGGTATTTGATCGCATTTTCGATCAGGTTGGACAGGATCTGTTCGATCGCCACCCGGTCGCAATAGATCTCGGGCTGATCCGGGGCGATGATGATCTGCGCCCCGGCCTGTTCGGCGCGCATCTTCATGCTTTCGACCACATCGTCCAGCAGCCGGTTCATGTCCAGCCAGGTCGGGGTCAGCGCCCGGCTGCCCTGACGCGAGAGCTGGAGGATGGCGTTGATCAGCCGGTCCATCTTTTGCGTCGATGTGCGGATGAAATGGATCGCCTCAGGCAAATCCTGCTCGATCAGCTCGTCCGTGCCGGGAGACAGCGTTTCGGGGCGGGTGCGGCGCGCTTCGACCAGCATTTCGCCCAGCCGCTTGGTGGCCAGTTCCAGTTCCGAGGTAAACCCCATCACATTGACCAGCGGCGAGCGCAGATCATGGCTGACGATATAGGCAAAGCGCTGAAGCTCGCCATTGGCGCGTTTGAGATCGGCGGTGCGCTCCTGCACGGCCAATTCCAGCCCGGCGTTGGCGTCGCGCAGCGCCTGACGCGAATTGACCAGATCGCGGGTGAACCGGCGCAGGCTGACAAAAGTGAGCAGCCCCACCACAATCAGCAGCAGCCCCGCCGCGCCCAGCACGACATAAAAGCCATACTGGATCCGGCGCATTTCTTCGCTGCGAAACCGCTGCAGGCGCAATTCCTCGTCCTGCATTGCGCGGGTCAGCACGTCGAGCATGCCCAGCGGGTCCTCGACGCGGATCGATTCGCCGAATTCCTTCTTGGTGATCGCGCCCACATCCAGCAGGACCTGCGCCTGCAGGGCTTCGAGCAAGGGCACGCGGGCCTGCTGCCGGGGGTTGTCGCTGGTCAGCGTGCGAAAGCTGGCGATCGCGCTTTCCAGCCTGGTGCGATAGGTCTTCAACTCGTCGGCGCGCCGCTCGATGTCCCGCTTGCGCCGGAAACTGTCGATCCGCAGCAGCGACACGCGCATGGCCGAAACCTGCCGCTCGACCTGATAGGCATGGGCCACGCCGTCCATCTGGCGCTGGTTCATCGTCATCAGGATCGCGGCCGAACCCACGATCCCGGCCAGCGCGACAAAGCCCAGCAGGATCATGCCGATCCATTTGCCGCGCAACGCAATGGGGGCGCGCAGGTCCAGCACCATGTCAGCGCACGACCTCGCGGCAATTGGCAATGGCCCCGTTGCGCGCCGAGGCGCAGCCGCGCGCACAGGCAAAGCCGGAGGTTACCTTGGCCTCCATCGTATAGTCCTGCATTGCGATGCGGCATTCCTGCGCGGTGCGGAAGGGGCGGGAAATGGCGCCCTCGGCATTTTCGCGCAGATCGTCATAGTAATAGCCGTACCACATGTCGTCCTGCCCCTTTGTGTTCGTGCATCCGGACAGCAAAAGGCTGGCGGCCAGCACAAGACACGCGCTCTTTGGCCAGACATGCATGTTCTTTCCCCGCTCCATTGGGCAAGTAGACGCGCCAGATCGCAAAAGGTTTCATGCCCCAATGCGATCTGCAAAAATTAAACCGCCAAGGAACTCTGCCTTGCGCCCGCCATTCCATCCCAGGAAGGCGGCAAGACGGCCTTCGCTTTCATCCATTTCGCAGGAGATGTATCATGGGTTCTGTCAGCGATCGCATTTCGGGCGCCACCAACTCGCTGGTCGGCAAGGCAAAGGAAGCCATCGGCAAGGAAACGGGCGATCCCAAGCTGGCCGCCGAGGGCGCGGCGCAGGACGCCAAGGGCAAGATCCAGACCGCCGCCGGCAAGGCCAAGGCCGCCATCGGCGAATAACTGCCCCCTTGATGGCGGGCAGGGCGCTGGCCCCGCTGGCGAGAGCGGGGCCAGCGTTGTCGGGGGCGGCGCCATCTATCGCGGCGCCAGAACATCCCCGTATTCGGGATGGCGCGCGGCCCATGCCACCATGAACGAACAGCGCGGCACCAGCTTCAACCCCTGCGCCCGCGCCAATTCAAACACGCCTTTCGCCAGCGCCCCGCCGATCCCGCGCCCCTCAAAGGCGGGAGGAACCTCGGCATGGAGCAGGTGATAGGCGCCGCCCGCATCCTGCCGATAGGTGCAGAAGGCCAGGGCGCCTTCCTCGATCGGCATCTCGAAACGCAGGGCTTCTGTGTTCAGCGTGACGGGTCTGGGCGTAAGGGGGGCGGTCATCCACATTCTCCTTTACCGGACAAGATGTGGCCGCCGGCCCCCCGGCGCAAGAGATCAGCGCAGATGGCGCGCCAGCAATTGCAGCACGCAGCCGTAATAATCCTGGGCCAGCGCCTCGGTCTTCAACGGCTGGTTCAGGGTGCGCTGGACGATGTTGCGCCCGCCCGGCGAGAGCGGGAAGGGCGCCTCGGCCCCCGACCAGACATCGACCCAGGCCGGGATCGGCTGGCCCGCGGCCTGTTTGCCCCGCCAGTAATCGGCAATCGGGGCGACCAGCGCCGCGCGCCGCGCCGCCACCGCATAGAGCGCCACACGTACCGCATCAAAACCGAATTGCGGCGGCTTGTCCGGCGCGGGCTGGGGCGTGCCGTCGGCCCCCACCACCACCCAGTCGGTGGGCAGATTATGCGCGCCGAACCGCGCCTTGCGCAGCAGGTTTTCGCAGGTGGCGATCACCGGGCCCCATGTGCCCGCACCATCCAGCGCGGCAAAGGCATCAAGCGCGGGAAAGATGAAATAGGACGGGTTGATCATCAGCCGGTCGCCCAGATCGAAACCGGCAATACCGGGCATCAGATAATGCTGGCCCCCGCGCGCGATCACCAGATGCTCGCGGATCGCCTGCCGGATCTGGCGCGAGCGCGCCTCCCATGCCGCCACGCCCCAGCGCCGCGCCGCCCGCGCCAGAGCCAGCGCGATCAGCAGGTCGCCATCGGTGGCATTGTTGGGGTCGGCCACAGGATTGTTCGAACGCGGATCAAAGCGCCATGAATAAAGCGCCACATCGGCGCGGGCCAGATGGGCCTGCGTCCAGTTGTACATGGCCTCGAAGGCCGGCCGGTCGCCCAGGGTCGCGGCCATCAGCATGCCGTAGCCCTGACCCTCGGTATGGCTGATCCCGCCATTGCCGGTGTCCACGATCCGCCCCGAGGCATCCAGATAGATCTGGCGAAAGCTGGTCCACATGCCGTCCAGGTTCTTTGGTGCGTCGATTGGCTTTTGGCTGTCCATCGGCCTTTGCCCGCCGCCTGTCCCTTCCGGGGTCACCGATTTGCCCTCGCCCTTGCGCGAACAGCCCACCATCAGGGCGGCGCTGGCGGCCATCAGCATATGGCGGCGGTCGAACAACATGGTTTTATCTTGCATCAATCTCTGCGCCATGGCGGATTTCAATGATGTTGTCCGCGCAGGACAACAGGCGGGTCTGCAACGCGTCGGGGCTGCCCATGGCGCGCATCCAGCCATCATAGGCCCCCAGCAAGAGCGCCGGCAAGGCCGCGCCCCAGTGGAAATCGGGATCATAGGGGATGGTGGCGGGGGCATCGTGATGATGGATCAGCACGCCCTGAAGATCGAGCGTGATCTCCGCCTCGCCCAGCCCGACGCGCGACCAGACCGCATTGACCGCGCCCTGAAGCTCGCGCAGGTCGCGCATGGCCGGGATCGGGTTCTGCCGCGCCAGACGCTGGCCTACGGCGCGGAAAAAACCCTGCGCCTGCTCCTTGCCCGCATTGGCAAAGATTTCCGATACGGCCAGCGCCGCGATCACCGCCAGTCCGCGATCCGAGGTCAACGGCGGCAAAGGCATATCGTCCATCAAGCCCCCCCCTTTGGATGTCCCGTCATATGCAAGCCTCATGTGCTGATCCCCCCTCACTTGGTGCTGCCCAACGATTGACGAATGCCCAGCATCGAGCGGAATTCGTCATAATTGCCGAAAGTGTTGTAGCTGACCTCGCCGCCCACGCGGGTGGCCGGGCCGATGCGATAGTAAAGTGAGGTCTGAGCCGACATGCCAAAGCCGGTCTTGCTCAGACTGTCGTAATAATTGCGCACGTCGCTGTTGAGGGCCTTGAGCGCGTCGAGCTGGGCCTGCGCGGCGGCATCATTGGGATACAGATTGGTGCGGTTTTGCGAGAAGCTCTGGAAACCGGGCGTGCCCGACACCTTCAGGTCCAGATTGCCCTTTTCATAGGCGTAACGAACCGGGAAGCTGAGCGCGAGGAAGCTTTGCGGGCTGAAATAGCCGCCCTGACCCCAGGTGAACTCGTTCTGATTGTTGCCATAGGACTGGTAATTGATGTTCATCCCGGCCGTGATCGAGGAATGTTCATCGTGCCAAGCCCGCATATAACCGCCGACATTGACCTCGACATTGCGGTTCGAGGCGACATTGGTGCCGTTGTAGCGGTTGTAGCTGACATCGCCATAGGCGCCATTGCCATTGTTTTCATACGAGTAACCAACACCGCCCCCGGTGCGCATGACCTGGCCCCAGGTCTGGCCCGTGACAGGATCGCGCGTCCCGGCATAGGCAACGACGCTGTCGGTCACCGGCTTGCGCTCAAACCATGCGCGCGCGGTGGCATGCTGGGACAATTGCGGGGTGACGGCCACGCGCCATGTGGCCTTGGTGCTGCCAAAGCCGACCGGCGTGGTGCCGCCCTCGATCTGCACCAGCTTGTCGGCATAGCCCGCGCTGAGCGCCACGCCCGAGGCACGCTGGGTTTCGGCATTGATCAGCGCCGAGGCGACCTTGTTGACGATGGCCTGCGCCTCGATCGTGGCATTGGTGCCAAAGCGCGCAAGGCCTGAGCTCGTCGGACGCCCGGCATCGATCACCACCGCTTCGGCGCGGGCAAAGACGCGGCCGCGGCCAAGCCCGGTGGAAAGCTGGGCGTTGGTCTTCATCTCGCTCAATTGCGAGAGACCCGCTTCGCCCTTGCGCGCGCGGAACGAGGCGTTGACTTCGGCGCGCGGGCCATTGTCGGCGGCAAGCCCTGCGATGTCGCGCTCAATTCCCGCCAGCACCGGATCGACGGGCGCTTGCGGGGTCGCGGCGAAAGGGGCGGCGTTATTCTGGGCGCCTCCGGCAAAGCCATTGCCCGGCAGACCGCCCCATGTGGCCGGAGCCGGGGCTGATTGCGGGGCGAAGTTATTGCCCTGATAGGCGGTGGGAACCTGCTGGGCGCCATAATTGCCCTGCGGAGAGAAGCCGCTCTGCGCGGCCCCGTTTTGGGGGGCAAAACCGTTTTGCGGGGCAAAGCCGCTCGGCTGCACGGGCGCGCTCATCTGCAGGCGCGTGCCGCCGCCAAGGGCAAAGGGGTTGGGCATGGCGGGCGCGGCGGGCTGCTGCTGTTGCTGCTGCTGCTGCGCGCGGAAGGGGTTGGCGTCGGGCGCTTGCTGGGCCACCTGCGCGCCATCGGCGGCAAAGGGCGATGAGGCGAAAGGATTGGCGCCGTTGTTCGTCCCGCTGCTGCGCTGATAGACCTCGCGGGCCTGTTTGAAATAGCGCGTGGCGGCCGAGGCATTGCCGCGTGCCTGCTCGGTGCGGGCGGCGGCCAGCCAGACTTCGTAATTGTTCGGGTTTTCGCGCAGCAACTGGGCCTGCGCCTGCTGGCTCAGGCTCTTGTCGCCCGCCGCCTGCGCGGTTTCCATCAGGCCCGAGAGCGCGTCGCGGTTCTTGGGATCGCGCACCAGAATCATCTGGAAGGTCTGCGCCGCGCGGGCATTCATCCGGCCCGACTGATAGAGCCGCGCCAGCGAGGAAAGGATCTCCGGGCTGTCGGGCGCGGCGTTAAACGCGGTCTGAAGCACGTCGAAGGCCTGGGCGAACTGACCGGCCTGACGCAGGCGGTCGGCCTGCTGGGCCGCCGCGCTGGCGGCCATGCGGGCCACGGCGCGCTGGCCATTGGGATCGCCCGCGGCCAATTGCGTCGCCTTGGCCATCGCGGTGCGCGCCAGATCGTCGCGTCCCGTCCGCACGGCCACGCGCAGGATGGCCTCATAGCCGGCGATTTCCGAAACCGGTCCGTTGATCGCCTGCTGCGCCATCGCGGCGGCGTCGAAATTGTCGCCCAGATCAAGCAGCGCCTCGGCAATCGCGGCCTGCTTGACCGGCGAGAGGCCCTTGGTGCCGCCCAATTGCTTGAGCACGCCGACCGCTTCGCCCTTCTGGCCATTGGCGCCGATCTGCTTGGCGCGGATGATGGCGGTGTCGATCTTCAGTCCGATGGCGAAATTGCGCATCGGGGCCGAGCGGGCCTCGTCGGGAATGCGGTCGATCAACCCTTGCGCATTGGCGGTGCGGCCCAGATCGGCGTTCAGCATCGCAGCGGCATAAAGCGCGTCGGGATCGGTCGAGGAAGAGAGCGAGGCGATCAGGCTCTCGCTTTCGGGCACGCGGCCGCGGCGGATCATGAAGCGGGCAAATTCATAGCGGATCCACGGATCGTTCTGGTCCAGCATGATGCCCTGCTGAAACGCCTGTTCCGCGCCGAAATCATCGCCGCGCGCCGCCGCCGCAAGGGCCGCCCCGCGCGCCGCGCGGCTTTGCAGCCGCTGGCCGTTGGGGCTGTCCTCGCCGCCTGCCTGACGATAGAGGTCGGCGGCATCGGCAAAGCGGCCCTGACGTTCGTAAATGTCGGCCAGCAATTCATAGGCGCCGCCATTTTCGGCATAGCCCGAGCGGATCAGCGCCTCGGCGGCCTTGCGGGCATCGTCCAGAGCGCCGCGCGTGACCATCGCCTGCGCTTCCTGAAGCGAGGCGAAATAGCGCGCTGATTCCAGCGCTTCCTTCCACTTGGACGCATCGCCCAACTGGCTGGCCTGCGCCAGTTGATCGCGGGCCTGCGCAAAGCGGCCACGCTTCAGATCGACCAGACCAAGGCCGCCCAGCGCATCGGCGTCGCGCTTGTTGCGGGCAAGGGCCGACTGGAACTGACGCTCGGCGCTGTCCAGATCATTGTCCTGCAACTCGCGGAAGCCGATGACGCGGGCCTGACCGGCGCGGTCGGCCGCCGAAGGTCCGGCGGGTGCGGCAGGGCGCGGCGCGGGCTTTTCGGCCGCAGCCGGGGCGGGCGCAGGCGCGGCGCGCGGCGTGACCGGACGCGGGGCCGGTGCCCGCGCGGGCTTGGGCATGGCCGCGAGCGTGCGGGTCGGCTGGGGCGCGGGGGCGGGGGCTGCGGCGGGCGCCAGCGCGCGCTTGGCCACCGCATTGCCCGGGTCCAGCTCCAGCGCGCGGCGCCATGCCTGCACGGCCAGATCGTGACGCCCCTTGCCTTCCCAATATTGGGCCTGATCCAGCAGCGTCTTGACCCCCGATGCCTGCGCATGGGCGGGGGCGGATGCCAGGCCGCCCGCAAGCCCGCAAGCCAGCATCGCGGCAGCCATAGCCGCGCCGGTATTCCAGCGCAGCGCGCGGCGTTGAGAGGCGATGCTCACTTCTTGTCCCCCTTGTGTTGGTTCAGGTCGGCAGGCGCTTCACCCTGCAGGCGCTTCTTGGCCTGGCGGGCAAAGATCAGATAGACAGGGCCCGTCAGCAGCAGGGCAAGCAGCACCCCGCTCAGCGCCATCAACAGCGGGCGCTGGCTGAACCAATAGGCCATCTTCATCCAGAGCGGCAGGCTGCCGGCCCAATAGCGCGGGCCGATGGCAAAGCTGTTCATCCCGTCGCCGGTGGTGACGGCAAGGTCGCCCTGAATCTGGGCGTTGATCTTGTCGTCATTCATGCCATCGACCAACTGGGGCAGGGTGGCGGTGTCATCCGCGATCAGCGCGACCACGCTGCGGCCCGAGGAGATGGGCGATTCAAAGGCGACGATGCCGTTGAAGCCCTTGGAGGCATAGACGGTGTTCTCGACGTCTTCCTTGTTGTCCTTGCCCCAGCCGCCGAAGAGGCTCTCGACATATTGCAGGGGCGAGCGTTCCGTGACCTTGAGCGTGCCGCCCTCGTTGCGCAGCGGCGCATTGGCAAACAGCGCGCCGCCCGCCAGATTGGCGCTGCCGATCACGAGCACATCATGGTCAGCGGTCTGTTCACCATTACCGCCCAGCGAAACCGTGACGCCCGTGGTGGCCACGCCGGTCGAATCGCCCAGACGGCCCATCATGTCGAGGAAAGCCTCGATCGCGGGTTCGCTGGGATGTTCGTCCATCACCACCACGGTTTCCGACAGGTCGGGGCGCACCGTGAAGGGATAGCCCGCGCCCGCAAAGCTGGCCAGATCGGGCATCTGCAGCCCGTGCCATGCGCCGGTCAGGTTGATCGTCGAATTGGGATCGAGGCCCACGCGCACATTGTCGGGCAGCGTGCCGGTGCACTTCTGCTTGTCGGCCATGATCAGGTTATAATCAAAGACGATCTCGTTCGAGCCGAACAGGTTGTAGCGGGGCAGGCCCACGCTGCCGCGACCATTGACGCTGTTGGCGCCCGAACCATACCACAGGCGCTGCCACCAGGTCATGCCGGTCAGCGGAAGGGTTTTCAGGAACTGGCCGTTGATCGACACGTCCATGCGCGAACCTTCGCGGTCCAGCCACTTGGCGTCGGGATAGATATAGCCCAGATTGAGCGAACCGCCCTGACGGGGCCAGAAGAACAGGTCGGGGGCCAGACGGAAGCGCGCGGCCAGCGGGCCGGGCGGCAGGCCCATGCCCACCAGCGCGTAAGGCGCCATGATCTCACCCAGCTTGACTTCGCGGCCCGTGGTCAGCCAGCGCGGCGCGCCATAGCGCGGCCAGGTCGGGATGCGCGCATTGTCAAAGCTCATCTGTGCGCCGCCCGGAATGCCCTTGGCGCTGGCCAGAGCCGCTGCGGCAAGGCGGATTTCGGCATCATTGCGCCCGGCAATCACCAGCAGCATGCCGCTGGAATCGGCCGGGTTGCGGATCATCGTGGCGGTCGCCCCATTGATCGGCACATTGATGCCCAGTGCCGGGGTCTTCATGAAGACGATCGCATTGCCGGCGGGCAGGCGCCCCACCATCGGCTTGAAGGAAAAACCGCGATAGGAAGCCAGGCTGCCCATCCACGAGGAGATGCTGGCGGCGGCCTCGAGGTCGCCATGGGTGGGCGCGGCGGCAAACACGAAGGGCAGATGCAGCGCGCCATTGTCGTGGCGGTCAAAGAAGGGGCCGGGCAGGCTGGCCAGATCGGGCGCCTTGGGCAGCGACTGCACCGTCAGGTCAAAGCCGGACTGGACATTGCTGACATTGGCCCAGAGCGAGGAGTGGAACGGGTCCTCGCAATCGCGGGCGTAATGCGCGATCAGACGCAGGTTGAGCTGGTTGTCGCCGGGCAGGAACAGCGCGGGATTGACCGGGATCTTGAGCGTGATGCCGCCCGCATTGTCGCGGGTGAGGGGCACGGTCTGAACGACTTCGCCATTGAGCAGCACGACCAGTTGCGACAGATCGCCCAGCAGCGCCGGGCTCCATGCCGCGCGCAGCGTGACCAGTGCGTCGGTGACGATATCGTTGGGGCGCATGCCGAAGGGGATGCCGATTTCGCCGCGCGTGCCCGCCAGGCGGATTGGCGTCTTGATGCGCAGATCCTTGAAGGTCAGGTGTTCGCGGCGCGTGCCGGTGGTGCCCGCTGTGATAAGCGGCGCGGATGCGGGCGCGGCGGTGGCGGCAGCGGAGGCAACAGGGGCCGCGACCGGAGCCTGGGCGCGCAAGGCATCATGCGGGGCCAGCATCGAGGCGGCCATCACCGCCAGCAGGCAGGCAGCCGCCTTGACCCCGGCCAGGCCGCCCTTGGGCGCGGGCACCGGGCGGGCCATCAGCATCGGACGCTCGACCGTTTCGGGCTCGGCCGCCTCGGCCGAGGCCTCGGGGCGCGCTATCGGCTTGTCCTTGGCGGCATCCTTGGCGGCCGGAACGGGCTTGCTGGGCAATTCGGCGTTGGCGGCCGCCATTTGCGCGCGCTGGGCACGCATCCGGCGACGTTCCTCGACATTCAGACCCAGCAGGCGCTTCAACGTCATCAGATCGACGGCAAGAATATCTTTCACAGACCGCAGTTCCCCCACCGGCTCAGGCGCCGACATCTGCCACGCATCAGCCCGTCCCATAACGGCACGCACTAGCTTGCGGCCCATGGCCATGTCCAGCGGGTGAAACCGTACAAATGCGTATCCGCGCGCCGTGCGAATAGTATCCACAGGAATAACGAGACGATCAGCGTCCATATCGAGCGCGATATGGGTCAGTTCCGGTTCGCGCACCGGCAGATCGGCGGGCAGAGCAATCGCCGCGCCGCCCATCGAGATGTCGCGCGTGACGCCGGTGATGGCATGGCCCGACTTCAGATAGAGCGTGACGGGCAGTTCGGCATGGATGCGGATGTCCTTGCGCGCCTGACGCGTTTCGCGCGCCACCGAGACGGCGGCCAAGAGGATGATCAGCGAGAAGGTGGCCCATGCGGTGTTGAGCAGCAGCGTGTCGATCTGGATGTTGAAGCTGGACTGGAAGAACAGCAGCTTGATCCAGCCCATCGAGACGGCCCCGGCCAGCAGGGCGATGGCCACCAGATGGGGCTTGACGATGGCCCAGTCGAAGAAGGTCTGGTCCAGCAGGTCGCCCTTGTCGGTGACGTTGAACTTGCCCTTGCGCGGCTGGAACCAGGTCATGACCGTGGGCTTGACCAGGTGGAAGGCCAGCATGGTTTCATAGACCTCGCCCCAGAACGGGCGGCGCCAGCCAAGCTGCGAACGGCCGCTGAACACCTGCGAACAGACGAGGTGGGGCGCGGAGAAGGCGAAGATCAGCGAGGCCGAGGCCTGAATGATGTTCTGGCCAAAGATCAGATAGGCCAGCGGGCTGGTCAGAAACACGATGCGCGGCAGCGGAAACTGAAAGTGCATCATGGCGTTGAGATAGCAAAGGCGCTGCGGGATGCTCAGCCCCTTGCCGAACAGGGGGCAGTCGATGCGCAGGATCTGGGTCATGCCGCGCGCCCAGCGGATGCGCTGGCCCACGTGCAGAACGAAACGTTCGGTGGCCAGACCGGCCGACAGGCGCGCCTCCAGATAGCCGGTGTTCCAGCCCATGCGCTGAAGCTTGAGCGCGGTATGGGCGTCCTCGGTCACGGTTTCACCGGCAAAGCCGTTGGTGATTTCCAGCGCCTCGCGGCGGATGATCGCGCAGGAACCGCAGAAGAAAGCCGCGTTCCACAGATCGTTGCCGCCCTGCACCGGGCCATAGAACAGGTCGCCTTCGCCCGGCATGTCGCCCACCACATTGCCCAGATTGCGCTGGACCGGATCGGGCGAATACATGTGGTGCGGCGTCTGCATCAGCGCCAGCTTGGGGTCCTTGTCGAACCAGCCGACCGAGAGCTGCAGGAACGAGCGCGTCGGCACGTGGTCGCAGTCGAAGATGGCGATCAGCTTGCCGTCGGTCTTTTTCATCGCCGCGTTCATATTGCCCGCCTTGGCGTGCAGATTGTTGTCGCGGGTGATGTAGCCGCATCCGGCCTTGCGGGCGAAAGCCTTGAATTCCGGGCGCTTGCCATCGTCCAGGATATAGACGTTGAAGCGGTCGGCCGGGTAATCCATGTCCATCGCGGCATAGACCGTGTTGCGCACGATCGAGAGGCTCTCGTTATAGGTGGGGATGTAAACGTCCACCGTGGGCCATTGCGAAGGATCGCCCGCGGGTTCCACTACGGGGCGATAGAGCGGCCAGCTGGTCTGGATAAAGCCCAGCACGAGGATGACCCAGGCATAGGCTTCGGCTAGATACAGGCCGGTGCCCAGCATCGCTTCGAGCGGGCCGCCGAAAGACAGCGTCTGGGTCGTGCGCCAGAACAGATAGCGGGTGGACACGATCAGCGAGAGCAGGCCGATGGCCAGCGCGCCCTTCTGCGATTTCCAGCGGTTGATGATCAGCGCGCCCACGATCGTGGCGCCGGCAAATTGCCATTGCGACTTGGCATCCAGAGGCACGGTGATGACCGCCACGGCGATCATCGCCAGCAGCACCCATCCAGCCAGACGGCCAATCTTGGGGAGATAATCGATCACGCCGCTTCTTCCTCCGTCTGAGGGGGAGCGCAAACCTGCGCGATGGTCTTGGCCAAAGCGCGGATGTCGGCCAGAGCGCCGCTGGCCGGGGCATGGGCGGGCAGCAGCTTGGCCATGGCGACGGCCTCGTTGACCGATTCGTCCTCATGGATCGACCCGATCAGCTTGCCCCCCAGCAGTTCGCGCAGGAAGCTGTTGGCGTTGCGGGCAAAGCGGCGGGTTTCATCCAGCCGGTTGATGATGAAGGCCGTGTAATCCAGATCGATCAGCGGCGTGCCCGGCACCACCTGCGTCAGCGCGGCCAGACCCAGCGCGGTGGGCGAAACCGGCACCACCATCAGCGAGGCATGGGGCAGCAACTGATCGCGCAGCACCGTATCGTCGGCGGCAATGTCGGCCACCACAAAAGTGCCGCCCGAAAAGGGCAGCTCGCCATTGTCGAGCGCATCGGCAAAGGCGGGCGCATGCGTCGCGCGCCAGCCCTGACGCAGCGACACCCCGCCAATCGTCAGCCCCTGATTTTCAGGCGCTTCCAGATCGGGGATCTCGCTGATCGGTTTCAGGCCGAAATAGAGCTTGAGGCTGTCCTGACGGGTCATGTCGATGGCGGTGGCGCCATGGCCGGCCTCGGCCAGAGCCATGGCAAGATGGGCGGCCACAAAGCTGGTGCCGGCGCCGCCCTTGGGCGAATGGCAAAGGATCAGCGGCATCAGAGCTTTCCTTGTTCGATTTGCTGGGCCAGCTTTTGCAGCAGGGCATGGACATCGCCGGGCGCGTCTTCGCCATTCTGGCCGCCATAGCGGGCAAACAGGCTGCTCAGATCCTTGGAGGCCGGAGCAGGCTCGGCGCCGGAGGTTTCGCCGCCGGGGCGGGCGGGCGCAATCGTGGCCAGCGTGGCCGCCGGGGCGGGGGCCGCGGTTGCGGCAGCGGCATTGGCGGTGATCGCCACTTCGCCGTGGTCCTCGGCGGGCGGCGCATTGAGGATGCGCGGATCGTGGATCAGCGTTTCAAACAGGGGCCAGAGCTCGACATCGCTGAAGCGATCCGCAAATTCCTGGTAATGGAATTCCCGCTTGCCCAATTTGGCCAGCAGATTGGCGACGTCCTTACGCATGAATCGACCCCTAGGTTTGTTCCCGTATAAACCTGCACGTAATTGGTTAACAAACGCTAACTTTGAGGCGTTCCTGGTGCGAGATTCTTGGGAAACCGGGGTTTTTCGGCGATTAAATTCTTAATGGGGGCGAATAAGAAGCTCGGCCCGCAGGCTTTCGATCAGGCCCGAATCGGCCGTCAGCTTGCCCTGCTCCTCGTCGAGAATCGCGCCAAACAGGGCGTTGACCATGGCCGCCGTGTCCTGCGGGTCGATGGCGCCCGGCGCGGTGGAGTTTAACAGATCGACCATGCGCGCCGCGCCGTGCAGCCGCCCCATCAGGTAATCATGCTCGCGATAGGCACGGCTGAAGAAAGCGGCAAAGTGGTGAAATTCCTCTCCTTTCAGGCGGCGCGACAGACCCGTCGCGCTTGTCCCCCGCGCCACATCGCGCGGCGATATGCGGTCGATCTTGACCGGGTTCATCTCGGCCTCGCCCTGTCCGCGCGTCAGCGTTAGCGTGGCCACATCGTAAAAGGCAAAGCCCAGATAGGCCAGCAGCATCACCTGTCCCAGCGCGGCAGGCAGATGGCGGATCGCCTCGACCAGCAGCGCATCGATCCGCGCATCCAGCTGGGGCAGCGTGCCCGCCGATGCCATTTCGCGCAGAACCTCGCCCGGGTTAACCAGAACGCGCCCCGAATCGACCGGGATCGGCGAAGCCGCGCCCAGCGCCAGCGAAAGCCCCTGCCACGCCGCATCGCGCGCGGCATCGTGGTGATGGGCCGAAACATCGGTCAATTCCTCACGCGCTTCCTCCAGCCGCCGGATCAGATGGCGCATCCGGCGCAGGCGGAAACCGCCGTCATGGCTGCGCAAAAAGGCCAGCATTTCGCTCGACATGCTTTGCCCGCCGGTGCCTCTGGGGCGCAGATTGGCATGGGCCCAGCGGCCCAATATCTGGCGGATGGCTGCGCCGTTCTGTTCGGCAGGCGCCGCCATCGGCACCTCGGGGGTTAACGCCTGCGCCAGCGCGTCCAGCGTGATCTCCAGCTTCATCCGCGCATAGGCCTGATAGGCAAACCCGGCCTGTTCGACGGCGGCGGCATGGGATGCCTGACGCCATGCCGCCATCTGGACCCCATCGGGGCAGGTGTTGAGCACATCGCGCCCCAGCGCCAGACGCACCGAGGCCTCCACCTCGGGTTGGATCGCGGCCATGATCTGGCGCACGCGGGCCATATCGGCCGATTGCCGGGCCAGAGCCTCCAGATTGTCGCGGATCGGCTGTTCGCGCGGGATGGTGGAAATGGCGCGAAAGATGACGCTGAAAAAGCCCGGCGCGCCGGTGGGCCGGATGGTCGAAACCGCATCCTGCGTGGGGTCGATATAGAGCAGGCGACGGTCCACCTCGCGCTCGGCCGGGCGGCTGGGGAGGGCGGCAATCGCCTGCGCAAAGGGCGCGTTGACGAGGATCGAGCCATCCATCAAGGCTGCCTCATTCACCGTCCCGGCGGCGAAATGGGCGGGCAGAACGCGTGAGAGAAAAGCTGCCCGTCCGCTCCATTCCTCGTCGCGTTCGGCCATCAGCCGGTCGATCTCGACCGGCAGCAGCGGCGGGAATGCGCCGGGAAAACTGGCCGAGGCGCGCGCGGCAAAGACCAGTTCGGGCAAGGGCGCCAGCACCCCGTATCCGGCATTGGCGCGAAAGCTGATGTCCACGCGATGCTCGCGTTCCTCGACCCATGGCGGGCTGTGCAGCGCGACTTTCTCGGGATGGCCCGCATAATCGGTGGCCGTGGTGAACAGGTCGAGCGGATGGCCGCGGGGCAGGAGCGGAACCCCGCAGGCGCCGCCCGCCATGGCGTCGAGCGCCTCGGCGATCAGGCGGGAAAAGCCGATCCCGCTGAAGGGCGCCTCGAACCAGCGCGAACGCACCAGTCGGTTGAGCTTGGCCCGGATCTCGTCCTCGATGGCCGAGGAAGTGTGCGATATGGGCGAGGTGCGCGACAGCAGCATCCGCACCACGGGCACCGCCCATTGCTTGGCAAAGCCGGTCCAGCCCCGATCGTCGGGATCGAGCAGGCAGTCGATATCGGCCCGCTCCAGCCACAGGCGCGTCAGCGGTTCGAGCGATTGCCCGCTGTGGATGGCCTGGGCCAGAAACACGCCGTTGAGGCCCCCCGCGCTGGCCCCGGCGACAATATCGGGCAGCACCCGCAATTGCATGGCCGTGCGATCCGCGATGGCGTTCAGCAGGTCGGCATAGATGCGCTCGCTGGGCAAAAGATTGTCGGGGCTGCGGCGCAGGCGGCTGGCGCGGGCCAGTTTCCATACCTCCTTGGTCACGCCATGCATGTAAACCGCAAGGCTGATCCCGCCGTAACAGACCAGAGCGAGACGAAGCTCTTTGTGCCGCATGGGTTACTGTCTGCGCCCAATATCGGGGCGGCGCAAGAACCTAAATATCGCGCCTAAAGGTCTTTGTAGGCCGGCAGCCCCAATTGCCAGCGGATCGCGGCAAAGCGCAGGATCAGCCCGCCCAGAAAGCCCGCCGCCATCGCCGCCCAGCCATAGGCCCCGATGCTGATCAGCGCGACATAGCCGCCCGCGGCCAGAGCCGCCGCCGTCACATAGATCTCGGGCCGCAACACGATAGAGGGGACGCCCGCCAGCATATCGCGGAAAATCCCGCCCATGCAGGCCGTCACCACCCCCATGATCGCGGCGGGCAGCGGCGGAATGCCAAACGACAGCGCCTTGGCCGCGCCAAACACGCTGTAGGCCGCCAGCCCGATGCCGTCGAACCATTCCAGCGCCTGTTCCGGCCAGATCCGGCGCGGCGTGAACCACACCAGCAGCGCCGCGCCCAGACAGATCGCTATCGGTGCGGACCGATGCATCCAGAACACCGGCGCTCCGATCAGCACATCGCGCAAGGTGCCCCCGCCAACGCCCGTGATCGCGCCAAAGAACATGAAAGTGACCAGCGTCTTGCGCATCCGCGCCGCCGCCAGCGCCCCCGAGAGGGCAAAAACGGCCGTGGCCGCCATATCCAGCCATGGCATCAGCCATGCCGAGGCATCCACTACAGGTTGAACAGAGAGGGATGCCGGCACCATTCATCGCTTTTTCGTCATGCCGGGGCATTTTGCAAGCGTATGCGTGACGGCCAGACGCTTGACAGCGTTGTCGATATTGCCGAGGGCTAGGCCAATCGGCGCTTTGCAAACGTATATGTACGGCCGCGCCATTGCTGCAACGGGATCTGTCGATATGACAGGCGCACAAGGCACAAGAGGAGGGGGAATTTACGCCCATGGCATTGGCTCCAGACACCAAAGGCGGCGCGCAGGCGGGCCAGAATATCGACGCACCGGAATTGCGCCTGTTTGTCATGGCGCTGTTCTTCATCTTCGGCGGCATCACCAGCCTGAATGACGTGATCATTCCCAAGCTGAAGGAACTCTTCACGCTGAATTACACCCAGGCGATGCTGGTGCAATTCTGCTTCTTCACCGCCTATGCACTGATCGGCCTGCCGGGCGCGGCGCTGGTCAAGCGGATCGGCTATATGCGCGGCGCGGTGGCGGGGCTGCTCACGATGATGGTGGGCTGCCTGCTCTTCATCCCGGCCTCGAAAAGCGCGACCTATGCCATCTTCCTTGCCGCGCTCTTCGTGCTGGCCAGCGGCGTGGTGGTGGTGCAGGTCGTGACGAACCCGCTGATCTCGCTGCTTGGCCCGGCCAAAACCGCGCACAGCCGCCTGACCTTTGCGCAGGCTTTCAACAGCCTTGGCACGGTGATCTTCCCGCTGGTGGGCGCGCCGATCATCCTTGGCAAGCTCAAGGACGTGAAGGTCGAGGATCTGACCGGGCCTGCGCTCGACGCCTATCGGATGGCCGAGACGCAGCACGTGGTAAACACCTATACCGCGCTGGCCGCCGCGCTGGCGCTGGTGGCGGCGGTGGTGTGGTTCAACCGCAACCGCCTCAAGGGCGAGAAGCATGAGCAGACCTCGCTGGCCGCCGGTTTCGCGCTGCTTTCGCAAAAGCGCTTTGGCCTGGGCGCGCTCTGCATCTTCCTTTATGTCGGTGCGGAAGTGTCGATCGGCTCGCTGATCGTCAATTATCTCAAGCAGCCCGGCGTGTTGGGCCTGACGGATGCGGGTGCTGGCGCCTATATCCCCTATTACTGGGCGGGCGCGCTGGTGGGGCGCTTCCTGGGTTCGGCTCTGCTGCGCGTGGTTTCGCCGGGCAAGGTGCTGACCTTTAACGCGATTGGCGCGATCGTGCTGATCCTGATCTCGACCAACACGCATGGCGCGCTTGCTGCCTACAGCCTGCTGCTGATCGGCCTGATGAACTCGATCATGTTCCCCACCATCTTCAGCCTCGCCTGCGAAGGGCTTGGCACCAAGGCGGCGGACGGTTCGGGCATCATCAACATCGCCATTTTCGGCGGCGCGGTGGTGCCTCTGGCCACGGGCGCAATCGCCGACGGCATGGGCAGCCTTGCCCTGTCGCTGGCGCTGCCCGCGATCTGCTATGCGGTGATCGCCTATTTCGGCTGGTTCGCCCGCCATCCGGCGGCGGAGGAGGGTTAAAACCCTTCGCGCCCGGCGGGACACAGCAAAAAGGGCGGCGGAACCGGGTTGGTTCCGCCGCCCTTTTTGTCTGAAGGCCTGTCAGGCTCAATCGCGGCCGCGCGGGCCCTTGCCCTTGAAGCCGCCGCCAAAGCCGCCCTTGCCGCCGCCCGCAGGCTTGGGGCGATAGGGCTTGACGCCATTGGGGTGCTGGGCATGGCCCTCGCTGTGCGGAGGACGGCGTGCGCCCGGCGCATGGCGTCCCTTGCGGTGCTCACGGGCCTGCTCGCGCGGGCCGGTGGTGCTGGGCTCGATGTTGACACCGGCCTCATCGTCGCTGCCCGGAATGGCGGTGCGCGCCACGGCATTGCCGAAACGGTCGGCCAGATTGCGAGGGATCTGCACAAAGGTTTCGTTGGCGCCGATGCGGATCGCGCCGATCTCGCCGCGCGTGACATGGCCGCGGCGGCACAGCAGCGGCAGGATCCAGCGCGGATCGGCGTTCTGTTGGCGGCCGATGTCGATGCGGAACCAGGCCACATCCTCGAAACCGGCGCGATGATGGGCCTGACGGATGTTGTCCGGGGCCGAAGCGATCAGTTCCTCGGGCTGGGGCAGCGAGGCGCGATGCGCGCGCACCAGCGCCAGCGCCAGATCCTGCGCGCTGCGCTGGCCCAGCAGTTCCTCGGCGATCGCCAGATCCTCTGCATCATCCTCGGCCTCGACCGGGGCCAGCAGCTTATCGAGCAGGCGCTGGCGGTCGGCGGTGCGGATGGCTTCGGGGCTGGGCACTTCGGTCCATTCGGCCTCGATCCGCGCGCCGCGCAGCATCATTTCCACCCGGCGGCGGCGCGGGAAGGGAACGATGAGGACTGCAGTGCCCTTCTTGCCCGCGCGGCCCGTGCGGCCCGAACGGTGCTGAAGCGTTTCGGCGTCACGCGGGATTTCTACATGGACCACCAGCGTCAGATTGGGCAGGTCGATGCCGCGCGCGGCAACGTCGGTGGCCACGCAAACGCGGGCGCGGCGGTCGCGCAGAGCCTGAAGCGCATTGTTGCGCTCATTCTGGCTGTGCTCGCCCGACAGGGCCACGGCGGCAAAGCCGCGCTCGACCAGCGTGGCGTGCAGGTGGCGCACATTATCGCGCGTGGCGCAGAACAGGATCGCGGTGTCGGCCTCGTGGAAACGCAGCAGGTTGACCACGGCATGTTCGATGTCGGCCGGGGCCACGGTCATCACCTGATAGGCGATGTCGCCATGGCCGCGGTTTTCGCCCACGGTCGAAATGCGCAGCGCGTCGCGCTGATAGCGGCGGGCCAGCGCCACGATCTGACCCGGCATCGTGGCCGAGAAGAGCAGCGTGCGGCGGGTTTCAGGCGTGGCTTCGAGGATCTGTTCCAGATCCTCGCGGAAGCCCATGTCGAGCATTTCGTCCGCTTCGTCCAGCACGATGGCCTTGAGGCCCGAGAGGTCAAACGCCCCGCGCTCCAGATGGTCGCGCAGGCGGCCCGGCGTGCCGACCACAATATGCGCGCCAAAGTTCAACTGGCGGCGCTCCTTGACAGGGTCCATGCCGCCCACGCAGGTGACGATGCGGGCGCCCGCCTGCGAATAGAGCCAGGTCAGCTCGCGGCTGACCTGCAGCGCCAGTTCGCGCGTGGGGGCGATGATCAGCGCGAGCGGATCGCGCGCGGGGGGCAGCGTCTCGCCGCCGTCCAGCAGGTCATTGGCCATCGCCAGGCCAAAGGCCACGGTCTTGCCCGATCCGGTCTGCGCCGAAACGATGAGGTCGCGGTCGGCCGCTTCCTCCTTGATGACGCTGGACTGCACTTCGGTCAGCGAAGTGTAGCCTTGCGTCTCGATGGCGCGAAGGATGCAGGGGGCGAGCGTGGCGGGAAGGTTCGATTCGGTCATGCAAACTCTTGTGGCTCTGCCCCGGTGGGGGCAGGAGGAATGGAAACATTCGGTAGCAGGCCGCCAAAGGGGCCAAAAGAGGGCGCGACAACAGCCAGCAGCCCGTCATATGGCGCGCCCATAGCGGGAAAATTGCCGTTTGGCTTGTTCTTTTTTTGGGTTGGGCCGAGTCGGGCGGCCCGCCGTGGCACAAAATCTAGTTTTGGCGGGCAAATTCCTCGATTGTCGCCAGATGGGCGGCGATCTCCGCCTCGCTCAGGAAAGAGCCGGTGAAACTGTTGCGCGCCAGTTGGACGATCTGCGCTTTGCCAAGGTTGCGCGCGATGGCCACCGCCCGGTAATTTTCGGCAACATAGCCGCCGAAATAGGCCGGATCATCCGAATTGACCGTGGCGTTCAGCCCCAGATCCAGCATCCGGTCGATCGGATGATCGGCCAGATCGCCCACCACGCATAATTTCAGATTGGAAAGCGGGCAGACGGTCAGCGTCATCCCCGATTGCGCCAGACGCTCGACCAGCGCGGGGTCCTCCAGCGCGCGGTTGCCATGGTCGATTCGGTCGACATGCAGCAGGTCGAGCGCCTCATAGACATAGGCGGGCGGGCCTTCCTCGCCGGCATGGGCCACGCGCTTCAGCCCCGCCTCTCCGGCGGCGGCAAAGACGCGGGCGAATTTGGAGGGCGGATGGCCCAGTTCCGACGAATCGAGGCCAACGCCCGCGATCCGATCCAGCCACTTTTCCGCTTGCCCCCATGTGGCAAAGGCAGCCTCCTCGTCCAGATGGCGCAGGAAAGAGAGGATCAGTTTGGACGACACTCCCTCGACCGCCGCCATGCCGGACAATAGCCCCTCGATCACCACATCGAAGGGAATGCCGCGATCGGTATGGGTTTGCGGATCGAAGAAGATCTCGGCGTGGCGCACCCCATCGGAGCGCGCCCGCGCGAAATAGGCGGCGGCCAGATCGTGGAAATCCTGCTCGGTCTGCAAGACCTGCGCCCCGGCATAATAGATGTCGAGAAAGTCCTGAAGGTTCGAGAAGCGATAGGCCGCGCGCACATCCTCGACGCTGGCAAAGGGGATCGCCACCTTGTTGCGCCGCGCCAGCTCAAACATCAGCTCCGGCTCAAGGCTGCCCTCGATATGCAGGTGGAGTTCGGCCTTGGGGATGCCCCCAATAAATTGATCGAGGTTGAAGGTGTCGAGGTCGCTCATGGCTTGATCCTAACGCGAATGGGCAAGGATGCCAGCGATATAGGTGCGCGCCACACAGCGGTCATCGCCCAGCACCTGCATGGCAAACAGTTTTTCCGCCAGCCCCGCGCCCTGCGTCCGCATGGCCAGCAAGGGCGTGGCGCCGGGATCGAGCACGATGAAATCCGCCTCCTGCCCCGCCTGCAATCCGCCCACCCGGTCCGACAGGCCCAGCGCCCGCGCGCCCCCGGCCGTTGCCAGATAGAGCGCGCGAAACGGATCGAGCACGCTCCCACGCATCTGGCACACCTTATAGGCCTCGCCTTGCGTTGCCAGCATCGAGAAACTCGTCCCCGCGCCCACATCGCTGCCCAGCCCGACGCAAACCCCGAAACGGTCGGCATGCGTCAGATCGAACAGGCCCGAACCCAGAAACAGATTGCTGGTCGGGCAAAAGGCAATCGCCGAACCGGCCTGCCCCATGCGCCCCATCGCCGCGTCATTCATATGGATGCAATGGGCAAACAGCGATCGCGGCCCCACCAGCCCAAACCGGTCATAGGCGTCGATATAATGCGCCGCGCCAAACCGCGCCTCGACCGCCGCGCATTCGCCCCGGTTTTCGGCCATATGCGTGTGCATCATCACATCGCCGTGCGCGGCCAGCAGATCGCCCGCCACGCGCAATTGCGCATCGGACGAGGTCAGCGCAAAGCGCGGCGTCACCGCATAGCCCAGCCGCCCGCGCCCGCGCCACCGCGCGATCAGCGCCTCGCTTTCCCCGCGCGCCGCCTCTGGCGTATCGCGCAGACCTTCCGGCCCAAGGTCCATCAGCACCTTGCCCGAAATGATCCGCATGTTGCGCGAGAGTGCCGCCTCGAACAGGGCGTCCACGCTGCCCTCATGCACAGTGGCGAAAACCAGCGCGCTGGTCGTGCCGTTGCGCAGCAATTCGTCGAGGAAGAAGGCGGCCACGTGATCGGCATGGGCGCGAGAGGCAAAGGCCTTTTCCGCCGGGAAAATATGCTGCTCCAGCCAGCTCAGCAATTGCTGGCCATGGGCGGCAATGCGCCCGGTTTGCGGATAATGGATATGGGTGTCGATAAATCCGGGCACGATCAGGCCGGACAAAGGCTCGACCGGAACATCGCCAAACCGCCCCGCCAGATCGGCATAGGCCCCCAGCGCCACCACCAGCCCATCCTCGACCACCAGCAGCCCGTCGAGATAGTGCTGGACAAGATCGGGCGCGGGCGTGGTCAGGATCTCGCCGCGAAACGCATGGATCATGCCGCCTGCTCCATCGCCGCGGTCATGGGAAGCGACAGCAATTGCGCCAGCACGGCAATGGCGATCGTGTCCGGCTCCTTGCCGCTGATGCCGGGGATGCCGATGGGGCAGGTCAGGCGCGCGGCATCGACCCCTTCGCTGCGCAGCCGCGCCAGAAACCGCGCCCGTTTGGTGGCCGAACCGATCAGTCCGACAAAACGCGCGCGCGAACGCAAGGCCGCCGCCGTCAAACGATAGTCCAGCCCATGATCATGCGTCAGGATCAGCACGGCATGATCGCCCCCCGCGCTGGCCGCGCAGGCCACCAGTTCATCATCGGGCGCGACCACCACGCCGGGGCGATCATAATCCGTGCGGCTGTCATACCAGCCCAGCGAGAGCGGCAATCCCTCGACCCGCCCGGCAATCGCCCGCCCGACGTGCCCTGCGCCAAACAGCATCAGCGGCAGGCGCGGCCCATCCTGCGGCTCGGCAAAGGTAAAGCCGGGGGCGGGCAGGGGGCCACGTGCGGGAATGGCCATTGCGGGCCGTTCGCCCAGCGCAACCCTTTCCACCGCCCCCTCGCGCAGGATGGTCAGCGTGGGCGCATCGAACCATGCCGCATCGGCCAAGCGCTCGACCATCACCCGCACCCGCCCGCCGCAGCATTGGCCCAGCAAAGGCCCCAGTGGATAATCCTGCACCCGCCAAGTGCCTGCCGGATGGGCCAGAATGGCGCGGGCCTGCGCCACCAACTGATGCTCCAGCCGCCCGCCGCCGATCGTGCCCGCCATTGCGCCCGCCGTGATCACCATGCGCGCGCCCGGCCCGCGCGGGGCCGAACCTTCGGTGGCCAGCACGGTGATCAGCGCGACCGGTTCGCGCGGCAAAGCCTGTCGGGCCAGATCCTGCCAGATCATCGCGCCTTTAACTCCGCAATGGCTTTCAAAATCCGCTCCGGCGTGGCGGGCGCGTCCAGCGCGGGCAGGCCGACACCGGGCGCAGCCGCCTTGACCGCCTCGCTCAAAGCACTGAAAACGCTGATCGCCAGCATGAAGGGCGGCTCGCCCACGGCTTTGGAACGGTGGATCGTGGGTTCGACATTTTCGCCCCGTTCCCACAGGCGGATGTCCATATGGGCCGGGCGGTCGGATGCCGTGGGGATCTTATAGGTGCTGGGCGCGTGGGACAGCAACCGGCCATCGGGGTGGAAAACAAGCTCCTCGGTGGTCAGCCAGCCCATGCCCTGAATGAACCCGCCCTCGACCTGCCCCAGATCAATCGCCGGATTGAGCGAGCGGCCCGCATCATGGAGAATATCCGTCCGCAGCACCTTATGCTCGCCCGTCAGCGTGTCGATCACCACCTCGCTGCACGCCGCGCCATAGGCGAAATAATAGAACGGGCGGCCATGATGCGCGGCGCGGTCATAGTGGATCTCGGGCGTGGCGTAAAAGCCGCTGGCCCACAGTTGCACCCGCGCCATATAGGCCATGCGGGCCAGCGCGGAAAACGGCATGGTGGTGTCTCCGGCCACCACGCCCTCGGGCGTAAAGCGCACATCTTCGACCGCCACGCCATTTTGCGCGGCCAGCCATGCCGCCATCCGCCCCCTGATCTCCATCGCCGCATAATAGGCGGCCATGCCGTTCAGGTCTGACCCCGAAGAGGCCGCCGTGGCGCTGGTGTTGGGCACTTTGTCGGTGCGCGTGGCGGTGATGCGGATGCGCGAAAGGGGCAGGGCGAAGACATCGGCCACCACCTGCGCGACCTTGGTGTAAAGCCCTTGCCCCATCTCGATCCCGCCATGGTTCAATTGAACCGAACCATCGGCATAGACCAGCACCAAAGCGCCCGCCTGATTGAGATGTTGCGCTGTAAAGCTGATGCCGAATTTGACGGGGGTGAGGGCGATGCCTTTCTTGAGCACGCGGTGCGATGCGTTGAACGCCGCCACCGCCGCCCGCCGCGCCGCATAATCGCAGGAAAGGCTGAGTTCATCCATGATCTGGGGCGCGACATTATCGGCCACGCGCATGCCATAGGGGGTGATGTCGCGCCCCGGCGCATAAAGATTGGCCCGGCGCACATCCAAAGGATCGCGCCCTACGGCGGCCGCCACATCGTCCATGATCCGCTCGATGGCGATCATCCCCTGCGGCCCGCCAAAGCCGCGAAAGGCGGTGTTCGACACGGTGTTGGTGCGCAACCGGTGGCTCAGGATTTCCACCGCAGGCAGCCAATAGGCATTGTCGGCATGGAACATCGCCCGGTCGTTGATCGAGGGCGACAGGTCCATGCTGATCCCGCAGCGCGAGGCCAGTTCCAGCTTCAGCCCGGTCAGCACGCCCTTATCGTCAAAGCCGACATCATAGCGGATGGTGAAATCATGCCGCTTGCCGGTGAGGATCATGTCATCGTCGCGGTCATAGCGCAGGCGGGCCGGGCGGCCGGTCTTCATCGCCACCAGCGCGCAGGCGGCGGCGGGCGCGGTGGCCTGCGTTTCCTTGCCGCCGAAACCGCCGCCCAGCCGCCGCGCCTCGACCGTCACATCGGCGCTGGGGCGGCCCAGCAGATGGGCGACCAGATGCTGCACCTCGGACGGATGCTGGGTCGAGGACCAGACATGGGTCTGCCCGTCCTCCATCGGCATCGCCTGCGCGATCTGGCCTTCGAGGTAGAAATGCTCCTGCCCGCCGATCTCCAGCGCGCCATGCAAGCGGCGCGGGCTGGCGGCCAGCGCCGCATCGGCATCGCCGCGCGCCATGCGCTGGGTCGGCTCGATATAGTCGCCCGCCGCCAAGGCCTGCGCCACGGTCAGATGCGCGGGCAGATCCTCGTAATCCACCTTGGCCAGACGGGCGGCGCGGCGGGCCTGATCGTGGCTTTGTGCGGCCACCAGAAAGATCGGCTGCCCGGCAAAATGCACTTCGCTTGTCGCCAGCAGGGGCTCGTCATGGCGCAGCGGGCCGACATTGTTGTCGCCGGGAATATCACCGGCCGTATAGACCCCCACCACGCCGGGCGCCGCGCGCACCGCCGACAGGTCCATCGCCAGCACGCGCGCATGGGCCCGCGCCGAAAGGCCAAAGGCCAGATGGAGCAGCCCGGCAGGATGCGGCAGATCGTCAATATAGGCCGCCGCCCCCATCACGTGCAGGCGGGCGCTGTCATGGGCATGGGGCGTGTGGACCTCAGTCATGGCCCACCTCCAATACGCTGACCGCCTCGCCATTGTGGGCCAGCCAGAGGCGGCGCAGCAGGTTGCCCGCGACGGCAAGGCGATAGGCCGATGATCCGCGCACATCGCTCAAAGGTTGATAATCGCGGGCGAGAGCTGGGATTGCCGCCTCGATGGTGGCTTCCTCCCATGGCTTGCCGATCAGCGCCTCCTCGGTGGCATGGGCGCGTTTGGGCGTGGCCGCCATGCCGCCAAAGGCGATGCGCGCGCGGGCGATCATCCCGTTTTCGATACTCAGATGAAACGCGCCCAGCACCGCCGAAATATCGCTGTCAAACCGCTTGGACAGTTTGGTGATGGCGATCACCGCATCGGGCGCGGGGCGGGGGATGAAGATCCCCTCGACAAATTCCCCCTCGCGCCGGTCCTGTTTGCCATAGGCGAGGAAATAATCCTCCAGCGCCATTTCGCGCCGCACATCGCCCCGGCGCAGCGTCAGGGTTGCGCCCAGCGCGATCAGCGCGGGCGGCATGTCGCCGATGGGCGATCCATTGGCGATATTGCCGCCGATCGTGCCCGCATTGCGCACCGGCGTTCCGGCTATCCGGCGCACCAACTCGCCCAGATCAGGGTGCAGCCGCGCCAGCACATCCCAGCCTTCCGAATAGCGCACCGCCGCGCCCAGCGTGACGCCCGCCTCACTTTCCTCGATCCCGCGCAGGTCGGCCACATCGCCGATAAAGATCACTCGCCCCAGATCGCGCAATTGCTTGGTCACCCACAGGCCGACATCGGTGGCCCCCGCCACGAGCCGCGCATCGGGATAGTCCACCAGCAGCGCGGCCAGTTCATCGGCGCTGCGCGGCGCGTGCCAGTTTTCGCCCTCGCCGCGCGGCAAGGCCGCCAAACCGGCCAGCACATCGCCATCATCGCGAAGGGCAGGGGGGCAGGCCGCCGCGCTGTCGAGTATCGGGCCATAGCCGGTGCAGCGGCACAGATTGCCAGAGAGCACATCGGCCACCGGTCGCGGGCCGTTTTGCCCCACGGTGCCCAATCCGCCCCGCGCGCGGCCTTCAAGGCTCATGATGAAGCCGGGGGTGCAAAAGCCGCACTGGCTGCCATGGCGCGCCACCATCTCGCCCTGCACCGCGCAGAGGCGATCGGGCGTGCCGAGGCTTTCCACCGTCACCAGCGCCTTGCCGTCGAGCATGGGGGCAAACAGGATGCACGAATTGACCGCGCGCCATTGCACCGTCCCTTCCACAATCTCGCCCAGCAGCACTGTGCAGGCCCCGCAATCGCCCTCGCCGCAGCCTTCCTTGGTGCCCTTGCGGCCCAGCCTTTCGCGGATCAGGTGCAGCGCGGTTTCCTGCGCGCCCGCCTCGATTTCCGTCACTTGCCCGTCGAGCAGAAAGCGGATCATCTCAACTCCCGCGATAGGTGGAATAGGAAAAGGGCGAGACGAGCAGCGGCACATGGTAATGCCCGCCGCGTTCGGCCCCGCTGCTTTGGGCTATGCCGAAATCGATGGAAACTTCGTCCAGAAACGGCGGATCGAGCAGGGCCACGCCCCGGCCCCGGAAATAATCCGCCACGGCAAAGCTCAACCGATAGCGCCCCGGCGCCAGATCGGCCGGGGCCAGATTGGCCACACGCCCGTCCTCATTGGTCACTCCCTGCGCCGCCAGCCCGTGCGGCCCGGTCAGCCGCACCGCCATGCCTGCGGCCGGCGTGCCGTGCATCGTGTCGAGAACATGTGTCGAAAGGCTGCTCATGGCTGATCCTCCAGCCGCAATTTGGTGATCTTGCCGATTTCGGCCAGCGCGGCGGCGATTTCCGTCTCGGTATCGTGGGCGGCGCGTTCCTCCATCGCGGCCAATATACCAGCCTTGTCGGTCAGCCGCACGCAGATGATGAAGGGCATATCATGGGCGGCGCGATAGGCGGCGTTGAGCGCATGGAACCGGGCATATTCCTCAGGCGTCAAACGGTCCAGCCCGGCGCTGGCCTGTTCGGCGGCGCTGGCCTGCGTCAAAGTGCCGTCGATGGCCGCCTTGCCCGCCAGTTCGGGATGGGCGCGGATCAGGGCCAGTTGCTCGGCGCGGCTGGCGGCATGGACCACCGCCATCAGATCGGCATGACGGTCGCCCGATGATGGCGCGGCATCGGCGCGCTCCTCCACCCATGGCGAATGTTCAAACAGGGCGCTCAATGCGAATTCCCTTCCAGGCTGACATGGGCCGAGACGACTTTCCAGCCATCGGGGAATTTGACCCAAGCCTGCGTCTGCCGCCCGCGGCGATCCGATCCTTCGCGGAAAAATTCCGCATCGGCGGTGGCGAAAGCATCGCCATAGGTGGTGATCGAGACGCGCCCCAGCCGCCGCTGGGGCGATCCGCCGCGTCCTTTGCGAAACTCGCGGATTTCCTCGATGCCGTACAGAACCTCGCCCACGCCATAGCGGTTGGTGGTGGGCGCATCGTGAAACAGCGCGTCCATCGCGGGAATGTCATCCGCCATCAGGGCGCGCTCATATTCATGAAACGCCGAAGTCACTTCGGCCAGCACGACCGGATCGTCGATGGTCATGCGCCGCCTCCATAGGGGTGGGTGGCGATCCAGTGGCGGGCAATCTCGCGCCGCGTGGTGATCCATGCCGCGCCGCTCTCCATCACATGGTCGAGGAAGCGCGCCACCGCCCGCGCCCGGCCCGGCCGCCCCGCGATCCGCCCATGCAGGCCGATGCTCATCATCCGCCCGCCTTCCTGTGCCAGTTGGTCGAATGTGTCGCGCAAATATCGGAAGAACTGCTGCCCTTCCGTAAAGCCATTGAGCGCGACCATCTTCATGTCATTGGCATCAAGGCTGTAGGGCACGATAAGCTGCGCCCGCCCGTATTTGTCATCCCAATAGGGCAGATCGTCGGCATAGGAATCGGCATCGTAAAGAAACCCGCCCTCCTGCGCGACGAGGCGTGCGGTGTTGGGGCTGGTGCGCCCCTGATACCAGCCGAGGGGACGCTCTCCGGTCAGGCTTGTGTGGATGGCGATGGCCTTGGCGATATGCTCGGCCTCGATTTCCGGGGCGATATATTGGTAGTCTATCCAGCGGTAGCCATGGGTCGCCACCTCCCACCCGGCCTTCAGCATGGCGTCCACCGCCGCCGGGTGCTGTTCCATCGCGGCGGCCACGCCAAACACGGTGACGGGCGCGCCGCGATCGGTAAACAGCCGGTGGAGCCGCCAGAAACCGGCACGGCTGCCATATTCATAGAGGCTTTCCATCGCCATCGCGCGGGCCGGGTGGCGCGCCGCGCCCACCATGTCGGACAGGAAGCCTTCGGAGAGTTCATCGCCGTAAAGCGGGCTGTTTTCCGCGCCTTCCTCGTAATTGATGACGAAATTGACCGCGACCCGCGCGCCGCCCGGCCACCCGGCATCGGGGGGCGTTGCGCCATAGCCGATGAGGTCGCGGCTCATTGGGCATCGTCCCAAGCGGCGAGGGCAGCAGGCACGGCCGCCCCCATCGGGGTTTGGCACCCCTGCGCATTCAGGCAAGCCTCCAGCGCGGCCAGCGTTATCAGCACCTTATGCTTCATGGCATTATAGCCCATCGCGCCCAGCCGCCATATCCGCCCGGCCAGCGGGCCAAAGGCGGTGCCGATTTCGATCTCGAAATCCCGGCGCATGGCCGTGCGGATCGCCTCGCCATCGACGCCATCGGGGATGTAAACGCCCGTGACATTGGTCATGCGGTGGGCATCATCGCCAAACAGCGTCAGGCCCATTGCGCGCAGCCCGGCGCTCATCGCCGCGCCCGCCGCGCGGTGGCGGCGATACCGCGCCTCCAGCCCTTCGCCCAGCGCCACGCGGGCGCATTCGCGCGCGCCATAAAGCATGCTGGTCGCCTCGGTGTGATGGTTCAGCCGCTTCTCGCCCCAGTAATCCATCACCATGGCCAGATCGAAATAGTTTGAGCCGATGCGCGGCCCTTGGCCATCGACGGCATCTGCGGCGCGGATGCCCTTTTCATCATGACGGCGGGCGAAGATCTTGTCGGCCGCCGCGTCCGAAATGGTGATCGGCGCGCTGCCCGATGGCCCGCCCAGACACTTTTGCAGGCCCCCCGTGATGACATCGACGCCCCAGCGATCGGCGGCGATTTCCATGCCGCCGATCGTCGCGGTGGCATCAATATAGGTCAGCGCGCCGACCTCTTTGGCGATCGCGCCGATCCCGTCCAGAGGCTGGGCCATTGTGGTGGACGTATCGCCATGCACGCTGCAGATCAGCGCCGGTCTGTGCCGGATCGCGGCCTCGCGGATCGCCTCCATCGGCACCACCTCGCCCCATGGCGCATCGACGGTTTCAAACCTCGCCCCGATCCGCGTCAGGATCTCCTGCAAGAGCAGACCGAAGCGCCCGAAATTGACCACCAGCGCCGTCTCGCCAGGCTGGATCAGGCTGACCAGCGCCGCCTCGATTCCCGCGCGCGCGGTGCCGTCCACCAGCATGGTCCAGCGGTTGGCCGTGCCGAAGACCGGGCGATAGAGCGCCATCACCTGATTCATATATTCGGTCATTTCCGGGTCGAACTGGCCCAGCAGATCCGCGCTCATCGCGCGCAGCACGCGCGGATGGGCATTGACCGGCCCCGGCCCCATCAGCAGACGCTGCGGCGGGTCAATCTCGCCAAAGAGCAGCGGATCAAGCATAGGTCGCTCCCATTTTCTCGATAAAGCCCAGCATCACGGCCAGCGCCGCCTCGGCATCGGCGGGCTCGACATGTTCGGCGGGATTGTGGCTGATGCCGTCGCGGCAGCGGATGAAGAGCATCGCGGTGGGGCATAATTGCGCCATCACCATCGCATCATGCCCCGCGCCCGACACCAGCCGCCGCGCCGCATGGCCGTTTTCCACCAAGGCGCTCTCCAGCAGATCCATCAGCCGCCCGTCGCATGGGCTGGCGGGCAGATCGTGGACGCGCTCAAATTCCAAATCCAGCCCGCGCGCATCGGCAATATCGACCATCGCGTCGAGGATCGCCTCAGCCGCCCGGTTGCGCCGCGCCGCATCGCCCGAACGCACATCAAGCGTAAAGCGCACCTCGCCCGCAATGACATTGGCCGCGCCCGGCAGCGCCTCGATCCGGCCCACTGTGGCGACCAGATCGCTGTCATCCGCCCGCGCGATGGCCTCCACCGCCAGCACCATTTGCGCCGCCCCGGCCAAAGCATCGCGGCGCAGCGGCATCGAACTGGTCCCGGCATGGCCCGCCAGACCGCGCACCACCATGCCGTAGCGCAATTGCGCGGCAATCCCCGTGACGACCCCCAGCGCCAGCCCCTCAGCCTCCAGCACCGGGCCTTGCTCGATATGCGCCTCCAGATAGGCCAGCGCGCCGGGATGCCGCGCATCGGCAAGCCCATCGGGCATCAGGCCATAATCGGCCAGAGCCTGCGCAAGCGTGACGCCCTTGGCATCGGCCATATCCGGCACCTCGCCCAAAATTCCCGCCACCGCCTTGCTGGTCAGCATCGCGGCGGGAAAGCGGCTGCCCTCCTCGTCGCCAAAGGCGATGATCTCGATAGGAAAGGGCATATGCCGCCCGGAGGCCGAGAGCGCCGCCACGCATTCCACCCCCAGCATGATGCCCAAAGGTCCATCGTAAAACCCGCCATCACGCACACTGTCCAAATGGCTGGCGATGATGAGGGGGGGCAGATCGCGCATACCGGGATAGCGCCCGATCAGATTGGCGGCCGCATCGGTGCGCGCGGTCATGCCCGCTTGCGTCATCCACGCCGCCAGTTGTTCACGCGCGGCACGATAGGCGGGGCTCAGCCATGCGCGATACAGCCCGCCCTCCATGTCGGAAAAGGGGGCGCGGCCCAAAGCCTCGCAGCGGGCAACTGCTCTTGCCCCGCCTACCATGCGGATGCCTCGCCATCGCTGCGCGGGTCGGTTGCGCCTTCGACCCCGCCATCAGGGTGGCGCACGATCGCGCCCGCATGGCCCATCATCGCCGTGATCGGACCGACGCGCTCGACATCATGGCCCGCCGCGATCAGCGCGTCATAGACCTCGGGTGCAAAGCCGTCCTCGATCTTGAGCGTGGTGGATGGATCGCCCCATGTCCGGCCCAGCAGCCAGCGCGGGGCGGAAATCGCATCCTGCAAATCCATGCCATAGCGGGCATAGCGGGAAAAGATCGCCGCCTGCGTCTGGGGCTGGCCCTCGCCGCCCATCGTGCCATAGGCCATCACCCGGCCATCCTCGAACAGGGCGAGGGCAGGATTGAGCGTGTGGAACGGCTTGCGAAAGGGGCGCAGCGCATTCCATCCGGTTTCGGCCAGACGGAAGGAGGCGCCCCGGTTCTGCCATGTGATTCCGCTGCGCGGCAGGACGAGGCCGGAGCCAAATTCGAAATAGGTGCTCTGGATGCAGGAGACGACCTGTCCCCTTCCATCGGCGGCGGCGAACCAGCAGGTGTCGCCCCACTGGCTGGGCTGGGGCCAGGGCAGGGCGTGGGCCGGATCGATGCGCGCGGCCATCGCGTCCAGAGCGCCTGCATCGTCCAGCAGGTCTTGCGGATCGCTCTCCATATATTGCGGATCGCCGCAATGCCGGTCGCGCCAGAGGAAGGCCTGTTTGGTGGCCTCGACAAGGCCGTGGATATGGTCGAACCCATCGCATTGGCCTTTCTGCAACCGGTCGAACAGCGCGAGGATCAGCAGCGAGGCCATCCCCTGCGTCGGCGGGGCGGCGTTATACAGCGTGCCATGGCTGGTCCGCACATGAGGCGGGGCGGGGCGCGCGGGCCGGTGCGCGGCCATGTCGGAGGCCGAAACCGGGCTGCCCAGCGCGGCTAGATCGGCGGCAATATCGGCGGCCAGCGCGCCGTGATAGAAACTCTCCAGACCTTCCTCGCACAGGCGGCGCAGGGTTGCGGCCAGCAAGGGCTGGCGCAGAACATCGCCCTCGCGCAGGGGCCGGCCATCGGGTTCGAACACTGATGCATAAGCGCCCGGCTGGATGCGCAATTCCGGCCCTTTGGCGGCGGCAATCTCCGCCCCGCCGCGCGTTACCGCCACGCCCGCTTCGGCATGGGCGATGGCATCACGCAGCAGGCGCTCCAATGGCAATGATCCGTCATCGCTTTGCAGCGCGGCCTGCCAACCGCTGATCGTGCCCGCCACGGTGTTGGCCGCCAGCGGCCCGCGCCATGGCACGGCGTCCAGCCCCGCATAGAGCGAAAGATCCGCCTTTTCCGCCGCCCCGCCGCAGCCGTGGATGCCATGAACGCGCCCATCGCCCTCGCGGATCACCCAGAAGCCATCGCCGCCGATTCCCGTCATATGCGGATAGACAACGGCAAGCGCGGCCGCCACCGCGACGCAGGCCTCGACCGCCGTTCCGCCGTCCTGCAACACCGACAGACCAGCGCGCGATGCCAGATAATGGGGCGCGGTGACGATGCCCCCTTCGCCGCGTGCCGTCTCCTTGGCCGTCTGCATCACGCCGCCCCCGACAGCCAGACAAAGCGTGCGATGAACAGCCCCGCCAGCACCAGCAGCAGCCAGTCTTTCCGCGTGATCTTGCCCCGCACCAGCTTGATAAGAGCATGGGCGGCAATGCCGAAGGCCAGGCCGTTGGCGATGGAAAAGGTGAGGGGAATGCCCGCTAGCGTCAGGAAAGCGGGGATCGCATCCTCCGGATCGGTCCATTCCACATCGGCCAGCGGCGCCATCATCAGCGCGCCGACAAGGATCAGCGCGGGCGCCGTGGCCGCGCCGGGCACCAGTTGCGCATAGGGGGCGACAAACATCGCGGCCAGAAACAGCACGCCCGTGACAATCGCCGTCAACCCGGTGCGCCCACCGACCTCGACCCCGCTGGCGCTTTCGACATAGGAGGTGACGGTCGAGGTGCCCGCCACCGCGCCCACCATCGTGGCCAGCGAATCGGCCACCAGCATCCGGTTAAGCCCCGGAATATTGCCCGCCGGTTCGATCAAGCCTGCTCGGCGCGTGACCGCCATCAGCGTGCCCAGATTGTCGAACAGATCGACGAAGAGGAACACGAAAAGGATCTCGAAAATCCCCAGCCCCGCCTTGCCGCCAAAGCCGAACACGCCGCCAAGATCGAGCTTGCCCACCGTCTCGGTCATCGCCGCGATGGAATAGGGTTTAACATCGAAACTGACCGCGCCCGCGATCCATGCCAGAACCGTGGTGGCCGCAATGGCGATCAGGATCGCCGCATTCACCCGCCACACATGCAGCGCCACCACCAGCACAAGGCCGACAATCGCCAATATCGGCCCGGTTTCATGCAGATTGCCCAGCGCCAGACCCGTGGCCGGGCTGTTGACGACAAGGCCGCCGTTTTTAAGGCCGATCAGCCCGATGAACAGCCCGATCCCCGCCGCCACCGCCGCAAACAGGTGCGACGGGATCGCCGCCACGATCATCTGGCGTATCCCTGCCAGCGTCAGGATCAGGAAAATCGCCCCCGAAACAAACACGCAGCCCAGCGCCACCGGCCATGGCACATGCATCGACTGGACCACGGTAAAGCTGAAATACGCATTCAGCCCCATGCCCGGCGCCAGCGCGAGGGGCGTGTTGGCGATCATGCCCATCAATATGCTGGCAAAAGCAGCGGCAAAACAGGTGGCCGCCGCCACGCCCGCCACCGGCATTCCGGCCAGCCCGAGGATCGAGGGATTGACCAGAATGATATAGGCCATGGTCAGGAAAGTCGTTGCCCCGGCCAGCACCTCGGTGCGGATCGAGGTGCCCCTTTCGGATAGCGCGAAATGGCGGTCGAGCGTGGATGCGAGGCTCATGGCGTGGGTCCTGTGGTGCCGGTGATCCCGGCGCGGTGAAGGTGGTGGGCGGTGTCGATCAGGCGCGCCTCGGCCCATGCGGGCGCGATCATCTGGACGCCAATCGGCAAAGGCGTATCTGCCAGCGCGGGGACGGAGATCGCGGGCAGGCCGATAAAGCTGATCGGCTGACAAAACATGCCCAGATTTGCGCGGACGGGGACCTGTTGGCCCTCGATCTCGATGGTGGCTTCGCCGATGCGCGGGGCGCTGCATGGCGTGGCGGGGGAGAGCAGCAGGTCGAAATCGGCAAACAGCGCGCGGGCTTGATCGGCCACAATCCGCCGCACCCGCCGCGCGGCCAGCAGCAGATCGGCGGGCATCAGCAATCCGGCCAGCATCCGGTCGCGCACGGCCGGATCAAAATCCATCGGGCGCGTCATCAGATCGGTGCGGTGCAGGCTGGCCCCCTCCATCGCGGTCATGCAAAAAGCGGCCGAGCGCGCCTGACTGGCGCCGGTCAGCAGGGCGGGGGCAATGGTGCAGCCCAGACCAGCCAACCCATCGGCCACATGGGCGAGCGCGGCATGGGCCTCGGGGGCAGCCCCTTGCGCAAAAAATCCGCCCAGCATGCCCACGCGCAGAGGGGGCATGTCGGGGGCGAACGTTACGGGTTCGATGGGGCGTTGGCCCTGCGCGGGGTCGCGCGGGTCGGGGCCTTGCACTGCGTCATAGGCCGCGGCCATCATCGCCGGGGTCCGGGCAAACAATCCGGCATGGTCGAGGCTGTGCACAAAGGGCCAGACCCCCGCGCGCGACAGGCGGCCAAAGGTGGGCTTCAGTCCGTAAACCCCGCAGAGCGAGGCGGGCACCCGGATCGACCCGTTGGTGTCCGACCCCAGCGCAATATCGACCAGCCCCGCCGCCACCGCCGCCGCCGATCCGCCCGACGAACCGCCCGCGATGCGGCTGGGATCATGAGGGTTGCGCGTGGTGCCGTAATGACTGTTTTCCGTGGCGAAACCATAGGCATATTCGTCCATGTTGGTCATGCCGACCAACCGGCACCCCGCCGCCTTCAGTCGCGCCACCAGCGTGGCGTCCTGCGCGGCCACTTTGCCGTCATCGGCATTGATCCTGGACCCCGCCAGCGTGACATGGCCCGCCACATCGAACAGGTCCTTGGCGGCAAAGCTGGTGCCCGCCAATGGGCCATCCGGCGTGGGGCCATCGGGCAGGAGCGTGGTGAAGATGTTCAGCGGGTCGATCACGGCGCGATCAACTCGGCCGGGTCTTCCATAGGCTTGTCGATTTCGCGCAAATGGGCGCCATGGCGCGCCAACAGCGCCAGATTGGCCATGATCCCGGCGCGGCATTCCTGTGGCGGGGCCAATCCCGCCACGCGCAGCAGGACATCGAGTGTCGCGCCGTCGATGTCCCCGCTCATCTGGCCTCCCTGTGTTGCCCCTGTCCTCTTTGCCCCGGAGGCCCTGTGCGAGAAAGCGCAAATTTTTGCCCCGCGCGTTGCAAAAATTCGCGCACCCGCCCGCAGGTTGCCTTATTTCTCGCGCAGGATGATCGCCGCCTCGGGCTTGTGTCTGCGGATTTCCTCCTTGGTCAGCCCGTCCACCTCATGCGGGAACACCAGCCATTCGTCGGTCTCATAGACGTAGAAGTCGGGCTTGATGTCCACCTTGGAGCGGCGCGGTTTGTAATAGACGGTGGCGCTGCGGATCGTCCTGGGCGTGTTGTGGCGGCACCGCGCGGCCAGTTCCTTCATGAAGGCGGCGATCGAGCGCCCGCTGTCGAACACATCGTCGATCACCAACAGCTTGTCGGTCGGCTCGAGCGTGTCGATCAGATAGCCCAGCGAATAGACCTGAACCTCGTCCTTTTGCGCGTCTATGCCGGTATAGCTGGCCGTGCGCACCGCGATATGGTCGGTCATCACGCCGTGATATTCCAGCAATTCCTGCACCGCGATGCCGACGGGCGCCCCCCCGCGCCAGATGCCCACGATATGGGTGGGGCGGAAATCGGAATCGAGGATTTTATTGGCTAGGCGAAAGGAGTCGGCAAGCAGGTCATTGGCCGAGAGGTAACGCTTTTCGATCATGGCAGAACGGCTCTTTTGATGTCGGATGGCGCGAGCGTAACCGCTTTGCGCGCCATTGAATAGCGCCCCGGGCAAAAGCGCGTAGGACCAAAGGGCAATTCGCCAATTGCCGATAATTGCGGCAAGTTGGCACCACACAAGCGACCCGGCGCGGAACCGGGCGCGGGGTGAGGAGAAGATCATGCCTACTTTGGTTGTCAGCTATCCTGTCGGGGATGGCACGCAGTTTGACGCCGAATACTATGTCGAAACGCATATTCCCTTGGTCCGCACCTGCTGGACGCCTTATGGGCTGAGCAGCGCCGAGGTGCTCTTGCCGCAGGGCGATCAGCCGTGGCACGGGGCGGTGCTGCTGCGTTTTGAAAGCAGCGAGGCGATCGATGCGGCGCTGAACGGGGTCGAGACGCCCAAGGTGATGGGCGATCTGCCCAAATTCACCAATATCGCGCCGGTGATCTATCGGGCGTTTTAATCCGGAAGCGCGGCCACAAATCGCTGCACCACGGTGGCGGCATTGCGCGCGGCAAGGCGGCCGAACACCCATGACTGGTTTGGCCCGGAATCGCCGCCGGCAAGGTCGGAAAGCGAGCGGAAGCCGATGAAGGGCACCTGATTGGCATAGGCGACATGGGCCGTGGCCGCCGTTTCCATGTCCAGCACCTGCGCCTTGAACTGGGCGAAGAGATATTCGCGATATTCGGCATTGTCGGCAAAGGCGGGGCCGGAAATGCCGTTGCCGCCCACCATCACCCGCGGCTGATGGTCAAGGCAGCGCCCCGCCTCGGCCGAAATGCCGCGCGTCTGGGGGATGGGCTCGTTGGCGGGCAGGCAGCGTTCGAGCGCAAAGCCCCCCACCGATTTGCGCGCCAGCGCCAGCAGCGCCGGATCGGCCGGAAACCAGCGGTGGCGCCGGGCGGGCTCTGCCGCATTGCCCACACGCACCGTGCGCGGGATCATCATGCCGTAATTGGCCAGATGGTCGGGGTCGTCATAGATGTCGGGGCTGATGAACTGATCGCCCTTTTTGCGGCCCAGCGCGACCTCCATATATTGCGCCCATTGGTCGGCCACCACCACATCGCCCACCGACAGCGCCGGGTCGATGCCGCCCGCGATGCCGGAAAAGACGATGCGCCGCGCGTTGAACCGGTCGAGCACCAATTGCGTGTTCATCGCCGCATTGACCATTGAGACGCCCGATTGCAGCAAGACCACCGGGCGTCCGGCCATCTTGCCTGTCAGGATGGTCAGCCCGTTGATGTGATAGGCTTTGGGAGCTTTCACCGCGCCTTCCAACGCCACCCATTCCGGCTCGAACGCGGTGATGATGACGGTGCGGGGGATAGCGTCCAGCTTGCCCGAAGCGACGGCGGCAGGCTTTGCCGCAACCGGGGCCGCCCCCATTGCCGATGTCGCAAGGGCAAGAGCAAGCAGGCAGCGGCGGGCGATCATGGCAAACTCCATTGCAGACATCGGCCCAAGGGTGGGGCAGGGCCATGCAAGGTGTCAACGGGGTCGAATTGCGGATGGGCCTGTTCAAACCGGGCGCGATGGCGCAAGGGTCTCGCCATGGAACTCGACATGCTGCTCACCCACTATTTCAAAACCACGGATCTGGCCGATGTCGATCCCGACACGCTGGCGATGGGCTGCGAACAGCTCGCGCTGGACTTCGGGGTTGAACAGGAAGGCGGGCGCAAATTCGCGCTCTGGGTGCTGCTCGACGCGATGGGCATGGCCCCGCCGCCCGCCGAGGCGTTCAAGGACCATCCCGAGCTGGTCGAACCGGCCCATGACTGGCAGCGCGCGACCTATAGGGCCGAGCGCGACCAGTCTTAACCGCCAGCCTTAATGCGCAGGGTTAACGCGGCGCGCAGGAATAGCGGCCCGGATCGCCCGAATATCGGGCAAAACCGGGATAGGGGCATAGCGGCATCGTGTCCGTTCCGGTCCGCCGATAGGCGTCGATAGCCTCGGGCGCGCTGCCCTTTTCCACCCAATCGACCACCGCGCCCAGCAGGTCGAATGTGTCAAACGCATTGCCCCCGCCGCAATGGCCCATGCCCGGCACCATATAGAACCGGCTGGCATCGGTGAAGGCCGATCCGTTCTCGGCAGCCGCGCGTTGCCAGTAATCCCATGTGTCGAGCGCGGAGAACCACGGGTCGGAAACCCCGTGATAGAACAGCACCTTGCCGCCATGGCCCAGAAAGCCCGACAGGTTGGTCCAGCGGTCGGTGTCGGTCAGCCCCTGAACAAAATCGGCGCGGATCGCCTCGATGCGGGCGTCCGGGTCAAAGGTCAGATCGCGGATCGGCGGGCCGAGTGGGCCTTGCATGCCGGTGGGCAGAAAGCCCGGAATGCCGCCGCCCGTGGCCACGATGCCCGTGTCATAGGGGAAGGGTGAATAGAGCGCATGGCCCGCCTTGTCGCGCGGGGGCTGGAACGCGCGCTCCAGCACTTCGGCCTGAAGCGGCGAGAGGCAGTTTTGGGCGCTGCCTGGCGCGCAGACCAACGCGGCGGGGCGGAAATGGCAGGCGGCCACATTGGCGATCATGCCATCCTTGCGCCCGTCCAGCGCGTCGCATTGGTTCAACAGTCCATCAAGGATGGTCTTGCGGTCGGCGGCGGAAAAGATCTGCGCGGGGATCGGCAATCCGGCCTCATCGCGCGGTGCGGCCTGGTTGAAGGTGACGGCGGCATAGGTGGTGGCCAGATTGGAATTGCCCGTCCGCATCGCGGGCGCGCCAATCACCAGCCCGTCGAACAATTCGGGATAGCGCTGGGCCGCCAGCATGGTTTCGCGTCCGCCGGTCGAGCAGCCCGCCATATAGGAGCGCGCGATCGGGCGGCGGTAATAGGCCCGCGTGATCGCCTTGCCCAGCAGCGCCACTTCGCGCACCGAGCTTTCGGCGAAATCGAGCGCGGCGCGTTGGTCGACCATGAAATCCCGGTTGAAAACCGCGCCCTTGTGGCCGCTGTCATGGCTGATGACGGCAAAGCCGCGCGCCAGAGCGGGCACCTTGCCCGAGGCCGCCGCGCCGATGGGCGGGCGGATCGTGCCGTTCAGCCCGCCCCCGCCCTGCAGCAGAAAGCGCCCTTGCCAGTTGGCGGGCATGGCGATGGCAAAGCCGATGCCATAGGTTACGCCCTTGGATTGGCGGGCGTTGATCGTGCCTTCGACGCGGCAATGGGCGGGTAATTCAACCGGCGGCGCGCCCATCTCGCCCGGCATCGTGCCGGCCGCCACCATCCGCGCCGAGGTGATCGCCACGCCGGGGCCGAAATTTTCACGCGCCATGGCCATGCAGGCCTCCTCGGCCTTGGGGCTGGACTTGGCCGCAGGGGCTGCCTTGGCCGGAGAGGCGGCCATGGCGGGCGAGGCGGCCAGCAGCGGCGTGAGCAGCAGGGCGGAGCGCATGGAAAACAGAGACATCGGGGGCGGTCCTCTCAACGCAGGTTCTATCAACCTTTCGTTGTAAGGTATGACAATCGAGCCGCCCCTGACAAGAATATTCAGGCCCCGGCCATCGCGGCCCTGCCTTTCAATGCAGCAACGTGTCGGCGGGAATGTCGAACGGGGCGCTGCCCGCCCTCTGCCCCTGCGCGCCATTGAGCGCCCCCGCCAGCGCACCAAGGCAGGCCAGCGTTATGCTGGCCCCGCCCGAGGTGGTTTCCTCAAAGCGATAGGGCAACAGGACCGAGGCCAGCGGCGTGCCGTCGGCCCCGCGCGAGAGGCAAAAACCGCTGTCCTCGCCCATCAGGATCATGGCCGCGCTTTCCATCGCGCCAACGGCCAGAACCGCCTCGATCCGATCGCGCGACGGAGGCATCAGGCCCTGCAGCAAAAGGGTTTCCGGCACATGGTCGAGCAGATCGAGGAACAGGCGCAGCAGGGTGGTTTCCTGCCCGGCCTGCGCGCCTTTTATGGTTTGGGCCAGTTCGTCCAGCCGGTGAAACCAATCCGAGCGATCCATCGGGATACCATTGCGCGCGCCCATTTTATTCCTTTCGTTGTTGGGCGGCTTGTACACGATGGGTTTGGGGAGAAACTTGCGGTGACCCCCTGTATTTAGCGCTAGGCGGCGTTAACCATGCGGGGGTTGAATATATTAACCCTTGCGCCGCGCCGCGATGCGTTCATCCACCCGCCGCTCCAGCATGGCCAGCGGCAGGATGCCGTCTTTCAGCACGTCATGGAACCAGCCCATGTCGAATTTGGCCCCCAGCGCCTTTTGCGCCTTTTCGCGCTGGGCCACCCAGACATTGTGGCCGATCTTGTAGCTGCACGCCTGTCCGATCATGCAGATATAGCGCTCGATCTCGCTCTGACTGCGCCCGCGGACAAAGCCGGTGGTGTCCATCATATAGCGCGTGGCCTCTTCGCGGCTCCAGCGCTTGGTATGAATGCCAGTGTCGACCACCAGTCGCGTCGCGCGGAACAGCAGCGATTGCAGATAGCCCGCCTCGTCCAGCCCCGGCAGCGCGCCCAGTTCATAGGCCACCTGTTCGGCATAGAGCGCCCAGCCTTCGGTATAGGCCGAATTGAACGTGCTGCGCAGCAGAAGCGGCAGATTGCCCGCGCGCCGCACATAGGACAATTGCAGATGATGGCCCGGCACGCCTTCATGATAGGTCAGATCGGGCAGGCTGTATTTGGGCCAGTTGGCCGTGTCGCGCAGGTTGATCCAATAGATCGCCGGGCGCGATCCGTCGAAGGGCGCGCGGTAATAATAGCCGTTGGGCGCGCCGTCCTGGATTTCGACCGGCACGCGGCGGATTTCCAGCGGATCGTTGGGCGGATCGTTAAAGGCCGCGCCCAGCTTTTGCTGCATCGCCGCCACGCTCTGGTTAAGGCTGGCCAGCAGCGCGGCGCGGCCCTCGTCCGTATTGGGATAAAGCTGATCGGGGCGGGTGTTGAGCGCGGCCAGACGCGCGCCGATGGTCCCCTGCGTCATGCCATTGGCGCGCAGCACCTTGTCCAGCCGGGCCGAAAGGTCGGCCACCTGCGCAAGGCCGATCTTGTGGATTTCTTCGGGCGTAAAGTTCGTGGTGGTCGCCTCGGCCAGAGCGGCGGCATAGATCGCCTCGCCATCCTTGACGCGCCAGATGCCGTCGCCCGCCGGGGTCTGTCCTTTCAGGCTTTCGACAAAGGCGATCTGGCGGTCGAGCGCGGGATAGACCTTGGCCGCGACAATGGCGGCGGCGCGGGCCTGCCAATCGCCGGCAATCCCCGCCTTGGCCGCGCGGCGCGCCAGCGAGGTGGCCATGCCGCTTTCCTCAGGCTTTGCCGCGCGCAGGCCCCGCATTTGCCCCAGCGCCATATCGAGCGACCAGCCCGGCGCGACCAGCCCGCGCGCGATGCGCGATTTCTGCTTCTCGCTGTCCTGATCCATGGCCCGGTCAAATGCATCGAGCCGCGCCAGATAGGCCTCGGCATCCTCTTTCGTGGCCACGGGGTGCTGGCTGTCGAGGAAATCGGGCACTTCGAAATAGGCGCCGTCGGCATGGGTGATGACATAGGGGTTTTCAACCGACTCGATGCCGAGCCGGGCCGAGGCGATGGCGCGGTCCTCATACCACAGCGCCAGTTCGCGCTGCTGCGCCGCGGTGGGCGAGAGGGTGGCCGGGTTGATTGCCCGCAGCGCGGCGGCCGATTGGCGGTGTTGGGCCACCAGGCGCTCGAAAGCGGTCTGGCTGCGGTCGTTCAGCTCTGAGCGCAGCGCGGCGCGTTCGTCCTTGTCCAGCCCGATCGAGGTGGCATCCTGCGGCGAAAGCGCGAGGCGTTCGTAAAAGATCCGGTCGGTCAGCGCGACGAAATCGGCATCGGCATGGCCGGGGGCATCGCCCGCCGCCCGCGCCGCAACAGGCAGGGCGGCCGCCAGCGCGGCACCGGCGCCCGAGGAGAGGAATGCGCGTCTTTTCATGTCTGTGGCCCCCGCAAAACTCGTGACGCGCGGTGGTGTATCAGCATGGACGTAATTGACAATGATGAAAGTAAGGTGGACGGCCCATAAAGGAAGGCCCGCCGGATCGCTCCGGCGGGCCTCAAGTCAACTCCTCCCCAGGAGTCTAAACGAAACTTGTGTCTGTTGTTCTTATCGGCGCGTCACGCTGCCCAGCCGGTGATACAGGTTCGAGAACTTGGCGGTTCCCGGTGCATCCTCATGGGCGCGCAGATAGAACAGTACCGCTTCCTGCAAGAGCCGGAAGTCCTCGGTCGAGAGGACGGCGCGGGCGCGGGCGGGTTCGCGAACTTGGGTCGTCATCGTCTTTCTCCTCATGCAAGAAGGGTTGGGTTGAAATGGAGGAGACGGCCCCGGCCTACTGGGGCCGCCTCCTGCAGCCTTTAGGCTGCAAACTGGTTCCCTCGCAGCCTTTAGGCTGCAAACTGGTTCATCGTATTGTGGATGCCGCCGGCCTTGAGGGCGGCTTCGCCCGAGAAATATTCCTTGTGATCGTCGCCAATGTCGCTGCCCGACATGTTCTGGTGCTTGACGCAGGCGATGCCCTGACGGATTTCCTGACGCTGCACGCCCTTGACGTAACCCAGCATACCAGCCTCGCCGAAATATTCCTTGGCCAGATTGTCGGTGCTCAGCGCCGCCGTGTGATAGGTGGGCAGGGTGATCAGGTGGTGGAAAATCCCCGCCTGAGCCGCCGCATCCCGCTGGAACGTGCGGATGCGTTCGTCGGCTTCGATGGCCAATTCGGTGGCGTCATAATCAACGCTCATCAAACGGGCGCGGTCATAGGCCGACACATCCTTGCCCGCTTCGACCCAGGCGTCGAACACCTGCTGGCGGAAGTTGAGCGTCCAGTTGAAGCTGGGGCTGTTGTTATACACCAGCTTGGCATTCGGGATCACCTCGCGGATACGGCTGACCATGCCGCCGATCTGGCCGATATGCGGCTTTTCGGTTTCGATCCACAGCAGGTCCGCGCCGTTCTGAAGCGAGGTGATGCAGTCGAGAACGCAGCGGTCTTCCCCGGTGCCAGTGCGGAACTGGAACAGGTTGGAGGGCAGGCGCTTGGGACGCATCAGCTTGCCGTCGCGGGTGATCAGCACGTCGCCGTGGGTGATCTGATCGGCGGTCACTTCGTCGCAGTCGAGGAAGCTGTTGTACTGATCACCAATGTCGCCCTTTTCGCGGACATAGGCGATCTGCTTGGTCAGCCCCGCGCCCAGCGAGTCCGTGCGGGCCACGATCACACCATCGTCAACGCCCAGTTCGAGGAAGGCGTAACGCACCGCGCGGATCTTCGCGAGGAAGTCTTCGTGCGGAACGGTGACCTTGCCGTCCTGGTGGCCGCACTGCTTTTCATCCGAAACCTGATTTTCGATCTGGATGCAGCAGGCGCCCGCCTCGATGAACTTCTTGGCCAGCAGATAGGTCGCCTCGGCATTGCCGAAACCGGCATCGATATCCGCGATGATCGGAACGATATGCGTCTGGAACTCGTCGATCTTGTGCAGGAGACGATGGGTATTGACCGCATCGCCGGCTGCTTTCGCCGCATCAAGTTCGCGGAACAGACCGCCCAGTTCGCGGGCATCGGCCTGACGCAGGAAGGTGTAAAGTTCCTCGATCAGATCCGACACGCTGGTCTTTTCATGCATCGACTGATCGGGCAGCGGGCCAAACTCGCTGCGCAGCGCGGCCACCATCCAGCCCGAAAGATAGAGGTAGCGGCCCTTGGTGCTGCCGAAATGCTTCTTGATGCTGATCAGCTTCTGCTGACCGATGAACCCGTGCCAGCAGCCCAGCGACTGGGTGTAATTGGCCGGGTCCGCATCATAGGCGGCCATGTCCTGACGCATGATCTTGGCGGTATAGCGCGCAATGTCGAGACCCGTGCGGAAGCGGTTCTGAAGGCGCATGCGGGCCACATTGGCCGCGTCGATGCCGCTCCACGTGTCGGTGTTAGGACCAATGGCCGTGTTGGCTTCGGCAATGGTGGACTGGTAAGTCATGGCTTCAACTCCCGCTGGGTGTAACGCGGCCCGGAGTGTTTGGGCATCTGCGTTGTTGAAGCCTGTTTATGCCGGGCTGCGATTCGAGAAAATTGGTGGCGAAGTGCGGCTGTAAAACTTTACATCTTTTGTCTGTAAAGTTGTATAGGCATGACAAGACAGCCATGAGAGGATGCCCCCATGTCCGGACCCAAGCCCTTGTATATGGGCCCCCGACTCAAACGCCTGCGCCGCGAATTGGGCCTGACGCAGCAGGCGATGGCGGCGGATCTGGAGATCTCGCCCTCCTATGTCGCCCTGCTCGAACGCAACCAGCGGCCCTTTACCGCCGATCTGGTGCTGCGCCTTGCGCGGGCTTACCGCCTCGACCTCGACGATCTAGGCGGGGATGAAGGCGCCGATTACGGGCGGCGGTTGCAGGATGTGCTGCGCGATCCGATCTTTGCCGACATTGACCTGCCCGCGCTGGAAGTGGCGGATCTTGCCACCTCCTTCCCCGGCATTTCCGAGGCATTGCTGCGGCTCCACGGGGCCTATACGCGCGAACAGGCCGCGCTGGCCGACCTCTCGGCGGGCGGGGGATCGCAAACCCCCGACCCGGTGGCCGAGGCGCGGCGCTTCATCTCCTCGCGCCGAAACTGGTTCCCCTCGCTCGATGCACGCGCCGAGGGCATCGCCGCCCTCGTGGCCGAAGCGGGCGATCCCAAAGCGTACCTTGCCCAGCGCCACGGCATCCGCACCCGCAGCCTGCCCGATCATGTGATGATGGGCGCGATCCGCCGCTTTGACCGGCATAATCAGCAATTGCTGTTGGTCGATACGCTCTCGGCCAACACGGCGCGGTTTCAGGCGGCGCTGCAAGTGGCCTATCAGGAATGCCGGGGCGACATCAACGCCATCACCCGCGAGGGCGGCTTTGTCAGCCAGACCACCTCGAACCTCGTCCGCCGCGCGCTGGCCGGCTATGTCGCCGCCGCGATCCTGATGCCCTATGACGCCTTTGCCCGCGCGGTCGAAGATCGGCGCTATGACATCGAGGCCGTCGCCCGCCTGTTCGGCACCAGTTTCGAACAGACCGCCCACCGTATGACAACCCTGCACAAGCCGGGCGCGGAAAAAGTGCCCTTCTTCTTCCTGCGCCTCGATGCGGCGGGCAATATTTCCAAGCGGCTCGACGGGGCGGGCTTCCCCTTTGCCTCGCACGGGGGCGGATGCCCGCTCTGGAATGTCCACGATTGCTTTGCCGCGCCGGGGCGGGTCCACACGCAATGGCTCGAACTGCCCGATGGTCAGCGCTTCTTCTCCATCGCCCGCACCGTCGAATCGGGCGGCGGCGGATACCGCCAGCCTCGCATCCTGCGCGCGGTCGCCCTTGCCTGCGCCGCCGAACATGCGCCTCGCCTGATCTATGCCGAAGGGGCCGATCCGCGCCGCGTCGAGGCTGCGCCTATCGGGGTGTCGTGTCGTTTGTGCCATCGCCCGGATTGCGCGGGGCGGGCCTTGCCCCCCATCGGGCGCGAGGTGATGGCCGAGGATTATCGGCGGGGGGCGGCGCCGTTTGGGTTGGCGGAGAGTTAGGGATTTATGCCTCCGGCGGGCAAAGGGTGGGGGCCCTTTGCAATCCCGTTTTGGGGTCTTGAATTGAGATAGCCGCGCCGCAGGCAATATTATCAAAGCCTGCGGCACGGAGAGGGCATCCCAAAAACGTCGCGTCCTACACCCAACGCCGAACCTATGGGGCAACGCAGACAGTCATGGGAGCGCGAGGGTCTAGACCCTCGCATCTAGACCTTTTCAATCCCTGGCCCACTCTGCCCCCGCCAACCTCCGGGCCAGAAACTCGATCAACGCCACCACCCGCGCGGGCCGCAATGTCCCCGGCGGCGTGACCAGATGCAGCGCAATGTCGGGGATGCGCCATTCGGGCAGAACCTCGACCAAAGCCCCGGTGGAGAGATGCTCCCAGACCATGAAATCAGGTTGCAGCGCCATGCCCTTGTCCGCCAGCAGCGCGGGGGTGAGAGCATCGGCATTGTTGGCCGAGAGGCACCCTTCGACGGTGACGATATAGTCTCCCTGCGAAACATGCGAAAACCGCCAGACCCCCGGCGCGGCAAGGTTGGAATAGAGTAGCGCGGGCAGGGCGGCCAGATCGCGCGGGTGGGCGGGCGCGCCATGGGCCTCCAGAAAGCCGGGGCTGGCCACTAGCGGGCGGCGGACCTTGCAAAGGCGGCGGGCGCGCAGCGAGGAATCCTCCAGCCCCGCGATGCGCAGCACCACATCATGCCCGCCCCCCACCACATCGACCAGCGCATCGGAAAGGTCGAGATCGACATGGACCTGTGGAAATGCCGCCATAAATTCCGGCAGGATGGGGGCGACATGGCGCAGGCCAAAGCTCATCGGCACGGCAAGGCGCACCGTCCCGCGCGGGGTGAGCCCTTGCGCGCTGGCCTCGGCCTCGGCGGCCTCGCCATCGGCAAGGATGCGGCGCGCGCGGTCCAGCACGCCCTTGCCGCTCTCGGTTAAGGCCAACCGCCGCGATGTGCGATGCATCAGCGGCACGCCCAATCGCATTTCCAGCCGCGTCATCGCCTTGGACACGGTGGGTTTCGACAGGCCCAGCGCCTGCGCCGCCCCGGCAAAAGAGCCATGCTCGACCACCTTGGCAAAGATCGCCCATGCCTCAAGATCGGGCAAGCTCAATGGTAAAATCCTTTCACCGATGCTTTTCCATCATTGCCATTTCTTTGCACGGCGCAATCCCTATCTTGGCCCCAACAGCCGCGTATCCATACAGCGGCGCACTGGAGAAAGCCGATGATCGAACTTCGCCCCTTTGCTGGTCTGGGTCATGCCAACCATGGCTGGCTGGACGCCAATCACCACTTTTCCTTTGCCGATTATTACAACCCGGCCCGTATGCAGTGGGGGCCCCTGCGTGTGTGGAATGATGACACGATCGCCCCCAAGTCGGGCTTTCCGCCGCATCCGCATCGCGACATGGAAATCATCACCTATGTCCGCACCGGGGCGATCACGCATAAGGACAGCCTGGGCAACACCGGCCGCACCGCGGCGGGCGACGTTCAGGTGATGAGCGCGGGCGAGGGCATTACGCACGCCGAATATAACCTTGAGGACGAAGTCACCACCCTGTTCCAGATCTGGATCCAGCCCACCACGCGCGGCGGCGCGCCAAGCTGGGGCGCCAAGCAATTCCCGCGCGGCGAACGCGCCGGGCAGATGGTCGTGCTGGCCAGCGGTTATGGCGATGATACCGACGCCTTGCCGATCCGCACCGAAGGGCGTGTTCTGGGCGCGACGATCCGCGCGGGCGAGAGCGTGGACTATCCGCTCGGCGCCCAGCGCAAGGGCTATCTGGTGTCGGCCAAGGGCCGGATCGAGGTCAATGGCATCGCCGCCCAGCCCCGCGATGGCGTGGCCATTGCCGAGGAGGAAAACCTGCGTATCACCGCTTTGGATGATGCCGAAATCGTGCTGGTCGAAACCGCGTAAAGCGCCCGGAAAGAAGGAGAGGTCCCATGACTGATTTTGCCGCCAACAGCCCCGTCGAGATGATGATCGTGCCGCCCCTGCGCGATCTGGGCGACGGCTTCAATGTCCGCCGCGCTTTGCCCAATGCGGGGCGGCGGATGGTGGGGCCTTTCATTTTCCTTGATCAGATGGGGCCGGTGGCCTTCACGCCGGATCAGGCGCTGGACGTGCGGCCCCATCCGCATATCGGCCTTGCCACGCTGACCTATCTCTTGGACGGGGCGATCATGCACAAGGACTCGCTGGGCAGCGAGCAGGTGATCGAACCGGGCGCGGTCAATTGGATGACCGCGGGGCAGGGCATCGTCCATTCCGAGCGCACCCCGGAAGGGCTGCGCGGCCAGCAGGGCGGGCTGTTCGGGCTTCAGACATGGCTGGCACTGCCCACGCAATATGAGGAAACCGCGCCGGAATTCTTCCACTATGGCGCGGGCGGCATGCCGCGCGATGGCGACAAGGGTTTCCATCTCTCGGTGATCGCCGGGCAGATCGACGGGTTGGTCTCGCCGGTCAAAACCTATTCCGATGTGCTGTGCGGCGATCTGGTCCTCTCGCCGGGCGGGCGCTATCGCCTTGCCGCTGATCATGTCGAGCGCGCCGCCTATGTCGTGAACGGCGAGGTCGTGGTCGAGGGGCAGGAAGGCAGTTTCACCACCAGCCAGCTCATCATCTTCAAGCCCGGCACCGAGGTGGTGATCGCCAGCGCGAACGGCGCCCGCATCTTCCTGATCGGGGGCGAGCCCTTTGCCGAAAAACGCTATGTTTACTGGAATTTCGTCTCCAGCCGCGCCGATCGCATCGAACAGGCCAAGCAGGACTGGCGCGAGGGCCGCTTTGGCCCGGTGCCGGGCGATGATGAATTCATCCCCTTGCCCGATGACATACCGGGGGTGAAACTCAAGTGATCATCGCATTTTTGAATACATTTGACGACATTCCGAGACTTGACTTTACCATGGCCAAAAGCGACCCCTAAGGCTGGTCGGGGGCGGCTTTTGCGCTGTGCCCGAATGAGATCGGGAGAATTTATGCGCAAGATTTCGATGATGATTGGTGCGCTCGCGCTGGGCGTGGCGGTTGCGGCGCAGGCGGCATCGCCCGCCCAGACCATTGAGGCGCGCCAGAAGTCGCTCAAGGAAATGGGCAAGGCGATGAAGGGCGCGGGCGATTCGTTCAAGTCCGGCAACCCCGACGCCGCCGTCATCAAGGCCAGCGCCGCCACCATTGCCGGTTATGCCGACAAGCTGGGCACCTGGTTCCCCAAGGGCACCGGCGCGGAAGCCGGCGTGAAGACCGCCGCCAAGGCCGACATCTGGACCGATCAGGCGGGCTTCAAGAAGGCCGCTGCCAACTTCTCGGCCGCCGCCAAGGGTTTCAAGACCGCCGCTGATTCGGGCGATCTGGCCGCCGCCGGCAAGGCGATGGGCGCGCTGGGCGGCACCTGCAAGGGTTGCCACGAAAAGTTCAAGAACAAGGACTGATCGCGGGTCTGTGTTTTGCAATTTCGGGGCGTCCGGCCAAGGTCGGGCGCCCTTCTTATTGGGGGGTCCGTCATGGATCAGAACAAGTCGCGCACCATCCGGCTCTGGGATCTGCCGGTGCGCCTGTTTCACTGGAGCGTGGTGCTGCTCGTGCCCGCGATGTGGGCCACGTATAAAGCTGGCAAGATGGACCTGCATATCAAGCTGGGGCTGGCGCTGGTCTTTATCGTGGGTTTCCGCATTCTCTGGGGCTTTCTGGGCAGCGAATCTGCGCGTTTCACCAGTTTCGTGAAAGGGCCGGGCGCGATCCGGGCCTATCTGCGCAGCGGGCGGGCGGGCAATGGCGGTCCGGTGGTCGGCCATAATCCGCTGGGCGCGCTCTCGGTGCTGGGCCTGCTGGGGCTGATGGCGGCGCAGGTCACGCTGGGCCTGTTTGCCACCGATACTGACGCCACCTATTCCGGGCCGCTCAATTATTGGGTGGGGTCCGATCTGGCCGAGACGCTGACCGAATTGCACGAGATCGGGTTCAACCTGATCGTGCTGATGGTGGTGATCCATCTGGGCGCGATCATCTATTACGCCGTGGCCAAGAAGGAGCGGCTGGTGCCCCCGATGGTGACGGGCAACAAGACCTATGACGAACCCGTGGCCCAGCCCAAGGGCGCGCCGCTGTGGCGTCTGGCGATTGCGCTGGTGCTGGCCGGGGGCTTGACCTGGTGGGTCTATCACGGCGGCCATTTCGTGCCTCCGCCGCCCCCGGCTTACGATATTTCCTATTAAGGGCCTACATCACGGACAGGGGTCCGGATAGAGGTTATACACCTCATCAATCGCCGTCAGCGCTTCCTCCGGCAGGGGGGTAAGGCTGGCGGCGATGTCGGTTTTGAGCTGCGCAACGCTGGTGGCCCCGATGATCGAGCTGGTGACAAAGGGGCGGCTGTAAACAAAGCCCAGCGCCAGTTGTTCGGGCGACAGGCCAAAGGCATGCGCCACGGCGATATAGCGCGCGGCGGCCTGCTGCTGGTTGACGGTGAAATAGCGGGTGAACTGTTTGGCCACATCAACGCGCGAACCCGGCGGCACCACCCCGCCCAGATATTTGCCCGAAAGATGCCCGGCGGCCAGCGGCGAATAGGCCAAGAGGCCAACGCCCTCGCGCAGGGCAAATTCGGACAGGCCCATCTCGAACACGCGGTTGAGCAGATTATAGGCGTTCTGGATCGATGCCACGCGCGGCAGGCCCTTGTCGCGGTGCAGCCGCAGCGCCTCGGACAGGCCCCATGGCGTTTCATTTGACACGCCAAAGGCGCGGATCTTGCCCGCCTTGGCCAGATCCACCAGCGCGGAAATGCTTTCCTCCAGCGGCGCGGCATCGGCGCGGTCATTCAGCGATTGCAGCCCGCGCCCGCCGAACATCGGCACGCCCCGGTCGGGCCAGTGGAGTTGGTAGAGATCGAGATAATCGGTCTGCAGCCGCCGCAAGCTCTCATCAATGGCCAGTTCGATATTGCGCCGGTCAAGGCTGTTGTTGCCGCCGCGCAGCGGGAAATGGCGCGCGGGGCCGGACACCTTGCTGGCCAGTACGATTTTGTCGCGGCGGCCCGATCGGGCGATCCATGTGCCGATCATCTCCTCGGTCCGGCCAAAGGTTTCGGGGCGCACCGGGGTGACGGGATACATTTCGGCGGTGTCGATGAAATTGATGCCATGGTCGAGCGCGACCTCGATCTGGGCATGGGCCTCGGCCTCGGTATTCTGCGAGCCGAAGGTCATGGTGCCAAGGCAGACGGCGCTGACCGACAGGCCGGTGGTGCCAAGCGGGCGATAATCCATGCGGGGATAATTCCTGATTGGGGGAAGGGGATAGGAAGGCCCAAGATAGGACGTGGGAGCCGGTTCATCCAGAGGGGTAAAGCGCGATTTGTGCGCGGACAAGAAAACTCAACTGGAACAGTTGTCATTGAGGATTAATCAGAACCGGTCCATGGCTTGACCGCCAGAAGATCCGGCGCGGCGGAGCGGCGCCAACAAGAGGAAAGGCAAGAGAGATGAAGGCCGATTCGATTCTCGCAACCATTGGCGGAACGCCCCATGTGCGCCTTTCGCGCCTGTTCCCCGATCACGAGGTCTGGGTAAAGAGCGAGCGCGGCAACCCCGGCGGTTCGATCAAGGACCGCATCGCGCTGGCCATGATCGAGGCGGCCGAGGCCGACGGCACGCTGGCGCCCGGCGGCACGATCATCGAGCCGACCAGCGGCAACACCGGCATCGGCCTAGCGCTGGTCGCGGCGGTCAAGGGCTACAAGCTGATCCTGGTCATGCCCGAAAGCATGAGCATCGAGCGCCGCCGCCTGATGCTGGCCTATGGCGCCTCGTTCGACCTGACCCCGCGCGAAAAGGGCATGAAGGGCGCGATCGAGCGCGCCAAGGAACTGGCCGCCGAAATCCCCGGCGCATGGATCCCGCAGCAGTTCGAAAATGCCGCCAACCCCGCCGTTCACGCCCGCACCACGGCGCAGGAAATCCTGGCCGATTTTGCCGATACGCCGATTGATGCGGTGATCACCGGGGTGGGCACCGGGGGCCATCTGACCGGCGTTGCCGAAGCGCTGAAACCCGTCTGGCCGGGGCTGAAGGCCTATGCGGTCGAACCCACCCTTTCGCCCGTCATCAGCGGCGGCCAGCCCGCGCCCCACCCGATTCAGGGCATCGGCGCCGGCTTCATCCCGGCCAACCTGCACACTGCGTCCATCGACGGCGTAATCCAGGTGGACCCGGCCGATGCCAAGGAATGGGCGCGCCGCTCGGCCCGCGAGGAAGGGCTGCTGGTCGGCATTTCCAGCGGCGCCACGCTGGCCGCCATCGCCCAGAAGCTCAAGGAACTGCCCGCGGGCAGCCGCGTCCTCGGCTTCAACTATGACACCGGCGAGCGCTATCTCTCGGTGCCGGATTTCCTGCCCGAACCCTAAGGCGAAAATGAAGAAAGCCCTGATCATCCGCCACGTCCCCCATGAGGGCGTGGCGGGATACCGCGCCCCGATCGAGGCGGCGGGATATGATGTGGACCGCATCGATGTGGCCGATCCCGCCTTCTCCTCGCTCGACCTGCGCGAGCCTGACCTGCTGATCATGATGGGCGGCCCGATGGGCGTCTATGAACAGGAACAGCACCCGTGGATCCGCTGCCAGATGCGCCGCCTTGCCATGCGGCTGGAGGCGGATCGGCCAACGCTGGGCGTATGCTTTGGCGCGCAGATGATGGCGGCGGCGCTGGGGGCCGAGGTCTATCCCGGCCCGCGCAAGGAAGTGGGCTTCCACCCCGTCCACGTCCACGCCAAGGACAGCCCGCTGCGTCATATCGAGGGCGTGCCGGTGCTGCACTGGCATGGCGATACGTTCACTCGCCCCGAAGGCGTCGAAATGCTGGCCGCCAGCCATGTCTATGACCATCAGGCCTTTCGCCGGGGGCGCAACATCCTCGCGCTGCAATTCCATGCCGAAATGGGCATGGACCCGCGCTTTGACGCTTGGATCGCGCAATCGCCCGAAAGCGTGGTCGAGGCGGGCGGCACCGAGGCGGAACTGCGCGCGGCCCATGCCGAACTGGGGCCGGGGGCGGTGGCGGCCGGGCGGGCGATGATTGCGGAGTGGCTGGAGGGGGTGGGGTAAGGTTTGTGGGTTTTATGCCTCCGGCGGGCAAAGGGCGGGGGCCCTTTGCAATCCCGTTACTGGGAGTTTGGGCCGAGATCTTGGCGTCTTGGGCTATGGATTGAAAGCCTGCGGCGCCGAGAGGTAGCGCAAAAAGCGCCGCAGGCTTTAATAATTCAAACGCCGCGTCCGACATGCAACGCCGAACTCATCGCACAACGCAGACAGTAACGGGAGCGCGAGGGTCTAGACCCTCGCATTTCTCCTTCTCCTTCCTATCTCAGCGGAGCCACCAAGGAGTCCGCCCATGATCGTCGGCACTGTCAAAGAGATCAAGAACCACGAATACCGCGTTGGCCTGACGCCGGAGAGCGTTTACGAGCTGACCGCCCATGGCCATACGGTGCTGGTCGAGGCGGGCGCGGGCCTTGGTATTGGCGCCAGTGATGCCGATTACGCCGCGGCGGGCGCGCAGATTATCGCCACCCCCGCCGAAATATTCGCCCGCGCCGATATGGTGGTCAAGGTCAAGGAGCCGCAGGCGGTCGAGCGGGCCATGCTGCGCGAGGGGCAGGTGCTCTTCACCTATCTCCATCTGGCCCCCGATCCGGCCCAGACAGCCGATCTGATCCAATCGCGCGCGGTGTGCATCGCCTATGAAACTGTAACGGACGCGCAGGGCGGACTGCCCTTGCTCAAGCCCATGTCACAGGTGGCCGGGCGGATGGCGATACAGGCCGGGGCCACGGCGCTGGAAAAGGCCCATGGCGGGCGCGGGGTTTTGCTGGGCGGGGTGCCGGGGGTGGCGCCCGCGCGGGTGGTGGTGCTCGGCGGCGGCGTGGTGGGGTTCAACGCGGCGGAAATGGCGGTGGGCCTTTGCGCCGATGTGACGGTCCTTGACCGCAGCCCCTCGGTGCTGGAGCGGCTCTCGACCCATTTCGGCGCGCGGGCCAAAACGCTCTATTCCAGCCGCGCCAATCTGGCCGCCGCCGTGGCTGGGGCGGATCTGGTGATCGGGGCGGTGCTGATCCCCGGCGCGGCGGCGCCCAACCTGGTGACGCGCGCGATGCTCTCCACCATGCAGCCGGGCGCGGTGCTGGTCGATGTGGCCATCGATCAGGGCGGCTGTTTTGAAACCAGCCATGCCACCACCCATGCCGACCCGACCTATATCGTCGATGGCATCGTCCATTATGCCGTGGCCAATATGCCCGGCGCCGTGGCGCGCACCAGCACCTATGCGCTCAACAATGCCACGCTGCCCCATACGCTGGCGATGGCCAATCTGGGCTGGCGCGAGGCGCTGCGCCGCGATCTCCATCTGCGCCAAGGGCTGAATGTGTGGGATGGGCATATCACCCATGCCGCCGTGGCCGAGGCGCTGGGCTATGCCGCCATGGCGCCCGAGGCCGCGCTGGGGTAAGCGTTAGCCATTCCTTGGCATTCTGCGCCTAAACCGGGGCGCAAATTCAGGGGAATCATGGCCGATGTCTTTTTTGCCGCCGCGTGCCTTCGAAACTTTTGCCGCCAATTATCCCGAAGTGCCGCATGTGATGGAGCATAATCTTTGCGGCCATCCGTTGATGGAACTGGAGTCGCTGGCCCGGCTGATCGAGCGGCTTCCGGCCAAAAATGTCGAATATGCCTATGCCAAACAGCCGATCGGCATCAGCGGCAAGCCCCCCGTGCCCTCGATCAGCGCCGCCGATGCGGTGCGCCAGATCGACAGCGCGGGCTGTTGGGTGGCAATCAAGCATCTGGAGGAGGACGAGGCCTATCGCGCGCTGCTGCTCGATGTGATCGGTGAGCTGGAGGGCGCGATTACCTGCAAGACCGGCAAGGTCTATCATCCGCAGGGCTTTGTCTTTGTCTCCTCGCCCAATGCCGTCACGCCCTATCACTTTGACCCGGAACACAATATCCTGATGCAAATCCGGGGCAGCAAGGTGATGACCCAGTTCCCCGCCGCCGAGGAGGCCTATAGCCCGGCGCGCGTGCATGAGATCTATCACACCGGCGGCGGGCGTGAACTGAAATGGAGCGATGACCTTTTGCCGGGGGGGCGCGATTTCGCGCTGGCGCCTGGGCAGGGCCTGATGGTGCCGGTGATGGCGCCGCATTTCGTGAAGAACGGGCCGGAGGTGTCCGTCTCGCTCTCGATCACCTGGCGCTCGCAATGGTCCTATGACGAGGCCGCCGCCCATGCCTTCAACGGTGTGCTGCGCGGTCTGGGGCTGAACCCGCGCCGCCCCGGCCGCTGGCCCGCCCGGAACAAGGCCAAGGCGCTGGGCTGGCGCGCGATCAGGAAGCTGGGGCTGAAATAGGCGAGGCCCCCAAGGCCCGGAACGCATCGCGCGCCAGCGGCGCCAGCCCATATAGCGTGCCGCCCAGCATCAGCAGGCTGTCGAGCAGGCCGTTGGAATAACGCCCGCCAAGCGGCGACATCACCAGCACCGTGACGATCAGCAGCGGCAGGCGCCGGTCGCCGGGGCGGGGGGGATTGCGCTCCAGATCGGCCACCAGCAGCACGAGGACCGCCACAAAGGCCACGATGTGATAATAGGAATAGACCGGCACGAACATCGCGGGCAGCGCCGTCAGCAGAAACACCAGCACCGGCAGGGTAATCCGCCGCGCCCACGCGCCCCAGATCGCCAGCAAGAGCGCCGCGCTGCCGCCCAGTTCCAGCGCCTGCGCCAGTGTTTCGTTATAGCGCGGGCGCACATCCATCAGCATCAGCACGCCCTTCGCCCACAGAAACAGCGAGGCGTTCCATTCATCGCCCATGTCCGAGACAATATAGCGGTAATGATAGATCCGCAGACCCCGCCGCACATTGTCCGGCGTGTAGAGCGGATAAAGCGCATGGGCGATGGGAAAGGCGATCGCGGCCAGCGCCACGCTTAACGCGCCCGGAATCGCCATGCGGCAAAACCGCGCCCAGAGCGAGCCCGTGCCCAGCAGCTCGATCAGGACCAGCAGCGCCGGTTCGGGCCGCAGATTGACCGAAAGCGCCAGCATCACCCAGCCCGCCCACCGATTGCGTCCCGACACGGCCGTTGCCAGCCAGCCCAGCGTCAGCAGCCCCGAATAGCCCCCCGCCAGATTGCCGCGCGAGAGCATCCAGAGCACCGGATAGCAGGCGAGCGCCGCAAACAGGATGAACCTGCCGCATTCGCGCGACACCCCGAAATGCGCCCTCGCCATCCGCGCCACGCCCCACCCGCCGATCAGATAGGCCCCCCAGAACACCGCCATCGCCACCAGCGGATTGGTGGCCGCGATCAGATGGGCGCAGGACAAATAAAGCACGCTGGCAAAGGGCGGCAGGTGGAGGTTGGTCACATCGGCCTGATCGTCGGGCAGGGCGAGGTTATGGGCCGACAGGTCATAGGGATTGTCCAGCAGATAGAGCCGGAAAATATGGGGCCAGTGGTTCAGATAGGCCTTGTCGGCCAGCGTTTCGGTGAAAATATGGCTGTAGGACAGCGCCACCTTGATGAAATCGGCATAGCGGTCATTGGCGGGAAAGAACATCGAATCCCGGTCGCCGCTGAAGGCCGCAAATATATCGTCGCCCAGCCCCCGCACCGCCAGAATGCCGACCATGACCAGCAACAGCCGACCCGGCCGATACAGGCCATGATCAAGGATCGCACTTTCCATCCGACCATAGAGGTGGCGCAACCAGCGCAGCATGGGGCATCTCCTGAGCAAGCCTGCGGGGCAGGGCTTTCCAGGGCGGTAGGCCGGACGGTTTGCCCGGATATTTCTTCCATATTTCACGAAGGCGGGTTTTGTTCCCTCACCTCGATCACGCGCCCGTCCAGCATGGAAACGCGAATGTCGGCCAGATCGGCAATCCCCATGTCATGGGTTACGCAGACCACCGCGCGCCCCTGTTCATGGGCCAGCGCGCGGAACAGTTCGACCACGCGGGCCGAATTGACGCTGTCGAGATTGCCGGTCGGCTCATCGCCCAGCACAAGGCGCGGATTGTTGGCCAGCGCGCGGGCGATGGCCACGCGCTGTCTTTCGCCGCCCGAAAGTTTTTCGGGCAATTTCCAGCCCTTTTCCGCGAGGCCCACATCGGCCAGCAGGCTCTTCGCCCGCGCCTCAACCTCGCGCGGGGACAGGCGCCCAAGGCGGCGCAGCGGCAGCATGACATTTTCAAGAGCCGTAAATTCGGGGAGCAGGAAATGGAACTGAAACACAAAGCCGAAATGCTCGAGCCGGATCGCGGCGCGTTCATCGCCCGACATTTGCGCCAGATCGCGCCCGTCAAACAGCAATTGACCCCCCGTGGGCCGGTCGATCAGGCCGAGGAGATAGAGCAGCGAGGATTTGCCGCAGCCCGATGGCCCGACAATCGCGGTAAAGCGCCCCGGCATTACCGCCAGATCGGCATCATCGACCAGCACCGGCGGCGGATCGCCGTCCAGTTCGCGCCGCAGATGGCGGGCCACAAGGATCGGCTCGACCATCAGACGGCTCCGCGCAGAATATCGACCGGATCGACCCGCGATGCCTTGCGCGCGGGCAGCCACGCCGCCAGCACGCCCGCGGCCAGCGAGGCCGCCGCCGCAATCGCATATTGGCGCGGCGAACGGTCGAGCGGCATGTGCTGGATCTCGCCCCCGATGGGAAATTCAAGGCTGCCCAGAATGGTCATCAGGCCAAAGCCCAGCGCCCAGCCCAGCAGAATGCCGATCACCGCCAGCGCCATGCCCTCCAGCACAAAGACCATCTGGAGATCGCCCTGCGAAAAGCCCATCGAGCGCAGGATGGCAATGTCGCGCCGCTTGTCGGCCACGCTGTTCGACACGGCGGTATAGATGCCGAAAGAGGCCACCAGCAGGATGGCCGAAACCACCGTGTACATGATGACATTGCGCGTCAGCAGCAAGGACAGGAAATCGGCGCTGCGTTCCTGCCAGCTTTGGGCCTTATAGCGATAGCGCGCCTCCAGCCCCGCCGCGACCGTTTCGGCGTCATAGGGATCGGCCAGCTTCACCCCGATCCGGTTGATGATGAAGGGCCGCCCCAACAGGCTCTGCGCCTCGCGCAGCAGCATATAGCCGTTCGACCCGCCAAGCTGACTGTTGCCCTTCTTGACCAGCGCGACGATGCGCAGCGACCGTGTGGTGCCGTTGGCGGCGGTGGCGGGCACGATGTCGCCCATGCCGCGCCCCAGCCTTTGCGCCAGTTCCTCGCCAAGGATCACGCCGCCCTGCACCCGTTCCAGATCGTCCAGACGGCCGCTGCGCAGCTTGTCGCTGATCGAGCTGACCTTGGCCTCCAGCCCCGGCTCGATGCCGACAATCGCCAGCGGCTCGTCGCGCCCGCCCAGCCGCAGCGTGACCGCGCCCGACAGGCTGGGCGAACCGATCGCGCCGGGGATGGCATTGACGCTGGCCAGAATCCGCTGCCAGTCCTTTAATCCGCGCACCTCGTTGCGGATGCGATAGCCGTGCAGCTCGACCGCGCCGCCCGGATAGGCCGCGATTCCCGGCTGGGGCGGGGGGCTGCGCAATTCGTCGGAGATGATGATATGGGGCGCGACATCGATCAATTGCCGCACGAAATCATTCTGGCTGCCCACCATCAGCGCGGACACGGCCAGAAAGAACCCCACCCCCACCGCCACCCCGCTGGTGGCCACCAGCGTTTGCCGCCGCCGCACGATCAGATGGCGCGAGGCAATATGGACCAGCAGGGAAAAGCGCGCCAGCATCAGGGCTGCGCCGGACGCAGGCGCTGCCCCTCCGCCAGATCAGCGGGCGGGTTGAGGATGACCGTTTCACCGCTGCGCAATCCGCTGGTGATCTCGACTTTGCTGGTGCCGTCGGCGCCCTTGGTGATCGCGCGCGATGCCGCGCGGCCCTGCGCCACCACCCAGACATGCCGCCCATCGCCCACCAGCGCGGATGCCGGCACCAGCACGGCGGCCTTGCGCTCGCTGGTGATGATATTGACCTCCAGCGTCAGCCCCATCGGCAGCGGTTTGGCGGTATCGGGCAGCAGGCGCACGCGAAAAGCGCGCACGGTGGGGTCGCCGCCCGGTGTCACCTCGGAAACATGCGCCGGAATCGCGCCGGAGAGCGCGTCGGAGGACATCAACGCCTTTTGCCCCACCGCCACGCGGGTGATGTCGCGCTCGTCCACCGTGGCGGTGATGCGGATGCGCGATGGATCGCCCAGTTGAAACAAGACCTTGGTGGGCGTTGCCAGATCGCCGGGATAGACATCGCGCTTGGTCACGATGCCGTCGGAATTGGCGCGCACCACCAGTTGGTCGAGCCGGGCGCGGGCGGTCGCGCTGGCCGCGCGGGCGGCATCGGCGGCGGTGGTGGCATTGTCGCGCGCGGCCGCCGTCACCCACCCGTCGCGGAACAGGGCCAGGTTGCGCCGCTCGATCACCTCGGCGGCGCGCTGCTGGGCGCGGGCCTGATCGAGCAGGCCATGCTGTTCATCATCGGCAAGCAGCACCAGCGCCTGACCGCGTTTGACCGCCGCGCCTTCATCCACCAGCACCCGCGCCACAGGGGCGGTGATGCGCGAGGAGACGGATACCGGCTGCTGGGCTTCGACATAGCCGGTGGCATAGACCTGTTGCGAGGCCGGGCCGAGCTGGGCCTGCGCCACCTGCACGACCAAGGGCCGGTCGCGCCAGACCCAGACGCCCGCGCCGCCTGCCGCCAGCACCAGCCCCAAGCCTATGACGTAACGCGCCTTTACCACCCGTTCTGCCTCCTGTCGGCCTTGTGCGGGGCCTTTTGCGCATCAGGGGTGCCTGCGTCTTTGCCAAGTGTCAATTTCGCGCGTCTTTGCCGGGCGGAATCTTATCCTTATTATCCTTAAGTCCTATATCGAGCGCATCGCTCCCCCTTGGCCCTGAGGGGGAGTCCGGCTAAGGTGAGGCAATCGAGAATGTCGGCAACAGGCATCCGGGGGTTGGAGAGGGTAATGGCGCATATGGCGCGTTCGGCTTTGGCTGTGGTATCATCTCATGCAAGCGACCCGGTGACCGCCGTGGACGAGGTGGTGCGCGCGATCGGCGGGATGGCGCTGGCGGGGGGCCTGCTGTTCTGCTCGCATCGCTATGACCGCGATGAACTGGCGGGCGAACTGGCCCGGCGGCTGGGCGACTTTCCTCTGATCGGCTGCACCAGCGCGGGCGAACTGACCCAGCGCGGCTATGACGAGGACAGTCTGGTTTTCATCGGCTTTCCCGCCGACGGCTTTGCCATGAGCGTGCTGCATTTCGACGATCTGGACGGGTTCGACGTGGCAGAGGGGCGGCGCGCGGTGCGCGAACTGGCGGCGCAGGCGGCGGCCTCGGCGCGGCGGCTGGGCGAACAATTGCACCATGCGGCGATCTTTCTGGTCGATGGCCTCTCGCACCGCGAGGAACTGGTGACGATGACGGTGCAGGACGCGCTGGGCGAGACGGTGATGGTGGGCGGATCGTCGGGCGACGGCATGGTGTTTCGCGAAACCGGCGTGCTGGTCGACGGGCGATTCGTCAAGGATGCCGCCGTGGTGGCGATGCTGTCCAGCACGCGGCCCCTGCATGCCTTTTGCTCGCACCACTATCGCCCGCGTGAGGAGCGGATGGTCGTCACCTCCGCCGATGCGCAGGCGCGCGTGGTGTTCGAGATCAACGCCCGCCCCGCCGCGCAGGAATATGCAAGGATCGCCGGATTGGTGGGCGGCGAGATCGATGCGGCTTTCTTTGCCGCCAATCCGCCCATGGTGCGCGCCGGGGGCGAATATCACATCCGCGCGGTGCAGAGCGCCAATCCTGACGGCAGCCTGACCTTTTACTGCGCCATCGACAATGGCATCGTGCTGCGCGTGGGCGAAAGGGTGGACCGGCTGGCCCATCTCGAACGCCTGTTTTCCGAGGTGGAAACCCGCGTGGGCGAGATCGACCATGTGATCGGTTTCGATTGCGTTTTGAACCGGGTGGACGCCGACAATCGCCAGATCACGCGCGAGGTTTCCCAGCTTTATGCCGCGCGCCACGTCGTGGGCTTCAACACCTATGGCGAGCAATTCCGCGCCGCCCATAATAACCAGACGCTGAGCGGTCTGGCGATCGGCGCGTGAGGATGGCCGAGGCGGACCGGCCAGATGCCGGGGCATTGGTGGAACGCATCCGCCAGCTTGAAAAGATCAACGAGGCGCTGATCGACCGGGTTGAGCGGTCGAGCGATGTGCAGGGCGGCGCTTTCTCGATGTTCGAGGCGGCCATTGCGCTCGAGGCCATGGTGCGCGACCGCACCGCCGCGCTGGAGCAGGCGCTGTCGCGGTTGAACGAGGCCAATGCCGAAATGGCCGAGGCCCACCGCGATGCCGATGCGGCGCGGGTGCGGCTGCGCGACGCGATCGAATCTTTGCCCGACGGCTTTGCGCTGTTCGATGCCGATGACCGTCTGCTGCTGCATAATGAGGCCTATCTGGGTTTCTGGCCGGCGCTGCGCGGGCGTGATCTCTCCTCGGTGACCTTTGGCGAGATCGCCGAAATGGCGGCGCAAAGCGGGCTGCCGGTCGGATCGCTGGTGTCGCGCGAACGCTGGCTGGCCGACCGGCTTTCGCAACATGCCAAGGCCGACCGGGTGCATGTTCAGGCGCTGGCCGATGGGCGCTGGGTTCAGATCAACGAGTTGAAAACATCGGAAGGCGGGCGCGTCGGCATCTATACCGATGTGACCGAGGTGAAGGCCGAGGATGCGCGCGAACGCGCCCGCGAACTGGCCGAGCGCAACCTCGTGCTTCAGGCCACGCTCGATACTTTGTCCGAGGGCGTGTGCCATTATGGGCTGGATCGCCGCCTGTTGGTGCGCAATCAGGGCATGGTGCGCCTGCTTGGGCTGGACGCGCGGGGCAGCAAGCGTCTGGAAACCCATGCGGGCCTGCTCTCCTATTGCCGCGACCGGCTGGGGATTGATTGCACATCGGCGCTGGAATGGCGCGAAACGGGCGAGCAGGTCGAGACGCCCTGCGTGCTGGGCGGGCGGCATTTCATCATCCGCTCAACGCCCCTGACGCCGGGCGGCGGCATGGCCTTCAGCTTTGACGACATTACCGAGCGAGTACAGGACCGCAATGCCCTGCGCGAGGCGGCCGAGATGCTGGAGCGCCGCGTTGCCGAGCGCACCACTGCATTGCAGGCCGAGATTGCCGAGCGCCGCGAGGTGGAAGGGCAATTGCGTGCGGCCAAGACCGCAGCCGAACATGCCAATCGCGACAAGACCCGCTTTCTGGCCGCGGCCAGCCACGATCTGCTGCAACCTTTGAACGCGGCGCGGCTGTTTGTCTCGGCGCTGGCCGAACGGCGCCTTGCCGCGCCCAGCCGCGCGCTGGTGCGCCAGACCGGGGTGGCGCTCGATTCGGTCGAGGATCTGCTCGAGGCTTTGTTCGAGATCTCACGGCTGGATGCGGGCGCCATAACGCCTGCGTGGAGCGCGATTGAGTTGGAGCCGATGCTGGCCGCGCTGCGCATCGAATTTGCCGCCGTGGCGCGGGCCGAGGGGCTCTCGCTCGACATTCCGGTCACCGATGTCTGGGTGCGCTCGGATATCCGTTTGCTGCGCCGCATTTTGCAGAATTTCCTCTCCAACGCGATCCGCTACACCGCGCAGGGCTGCGTCAGCATCACCATTGCCGCGCAGGAGGGTGGCGCGCGCATCACCGTGCGCGACACCGGGCCGGGCATCGCGCCTGAGCATCAGGAAGCGATTTTCGAGGAATTCCGCCGTCTGGAATCGACCCAGCGCATTCCCGGCAAGGGGCTGGGTCTGGCCATCGTGCGGCGCGCGGCCACGATGCTGGGCCATCGTCTCGATGTGGAATCAACGCCGGGGCAGGGCAGCGCCTTTTCCGTGCTGGTCCCTCTGGCCGAGGCGCGCAGCGACAAGGGCGGCGATGCCTCGCGCCCGATGCGCCCCGGCGTAACCGGCACCCAGAGCCTGCTGGTGATCGACAATGATCCGGCGATTCTGGCGGGCATGGCCGCGCTGCTGCGCAATTGGGGCCATCATGTGGCCACCGCCACCGGCCCGCTGGATGAGGAAGCCGCCGAGGCCATTGCACAGGGGATCGACATGATCATTGCCGATTATCACCTCGACGATGCCTTGCGCGGGGACGAGGCGATTGCGATTGTGCGCAAGGCGGCTGGGCGCGAGGTTCCAGCTCTGGTCATCACCGCCGACCGTAGCGACGAGGTGAAAGCCACGCTGGCTCAGGCGCGGGTGCCGATGCTGAACAAGCCGGTCAAGCCGGCGCAATTGCGGGCATTGATGCGCAATATGCTGGGGAATGGGGCGTAACGGGGGCGAACCGAAGCTTTCGGCGGCCCCGGAGCGATCAGCCCGGAAAATTGACCCGATTGGCCAGAATCACCGCCTGCGTGCGGCTGAACACATTCAGTTTTTGCAGGATGGCCGAGACATGCGCCTTCACCGTCGTCATCGAGACGTCGAGTTCATAGGCGATCTGCTTGTTCAGCCGGCCCGAGACGAGCAGGCCCAGCACAACCTTCTGTTGGGGCGTCAGCGTGGCGATCTTTTGGCGGATCGCGGTTTCCTCGCCGGTGGCCGCTTCCTCGGCAAAGTCGAAATCGGGGACATAGATCTCGCCGGCCAGCACCTGACGCAGCGCCTCGACGATCTGATCGCGTTTCAGGCTTTTGGGGATGAACCCGGCGGCCCCCGCCGAAAGCGCCTCGCGCACCGCCGAACCGTCCAGCGTGCCCGACACCATCACCACCGGCACGGCGGGATGTTCCTCGCGCAGGCCCTGCAGGGCGGAAAAGCGCTTCGCATCGGGGATATTGAGATCGAGCAGCACCAGATCGACATCGGCATGACCGGCCAGCGCCTCGCGCGCCTCGGCATAATTGGCGGCCTCCAGAATGCTGCACTGGGCAAAGCATCCTTCAAGGAGGGTCCGCATGCCATCGCGCACCAGCGCGTGGTCATCAACGATCAGGATGCTGTCGGGCGTTGCCATACTGATCAGCATATCTCTCTGATGGTACATCGGCGTCAATTCCAAAGATGAGCGGCGCGGGATTTTGTGGTCCCGCGCCGCACCTCTCATCAGTCCTTGGGCAGCTTGAACACCCAGAGCGAACCGCCCTGGCTGATTTCCTTGAAGGTCTTGGCGACCTCGCCGCCCCACAGCGGCACCGCGCCGCCCCAGCCCGACATCACCGCCACATATTGCTCGCCGTCCTGTTCCCAGGTGATGGGCGAGCCGACCACGCCCGAGCCGGTCTGGAACTTCCACAGTTCCTCGCCCGTCTTGGCGTTGAAGGCCTTGAGGTAACCTTCAGGCGTGCCGGTGAACACCAGGTTGCCCGCCGTGGTCAGAACGCCGCCCCACAGCGGAGCCTTGTTCTTGTATTCCCAGACGATCTTGCCGGTCTTGGGGTCCATCGCGCGCAGGGCGCCGATGTGGTCCTCGGCAATCGGCTTGATGGTGAAGCCCGCGCCCAGATAGGCCGAACCCTTCTTATAGGCGATGGGTTCGTTCCAGATGTCCATGCCCCAGTCGTTGGACGGCACATAGAACAGGCCGGTGTCCTTGGAATAGGCCATCGGCATCCAGTTCTTGCCGCCAAGGAAGGAGGGCGAGGAGAACACGACCTTGCCCTTTTCGGTGCCGTTGGGGGCGCCGGGGCGGCCATCGGCGGTATAGTTGGGGCGGCCGGTCTTGAGGTTGATGCCGTCGGCCCATGTGGTCTGCATCACGAACTTGCTGGCATTGATCAGCTTGCCGTTGGTGCGGTCGATCACATAGAAATAGCCGTTGCGGTCGGCCTTGGCGCCCAGCTTCATCGCCTTGCCGTTGATCGTGGTGTCAAAGGGGATGAATTCGTTCACACCGTCAAAGTCCCAGCCGTCATGCGGCGTGGTCTGATAGTGCCACTTGATCACGCCCGTGTCGGGGTCGATCGCCAGCGTCGAGGAGGTGTAGAGGTTGTCGCCGGGACGCAGGTGGCTGTTCCAGGGGCCGGGGTTGCCGGTGCCGAAAAACAGCAGGTTGGTTTCCGGGTCATAGGTGCCGCCCAGCCAGGTGGCGCCGCCGCCCGTCTTGTACATGTCGCCGGGCCATGTGGCGTTAAGCTTGCCGGTCATGCCGTTGGGCTGGCCGTTGAGCGTGCCCATGTGGCCTTCGATGGTCGGACGGCTCCAGATCAGTTCGCCGGTGTCGACATTGCGCGCCTGCACTTCGCCGATGATGCCGAATTCACCGCCCGAATTGCCGGTGATCACCATGTCCTTGACGATCAGCGGCGCGGCGGTCGCCGAATAGCCGGCCTGATAATCCGAGGTGGTCTTGTTCCAGATCACCTTGCCGGTGTGGCGGTTGAGCGCGATCAGGTGGGCATCGAGCGTGGCGAAGATGATCTTGTCGCCATGGATGGCCGCGCCGCGGTTGACCACGTCGCAGCAGGGCATGATGCCATCGGGCAGGCGGGCCGAATATTCCCACTTCTTTTCGCCGGTATGCGCGTCAAAGGCGAAAACCCGCGAATAGGAACCGGTGACATAGATCGTGCCGTCATAGACCAGCGGCTGCGATTCCTGCCCGCGCTGCTTTTCATCGCCAAGCGAGGCGACAAAGGCAGGCACCAGCTTCTTGACGTTGTCGGCATTGAGCTTGGCGAGCGAGCTGAAGCGCTGGCCCTGTGGTCCAAGACCGTTGGTCAGAACGTCGCCGGGCGTGGCCGCGTCGTTCAAAAGATCCTGGCTGGTGGGGCCTGCGGCCATCAGCGGCGTGGCTGCGGCAATGCCCAATGCTGCAAAGGACGCGACATAGCGCGAAATTCTGCCCTTCATCTCGACTCTCCTGTTGTCATTAATTGTCGGCTTTCGGGTCTTGGCTGCCGCGCCCGTCGCGCGCTTCTCCCCCGTGGTCTCCAGCCTATCGGCCCCCTGCTGCGCAGCAATTGGACCTTAGGCCAAGCTCAGAAATCCTTTGCGATCCCTCTTATGTATCAGGCCGAAAGGGCGGGGCGCCATTCGACGCCATAGGTGGCGAAAATCGCCTTCATCTGACCATCGGCGCTCATTTTGCCGATGATTCCCTCGACCGTGTCGCCCAGCGAACGGCTGTTCTCCTTGACCGCCATGCCGATGTCCCATCCCGGCGACATCATCGCCTCGAGCGCGCGTTTGCGCGCTTTGATGGCGGGGTTTTTCATGTCGAATATCGCGGACTCGACCTCGGCTTTCGTCGCCACGGCGACATCGGCCTGTCCCGTGCCCAGCGCCAGAACCGCGTCATGGCCGGTGTTGAAATGCGTGACGCTCGATCGCAGCGTGCCGCCAAAGCTGGAGAGCAGATAGATGTCGGGAATGGTGGCGATGGCCGCGGCCATGCGCCGCCCGCGATATTGCGGGGCGGGCACTTCGCAGTCGCTCTGTTCCGGCCCGCAGGCGGCGGCGAAACTCTCGCGGTAATAGGGGGCCAGAATCGCGCATTGGTCGTTTTCGACCATCAATTGCCGATCAAACGGCACATGCATCATGATATCGGCCGGTTTGAAACCCAGCAGGCCCCCGCGCCACACCGCATTGCGCAGGTCGGTGGCCATGTCATCGCCTGCGGTAAACTCCTCAATATCGAGCTTTACCCCCAGCGTCCTGGCAATCGCCCCGGCCAGATCGACATCGATCCCGCGCAGGTTGGTGCTGTTGTCCGGTTCTGCCCAGGACCAAGGGCGGTTGTGCTTGTACACCGCCACCCGCAGCACGCCCAATTCGCGCACCTTGGCCAAAGGCGCGGCCGACAGCGGCAGGGGGGCGGCCAATGCAGCAAGCCCTCCCGCCAGAAACGCCCTGCGCCCGATGCCGGTTGCCTGCTTGCCCATATGCCGCCCTCTTCCCGTATTTATTTTTTAATATCAATCGTCAAAAAATCAGTCATCGGTGTGGCGCGTTTCCAGCCAGCTGCGGATCGCCCAACCGGCCTTTTGGCCCAGCGCTTCGCCAAAGGGGGGCATGTACACTTTGCCATCGCGGCTCGACCCATGCTGGAAACGCTGAACGAACCATTCGTCGCCCGAATCGCCCAGTTCAAGGTAGCGCAGATCCGGCGCGATCCCGCCCGAAATCGCATCCAGACCATGGCAGCGCGCGCAGTTCTGGCCAAAGGCCGATTTGCCGATTTCGGCGGCCTTGGCATTGCCGCGATAGGGATTATGCGTCACCCACTTGTCGCCGATATCGGGCAAGGCGCTGGTGTCGACCGGCTGGGGCGTAACGTCGCCATGAGCGGCAAGGCGCGTGCCCACACTGGTGACGGCCAGCAGCGTGGCGGCGGCAAGCATCGTCTGGGCGCGCGTCATGCGCGTGAAAAATCCGGACATGATCAGATCTTCCTCTCTTCTTTCTCACCACAAGGCGGTGCCGAGGTGCCGGGCCCGCGTCTTTTGATTTCCGTGATGCGAGTTTATGATCCCCACGATCAGGTCTGTATTGGACCTTGGTGCTATTCATGGTCTGATACGGGGGGATATGCTGCCATCATGACAAAGCAAACTGCGCAGAAATACGCGATTCCCGCCCTGCTTATTGCCATTTTGGGCAATACGCTGATCCCCGCTGCGGCCCTGGCTCAAACTGCCTATGTTTCCAACGAAAGAGGCAACTCGGTCAGCGTGATCGATCTGGCCGCTGGAAAGGTGGTGGCGACATGGAAAGTGGGCCAGCGCCCGCGCGGCATTGCTCTGACGCGCGATGGCGCGCGGCTGCTGGTGGCCAGCGGGCTGGACAATACGGTCGAGCTGCGCGACCGGGCTGGCGGCGCCTTGGTCGCCCATCTGCCATCGGGTCAGGACCCGGAGCAATTCTACCCCTCGCGCGATGGAAAACTGTTGTTTGTCAGCAATGAGGACGATGCGGCGGTAACGGCCATCGACCTTTCTTCGCGCGCCGTGGCGTGGCAGGTGCCGGTGGGCAAAGAGCCGGAAGGCATCACCCAAAGCCCCGACGGCAAGGTGATCGTCGTCACCAGCGAGGATGGCAAGCTGATCTCGTGGATTGACGCGGCCACCCATCAGGTGGTGGACACGACCGCGACGGCGGCCCGCCCGCGCCATGTCGAATTCACCGCCGATGGGCGCGCATTGTGGATCGCGGCGGAAATGGGCGGCGTGGTTCAAATCGCCGATCCGGCCACCCGCGCGATCACCGCGACCATCACCTTTGCCCCGCCCGGCGTCCCACCGATTCGCGTCATGCCCTGCGGCATCCGTTTCACCCCCGATGGGCGCAAGGCAATTGTCGCGCTGGGCCGGGCCAACCATATTGCCATCGTCGATGTCGCCAGCCATGCGGTCGAGGCCTATATCAAGGTGGGCCAGCGGCCATGGCATCTGGCGATCACGCCCGATGGCGGCCGCGCCATCGTGGCCAACGGCATCAGCGATGATGTCAGCATCGTGGACCTGAACACCCGCACCGTCACCGCCACGATTCCGGCGGGCGCCGGGCCGTGGGGCGTGGCGATCGCGCCCTGATGCCCTACGGGTCTGATACCTAGGGACAAGTGCGTTCTCCCAAAGTATCAGACCCGAAAGTCCAATTTCAAGAAGGCCCTTTCGAGCCGCATTCTCCCCTCACCACAGCAGATAAAGTGGATCGACAAGGGAGAGTATCATGCTCTGGAAAGTTCTGCTCGGCACCGCGAGTGCCGTGGCCATGATGGGTGTTTCGGCCCCGGCCTATGCCGGCAATTCGCAGGCATTGCTCAAGCGTCTGCATGACAAGGGCATCCTCTCGGACGCGGAATATAACGAATTGCTGAAAGAGGATGCGGCCGACGCGCCTGCGCCTGCTGCGTCAGCTCCGGTGGTGGCTGGGGACACCGCCAAATTCGTGCGCGCCACTGACAGCGGCATCGGCCTTCAGGTCGGCCCGGCCACGATCAAGTTTTCCGGCTCGGTCAACGGCTTCTATGTCTATGACAATGCGGCCAAGCCCGGCGCCAACACGACCGTCACGGGCGGCATCGCCAGCGTGGGTGGCAACACCAGCGCGGTGCGCAATGGCCTGCTTCCCGGCTTCCTGAAGGTGGACGCCACCACGACCCAGAACGGATGGGATGTGGGCGCGCATTTCGGCATGTATCCGGGCATCAACAGCGCGGCATGGGGCGCGCTGGGGGCCAACAACGGCGGTCAGCCGACCGCTCTGGCGACTGCGGGCATCGACTTTCGCGAAACCTATCTGACCATCGGCCGCAAGGGTTTTGGTGAACTGAAGATCGGCCGCGCCATCGGTCTGTTTGGTTCCGAAGCGATCCTCAATGACATCACGCTGCTTTCTTCCGGCCCGACCGGCGGCAATGCGGCGCCCGCCAACACCACGCTGGGTCGCATCGGCACCGGCTATATCTACACCGATTTCCAGCCCCAGATGACCTATACGACCCCCAGCATGGGCGGTCTGCAGGCCTCGGTGGGCGTGTTCCAGCCGCTCAATTCGCTGACGGCGGGCGCGCAGAACAATTCCAGCCCCGGTTTCCAGGGCAAGGTGACCTATGACGGCGCCTTCGATGCGGTCAAGCTCCACCTGTGGGCATCGGGCATCACGCAGGAGCACAAGTTCGTGGCCGGCGGCAGCTATACCGGGCAGGGCCTCGATGTGGGCGCACGCACGACCTATGGTCCGGTCACTCTGGTGGGCACCTATTACACCGCCAAGGGTCTGGGCACGACGGTGCTGAACCTGTTCGACACCGATGCTGCGGGCAAGCCGCGCAGCAGCGAAGGCTATTACGTGCAGGCCGCGCTGACGCAGGGCAAGTTCACCCTCGCGGGCAGCTATGGCGCCAGCTATCTCAACTATACCGACGCCGCCGACCGCGCCGCCAACCCGACGCTGGTGCGCGTGAACAGCAGCGCCGTGGGGCAACTGCGCTATGGTCTGAACAGCTGGGTGACGCTGATCGGCGAATATATCAACTCGAACGCCAAGGCGCATAACGGCAATTCGGCCACCAGCGATGCGGTGGCTCTGGGCGGCATTCTCTTCTTCTGACGGAAGCATAACTCCCAAGGAAGATCGGGCGCGCGAGGGAAGGCTCGCGCGCCCTTTTTTGTGCGCAGCATTTGGGCGTGAAAAGGGGGCACGAAAAAGGGCGGAAAGGCCCAACCCCTCCCGCCCTCTTGCATGCCCTTTCGGGCCTATCCCGCAGTCTTATTTCAACGTCTTGAGCCAGGCGATCAGTTCGGCGCGCTTGGCCGCATCCTTGATGCCGGGGAAGGCCATGGCGGTGCCGGGCACCATCTGCATGGGGCCTGCGATCCACTTGTCCAGATTGGTGTCATCCCACTTGAGGTTCGCCTTCTTGAGCGCTTCGGTGTAATTGTGCTTGCCCGTGGCGGCCTTGCGGCCATAGACGCCGAACAGGTCGGGGCCGACCTTGTCCGCGCCGCCCTTTTCCGCATTGTGGCATACGGCGCAGCGCGAGGTGAAAGTGGCGGGCGTGGGCGCGGGGGCCGCAAAGGCCGTGGTGGCAGACAGCGTGGCCGAAAGCGCGATACCGCCCAGCGCCGCAATCATGGAAATGGACTTCATCATGGCATCCTCATTCTTGGGGGGATACCAAGCCATGCCACGATGGGGCGGGGCGGGTGAATTGCACTTTGGGCCGGAATCGCGGCGCAAGTCCTCTCGCCCGGCCCTGCTGCCCTACAGGGCATACTTTATGGGTGGCAGGGCCGGGGGAGAGGGCTGATGCCGGGAAAAATCGCGGAGGCGATTTTTCAAGCAGACAAGGCACCCTGCCGGGCAAACCAGGGAATCATCCGCTCGATGGCATCGTTCACCAAAGGCGTTGAAACGGCAAAGCTGAAGCGCATGAAGCGATGGCCGTCGACCGGATCGAAATCCACCCCCGGCGCGCAGGCCACCCCGGTTTCCTGCAAGAGACGGGTGCAGAATTCCATCGAGTCATTGGTCAGATGACCAATGTCCGCCCAGATGTAAAAGGCCCCGTCGGGCGGCGCGATCCGGCCCAGACCGAGTGCGGGGAGAGCGGCCAGCATCGCCTCGCGGTTGGCGGCATAGGTGGCGATATGACCCTGCAGTTCCTCGTCGCAATCAAACGCGATCAGGCCCGCGTGCTGCGCCAAAACCGGGGGCGTCAGCATCAGATTGCTCATCCGCGCATAGGCAGCGTCGACCAGATCGTCGGGCGCCACCAGCCAGCCCAGACGCCAGCCCGGCATCGAGAAATATTTCGAGAAACTGTTGACGATGAGGGCATCGGGCGCATGGACCAGCGCCGAGACGCAAGGCCCGGTATAGGACAGGCCGTGATAGATCTCGTCCGAGATGATGCGAATGCCGCGCCGCGCACAGACCGCAGCAATCGCGGCCAGTTCATCAGGCGCGATGATCGTGCCGGTGGGGTTGGCGGGGCTGGCGATGATGACGCCGTCGGGGGCGGGGTGGATGGCTTCCAAGGCCGCCGCCGTGATCTGATAGCGCTCCGCCGCGCCGCAGGGGATTTCCAGCGCTTCCATATGCAGCGCGCGCAAGGTGTTGCGATAGGCGACATAGCCGGGCCGGGCGCAGACGATCCGCGCGCCCGGTGCAAAGGCGCTGGACAGGGCCAGCAGCAGGGCGGGCGAGGCGCCGCAGGTCAGGATCACCTGATCGGGGCGGATGGTCACGCCCTGTGTTTCGGCATAATGGCGGGCGATGCGCTCCTTCAGGGGGGCGCTTTCCCAATAGCCCTGCGCCTCGGTGTCCAGCACCTGATGCGCCTTGGCCAGCGCGGCGGCGGGCGCGCTGGTCGATGGCTGGCCATATTCCATATGGATCACGCTGCGCCCTTCGGCTGCCAGCTTGTGGGCCAGTTGGCCGATGGCCATGGCGCGGAACGGTTCGATAGGGGCGGTCATAGCGCCGCCCCTAGCAGGATCGAACGGGCTTGAAAATCAGTGCGCGGCGTTTTCGCGATGCGGCATGACCAGCAAGGCGGCGGCCGCCACCAGCGAACCGCCCGACATGGCCAGCGCCACCACCGGCAGCCCCAGCTTGGCCTCGAACAGATAGCCTGCGACAATCGGCCCGGTGGCCGCGCCCAGACGCCCCACGCCGATCACAAAGCCTGTGCCCGTGCCGCGCAGCGGGGTGGGAAAGCTCTGGGCGATCAGCGCATAGAAACCCACGATCACGCTGTTGGTGCAGAAGGACACCGCCGCTGCCGCCATCGAGAGACGCGAGAGATCAGCCGGTGACTGGCCGAACAGCACGACCAGCACCGTCGAGGCCACCATCATCACCATCAGCGTCGGACGCAGCGGCAGCCGCAGCGCCGAGAGCGAGAACAGAATGGCCCCGATCAATCCGCCGACATTGGCCCAGACCAGCACCCCGCCCGCCGCCGAGGCCGGAAAGCCCATATCGACGACAATCTTGGGCACCCATTTCAGCACGAAGTAGAAGGTGAGGATATGGGCGAAATAGGAGAGCAGCAGCAGCAGGCTGACGCTGCGCAGTTCCGGCCCGAACAGATCGGCCACGCGCGCCTTGGGAATGGAGGTGTCCACCGGCGGCAGGGCATCGACCGGCGCATGGCCAAAGGCCCGCAGCGACTTGTTGAGCTTGTCCAGCGCATTGGCCGGGCGGCGGTGCAGGATGGCGTTGATCGGCTCTGGCATCAGCAGGGGCACCAAAGGCAGCAGGATCAGCGCCAGCCCCGCGCCAAGATAGAACACATCGCGCCAATTGCCCGTCACCAGCATCTTGCTGGCAATCGTGCCGCCCACCACCGCGCCCAGCGGATAGCCCGCCGCCATCAGCGCAACGCCCGCGCTGCGCCAGCGGGTGTTGGCATATTCGGCGGCCACCGCATTGGTTGCGGCCAGCATGCCACCGATGCCCAGCCCGGTGAACAGACGGATCACCGCCAGCGAGGTGACATCCCAGGCCATGGGCGCGGCGATCATGCCCGATGCCATGATGACCAGACAGATCACCATTGTGGGAATGCGCCCCAGCCGGTCGGTCAACCGGCCCAGCAGGATCGAGCCCGCCGCCATGCCGAAGATTTCCATCGAGAGGACATAGCCCAGCACCTTGCGCTCGACATGCCATTCGGCCGCGATGCCGGGCGAGGCAAAGCTGATCGAGAGCACATCGAACCCGTCAAGGGCGTTGAGCAGCGCGCACAGGGCAATGCCCACGATCTGGCGCCAGCCCATCGGGCTGTCGGCCAGCAACCGGCGCGGATCAACAGGGTTTAGGGGCGCAGATGCCAAAGTCTTTCTCCATCCTCTCGATACCGCCTTTGTTAATGCGGATTGGACCGTTGATGCCCGTTGTCGGGCGATCCCGCAAGGGAATCGTCGCGCCCAATTGGTTATGGTTCATAGCGATATGACAGCGCGATCCCGCGTGCAAGCCGCAATCCTGCGGCAGGGGCGCCATCTTGCCCTTGGCGGCGGCAATCTCTAGGCAGGAGACATGCTTGACCGTCTCAAATCCGCCTTCGACCCTTATATTCTGGCGCTGCTCTCCACGGTGGCCCTTGCCTCGGTGCTGCCTGCGCGGGGGATGGGGGCGACCTTGTTCGACCATGCGGCGGATGCGGCCATTGTGCTGCTGTTCTTTTTGCACGGCGCCAAGCTCTCGCGCGAGGCGATTGTGGCGGGCGCGGGCCATTGGCGGCTGCATCTGGCCACGATGGGCACGACCTTTGCGCTGTTTCCCCTGCTGGGGCTGGGGCTGGCGGCCATTCCGGGGCTGCCCGCGCTGGTCGCTTCGGGGATGCTGTTCCTGACGCTCCTGCCCTCGACGGTGCAAAGCTCGATTGCCTTTACCTCGATAGCGCGGGGCAATGTGGCGGCGGCGGTCTGTTCGGCCTCCTTCTCCAATCTGGCGGGCATTTTCATCACGCCGCTGTTGGCCAGCCTGCTGATGGGCGGGTCGGGGGCCAGCATGTCGTGGGGCTCGATTGAAAAGATCGTGCTGCAACTGCTGCTGCCCTTTGCGCTGGGCCACGGATTGCGCCCGGTGATCGGCAAATTCGTTTCGCGCCACAAGGCGATGATCGGCTATGTTGATCGCGGCTCCATCCTGCTGGTGGTCTATACCGCCTTTTCCGCCGCCGTGGTCGAGGGCCTGTGGAGCCATCTGCCGCTTTGGGAACTGGGGCTGATCGCAGGGCTTTGCGTGGTCTTGCTGGCCGTGGTGCTGGGCGCCACATGGGGGCTGGGCGCGGTGCTGGGGTTTGAGCGGGCGGACCGGATCGTGCTGCTGTTCTGCGGCTCGAAGAAGTCGCTGGCCAGCGGTGTGCCGATTGCTGGCGTCCTGTTTCCGGCGGCGCAGGTGGGCGTGGTGATCCTGCCCTTGATGCTGTTTCACCAGATCCAGTTGATGGCCTGCGCGGTGATCGCGCGAGGGCTGGCGCAGGGCGAGAAGTAAAGGCCCCCACCGCGCGGGCGGGGAGGGCCTTTCCCCCTTACGCGTCCGCAGGCTGCTTGGCGCAGCGTGCCGATTGTTCGGCGAAAATCGGATTGTCGAGCAGGAAGAAGATTTCCTTGGCGCGGGCCTCGTTGATCTCCTCGTCCGGCACGCTGGCCATGATCGCGTCAAAGCGGCGCTGCATGCCGGGGCCGAATTCCGGGTGGGTCAGGATATAGAGATCGTTGCGGCGAATGCCCGCCAAAACGCGCTCGCCCACCTCGTCCTGGCTCATCCAAAGCGGCGAGACGGGGCGGGCTTCCAGCTCTTCCTCGCGCTTCAGATATCCGGTGTCCTGCTTTTTGTCTTCCGGGCGCAATTCGCCGGAATGGGCGATGTTCGACTGCACCGGGCCGGGGCAGAAGGCCGAAATGCCGATGTTGATCGCGGCCAGTTCGCCGCGCGCGGCCTCGGTGATGCCGATGATCGCCGCCTTGGCTGCCGAATAGATCGCCGAATAGGAAATCGGGATCAACCCGCTCTGCGACGATGTGGTGACGACCTGACCGCCCTCGCCATGCGCCTTGATGCGCGGCAGGATGGTGACGAGGCCATTGATGACCCCGCCAAGGTTCACCCCCATGCCCCAGTCCCAATCGTCATAGCGCGCATCCATGATCGGGCCCATCACGCCGATCCCGGCATTGCCGACCAGGATGTGGATCTTGCCGAAACGCGCCTCGGCCTTGTCGGCGGCGGCGGCGAAACCGGCGCGGTCGGTCACGTCAAGCTGGACGGTTTCCACCTGATCGTCGGCGGCCAGCGAAGCCTTGGCCTCGGCCAGCGCGCTTTCGCGAATATCGGCGATCACCACATTGGCGCCCGCCTTCACCAGCGCGCGGGCGATGCCGAGGCCGATTCCATTGGCGCCGCCGGTGATGAAGGCGGTACGTCCGCGAACGTCGGCCATGGGCGTTGCATTCTGTGCAGGCGCGGGGGGAGTGTAAGCCATGATCCTCTCCTTTGATTTCGTTTGGTTCAGTTCTTCAGGCCCAGCATCTTGCGCGCCTCGCCCGGCGTTGCCAGATCCGCGCCCAGATGGTCGATCAGTTCGACCGCCCAGTTGACCATCTCGGCATTGTTCGCCGCCTGCTTGCCCTTACGCAGATAGGTGCTGTCCTCAAACCCGGTGCGCACATGGCCGCCCAGCAGCACCGATTGCGCCGCCATGGGGAAGGAGTGGCGCTGGATGCCAAAGCCGGTGAAAGTGGCGCCGCGCGGCAATTGGTTTTTCGAATATTGCATCGCCTCGGGCGTGGCGGGCAGGCCGTATTTGGTGCCCAGCACAAAGGTATAGGGCGAATGGGCGGGCAGGGCGCCCTCGGCGATGAGGTCAGCGGCATAGACGAAATCGCCCGCTTCAAAGCACTCGATTTCCGGCAGAACGCCCGCATCCTGAATCATATGGCCCAGCCGCGTGACCATCGGCTTGAGGTTGATCGCCGCCCCGCCCCACAGGTTCATCGTGCAGATGTCGAGCGTGCACATATCCGGTTTCAGGTCGAGGATATGTTCCAGCCGCTTTTCCGCCGTGAACATCAAGGTGCCGGGGCCGGGCAGGCTGGGGTCCTCCTCGCTCTGCATCCATGTGCAGCCGGGACCCGTGGTGACGTTGAGGATCACTTCGCTGTTCTTCGCGCGGATCAGGCCGACCACCTCGCGGTAATCCTCCAGCTCGGTGCTGGGATGGCCGGTTTCGCGGTCGCGCACGTGCAGGTGGATGATCGAGGCCCCGGCGGCGGCGGCGTCCAGCGCTTCCTGCGCCACATGCTCGGGGCGGAAGGGGAAATTGGGGTGCTTGGGCAGCGGCCATGGCGAACCGGTGACGGCGCAGGTGATAAAGACCTTATCGGCCATTGAAAGTCCTCTCCTCTATGGGAACTTGGGGGGGGGAATGTTCTGATTCTTGACCTATGCCCGTCTGGCAGGTGTTGAACAGGCCTGTGTCTGTGCCATTATTGAGAGTAACAGGCAGAACAGGCTTTCGCGGCCCCCCATATAGTGTAAGGCGCGCGGAAAGAAACACGGGCAAGAGGCAAGGATATGGCGCAAAGAGAGGAACTTACCCGCTTTCTGAAAGCCGCGCGCGGGCGCTTGGCCCCCACCGATGTGGGCCTGCCCGCCGGTGAGCGCCGCCGCACGCGGGGCCTGCGCCGCGAGGAAGTGGCCACTTTGGCGGGCATGAGCGTCACATGGTACACATGGTTCGAGCAGGGGCGCGAGGTCCAGCTTTCCGCCGCGATGATCGAGCGTCTGGGCAAGGCTTTGCGTCTGGAGCCGCAGGAGCGAGAGTTCCTCTTTGCGCTGGCCCAGCACCGCCCGCCGCCGCTGACGGGCCGCGCCGATGAGGCCGTGCGCCCATCGACCCAGCAATTGATGGACAGCCTCTCGATCCCCGCGCTGGTGATCGTCGAGGATTGGACCGTGGTGGGCTGGAACGCTCTGGTGACGCAGCTTTTCCGCGATTACGCCCCGCTGCCGCGCGAAGAGCGCAACCTGTTCCGCATCCTGATGCTGAACGAACGCTATCGGGCCGACCCGGAGCGTTATCGGGAAATGGCCCGCCGTCTGGTGGCCCGTTTCAAGTGGGATTACAGCCGCACAGCCCAGCCGCAGGTGTTCGAAACGCTGATCGCCGAGATGCAGCAATCAAGCGACCTGTTCCGCGAATATTGGGAGGCCGCCGAAATCCGCAGCCATTTCGAGGATGTCAACAGCGCCACCCTGCCCGATGTGGGCGAGATCGCCTTTCACCACACGTCCTATGCGATCGAGGAAGTGCCGGGGCAGCGCCTGATCCTGTTCGCCCCCGCCGATGATGCCAGCGCGGCGAAATTGCGCCGTCTGGCCGCCGAGATGGCATAAGAAAGGGGGCGCGACCCGAGCCGCGCCCCCGCCCGATCACGCCGGAAGCGCGCCGATCACCGACTTGACCTCCAGATATTCCTCAAGGCCGAATTTGCCGAATTCGCGGCCATTGCCCGATTGCTTGTATCCGCCAAAGGGCATGTCCATCGCCAAGCCGCCCGCGTTCACATAGACCGAGCCCGCGCGGATCTTGCCCACGATGGTTTTCGCCACGGCGGGATCGCCCGCGATATAGGCGCCAAGGCCATAGGGCGTGTCATTGGCGATGGCGACCGCCTCATCCAGATCCTTGTACGGCAGGATGACCAGCACGGGGCCAAAGATTTCCTCACGCGCGATGGCCATGTCATTGGTGACATTGGCAAAGACGGTGGGACGCACGAAATAGCCCTTGTCCACGCCATCGGGGCGGCCCAGACCGCCGGTGACCAGCGTGGCGCCTTCTTCAATGCCCTTGGCGATCAGGCCCTGGATCTTGTCGAACTGCGCCTTGTTGACCACCGGGCCGATATGGCCGCCCTCGGCCAGAGGATCGCCGACGGGCTTGCCGCCGAAGATTTCGCCTGCCAGCTTGGCGGCCTCGTCATGCTGGGAAACATGGACCAGCATGCGCGTGGGCGCGACGCAGCTCTGCCCCGAATTGAGCAGCACGCCGCCGCAACCACCGGGCAGCGCCTTGTCAAGCGGCGTGCCGGGCAGGATGATGTTGGGCGATTTCCCGCCCAGTTCCTGCGTCACGCGCTTGACGGTGTCGGCGGCCGCCTTGGCCACCATGATCCCGGCGCGGGTCGATCCGGTAAAGCTGATCATGTCGATATCGGGATGGGCGGCCATCGCCGCGCCCACGCCCGGCCCGTCGCCCTGCACCAGATTGAACACGCCCGCCGGAACGCCCGCTGCAGCCAGAACCTCGGCAAAGACGGCGGCGCAGGTGGGGGCTTCTTCGGAGGGCTTGAGCACGATGGTGCAGCCCGCCGCCAGCGCCGGGGCGACCTTGGCGACGATCTGGTTCATCGGCCAGTTCCACGGCGTAATCAGGCCTACGACACCGATGGGTTCGCGCACGACCTTGTTGTCGCCGATCTTTTCCTCAAAATCATAGGCCTGCAAGGCGGCCAGCGCATTGGCCAGATGGCCCAGACCCGACCCTGCCTGCGCGGTGGAGGACGTGCTGATCGGGCAGCCCATTTCGGTGCTGATCGCCTCGGCAATATCGCCGATGCGCGTCTTATAGGCCTCGATGATGGCGCCCAGCAGGGCGATGCGCTCTTCCTTGGTGGTCTGGCTGAAGCTTTCAAAGGCGCGGCGCGCGGCGGCAACGGCGGCGTCCACGTCCGCCGCGGTGCCCAAGGTGATCTGGCCGGCAGGCCCTTCCGTGGCCGGGTTGATGACGGTGTGGGGCGTGCCGCCAATGCTGTCGACCCACTGGCCGTTGATGAAATTCTGCGGATAGTTCTTCATGGGGAGGCGTCCTTCTATCAGGCGGGAATCAGGCCAAGCTCGGCATCGCCGGCGGCGTGGCCCCATTTGTCGCGGGGGGGCATGGGGCGGGCGCTCCATGGCGGATCGAGGGTAAAGCTGGAGACTTTGCGCCCTTCCGGGATGCGGCCGTTGCCGCCGCCTTGGGCATAATCGTAATAGAGCGTCATCAATTCGCGGTGGGTATGGATTTCGGCCACGGCCGGGTAATTGAGGCACGCCTCGCGCCAGCGCAATACGCGGGTGAGGTTCTGCGGCACTGCATAATCCTCATAATATTCCAGAAACCACAGCCGCTTGAACATGGGGGCAAAGGCGACCTCGGCCCAACCGAAGCGGTCGAACAGGAAATCACCGTCCGGCGCATAATCGCGCAGGAAAGCATCGATCCGCGCATATTGCGCATCGACGTCGGCCTTCAATGCCTCGCGCTGGGCCGGGTCACGGTTGAGGATCATCCGGTATCCCGCCCCGGTGAAGGCCCCATCGGTGGCGCAGAGCATCTGTTCCACCGCATGCTCATAAGGATCGGAGCGCGCGATGCGGACGCCGGGAAAGCGGTCGTCGAAATAGCGCAGGATGACCATGCTTTCCTTGAGCACCGCGCCATTTTCCAGCTCCAGCGCGGGCAGGGCGGTGGTGCCCCGCGTTTTGCGCAGCAGCCAATCGGGGCGGGGGCGGGAAATGTCTATGTCATGATGGGCCAGCCTTTCGGCCAGCCCTTTCAGTGACAGCAGGATCTCCACCCTTTCGGAAAAGGGGCAGCCCGGAATATGATACATCCGCAAGACGCCGGAGGGCGGCTCCTGCTCGCCAGATGTGTGCATCATGCGGGCGCTTTCTCGCCCTTGCCGGTGATATGGGCGGTTTCGGCCGCCGTGCTGGCTGGGCCGGTGTTGCGCTTGACAAGACCCGCCACCAGCGAGGGTCCCTTGGCGAAGGGCTCGGGATCGCCCTCGCGCAGTTTGAGGCCGAACAGCGGGCTCATGCCCGGAATGCGGCCCAAGCCGCCGTAAAGGTCAAAACCGCGGTCGATCCAGTCGCGCAGCGGGTCGTCCTCGGTCATCGGCGGGGTGTCGGCAATGCTGGCGGCCCAGAGAAACACCGCCAGAGCGCGGTAATCGGCATAATTGGGCGTTTCCCCGCCCAGCCATTTGTGTTCGCGCAGAATGCCGCGCAGCAATTCCATTTCCGGCAAGACCTTGGGGAACACATCCTCGCGCCCCACGATCAGTTCCTCCATCGGCTTGCCCCACATGCGCAGGCGCGATTCGGTGATATACTGGATGTCATGCGGAAAGCAGCGGTCGCGGTATTGCACCGCAAAACAGCGAGCCCACGGGCCGACCACCGTCTTCCACAGCCAGGTTTCGAGGAACTGGGTCAGCACCTTGACCGAAGGATCGCCGATCAGCGTGGGCCGGTCGGGATATTTGGCATCCAGATATTCCGCGATCAGCCAGCTATCGAGCACATATTCGCCATCATCGCAGATCACCGGCAGGCGTTCGGACCGCCCGCCCGTGCGATCCAGAATGCCGGTAAAGCCCCCCGGCACCACATCCAGATCAAAACCCTTGTGTTTGAGCGCATATTTGGTGGCCCAGACGAAGGGGCTGGTGGTGCATCCGCTTTCGTGGGTCAGATCGAAAAAGGTGATCTTGTTATCCTTGGCCATGGACCGCTCCCGCTGATTTGTTTTTGGGGTGTGTTTGTATGTCTTACTGTCAATTTGGGGCAAGGTTTGGGCGCTGCCAAGGGGGAAACGAATACTATCAGCAAGAGTAACAGGATGGCGGCGCGGCCGATCCTGTCCCCTATCCTGTCACCGGCAATGATAGCGCAGGCGCTGGTCTTGTTGCCGGGACATGGGCGTGTTTGCTGCGGGCAAACGCATAAGCCAGAACATAGGCCAGAATATAAGGATGCCGCGATGCTCGAACTCTTTACCTCCGAAACGCCCAATGGCTGGAAAGTCACGATCCTGCTCGAGGAGCTGGGCGTACCCTATAAAGTCACCCCGATTTCGTTGACCAATCAGGAGCAGAAGACGCCCGAATTTCTGGCTATCAACCCCAATGGCAAGATCCCTGCGTTGGTGGACGATGGTTTTGCCGTGTTTGAATCGGGCGCGATCCTGCTCTATCTGGCTGAGAAATTCGGGCGCTTCATCCCCGCCGACGCGCAGGGGCGCAGCCGCGCGATCCAGTGGGTGATGTGGCAGGTTTCCGGCCTCGGTCCGATGATGGGGCAGGCGACGGTGTTCAACCGCTATTTCCCCGAAAAGCTGCCCTCGGTGATCGAGCGCTATACGCGCGAAAGCCGCCGTCTGCTGGGCGTGCTGGATGCGGCGCTGGAGGGGCGCGATTATCTGGTGGGCGACTATTCGATTGCCGACATCGCCTGCTTCCCATGGGTGCGCGGGCACGAATGGGCCGGGGTCACGCTTGATGGCCTGCCCAATATCGCGCGCTGGATGGCGGCGATTGGCGCGCGGCCTGCGGTTCAGCGCGGTCTGCTGATACCCACTCCGCCCACCGCCGAGGAAATGGCGGCCAAGACCACCACGCAGGGCAAGGCAATTCTGGCCTAATAGCCCTCGAACAGGTCGAGGAAGGCCACCACGTCATTGTCGGTGGCGATGAACAGGCCTTCCTGCACCTCAGTTGGCTGCTGCTCGGCGATGCGCATGGCTTCGCTGAGCGGGCCATAAAACAGCGTGGTGGCCGCGCCGCCCTCCGGCCCGCCATCGAGATGATAGAGGCGGACCGAAGCATCCTGAAACGTGGTGCGCATTATTTGCGCGCCATGGCAAAGGGGCTGAAAGCCTGCGCCACGGGCATGATCTCGATCGTGTTGACGTTGAGATGTTCGGGCAGGCGCAGCACCGCCTCGACCGTCTGGGCCACATCATCGGCCGAGAGCGGCTTCATCCCCGCATAGACGGCGGCGGCCTTGTCCTTGTCGCCGCCAAAGCGGACCTGCGAAAATTCGGTTTCGCAGGCGCCCGGCTCCAGCGATGTGACCTTGATCGGGGTGCCCAGCAGATCGGCGCGCAGGCCCAGCGAGAACTGACGCACAAAGGCCTTGGTGCCGCCATAGACATTGCCGCCCGGATAGGGATAGGTGGCCGCCACGCTGGAAACATTGATGACATGGCCGCGCCCGCGCTCCACCATGCCGGGCAGAACCGCGCGGGCGATGCGCACCACGCCGGAGATGTTGGTCTCGATCATGGTTTCCCATTCGTCCAGATCGGCCGTGTGCGCCGGACCCAGACCCAGCGCGAGGCCGGCATTGTTGAACAGGATGTCGATCCCGGCAAAGTCATCGGGCAGGGCGGCCAGCAGCTTCTCGCCGCAGTCCTTTTCCGTCACGTCCAGCTCGATGGTCAGCAGGCGGTCGGTGCCTGCCTCTGCGGCCAGTTCGGCCAAACGCTCGCGCCGCCGCCCGGTGGCGATCACCCGCGCCCCGCCCGCCAGCAACCGCAGCGCCACCGCCTGGCCAAAGCCAGAGGTCGCCCCCGTCACCAAGGCGATGTGGTTTTCGGCCCAATTGGCGGTGTCACTCATGGTCGGCTCCTGCTGCGTTGCAATATAGGCGCAGGAGATAGGGGCGGGATCGGCGAGCAGCAAGCCTTTACCCGCCCGCCGCCGCGATCTCGGCCAGCGTTTCAGCTTCCAGCTTTTTCAATTCGGCCACGGTTTCCTCAATCGCCGCCCTTTGCCGCGCCAGCAGTTTCAGCCTTTCGCGGATGCGGCGCAGCAGCAGCTTGGATTGCTCGACATGCTCGGGGTCGGCATCATAAAGGTCGAGGAACTCGCTGATCTCGCGGATGGTGAAGCCCAGCCGCTTGCCGCGCAGGATCAATTGCATCCGCGCCACCTCGCGCCTTGCATAGATGCGCGTGTTGCCCACCCGCCGCGGCTCGATCAGCCCCTTGTCCTCGTAAAAGCGCAAGGTGCGGTGGGTGACGCCCAGCATCCCGGCGACCTCCTGAATCCCCATCAGGTCGCGGTTTTTGCCAGTGTCCTCCAGCCCCGTCTCCTCCTGTTTCGCGTCCATCTCACTATCCCCCATCGGCCTATTCGACCAAAATGTTGCGCTTTTCGCAAGGGGCCAGAAGGCCAAAGGATATCAGGGCTGACCCTCGCGTTTGCGGCGCTCCTCCTCCACCAGTTCCTTTTTCGACAATTTGCCCACCAGCGTGCGCGGCAGATGGTCGCGGATCTCGATCTCCTTGGGGATCTCGATCTTGTTGAGATAGTCGCCAAGGAAGGCCAGCAATTCCTGCGGCGTGGCCGTCATCCCGGCGTGCAGCTTGATGAACAATTTGGGGCTTTGCCCGCGATAGGCGTCGGGAATGCCGATGGCGATGGCTTCCTCGACCGCAGGGTGGTGATAGGCGGCATCCTCGATCACGCGCGGATAGACGTTAAAGCCCCCGCACAGGATGACATCCTTCATCCGGTCGACCAGGAAGAGATAGCCCTCATCATCGAGATAGCCGATGTCGCCTGTGCGCAGCGCGCCATCGACAAAGGTCTTTTCGGTGTCCTCCGGCCGGTTCCAATAGCCCTTCATCACCTGCGGCCCGCGCGCGCAGACTTCGCCGCGCTCGCCGATGGGCAGGATTTCGCCACTTTCCGGGTTGCGGATCTCGATGATCGTGGCCGGAAAGGCCGGGCCGCAGCTATTGGCCTTGATCCGCCCGTTGATCGGGTTGCAGGTGATGATGGGGCTGGCCTCCGACAGGCCATAGCCCTCGGTGATGATCGCGCCCGTCAGCTTTTCAAACGCCTGACGCACGTCCAGCGGAAGCGGCGCCCCGCCCGAAACGCAGGCCGAGAGATGCGACAGGTCGGGCGCTTCGCCCGGCGCCACGTCATTGTTCATCGCCACCCAGATCGTGGGCACGCCAAAGATGATCGTGGGCCGCGTCCGCTTGATCGTGCCCAGCATCTGTTTCAGGTCAAATCGGGCCAGCAGCACGATTTGCGCCGCGATCTCGACCGAAAAGTTCAAGACCGTGGTCAGCGCAAAGACATGGAACATCGGCAGCACGCCCAGCACGCGCTCCTGCTCGGACGGATCATGGCCCATATGCATCAGCATCTGCGCCGAATTGGCGGTCAGATTGGCATGGCTGAGCATCGCGCCCTTGGGCGTGCCGGTGGTGCCCCCGGTATATTGCAGCACGGCCAGATCATGGGGATCGCGCTCGATGGCGGGCATATCGCCCTTGCGCTCGATCAGGCGGAAGAAGCCGATATGCAGATCATCCTCGGAATAGCGCGCATGTTCGCGCCGTTTGAGCACCCGCCAGCCCAAGGATTGCAGCGTGGGCAGGATAGGGGCGAGCGGACACATCACGATCTTTTCAATGCCCGCCGCCGGGCCGACCTCGCGCACCTTGGCATAGATGCTGGCCACATCGGGCACGGCAATCATCCGCGCCCCGGAATCGCGGATCAGGTGATCCATCTCACGCGGGGTATACATCGGGTTGAGATTGACGATCACCGCCCCGATTTTGAGCGCGGCAAAATACATGACCACGAAATAAGGCGTGTTGGGCAGGCACAGCGCAAAGCGATCCCCCTTGCGCAGGCCCAGCGCGTAAAGCCCTCGCGCCGCCCGGTCGGCCAGACGCCCAACCTCGCCATAGGTCCATGTGCGGCCCAGAAAGTCGAGCGCGATCCTTTCGGCGTGATGCTCAACCGCCTTGTCCAGCAGATCGGTGATCAGCCGCGCCTGCGGCATCCACCCTTTCTGCCCAAAGGTCTTGGCATCATCCGTTGCAATCATCGCTCGCCCTTTCTGTTCTTTTATCGGTATGTCTGCGTCAGAGGGTCAATCGACCGCCCAGCGCCAGGATGAACACATGCGCCGAATTGACCGTGCCGTTCATCAGGATCGGCGTTTGCGCGGCCGTGCCGACATAGGCCGCCGTGGTGCGGTTGATCGGCCCGCTGTCCAGCGTCAGGTAATTGACGCCGACATCGACCGCGAAACGCTTCGTCATCTGATGCGTGGCGCCCATGGCAAAGACCCAGCGGTTGGTGTCGGGCACGCGCGCGTCGCGCTCGGTGTTGCGCACCGGGGTCAGATCGCGCGCCACGCCGCTGCGCAGCGTCCAGCGCGGCGAGACAGCCACATCCACGCCCACCGCATAGCTCCAGCTGTCGCGGTAATTTTCGGGGATCGCGGTGTTATAGGGCGCGGCCAGACGGATCGCGTCAAACTTCGACCATCCGCTGGCGGTGGCCTGCGCGTTCAGCGTGATCGCCGGGGTCACGGCATAGCGGACGCCGAAAATCGCCTGCCATGGCGTGCTGAAGGATGCCGAGGTGTTGACCGTGCCATTGTTGGCCGCCAGCGGCCCCAGCAGGCCCGCCACTGTCACCGAACCATTGAGCGTATGCTTGACCGAAGACTTGTAGCTGGCGCCGATGCTGACCGGCCCGCGCTGAAGCTGGAAACCGGCCGACCAGCCCATGTCCCAGCCGTTGCCCGACAATTTCTGCGACCCATCGGCCAGCAGGGGCGAGAGATTGGGCAGGGCATTGCCCAGTTCGGCCTTGGCATATTCGATATTGGCGGCTGCACCGATGCGCAGACCGGGCAGCACCTCGATGGCGATGCCGGGCTGAATGTCGATGGTGCGCAGCGATGTGCGCAGCCCCGAATAGCGCGCCCAGCTGGTGGTGGGATAATCGGTGGTGAAATTATACGGCGCGGTGATGGCCAGCCCCAGCGCCACCTTGTCGGTCAGGCCATAGGAGATCGCGCCGGTCGGCACGACGCCGTTTTCGATGGGGTTGCTGTTCACCTGATCGCCGCCCACGGGCGCGGGGGCCTGACCGGGACGCACGATGATCGTGTTCACATTGGTCATCTTGGCGCTTGGCAGGATCGCGCTGGCCCCGGCGTGGATGGTGATGCCCTTTTGCCCGGCGATCGCCGCCGGATTCCACCACAGCGACTCAGGGCCGGTATCGGCCACCTCGCCCGAATAGGCGCGGCCCGTGGCCTTGGGGCTTTGTTCGACGATATAGAAGCCGCTGGCCATCGCCTGCGCCGGGATCAGACCCAGCAGCAGCGCGGAAACCTTGGCGGCACGGGAAAATTTGCGAACCGAAGTCATATTTTGCCTCCCCTTCATGGGATTGTTGCGGTCAGCGCAAGCGCTTCCAGGTCTGGCTCTTGCACAAAGGCCAGACGATGCAACCCTTTACCTTGAGCGTGTCACGGTCGATCATGGTCAGCGTGGCCTGATAGGTGCCGCCATCGTCGCCATTATAGATCGTGCCGCCCGCCCATTCGCCGCTCTTGGCATGAAACCCCTGAAGGATCGTCAGGCCTTTGAGCATGCGGTCGCGCTGGGCGGCGTCCTTGTTCCTGATGTCGCGCAATTGCGGATTGGTGCGCAGCGCATCGGATTCCACCAGCCGCCCGCAGATCGATGGCCCGCAGGCGGCAATTTCCACCACGCCATGCTTTGTCTCGGTCTGCCACCGGCCCAGCGCATCCTGAGGCGATGGCGCGGCGGCGGCCGCCAATATCCCTAACAGGGCAATCATCCTTTCGGCTCCTTCTCCTGACCGGCGCCCTGGGGGAAACCCCAATTGCGCGGGGCCGCAGGCGTTGGGGTGCTTTGCTGCACTCTGGTCCTTGCGGCGAATCAGTGTATGCCCGAAAAATTGGTTGACGTATAGGGAAAGTTCGGCACCATTAGTGCAGAAGGGTGCGGGGCGCGATTCCCGTGCTACAACCCCGGCCAACAATCCGGCCAAAGGCCGATAATTCGACAAAAGGGATGTGCGATGCGTAATGTGGTGATTGCGGGCTACGCCCGTTCTCCTTTCCATCTGGCGGGCAAGGGCGCTCTGGCGCGGGTGCGTCCTGATGATCTGGCCGCCGATGTGGTGCGCGGATTGATCGCAAGGACCGGGGTCGATGTCGCCGCGCTTGAGGATCTGATTGTCGGCTGCGCCTTTCCCGAGGGCGAGCAGGGCTTCAACATTGCCCGCCTCATTGGCCTGATTGCCGATTTGCCGCTCTCGGTGGGGGGCATGACGGTCAACCGTTTCTGCGGCTCCTCGATGAGCGCGATCCATTATGCTGCGGGCCAGATCCAGCTTGGCGCAGGCGAAGTGTTCATTGCCGCGGGCGTTGAATCGATGAGCCGCGTGCCGATGATGGGCTTTAACCCGCTGCCTAATCCGGCGCTGGCCAAGAAGAGTGCGGCCTATCTGGGCATGGGCGACACGGCCGAAAACGTGGCGGCCAAATTCGGCATCAGCCGCGAGGCGCAGGAGGCCTTTGCCGTGGAAAGCCAGCGCAAGGCGGGCGAGGCGATCGCGGCGGGCCTGCTGGCCGATGAAATCGTGGCCGTGGGCGGCGTCGATGCCGACGGCACCCCGCGCCCCGGCACCACCGCCGAGGCTCTGGCGGGTCTGAAGCCTGCGTTCAGCGCGAACGGCACTGTGACCGCCGGTACGGCCAGCCCCCTGACCGATGGCGCCGCCGCCGTGCTGGTGTGCAGCGAGGATTATGCGGTCGCCAATGGCCTGCCCGTTCTGGCGCGGATCAAGTCGGTGGCGATCAGCGGATGCGCGCCCGAAATCATGGGCATGGGGCCGGTTGAATCGAGCCGCAGGGCATTGGCCCGTGCGGGCATTTCGGTGGTCGATCTCGATGTGGTCGAACTCAACGAAGCCTTCGCCAGCCAGAGCCTTGCCTGCATCGGCGAACTGGGGCTGGATGTGGCCAAGGTCAATATTGACGGCGGCGCGATTGCCATTGGCCACCCGCTGGGCGCCACCGGCGCGCGCATCGTGGGCAAGGCGGCCAGCCTTTTGAAGCGCACCGGGGGCCGCTATGCCTTGGCCACGCAATGCATCGGCGGCGGGCAGGGGATCGCTACGGTTCTGGAGGCCATCTGATGAAGAAACTCTGTGTGATCGGCGCCGGGACCATGGGCGCCGGGATTGCCGCACAGGCCGCCAATGCGGGCGTGCCGGTGCTGCTGCTGGATATTGTGCGCGACCCGGCGGACCGCAATGCCGTGGCGGCGGGCGCGATTGAGCGGCTGAAGAAAGCCGAACCGGCGGCCTTTATGAGCAAGGCTGCGGCCAAGCTGGTCGAGGCGGGCAATATTGAGGACGATCTGGGCCGGGTGGCGGAATGCGACTGGGTGATCGAGGCGATTGTCGAAAAGATCGAGCTGAAGCACGCGCTTTATGAAAAGCTGGAGGCGGTGCGCAAGCCGGGGACGGCGATTTCCTCGAACACTTCGACCATTCCGCTCGACCGCCTGATCGAGGGGCGCAGCGAGGCTTTCGCCCGTGATTTCCTCATCACGCATTTCTTCAATCCGCCCCGCTATATGCGCCTGCTCGAAATTGTGGCCGGGCCCAAGAGCGATCCCGAACTGGTGGCCCGCGTTTCCGATTTCGCCGACCGCGCCATGGGCAAGAGTGTGGTGCGCGCCAAGGACACGCCGGGTTTCCTCGCCAATCGCGTGGGGACCTATTGGCTTCAGGCGGCGATCAATGCGGCCTTTGATCTGGGCGTCAGCGTCGAGGATGCCGATGCCATCGGCGGCAAGCCGATGGGCGTGCCCAAGACGGGGATCTTTGGTCTGGTCGATCTGGTGGGCATTGACCTGATGCCTTATTTGAAGGCCAGCCTGACCAGCACCTTGCCCGCCGATGATCCTTATCAGGCCATCGCCCATGACCATCCGCTGATCCTGAAAATGATTGCCGATGGCTATACGGGTCGCAAGGGCAAGGGCGGCTTTTACCGGATCAACAAGGAAGCCGGGAAGGTCAAGGAAGCGATCAACCTGAGCACGGGCGATTATGCCAAGGCGAAGAAGCCTGTCTCGATTCCCTCGGCGGCGCAGAAGGATTTGCGCGCGCTGATTTCCGCGCCGGGCGTGGTGGGGGCCTATGCCTGGGCCGTGCTGGGGCCGACACTGGCCTATGCGGCGGGGCTGATCGGTGAGGCTTCGGATGATATCCTGGCCATCGATACGGCGATGAAGCTGGGCTATAATTGGAAATATGGCCCGTTTGAGCTGATCGACCGGATTGGCGTGGCCGATTTCGTCGCGCGTTTGCAGGCCGAGGGGCGCGAGGTTCCGGCCATCCTGACGACCGCCAATGGCCGCCCGTTCTATCGTGTCGAGGAAGGGGTGCGCCAATATCTGGGCGCGGATGGCGAATATCATGCCATTGTCCGGCCCGAAGGCGTGCTCTTGCTGGAGGACATCAAGGCGGCGTCGAAACCACTGTTGAAATCCGCCTCGGCGGCGCTGTGGGATATTGGCGATGGCGTGGTGGCGCTGGAATTTACCGGCAAGATGAACGCGCTCGACGGCGAGGTGATGAAGCTGATCGAGAAGGCGATTCCGCTGGTGGCCGAGCAGTACAAGGCGCTGGTGGTCTATAATGAAGGCTCGAACTTCTCGGCCGGGGCCAACCTTGGCCTTGCCATCTTCGCCATCAACATCGCCGCATGGGGCGAGGTGGAGAAGCTGGTCGCGGGTGGACAGAAGGCGTATAAGGCGCTGAAATATGCCCCCTTCCCGGTGGTCTCCGCGCCCTTTGGCATGGCGCTGGGGGGCGGGTGTGAAATCTGCCTCAATGCCGATGCGGTGCAGGCCCATGCCGAAACCTATATCGGCCTTGTCGAATGCGGCGTGGGGCTGATCCCCGGCTGGGGCGGATGCGGCGAATTGATGGTCCGCGCCGCCGAAAGCCCCAAGGCGCCCAAGGGGCCGATGCCGCCGGTGGCCAAGGCGTTCGAGACGATTTCGACCGCCACGGTCGCCAAATCGGCGGCCAATGCCAAGGAAATCGGCTATCTGCGTCCCAGTGACGGCATCACCATGAACCGCGACCGTTTGCTGGCCGATGCCAAGGCGCGGGCGCTTTCCATGGTCGAGGGCTATGCTCCGCCTGCGCCGCCCGTCTTCCGCCTGCCCGGGGCCAGCGGCAAGACCGCACTGGAACTGGCGGTCAAGGGCTTTCGTGCGCGCGGGCTGGCCACGCCCTATGACGAAGTGGTGGCCGATAAATTGGCCACCGTCCTGACCGGAGGGGATGCCGATGTGGTCGATACTGTAACCGAAGAGCAGCTATTGGCGCTGGAGCTGCGCGAATTCATGACGCTGGTGCGCGATAGCCGCACGCAGGCGCGGGTGGAGCATATGCTGACCACCGGCAAGCCGCTGCGCAACTGACGCCGGGAATACAGGAGAGGTTTTATGCAGGTCTATACCGCCCCCTTGCGCGATATGCGCTTTGTGCTCAACGAATTGCATCAGGATGACGGCTTTGGCGGGCTCTCGGTGCATGAGGAGTTTACCCAGGATCTGACCGATGCGGTTTTGGAGGAAGCGGCCAAAATCTGTCAGGACGTTCTGCTGCCCATCAACCTTTCGGGCGACAGTGAAGGCTGCCAGTACGAAAATGGCGTGGTGCGCACGCCCAAGGGCTTCAAGGAGGCCTATGACCAGTTCGTGCAGGGCGGCTGGGGCGGCCTTGTCATGCCGGTCGAGTATGGCGGGCAGGGCCTGCCTGAAGCGGTGGGCAAGCTGGTCGAGGAGATGATCTGCGCGACCAATGTGTCCTTCAGCCTCTATCCCGGCCTGACCGCCGGTGCGGTGACGGCATTGAACGCCTATGCCAGCGAGGAATTGAAGGCGGCCTATCTGCCCAAGATGATTTCGGGCGAATGGTCGGGCACGATGAACCTGACCGAGCCGCATTGCGGGACGGATCTGGGCCTGCTGCGCACCAAGGCCGAGCCGGTGGGCGATGGCAGTTACAAGGTGACGGGTTCCAAGATCTTCATCTCGGCGGGCGAGCAGGATCTGACCAGCAACATCATCCATCTGGTGCTGGCGCGTCTGCCCGATGCGCCCAAGGGGGTGAAGGGGATCAGCCTGTTCCTCGTGCCCAAGTTCCTGCCCGATGCCGATGGCAATCCGGGCGCGCGCAATGGCGTGCGCGCCAGCGGGATCGAGCACAAGATGGGCATCAAGGCATCGGCCACCTGTCAGATGCAGTTTGATGACGCCATCGGCTGGCTGGTGGGCGAGCCGCATCGCGGCCTTGAGGCGATGTTCACGATGATGAATGCCGAGCGTGTGGGCGTGGGCATTCAGGGGCTGGGCATTGGCGAGGCGGCCTATCAGTCGGCGGTATGGTATGCCAAGGACCGCTTGCAGGGGCGTTCGCTCTCGGGCGCGAAATACCCGGACAAGGCGGCGGACCCGATCATCGTCCACCCCGATGTGCGCAAGAACCTGCTGACCATGCGAGCCTATAATGAGGGCTGCCGGGCGCTGGGCGCATGGGTGGCGCGGGGGCTGGATGCCGAACGCCACGCCACCGACCCTGAGGTCCGCCAGCGGGCCGAGGATTTCGTCGCGCTGATGACGCCGGTGGTCAAAGCGCTGTTCACCGATCTGGGCCATGACAGCGCCAGTCTGGCGGTGCAGGTCTATGGCGGGCACGGCTATATCCACGAAAGCGGGGTCGAGCAGTATCAGCGCGATGCGCGTATCGCCATGATCTATGAAGGCACCAACGGCATTCAGGCGCTCGATTTGGTCGGGCGCAAGATGGGCGCGCATATGGGCCGCCTGCTGCGCAGCTTCTTCCATCCCGTCTCGGCCTTTATCGAGGAGAACAAGGGCGAAGGCCCGATGCAGAAGATGATCGAGGGGCTGGAAAAGGCCTTTGGCGCGCTGCAGCTTTCCACCGCGACGATTGCTGAAAAGGGATTGAAGGACCCCGAAGAGGCGGGCGCGGCGGCCACCGACTATCTGCGCCTGCTTGGCCTGGTCGGCATGGCCTATTGCTTTGCCAAATCGACCAAGATCGCGGGTCTGCAGATCTTCTTCGGCGCCGAGGACAAGGCGTTTTACGAAACCAAGATCAAGACCGCGACCTTCTTCTTTGAAAAGATCCTGCCGCAGGCAACCACCCATTTCCTGACCATCAAGGCGGGCAAGGGCGCGCTGATGGCCTTTGGTGAGGACGAATTCTGATGGATATCTCGATCCCCCACAGCCTTGGCCGCGCCGAGGCCAAGCGCCGCATCGAGGTGGGCCTGCCCAAGCTGGCTGCGCATATTCCGGGCGGGGGTGCGCTCGCTTCGGAATGGGCCGGTGATTATGTGCTCAACATGACGATCACCGCGCTTGGCTCGCGCATCCCCGTCTCGCTGACCATCGAGGAGGACCGGCTGAGCGGCAGCCTTGAGGTGCCCGCCCTGATGAGGATGATGCAGGGTCAGGTGGCTGAATTTGTAAAGCTGAGCGCGGGCAAGATGCTCGACAAAGCCTGATAAAAAGCGCGGCGGTTTTCAGAGCCGCCGCGCTTTTCCTCAATTCTTGTGCTGATCATTCTCCAGCTTGTTATATTCATCCTCGATCTGCTTGGGCGCATCCTGCCAGCTTGACCACGGCAGGCCCTTTTTCAGCGTATAGGACCAGCGCTCGATCCACTCGATCCCGTCCTTGCCGACATAGGGATCGCGCGTTTTATAGGCCGGATCGCTCATGGCCGCCTCCAGCGTGACGGGCTTGAGTCTCCGCCGTTTGAGGATCGCGGAAAGCTCATCAAGACTGTCGGCATTGAGCCGCGTGTCGTGGAGCAGCATGACAAAGGCGATCTGGCGCCCGAACAGCGCATCCGAAGCCTTTTGATACCAACTGATCGCGCGCTCGGTATAATCGAGATATTGGCGGCGCACCCGCTGCCGCCGCGCCTCGTCATGGCGGGCCAGCGCGTCTTCATAAGGTTCGGCAAACATCCAGTCGTCGGCATCGATCGTGACCGGCGCGATGCGATAGCCGTGCTTGCCCAACCAGTCATTGATCGCGCGTTTCACAGGCTCTGGCGCACCGGTTTCCAGATAGGGATGGCGGAACCAGTCCAGCTTCTTGCCCCGCGCGGCCAGCAATTCGCGCGTCACCGGCTCGCCCTTGGCAATATCGGCGATATAGCCCGCCGCGCCCAGATCGTTGGGCGATTCATGGCTGAACGTGTGATTGCCCAGATCCTTGCCGGCGTTCAGCCACAGTTTCAGATTGGTGATCTGGCGCGCGCGCACTGCATCGTCCAGCTTGGATTCGTTCACAAAGCCGATGGCGGGCATATGGTTGCGCCGCAATCCGCGCAGCAGGGTGCGGTTGATGTAATCCAGCCATGCCTGATCGTTGAACAGGCTCAATCCCGGCAAATCGTCAAAGGTCAGCGCGACCTTGCCCATTGGCGCAGGCGGCGGGGCCAAAGGTTGCGCCAAAACCGGCGCGGCACCGACCGTCAGCGCCAGTGCTGCCACCGCGCCCCAAACTCCACGCATGTTCAATATTCCCCCGTTCCATCACTTGACGGCAGGGTGCAGCTCCACACCATCCCGCCATTCGCCGCCGATGGCCTGTATCAGGGCCACGGCGGCGGTCTGTTGATTGACGGTATTCTGTATCAGATTAACACGCGCCGAATAGGCTGTGGATTGTGCGGAGGAAACGCTGGTGAAATCGACGGTTCCGGCCTGATACTGGTTGCGGATGATGGTTTCGGCGCGGGCCGCAGCGGCATTGGCGGTGGCGTAATAGGGCGCCTGCGCGCGATAGGCCGAGACCGCCGAGAGGTTGGTTTCCACCTCCTGAAAAGCATTGAGCACGCTTTGGCGATAGGTGGCCACGGCCGCATTATAGGCCGCGCGGGCCTGCGCCACCTTGGCCGAACGCGCGCCGAAATCGATCAGCGTTTCAGCAGCGCTCGCCCCCAGCGACCAGAGCGAGGTGGCCGCGCTGAGCAGATTGGTCATCGTGGTGGAATTGGACCCCACCGAGCCGGACAGCGTGATTGAGGGGAAGAAGGCCGAACGCTGGATGCCGATGGCCGAATTGGCGGCGGCCACCGATCTTTCGGCATTGGCGATATCGGGGCGGCGTTGCAGTATGTCGCCCGGCATCACGCCCGGCACGGCGGGAATCGCCGGATTCCACGCCGCCGGGGCCAGACGGAAGGTGGAGGGGTTTTCGCCCACCAGCACCGCGATGGCATTCTCGTAGGCGGCGCGCTGGCGCTCCAGATCGCGCAGGGACGCCTCGGCATTGGACAGGGTGGCCTGCGCGCTCTGCACATCGGCCTCGCTGATGGTCCCGGCGGAGAGCTTGTTGCGCGTGACTTCCAGCGAGCGGCGATAGGCCGCCACCGTCTCGGTCAGCATCGCCTTTTGCGCATCCACCCCGCGCAACTGGAAATAATTGGTGGCCAATGTGCCCCGCGCCGACAGCGTGGCATTGGCCAGCGTTGCCGCCGAGGCCTGCGCCTGCGCCTTGGACTGGCGCATCGTATCGGCCAGCCTGCCCCAGATGTCGGGGGTCCAACTGGCGCTGCCGGTGACGGAAATGGTGGTGCCGGTGCGCGTCACGCTGCCGCCGGACCCTGTGGTGGTGCCGGTGCTGTTGGCGGCGAATGTGCCGCTGCGCGTGTCGCTGGCGCTGGCGCTGATGGTGGGGAAGAGCGAGGCGCGGTTGGCGCGCACCACCGCTTCGGCCTGCGCATAGGCGGCGCGGTAATAGGCGACATTCTGATTGGTCACCTCGACCTTTTCCTCCAGCCCATCAAGCACGGGATCGCCAAACAGCTTCCACCATTGCCCCTTGGCCACATCGTCGGCGGGCATGGCGGGCGCCCATCCGGCATCGCCCTTGAAGGCGGCGGCGGGCGCAGCGCTGGTGGGCACATGGTATTTGGGGGCCATGCTGCAGGCCGAAAGGGACAGGGCGGTGGCAAGAGCCAGAGAGGTACGCTTCATCATATCAGGCTTCCAGAGGTTCAGCATCGCCATGGCGAGCCAGCAGATGTTCATGGGGAGAGCGGCGGCGCCATTTGTCCACCGCCAGATAGACCACGGGCGTCGTCAGCAGCGTCAGCATCTGGCTGACGATCAGCCCGCCCACGATGGCAATGCCCAGCGGGCGGCGCAATTCGGCCCCGTCGCCAAAACCGATGGCCAGCGGCAAGGCCCCCAGCGCGGCGGCCAGCGTGGTCATCAGGATCGGGCGAAAACGCAGCAGGCTGGCCTCGCGGATCGCCTCAAAGGAGGAGAGCCCGCGCGAACGTTCCGATTCGATGGCAAAGTCGATGATCAGGATCGCGTTCTTCTTCACAATGCCGATCAGCAGCACCACGCCGATCAGCGCGATAATGTCAAACTGGCCGCCCGTCACGATCAGCGCAAAGATCGCCCCCACGCCCGCCGAGGGCAGGGTGGAAAGCACCGTCAGCGGGTGGATCGCGCTTTCATACAGAATGCCCAGCACGATATAGATCGTGACGATCGCGGCCACGATCAGCAGCGGCATCGAGCTGGTTGACTGCTGAAACACCTTGGCCGTGCCGCCGAAATCGCCATGGACGCCCGCAGGCAGCGCCAGATCGGCCTGCGTCTTGGCGATGGTCTGCGCGGCCTGGCCCAGCGAAAGGCCCGGCGGCAGATTGAACGAGATGGTGGCCGAGGGTTCGCCGTCCGTATGGCTGACGCTGGCCGCGGTCGAGGCATTGGACCATGCCGCCACGGTCGAGAGCGGGATCTGGGTGGTGGCCGCGCTGCTCACCGCGCTGCCCCTGGCCGCATTGCTGCCCAGCGAGGCATTGGCATTGGTAGGCGTGGTGGACGAGGACAGGGTGCCCCCCACCGGCAGATAGAGATTGCCCAGCGCTTCGGGCTTGCCCGAATAGATGGGATCGGCCTCCATCACCACATGATACTGGTTCAGCCCCTGATAGATCGAGGCGACCTGCCGCTGGCCAAAGGCGTCATAGAGCGTCTGGTCGATGGTGTTCATCGTGATGCCAAGGCTGGCGGCGCGGTTGCGGTCCACGGTGACAAAGGCGCTGGCGCCCGCATCCTGCTGGTCGATGTCGACATCGGTGATCGCCTGCGGCTGGGCCTTCAGCGCCTTGACCAGTTTCTCGCCCGCCTCGCGCAGCATCTGCGCGCTTTCGGCGTGGAGGACATATTGATAGGTCGCGCTGGTCTGGCGCCCGCCCGCCATCAGGTCCTGCACCGGGTTGAGAAACACGCTGACCCCGCGCACCCGCGCCAGTTTGGGGCGCAGGCGGGCGATCACATCATTGATCGGCGGGCGCTCTCCGCGCGGTTTCAGATTGACGAACATAAAGCCCGAACCCGCGCGCCCGCCCCCGGTAAAGGCCACCAGCGTGGCGACGGCCGGATCGGCGCGGATGATATTGGCCGCCTGCGTCAGCTTTTCGGATGTGGCGGCAAAGGACATGGACTGGTCAACGCGCAGGCCGCCCGTCATCGCGCCGGTATCCTGCTGCGGCAAGAGGCCCTTGGGCGCGACCACGATCAGGAACACGTTCAAAATTACCGCGCCCAGCAACAGCAGCAGCACCGGCCCGCGATGATTGAGCGCCCAATCCAGCCGCCGGGCGTAACGCGCATGCAGCCCATCGAAAAATCGGCGCGAGGCGCGGAACAGGGCATTGTCCTTTTCCACCCCCGGCGCCACCAGCGCCCGGCTGGCCAGCATGGGCGTGACCGTCAGGCTGGCGATCAGGCTGATGCCCACCGCCGCCGTCATGGTCAGCGCAAATTCGCGCATCAACCGCCCCATCACCCCGCCCATGAAGATCAGCGGCACAAAGACCGCGACAAGGGACAGCGAAATGGACAGCACGGTAAAGCCCACCTCGCGCGCGCCGCGCAGGGCGGCGGTAAAGGGGGGCATCCCTTCCTCGACATGGCGGGCAATGTTTTCGACCACCACAATCGCGTCATCGACCACAAAGCCGGTCGCCACGGTCAGGGCCATCAGCGAGAGATTGTCGAGCAGGAAGCCCGACATATACATCACCCCCAGCGTGCCCAGCAGCGAGACGATCACCGCAGCCGCCGGGATAAGGGTCGCGCGCCAGCTTTGCAGAAACACGCTGACCACGATCACCACCAGCAGCGTGGAAACGAGCAGCGCAATCTCCACCTCATGCAGCGAGGAGCGGATGGTGATCGTGCGGTCGGTGGCGATGTTGAGCTTGATGTCGGCGGGCAGCAGCGCCTGCAGCCCCGGCACCTGCGCCTTGAGCGCATCGACCGTGGCCACGATATTGGCATCGGGCTGGCGCGTGATGATGATCGGCACCGACTTCTTGCCGTTGAACAGGCCCATCGTGCGCAATTCTTCCGGCCCATCGACCACGCGGGCAATGTCGGACAGGCGCACCGGCGCGCCATTGCGCCATGCGATCACCATGGGGGCGAAGTCTGCCGCCTTCAGCGCGGCGGCATTGGAGAAAATCTGCCAGGACAGGCCGCCCTTGGAAATGTCGATGCCTTCCAGCACACCTCTGGGCCGGTTCGCGCTGGCCGATTGCAGGGCGGTGCGCACATCCTCCAGCCCGATCCCGGCGCGGGCGAGTTGCATCGGGTTGATCTCGATCCGCACGCCGGGCAAGGCCGCGCCGCCCAACTCGACATTGCCCACGCCATTCACCTGAAGCAGCTTTTGCTGCACGATGTTCGACACCGCATCATAGATCTGTTCGGGCGTGCGGGTCGGGCTGGTCAGGGCAAGGATCAGGATCGGCGCGTCGGCCGGGTTCATCTTGCGATAGGTGGGGTTGGTTTTGAGCGTGCTGGGAAGGTCCGCGCGGGCCGCGGCAATGGCGGCCTGAACATCGCGGGCCGCCCCGTCAATGTTTCGGTTCAGGTCGAATTGCAGCACCACCTGTGTCGAGCCCAGCGAGGAGCGCGAGGTCATCTCGGTCACGCCCGCAATCGTGCCAAGGCGCCTTTCGAGCGGGCTGGCCACGGTGCTGGCCATGGTCGATGGGCTGGCGCCGGGCAGATTGGCCTGCACCATCACCGTGGGAATATCGACGCGGGGCAGGGGCGCGACGGGCAGTTGAAAAAACGCCGCAATCCCCGCCAGCGCCACACCGATGGTGAGCAGGATCGTGCCGACCGGCCGCCGGATGAAGGGGGCGGAAATGTTCACGCCGCCTGCTCCCCTTGCACGCGGCTCCGGCGGGTCTGACGCCGCTCGCGCCAGTTTTCAAAGGCGAGGAAGATGACCGGGGTGGTAAACAGCGTGAGCACCTGAGACAGGATCAGGCCGCCTGCGATGGACAGGCCCAGAGGCTGGCGCAATTCATGGCCCATGCCGCTGCCAAAGATCATCGGGATCGCGGCAAACAGCGCGGCAAAGGTGGTCATCATGATCGGGCGGAAACGCAGATGGGCAGCGCGTTTGATGGCTTCCTCGGCGCGCATCCCTTCCTCGCGCATGGCGGCGATGGCAAAGTCGATCATCATGATCGCGTTCTTCTTCACAATGCCGATCAGCAGCACGATGCCGATAATGCCGATCACCCCCAGCCCATAAGACGTCAGCGCCAGCGCGATCAGCGCCCCCACGCCCGCCGAGGGCAGGGTGGAGAGGATCGTGACGGGGTGGATGAAGCTTTCATACAGCACGCCCAGCACGATATAGACCGTGATGATCGCGGCCAGCACCAGCACCAGTTCATTGGCCAGCGCCGAACGAAACGCCGAGGCCGAACCGGAGAAATCCATGGTCAGCGCCGAAGGCATCCCCAGATCCTTGGCGACCTGTTCGATCTGGTCCACCGCATGGCCCAGCGAGACGCCCGGCGTGACATCGAAACCGATGGTGGCCGAAGGGAATTGCCCTTCGCGGGCCAGAACCAGCGGCGTGGTGCCCTCGCGGATCGTGGCGATGGTGCCCAGCGGCACCTGCGTGCCGGAGGACAGCGGGATATAGAGCTGCCCAAGGCTTTGCGGGTCGGACAGCATCTGCGGGCTGGCCGAGAGGATCACGCGGTTCTGGCTTGACTGGGTATAGATCGTCGAGATGATCCGCTGGCCAAAGGCGTCATAGAGCGCATTGTCGACGCTGAGCACCGAGAGGCCCAGACGCGCCGCCGCATCGCGGTTGACGTCCACGATCACGCTGCGCCCCTGGCCCAGCGCGGGGGCGTTGACATCGCGCAGCGCGCTTTCGCCTTTGAGCGCCTGCGCCAGCTTTTGCCCCCATGTGTTGACCGTATCCTGATCCGCACCATGCAGCGCAAAGCGATAGGGCGTCAGGCCCGTTTCGGTGTCGATGGTCAGATCCTGCACCGGTTGGAAATAGAGCTGGACCCCCGGCACCCCGGCCGCGCTGTCGCGCAGGCGGGACATGATGGCTTCCTGATCCTCCCGCGCGTTTATGGGTTTGAGGTTGATGACCATCCGCCCCTGATTGACGGTGGTGTTCGTGCCGTCCACGCCCACGCTGGAGGAAAGCGATTCCACGCCCGGATCTTCCAGCATTTTGGCCGCCACCTGCTGCTGCAACTGGGCCATGCGGGTAAAGCTGATGTCCTGCGCGGCGACCAGCGTGGCGCGGATCTGCCCGGTGTCTTGCGTTGGAAACAGGTTTTTCGGGATCGCCCAGAACAGCGCCGCCGTCACCACCAGCGAGGCGGCAAAGACCAGCATGGTCAGGCCCGAACGCTCCATCACCCAGCCCAAAGCGCGGGCATAGGCGGCGGCGAGGCGGTCGAATTGGTGCATCGCCTTGTCCACGATGGCAAAGCGGCGCTCCTCGTGTTCGGGCCGCAGCCAGCGCGCGGCCAGCATCGGCACGGCGGTCAAGGCCACCAGAGCCGAAAGCGCGATGGTGACGGCCAGCGAAATCGCAAATTCGCGGAACAGCCGCCCCACCACATCGCCCATGAACAGCAGCGGGATCAGCACGGCAATCAGGCTGACGGTCAGGCTGATGATGGTAAAGCCGATCTCGCTGGCACCTTTCAGGGCCGCGTCAAAGGGCTTCATCCCCTCCTCGACATAGCGGGCGATATTCTCGATCACCACAATGGCATCATCGACCACAAAACCGCTGGCGATGGTGAGCGCCATCAGCGTCAGATTGTTGATCGAAAAACCCAACGCCCACATCGCGGCAAAGGCCCCGACCAGCGAAAGCGGCACCGAAATCGCCGCCACCATCGTCGCGCGCAGGCTGCCCAGAAAGAGGAAGATCACCAGCACCACCAGCAGCACGGCCAGCACCAGTTCAAACTGCACATCCTCAACACTGGCGCGGATGCCCTCGGTGCGGTCGGTCAACACCTTGACCTTCACATCGGCGGGCAATTGCGCGGTCAGATCGGGCAGAGCCGCCTTGATTGCATCGACCGTGGCGATGACATTGGCGCCGGGCTGGCGCTGAACATCGATGATGACGGCGCTCTGCCTGTTCATCCAACTGGCATTGCGGGTGTTTTCCGCCCCCGCCTCGACGCTGGCCACGTCGGACAGGCGGATCGGGGCGCCATTGGCATAGGAGACGACCAGATTGGCGTAATCCTTCGCGCTGCCCAACTGGTCATTGGCGTCGATGGTCCAGCTTTTGGTGGCCCCGTCAAAGCTGCCCTTGGCCATGTTGACATTGGCGTTGGAGATGGCGCTGCGAATGCTTTCAAGGCTGAGGCCCCGCGTGGCCAGTGCGCCGACATTGGCGATGATCCGCACGGCGGGGCGCTGTCCGCCCGACAGGCTGACCAGACCAACGCCGGAAACCTGCGCTATCTTGTTTGAAAACTGCCGCTCGACAATCCCCTGCACCTCGCCCAGCGGACGGGTTTTCGAGGACACGCCAAGGGTGATGACCGGCGCGTCGGCCGGGTTCACCTTGGCATAGACCGGCGGCGCGGGAAGGTCGGAGGGCAACAGGCTGTTGGCCGCATTGATCGCCGCCTGCACCTGCTGTTCGGCCACATCCAGCGCCATGCCCAGATCGAACTGCAGCGTGATGACCGATGCCCCGCCCGAGGAATTCGAGGTCATGCGCGTCAGGCCCGGCATCTGGCCGAACTGGCGCTCGAGCGGGCTGGTCACGGTCAGCGCCATCACATCCGGGCTGGCACCGGGATAGAGCGTGCGGACCTGGATCGTGGGATAATCCACCTGCGGCAGCGCCGAGAGCGGCAATTGCTTCCACGCGATGAAACCGGCCAGCAACAGCGCGATCATCATCAGCGTGGTGGCCACGGGGCGCAGGATGAAGGGCCGCGACGGGCCGCCCATCATCTTCTCGGCGGGAAGCTCGTCCCGGCCGGGTTCGACGGGCGCGCTCATTGGGCCGCCTTGCGCTTGCCTTTATTCTCTGCGCCTCCGGGGCCGTCAGGGCCGCCCTTGCCGCCCGCCAGACGCACGCTCGAGCCGTCATCGAGCCCATCCGCGCCCTCGGCCACGACCAGTTGGCCTTTGTTCAGCCCGCCCAGAATCGCGGTGTTCCGCCCATCGCTGGGGCCGACCTTGACCACGGTCAGCTTCACCTTGTTGTCGGGCTGGACCACGAACACGAAATCGCCCGGTGCGCCGTGCCGCAGCGCCGAAACCGGCACCACCGGCACCTGATGCAGCGTATCGACCAGCATCTTCACATTGACGAACTGATTGGGGAACAAAGCCTTCACCGCCGCCGGATTGGCAAAGCGTGCCTTGGCCTTGATCGTTCCGGTGGTGGTGTCGATCTGATTGTCAAAGGTCGAGAAGGTGCCCTTGGCCAGCTCGCTCTTGCCATCCTGATCATAGGCGATCACGGGCAGGCCGGACCCCTTGGCGGCAATCGCGTTCAATTGCCCCTGCGGCACGGTAAAGGCCACATCGATGGGATCGGTGCGCGTGACCGTGGCAATGCCCGCCGTGTCCGAAGGGGTGACAAAGGCCCCGACCGAAACCTGACGCAGGCCGATGCGGCCCGAGAAAGGCGCCTTGACCGCCGTATATTGCAGATTGAGCCGCGCAGTGCCCACTGAGGCGCGGTCGGCGGCCACGGTGCCTTCCAACTGGCCCACTGTGGCGCGCTGGGTATCAAGCGTCTGGCGCGCGACCGAATCCTGCGAGGCCAGCGTTTCATAGCGCTTGAGGTCCAGCTTGGCCGAGTTCAACTGGGCCATATCCTTGGCCAATGTCCCTTCGGCCTGCGACAGGGAAAGGCGATAGGGGCGCGGGTCGATCTGGGCGATCACCTGACCTTCACGCACCTGCTGGCCCTCCTTGAACAGGATGGCGAAAACCGTGCCCGAAAGCTGGCTGCGCACGGCGGCCGAATCGATGGGCGTCACCGTGCCGATGGCGTTGACCTCGACCGGCATATCGCCAAGGCCGACAGGCACCGCCGAAACCGCCGCCGCCGGACGGCCTGATCGCGCATTCTTCTGCGCCCCGGCGCCCGCAAACCATTTGCCGATCAGCGCCACCGCCACCAGCCCCAGCACCACCAGCGCATAGGCCAGCCAGGGTTTGCGGCGGGGCCGGTCGTCTTCATAATAGGGCGCGGTGTCGGACATGGTGGCACACTCCATCGGCAAAAAGGCCGGTGTTTCAAAGGACGTCAGGACGCAGGCAAGCGATCCACAGCTTGCCCATCCGTTACATTGGGCAGATTGCGGCAAGCTGACAACGAAGAAAGTATCGTCAATTGCAACAGAACGTAACAGATGGCCTGCGGGACACGGCGTTTGGCATGGTGGCCGATGCGCAAACCCGGCTTTTGCTGCTGGGCAGCCTGCCGGGGCGGCAATCGCTGGCGGCGGGGCGCTATTATGCCCATCCGCGCAATCAGTTCTGGAGGTTGCTCTCGCCGGTGGTGGGGGCGGACCTGACGGCCATGGAGTATCAGGCGCGGCTTGCTGCGCTGCTGGGCGCGGGGATCGGCCTGTGGGATGTGGTGGAAAGCGCCCGGCGGCGCGGCAGTCTGGACGCCGACCTGCGCGAGGTGGAGGCCCGCGACCTGCGCAGCGCGGCGGCCGGTTTGCCAGCCTTGCGCGCGATGGCGTTCAACGGGGCCAAGGCCTATGCGATCGGGCGGGCGCAACTGGGCGATGCGTGGCCCTTGATCGCGCTGCCCTCGAGCAGTCCGGCCCATGCGGTGGGGATTGCGGCAAAGCAGCCGGCATGGGCGGCGTTGCGGGAATGGCTTTAGGTTTGTTGGGCGGGGATTTGCCTCCGGCGGGCAAAGGGCGGGGGCCCTTTGCAATCCCGATACTGTCGATGTTGCGCCCCGGATCAGGCCTAAGCTGGCAAGCGTGATGTGGAATTATTAAAGCCTGCGGCGCCGGGTGGCGCTACCTTGCCGCGCCGCAGGCTTGGAAAATATGGCGCAAAAATAAGACCTTGGCAACCGTGCGCAACCCCAAAACGGGATTGCAAAGGGCCCCCGCCCTTTGCCCGCCGGAGGCACCTCTAAAACCTACCACCCGCCGCCCAGCGCCAGGAACAGGTTGATCTGATCCAGTACCAGCGCTTCCTTGGCGGCCTGTTCGCGCTGGGCGGCCAGCAGCGCGGTGCTGCGCCCGCCGATGTCCACCTGCGCCGCCGCCTTGCCGCCCTCGCGCAGGCGGCGCAATTGGTCGGCGGTTTGATCGGCCGCCTCGCGCGCCTCGGTCAGCGAGAGCAGGCGGTTGTGGTTTTCGCCATAGGTGCTGATCGCGGTCTGCACCTCGCGCAGGGCGTTGAGCACCTTGCCGTCGAACACGGCCAGCGCGCGGGCGGTGTCGGCCTTGGCGGCGCGGACCTTGGCGCGCGGGCCTGCGCTGGGGAAATTCCAGCGGATGAGGCCCGCGATGCTCCAGCGATTGGTGGCGGCCCGCCCCAGATCTTCCAGAATGCCGGTGGTGCCGCCCGTCAGGCCGATGCCGATCTGGGGATAAAGCTCGGCCGTGGCCACGCCGATGCGGGCGGTGGCGGCGGCCAGTTGGCGCTCTGCGGCGCGGATGTCGGGACGGCGCGCGATCAGGGCCGCGCCGTCGCCGGTGGGCAGCGGCTGCGACAATTTGGGCAGATGGTGGCAGGCCTCGGCCTCGCGCGGGTAATCGTCGGGCGTGCGACCCATCAGGAATGCAAGCCGATAGAGCGCCGCGCGCGACTTGATCTTGTCGAGCGGCAGGGCGGCGCGCGCATCGGCCAGACGCGCCTTGGCGGCGGACACCTCGATCGCGCTGCCCCGGCCCTCGGCCTGCAGGCGCTCGGCAAATTCGACCAGTCGCTCCTGCACTTCCACCGAATGCTCGACGATAGCTTCCATTTCCTGCGCGCCGCAGACCTCGACATAGGATTTGGCGACTTCGGCGGCCAGCGTCACCTTGACCGCATCGGCCAGCGCGCCCACGGCCCCTTCATCGGCGCGCGCGGCCTCGGCCCCCCGGCGCAGGCGTCCGAACAGGTCGAACTGATAGCTGACCCCGCCGCCGGCCGAGCCGAGATTCATCACCGGCAGTTGCTCGGTCAGCAGATAGGATTCGCCCGAAAGCCTTGCGCGCTGGGCGGCGGCCTCGACGGAGAATTCCGGCTCATTGGCACCCTCGGCCGCCTCGGTCATCGCCCGCGCCCGGCCCAGAGAGGCCGCCGCCACGCGCAATTCGGTGTTGGCGCTCAGCGCCTGTTCCTCAAGCCGATCCAGCACCGGATCATCATAAAGATGCCACCAGCGCGGGGGCAGGGGCGCCTGCTGCGTCATGCCATCGGCCTGCGACAACTTGGCCGAAACGGGCTTGGGCGCCTGATAATTCGGCCCCATCACGCATCCGCTTAACGCCAGTGCCGTGCAGGCCGCCCATAGAGCCCGCTTCACTTCGCGCCATCCCGCGCCAGCGTGACCGAGGCCGTCCGCCCCGCGATCAGCGCGATATCGGCGGGCGGATTGTCCAGCTTGATACGCACCGGCACGCGCTGGGCCAGACGCACCCAGCTAAAAGAAGGGTTGATCGCGGGCAGCATCTTGGCGCTCGCGAGCCTGTCATGATCCTCGATCGCGGCGGCCAGCGAGACGACATGGCCGGTCAGCACCTTGCTCTCGCCCATCATACGGATCGTGGCGGCCTGACCCACATGGACATGGGGCAGCTTGGTTTCCTCAAAATAGCCCTCGACGCGCAAGGATGCCGTGTCGATCAGCGCCATCACCGGCGCGCCCGCGCTGACATAATTGCCCACGCGCAGGTTGAGGTCGGACATGCGCCCGTCGGTGGGCGCGACCACCCGCGTGCGCGCCCGGTTGAGCAGCGCCAGATCGCGCGCGTCGCGCGCCGCCGTCACCCGCGCCTCGGCCTCGGCCAGCATGGCATTGGCTTCGGCGGCTTTGGCCTGCGCCTCGGCGGCCTTGGACTGGCTCTGCTCGGTGGCCTCGGCGGCGACCAGATCGCCCAGCTTCCGGTTGCGCACGGCGTCGCGTTTTGCCTGTGTCAGCACCACATTGGCGCTCTGGATCGCGGCGCGCGCGCGCGTCACGTCGGCCTGCGCGCTCTGCAACTGGCTGTCAGCCTGACGGATGGCCAGATCAAAGCGGGCCGGGTCGATCTGAAACAGCACATCGCCCTTGCGCACGGCCTGATCGTGGGTGACGAAAACCTGCGTCACCAATCCGGCCACATCGGGCGCCACCTGCACCACATCGGCCCGCACGCGCCCGTCGCGCGTCCATGGATCGGCCTGATAATAGGTAATCAGCGCGCGCCCCGCCACAAGCGCGGCCGCCACCAGCACGCCGGTCACAGCATAGCGGACGACTTTGGAGCCAGCAGGAGAAAGCGAGAGAGTCATGGCAGGGGCCTTATAGCGGGGAATGCAGAAGCGAGGGGACGAGCGGGGGCAACCACAGCGTGACCATCGCCCAGACGAGAACAAACATGGCCGTATCGAACAGCACCGGATGCCATACGAAACGATAAAAACGGACGGCGATCAACAGCCGGTGCAGCAGCAGCGCGATCAACAGCGCGATGCAGCCGTGCACGGGGGCCGCGTCAATATAGATGCCGCCAAGGATATATTCGGCGCTCATGCGTAACCTCCGGCGCGAAAGGCGGGTGCATGGGGAAACAGATTGCGGCGCAGCGCCACCAGCGCGGCGCGGCCCTGTTCCGGCTCGGTGATCAGCGTGGCCGATGTGGTCAGTTGGGGCAAGGGCTGGCTTTGCGTCAGGCGCAGCGCGATGTCGATCGCCTCCAGCAATTCGGGCGGGGGCGGCGTGTCGCGCTTGTTCGACCAATGCGCCGTGCCCAGACGCAGCATATGTTCAAGCGCGGCGGCAAGGGCGGGCGTGGCATGGCTGCGCAGATGCTGGATCTGGACGATGTTCATCGCGATGCGGATGTCGCTCAGCCCGGCCGTCGCCATATCGGTATCCGCGCCCAGACGCTGGGTGATCAGGGCGAGCTGATCGGTGCTGCGCCCCAGCGCGGCCAGCGCATCGGGCGGCGAGGAGGAGCGCGCCAGCGCCACCAGATCGCGCCGCATCCGCGCATTCAGCCGGGCAATCGCCACATCCTTGCTGATCGTGGTCAGACCCGCCGTCATCCCGGCGGCCACCACCATGGCCACGAACTGGGCCAGATTGGTGTTGAGGAAATGCGCAAAATCGGCGGTATAGGTTTCCTGCAGGGCCAGCGTGCTGCAAAAGCCCATCATCAGCGCAAGGGAAAACAGGCCATAGCGCGGATTGGGCAGCAAACTGCCAAACAGCAGCAGGGAGGGCGAAAGCACCAGCACCAGCGGCAGGAAACCGTCGATCTGGGGCAGGATATAGAACAGGTACAGACCCGCCAGCGGCATGGCCGAAAGCGTGGCCACGCCGAAATTGAGGATCGCGGGCACGGGATTGTCCATCGCCGCAAACAGACAGCAGAACACCCCCGCCAGCGCGGCGGCCGAGGCGCCGTCATGCCAGCCCGACAGGATCCAGATCGCGCAGACCACCAGAATGGTGAGCGTGGCCGCCACACCCGCAATCAGCGCCGACATCGGATCGGCATGCAATTCGATCGTGCCTTTTTGCTCCTGATCCGAGAGCGGCGAGGGGCTTTGCGGATGGCCCAGATGATGGAGCAGCGCATCGCATTCATCCAGCAGCACGCCCGCCTGTCGTCGCCGCAGCTCATAGCTTTCGCGCAGAAGGTCGTTCCATTCATCATCGCCATCGCCGATCGCGCGCCGCCGGTCCGCCATGCCCGAGAGCACCGGCAAGAGCAGCAGCACCCGGCGCAGCAGCGCCTGCACGCTGGCGGTGGCCTCGCGCCAGTGCGATGTGTCAAAGGGGATGTGCGTTGCCAGCAGCGTGCATTCCACCGCATCGACGGCCAGTTGCTGGCGGTCGCGCAGCGAGGTGGTCGGATGCGCGCCGGCCAGAATATCGTCATACCATCCGCGCGCATCGGTCAGCCAGCGTTTGAGGCGCGGTTCGAGCGCGGTGGCCACCGATTTGGGCCAGAGCAAACTGTGCGAGAGCGTGGCACAGGTGATGCCCAGCACGATTTCGGTCACGCGCGCGGTGGCAATGTCAAACACCGCCTCGGGCCGGTCCACGGCGGGAAAGGCGATGATCGCGGCGGTATAGCCCGCCAGCATCAGCATATAGGCGCGCGGCGAACGGTCGAGCAGCGAAATCGCCAGCGTGATCCCCACCCAGAGCGCCAGCGCGAGGCTGAGCAGTTCCGGCCATTCCACCAGCATCGGCACCAGCGCCACCGCCACCGTGGCGCCGCCGCCCGTGCCGATCACGCGATAGATCGCCTTGGACCGGGTGGCGCCCGAAAGCGGGCTCGACACGATATAGGCCGTGCTCATCGCCCAAAAGGGCATGGGCAGGCCGACAAACAGGCTGACCCACAGGGCGAGCAGCGCAGCAAAGGCGGTCTTGGCGGAATAGGCCCAGGCGGACCAGCCGGGTAGGGTCATGGGCGGGGGCCGCAGGCGGGGTGGGGCAACAGATCGATCACGAAGGGCGACTCGAATGGGGGGACATCTGTGCCTTAGGCCTCCTTCTGACCTCATACCACACAGCAGTCTGGCATTTGGCAATAAAAATATTTATGGCATGGCTTATGTCGCTTCAGCATCTGCGCACCTTTGTCGAAGTCTATCGCCAGCGTTCGATCAGCGGGGCCGCGCGCAGCCTTGGTCTGACGCAACCGGCGGTTTCCCAGCATATTGCCGCGCTGGAAGCCGCCATCGAGCGCGATTTGTTCACCCGCCAGCCCAAGGGCGTCATCCCCACACTGGCAGGCGAGGAGCTGGCCGCCAGCCTTGGCGACCGGCTCGACATTGCCGAGGCGGCGCTGGCGGCGGCGCGGGCGCGCTCCTCGGACATGACGGGTTCGGTGCGGCTGATCGGCCATGGCGATTTTCTGGCCGAGGTGGTGGCGCCGCGTCTCTTGCCGCTGCTCCATTCGGGCCTGCGCATCAGCCTGCACACCGGCGACCGCGAGGCGATCCGGCAGGGGCTGATCGAGGGCAATTACGATCTTGGCCTCTCGGCCTATGTGCTGGCCGACCGCCGTTTGCGCAGCGCGCGCATTCACGAAGAGCGCGTCTATGCCGTGGCCGCGCCGCGCGTGGCCGCGCGCATCATGGCCGCGCCCGATCTGCGCCGGGCGTTAATGGCCGAGCCGGTGCTGGCCTATCATCTCGAACGGCCGCTGGTCGAGGACTGGCTGGTGGAAAACCGCCTGCCCGGCCCGCCCGTCAGCCCGGCCGTGGTGGGGCAGGACCTGCGCTGTCTGCGCAGCCTGATGATGCAGGAGTTCGGCTGGACCGCGCTGCCCGGCTATCTGTGCGGCGACCTGATCGCGCAGGGCCAACTGGCCGAGATCGTCGCCCCGATCGAACGCCCGGTACACACCTATTCGCTGGTCTGGTCGCCCGCGGCCTTGCGCCATCCGCGCGTGGCCTTTGCCCGCAATGCGTTAATGGCCGGCAGCTTTCCCTAAAAGGGACATTTTCCCACCGGTTTGTCGCAAATTGTCGTAGTTCCCACTAGGCAGTCCGCACGAGTTCTCTACAAGGATCGTGCGATGGCGGGGGCCGGAGTTGGGGAATGTTGGAATGATGGGATCGGCCAGGGCTTGTCGTGGGGGCAAGAGCGGTTTGGTGAAAGGTGGTCTGGCGCTGGCATGGATGCTGGCGGCGGCGCCATGTTGGGCGCAATCGGTTTCACCCGATGCTGCGCCGGGCGTTGCCGCGCCGTCAAGTGTGGCACAGGATGCGGCGATGACGCCCAATGGTCCGGCGGTTCAGGATGGCGCCGCAGGATCGCCATCGGTTTCGCCATCGGCATCGGTTTCGCCATCGGCATCGGTTTCGCCATCGGCATCGGTTTCGGCCCGGCCCTTGGTCTCTACCCACGCAGCCCCTGCGGCCAGACCTGTGCCGCCGCGTCACCCCGGCCTTCCCGGCGCCGAGGAACAGCCCAGCATCGTGGTAACATCGCGCCCGCTGGCGCCTGATCCGGCGCGCGCGATCAACATGGCATCCTTTGCCGTGACACAGGCGGTGGACGATGCGGTGCTTGAGCCTTTTTCCAAAGGGTATGAAGCGGTTGTGCCCTCGCCGGTGCGCGATGGCATTCACAATGCGCTTTACAACCTGCGCGAACCGGTGATCGCGGCCAATTTCCTGATGCAGCACAAGGTCGGCAAGACCGCTGAAACGGTCGCCCGTTTCGTCCTCAATTCGACGATCGGTCTGGCCGGGATCTTTGATATGGCCAAGCGCAAGCCGTTCAGATTGCCTTTCCGTGAAAACGGTTTTGCCGATACGCTGGGCTTTTATGGCGTCCCCAACGGGCCGTATCTCTATATGCCCCTGTTCGGATCGACGACCTTGCGCGACCTGACGGGGCGCATTGTGGATCGTGCGGCCCTGCCTTTGGCGATCGGCCGCAATGTCGTTCCGACGGCGGCCCTCGTGCCGATGATCGTGCTGGGGGTCGTCGATCGCCGGGTGGTCAACAAGGAGCGGTTGCGGCAGGAAAAGGAATCGGCCGATCCCTATGCGACCACCCGCGACAATTATCTGCGCCGCCGCGCCAATCATATCGAGGAACTGCGCCATCCCCATGGCGAGGACGAAGGCGGCAAAGCGGCGGAAAAAGAAGAGGGCTGATCGCCAGCCCTCTTCCTTGATGCCTAATCCTCCGGCTCCGCGGCGATGAACAGGCATTGTTCAACCCGCATGGTCCAGATCAGCCCGTCGCCCTGACGGGCGGTGCGGGTGATCTGGCGGATCGTGTCATAGATCGGCTTGGCATTGGCTTCGTCCACGACGATGTGGATCATGGATTTGGGCGTGAAATCGACCAGTTCCTGTTTGATCGTCCATGGATAGTTGCCCAGTTTCCCGGTGCCGCTGCACCCTTCGACCTTGGCCACGGTCATGCCGGGAAATTCCGGCAATTGCCGCAGCGCGGCGCGCAGCATCTCGACCCGGCTTGGCCGGACAACGGCGCGGATTTCAATCATGGCCATGGTGTTTTCTCCCCTCAGGCCTCGACGCGTTCATCATCAAAGAAGCGATAGATCGTGGGCAGCACCACCAGCGTCAGCACGGTGGAGGTAATCAGCCCCCCGATCACCACGATGGCCAGCGGCTTTTGCACCTCCGACCCCGGTCCGGTGGCGAAGAGGAAGGGGATCAGGCCCAAAAGCGCCACGGTCGCCGTCATCATCACCGGGCGGAAACGCAGGGTTGCCCCCTGAACCACCGCCTCGCGCACCGATTTGCCCTCATCGCGCAGGTTGCGGATATAGGAGACCAGCACCACGCCATTGAGCACCGCAATGCCCCAAAGCGCGATAAAGCCCACCGAGGCCGGCACCGAGAGATATTCCCCCGTCACCGCCAGCCCCACGATCCCGCCGATGGAAGCGAAAGGCAGCACCAGAATGATGAGCGAGGCCAGACGCAGCGAGTTGAACAGCACGAAGAGCAGGAAGAAAATCGCCGCCACCGTGATCGGCACGATGATCATCAGATGGCCCAGCGCGCGCTCCATATTCTGGAATTGCCCGCCCCATTCGAGGTAATAGCCATCGGGCAGCTTGATCTGTTTATCAACCTTTTGCTGAAGCTCGGCCACGAAACCGCCAAGGTCGCGGCCCTTGACGTTCATGCCGATGACGATGCGGCGCTTGCCCATTTCGCGGCTGATCTGGGCCGGGCCGTCCGAGACGACCACCTTGGCCACGTCGGCCAGGCGCGCCTGAGCGCCGCCGGGCGAGGTGATCAGCAGGTTCGAAATCGCCTCGATATTGTTGCGATAGGCCTCCGGCAGGCGGACCACGCCGGGGAAACGGCGCTCGCCTTCAAAGATCTCGGTCGCCTGTTTGCCGCCCACCGCCGTTTCCAGCAGATCGTTCACATCGGCCACATTGAGGCCAAAGCGCGCCAGCGCCGCCCGGTCGATCTCGATCGAGAGATATTGCTGGCCGCTGACCTTTTCGATGCGCAGATCCTCCGCGCCTTGCAGCGATTGACCCACGCGGGCGATTTCCTCGGCCACCCGCTTCAATTCGTCCATGTCATCGCCAAACACCTTGACCGCGATGTCGGAGCGCACGCCGGTCACCATTTCGTCCACGCGGTCGGAAATGGGCTGGGCCATCACGATCTGGACGCCGGGCAGAGCTTTCAGTTTTTCGCGCATGGCGTCGGCAATATCGTCCTGATTCCAGCCCTTGGGCCATTCCTCGCGCGGTTTCAGGCTGACGATGGGGGTGGATTCATTGGGGCCTTGCGGGTCGGCCGGGCTTTCGCCGCGGCCCACGCCCGACACCGCCGATTTGACGCCGGGGACCTGCATGATCAAACGCATGCCCTCCATCTCGATCTTGATCGATTCATCAAGCGCGATGTTGGGCACGCGGTTGATGCCGGGCACCACCGAGCCTTCCTTCATTTCCGGGATAAAGGCCGTGCCAAGGAAGGGCAGCAGCGCGAGCGTGGCCAGAAAGCCGCCCACCGCCAGCGTGATCGTGCGCTTTTCATTGCCCAGCGCCCAATGCAGCATCTTGAGATAGCGGCTTTTCATCACTTTGATAACGCGGGTATCGTGGTCTTCCTCGCCCCCGTGGCTGCCTTCATGCACCTTCGGCGCTTTCAGCAGATAGGAGGACAGCACCGGCGTCACCGTCAGCGAGAGCACCAGCGAAATCGCCAGCGCAATCGCGATCGTATAGGCCAGCGGGGCAAACATCTTGCCCTCCATCCCCTGCAGCGTCATCAGCGGCAGGAAGACGAGGATGATGATGCCCACGCCAAAGATCACGGGGGTCGCCACCTCGACCACGGCGCGCAGGATGATGCGCACCTTGCTCTCGCCGCTCTCGCGCGTCTGGCCCAGCAGGAGGAAGGCGTTTTCCACCACCACCACCGAACCGTCGACCATCAGCCCGATGGCGATGGCCAGCCCCCCCAGCGACATGAGATTGGCCGATATGCCCAGATAATTCATGCAGATGAAGGTGAGCAGCGGCGTCAGCACCAGCGTAGACACCACGATCACCGAGGAGCGCACATCGCCAAGGAAGACGAAGAGCACGATCACCACCAGCACGATGCCTTCCATCAGCACCTTGACCACGGTGTGGATCGCGGCATCGACCAGTTCGGAGCGGTCGTAATAGGGCACGATCTTCAAGCCATCGGGCAACATGCCCTTGCTGTTGATCTGTTCGACGCGCTCCTTGATCTTCGTCACGATGGCCTTGGCATTGCCGCCCGCCATCATCATCGCGATCCCGCCCACGCTTTCCGTCACACCGTTCTTGATCAGCGCGCCGTCGCGCACGCCGGGCCCGATCTTCACCTCGGCGACATCGCGCAGATAGACGGGCGTTGCGGCGCTCTCGCGGATAACAATGGAGCCAAGGTCATCGACCGATTTGACCAGACCCACGCCCCGGATCAGATATTGTTCGGCATATTGGGGCAGCACGCCGCCCCCCGCATTGGCATTGTTGCGGGCCACCGCCTGATAGACCTCGGCCACGCTGACCGAATAGTGGCGCAGCTGATCGGGGTTGACCAGAACCTGATATTGCTTGGCAAAGCCGCCCTGCGAGTTGATTTCGGCCACGCCGGGAATCGAGCGCAGCAGCGGGCGCACCACCCAGTCCTGAATGGTCCGGCGGCGGGTCAATTCGTCTTGGCTCAGCACCGAATTGCCGTCGCCCGGCTTGTCCAGCGTATATTGATAGACTTCGCCCAGACCCGTCGAGACCGGGCCCAGCACCGGTGCGATCCCCGGCTGCATTTTCGAGCCGACCTCGATCAGGCGCTCCATCACCAGCTGGCGCGCGAAATAGACATTGGTCTTGTCGGTGAACACCAGCGTGATGAGCGAGAGGTTGGGCTTGTTGAGCGAACGCATCTCCTCAAGGCCCGGCAGGCCCGTCATCGCCACCTCGATGGGGACGGTGGCCATGCGCTCGACTTCTTCGGGGCTGCGGCCCCAGGCCTCGGTGGCAATCTGGACCTGAACATTGGTCACATCGGGAAAGGCATCGACCGACAGTTTCGACGCTGCATTCAGGCCAAAGCCCAAAAGCACCGCCGCCACCACGATCACGATCAGGCGCTGTTGCAGCGCCGCGCGTATCAGGGACTGGATCATTGGCCTTCCAATGCCTGCCGGTTGCGTTCGTTGTTGAGGTGAAAGGCGCCCTCGATGGCGATGCGCTCACCCGGCTTGACGCCCGAGATCACCACGCGCCTGCCCGCGACCTCCTCGCCCAGCGACACCGCGCGGAGGCGGAATTTGGAGGGTGCGGTTTCGACAAAGACATAGTCCTTGTTGCTCTCGCGCACGATGGCCGCATTGGGCACCACGGGCTGCTTTTCGGGCGCGGCCGTCACCAGCATCGTCGCCAGCATCTGGGGCTTCAATTCGCCGCTCCGGTTGTCCAGCTCGGTGCGCACCACCACGGTGCGCGTCTTGGGGTCGACCACCTGGCCCACATAGACCAGCTTCCCCTCGCGCTTGGCTCCGCCCAGCGCCGGGATTTCCAGCGCGACGGTCTGGCCCTGCCGAACAAAGCGCACCTGCTGTTCGGGCACCAGCGCCACGGCCCAGAGCTTGGACAGATCGGCCACCACAAACAGCGCGTCGGCCGGCTGCACCACCTGGCCCAGCGCCAGATTGCGTTCGACCACCACGCCGTTCATTGTCGAGAGGATCGGGGTGGAGGAGGAGATCACCCCCTTGCCCCCCAATTGCCCCAGCGCCGAGGCCGACACGCCCAGCAGGCGCAACTGGTCGGCGGCGGCGCGCATTTCGGCATGGGAAATGCTGGCCTCGCTCTGGCGGCGCTGCAATTCGGCGGCGGCGATGACATCGGCGGCATAGAGCTGCTGCGCGCGTTCGGCGGCGCGGCGGTTCAGCTCATATTGCGAGCGCGCGCGCAGATAGGCGAGCTGCTGGGTCGAAAGGTCCGAACTGTTGATCCGGCCCAGCACCGTGCCGCGCGAGACGTTCTGACCGATATTGGCGGCCATGTCGGTGACGCGCCCCGTTACGGTCGCGCCGATGCGCGCCACGCGGTTTTCATCAAACGTGATCTGGCCCGCCACGCGCAGCGTATCGGACACCGCCTCGACACCCACCGGGGCGACCTTGACGCGGCCCTGCATATTGGCGCCCGCCACCACGCTTTCGGGGTCGATCCTGGGCTTGGCGGCTTTCTTCTCATCGCCGCATGAGGCCAGTGTCAAAGGCAGCGCAAGGGACAGAGCCAGCGCCACAAAAGGAAATTTGTTCATGGGTTTATCTCTGCGCAAGATTGGAGCTGAGGCGCTGGATCTCGACCAGCGCCACGGCCAGATCGAAACGGCTGTTGATAAGATCGGCGCGTGCGGCGCGGAACACACGCTGGGCGTCCAGAACGTCGATCAGCCCGCGCTCGCCAAAGCGATAGGCCGACTCGGCCACCTTGAGCGCCGATTGCGCCTGCGACACCACGCCGCCTTCCAGCGCGGCCACGGTGTTCTGGGCGATCTCATACTGTTTGTAGGCGATCACCAGTTCCTGACGCACGGCATATTCGCGCGCCTCAAGCCCCAGCGTGGATTTCGACAATTGCGCCTCGGCGGCGGCCACCGGCCCCTTGCGCCGGTCCCAGATGGGCACCGTGACGCTGAGCCCAAAGCGGGTCTGGTCCTGTTCGGCGTCGCCGCTGCGTTCGGCGCGCAGCGCGACCTGCGGCAGGCGCAGCGCCTCCTCGGTGCGCAGGCGATAGCGCGCCTGATCCTGCTGGGCGCGGGCCTGAACCAGATCGGGGTTGGTGCGCGCGACCTGTTCGACCAGCTCGTCAAAGGGCGGCAATTTGGGCAAGGCCTGCAACCGGCCCGTTACAGTGAAATTTTCCGGCAGGGCGGGCCCCACCAGCATCCGCAACTGGCTGCGCGCCTGCTGAACCCGCAGCGCGGCGGCGGCGGCGGTCTTTTGCACGTTGAGCAATTCGGCCTCGGCGCGGATCGCCTCGAATTTGGCCGTTTCGCCCTGCTTGACGCTGAACGACACTTTTTGCTGCATCGAGCGCACGATGCCGACATCTTCCTCGGCCACCACCTGTTCGGCGGTGCGGCGCAGCAGGTCGTAATAGGCCATGCGCAGATTGGCGATCCAGTTGGTCACCTGTCCGGCAAAGCCCGCCTCGCTGGCGGCCAATCCGGCGCGGGCGGCCTCGATGCGCGGCATGCGCGAAAAAGGCAGGTCGAGCGGTTGGGACAGGCTGTAGCTGGTGGCTGTGCCCGAAAGGCCGCTGGCCACCGGCTTATACCGCATCGGGCCGGTCATGAATTCAACCGTGGGATTGGGCAGGGCGCGCGCGGTGCTCACCTCGCTGCGGGCGATGGCGACATCGCGCCGGGCAGCCTGAAGCGCAGGATTGGTGTCCTGCGCCAATTGCTCAAGATGATCGAGAGTATAGTTTTCCTGAGCCACGGCATTTCCGCCGCTCATCAGAAAAAGCACCAGAATATGGTGTAATCGCATCAGTAATCGAACTCCGCGAGGGCTTAATCCCGTATTTCCTGAACCCTCCCGACGGACGACTGATTGTGGTTATGTTCTATCGTTGTCGGATTGTGGGGTATGGGAAAGCCGGCGGAGCGGCAAATAAAAATACAATAAATGCCCCGTGGTGCAGGGCAGGAGCGATATTGTGCAGGAGTGGTGACGCGCAGGGGCAAACCCTGCGCGTCGGCCGTCTCAGAAGGTGATCGCCGGGGCTTCGGCCTGATCCAGCCGCGCGCCCATGATCCGCGCCAGCGTGGGCGCAATCGCGCGCATGTCGATCTCGCCCAGATCGCGGCCCTTGGGCACGCCCGGCCCGGCAATCATAAAGGTCGAGCGCATACGCGGATCGGCGGGGAAGAAGCCGTGCATGCCCTTGGTCGGCGGCACGAAGCGCAGCGGCAGGCCGGGCGCGACATAGCCGGTGGCCAGCATCGGCGGCGCAAGATTGAGGTAGAAGCTGGCGCGGGGATTGCCGCCCGCCTTGGCGATGGCCTCGCCTTCCAGCATGTCGATGATGCGATTGGCCGGATCGGCCTTCAGCCCCACCAGCAACTCGCGCACCTTGGCCTTGAGCGCGGCATCATCGGGCCGCGCCAGCACCACCGCCACCGACCCGCCCGAGGCCCATGCCACCGCGTCCCAGCTCTCGATCTTTTGCCGGCCCAATTGGTCGGGCGCGGACAGGTGGATCAGCCCCGCGTCGATCAGCGCGCGGCTGAGGTTGAAGGCATTGTCCACCGCCGCAAAGCCATGATCCGACACCAGCGCGATCACCGCATCGGGATGGGCCTTGCGCTCGGCCGCAACCAGATTGCCGACGATGGCGTCGATGCTTTCCAGCACGGCATGGCTTTGCGCGCTGTCCGGTCCCGTCTCATGCTGGGTATGGTCCAGCGCGGTCAGGTAAACGGTCAGGAAGTCGGGATGATGCGCGGCAATCAGGCGGGCGGCAAAACGCCCCCGCGTCTGGTCGCCGGGCAGGTCTTCGGCCTTGCCCGGCGCATAGGGGCCTTCCTTGGCCTCCAGTTCGGGCAACAGGCCCGGCGTGGAAAGCGCGGCCAACAGCTTGGCATCGTCCTCATGCCCCGTGCGCCAGATCTGGGGCAGGTTCCAGCCGATTTTTGCCCCCACGCTGACCGGCCAGTGGACATTGCCGGTGGTCAGCCCCTTGGCCCGCGCCGCATCCCACAAGGTGGGCACCTTGATGTCGCTGGCATACCAGTACCAGCCGTCCTGGTTGATCGCCGTCGGGTCGAAGGTCACATTGTTGAGCACGCCGTGATGGGCCGGATCGACCCCGGTGATCAGCGTCGTGTGGCTGGGAAAGGTGAGCGTGGGCAGCACCCCCACGACGCCTCCGGCATGGGCGCCTTCGGCCAGCAGGGCGCGCAGGGCGGGGATTTTCAGCCCCCGCTTGTCCGCCTCGATCACGTCGCCCGGACGCAGCCCGTCGATCGAGATCATCAGCACCGGGTGATGCGCCGGTTTGGCCGCCGGTTTGGCCGTGGCGGCGGGGATCATCCCCGCCGCCAGCAACAGACCCAGAAACGCAGCCTTCATGCCCATCAGAAGCCCGCCTTGATCGTGCCGAACACGGCGCGCGGCGCGCCCACCATCAACGTCTGGTTGTCGCCGCTGAAGCCGAAGCCGTTAGTGCCGATGGTCGAGACATATTTCACGTCGAACAGATTGGTCGCATTGACCTGCAACTCGATCGGGCGGTCCGAGAAGGGCGTCTTGACGCGATAGCCGAGGCTGGCATCGACCAGCGTGCGGCCGCCCACCGATTGGTCATTGGTATAGGTGAAATAGCGCTTCGACATATAATTGACCGCAACCCGCCCGAAGATCACCTTGTTATCATAGGCCAGCTCGGCGCGGGCTAGGTGCTTTGGCGCATCGACAGTGGTTTTGCCCACCAGCTTGTAGGTGCCGATGTCGTCGCGATAGGTGCTGTCATTATAGGCATAGGACAGGGTGGTCGAGAAGCCATGGCCCAGACGGGCGTTGACCAGCGCCTCGATACCGGCCGAACGCACGCCGCCCACGTTGGACAGCAGATTGGCCGCGCCCACGATCCCCGCGGCGGTGGGGATCACCAGCAGGCGGTTGTGGAAGTTGGTGAGGTAAGCGCCCAGCGTGGCGTTGATGCGCGCATCCGAATAGCGATAGCCGGCCTCATACGTGTCCGAGCTTTCCGGCTTCAGGCTGCCCTTGACCGCGTCGAACCCGGCCTGTGAGGCCGAGAAGGGGCCGCTGGTGGTGGCGGACTGATAGGCGCGGGTGGACTGGGCAAACCCGGCATAGACTTCGCCATGGTCGCCGATCTTGTAGGCCGCGCCCACGGTGGGCTGGAACCAGTCCTTGGCCGCGATCCGGCCCGAGGCGCGACCGCCCGCGATCACGGGGCTGGCCTTGTTGATGACGGCAAAGCCCTTCCAGCCCAGATTGATGGTCAGGTCGCCATATTTCACCGTGTCGGCCACATGATATTGCAGCGTCTCGGTGGCGAAATTCAGCTCCCATTGCGTGGCGAAGGGGTTGGACGGCCAGTCGAGCAGGCCTTGACCCGGATCGGTGCGGCTGAGCACGGCGTAATAGCGGCGCGCCTGATTGAAGGCATTGTGCTCCCACCAGCCGCCGACGGTCAGCTTGTGCGCGCCGATCTCGCCGTCGATATGGCCGAAAATGCCGCCGCGCTTGATCGCATATTCGGTGGTGCGCAGCGAGAGCGGGATGCCGTTCGGGCTGTTGACATAGGGCGTCCACCAGAGGCCGCGGCCCTTGTTGTCGTGGTAATAGGCCTTGATCTCGCCCGAGAACTTTTCGCTGAACTGAGTCTTGGCGCCCACCCAGCCGAGGAAGTCCTTGCGCAGACCGCCGCCCGAATAATAGGCATCGTCGGCATTGGCAAAGGGCGCGGGCCATGCCGTGCCCGCCGAGGGGTTGGTCGGCGTGGCGCCCGAATAGCCATTGTTGGCCGCCACATCGGCGACCTTGACCGCCAGCGCGTAATTGTTCGAGACATTGTCCCAGTTATAGCCGAGGCGGTTCAGCATTCCGAGGCTGAGGTCCTGATAGTCAACCTCGGCGCGGTCGGAATAGGAGGCATAGGCCGACAGCTGGGTCTTGCCCACATCGCCCACGATCTTGGCGTTCACCAGCGTCTGGCGCTGCTGGCCATAGCCCTTCCATTTCGAGGTTTCGTGGTGATCGACCGCGATATAGCCGCGCAGATCGCCATTGGCGCTGGCCGCATTGACCCGGCCAAAGGTGCGCCAGCTGTTGAAGCTGCCATAGGTGGCGGCGGCATCCAGCGCGAAATGGTCGAGCGGGTCCATGCTGGAAAACTCGACCGTGCCGCCAAGGTTGTTGGTCGCCTGCGTGCCCAGAGCGCCCGCGCCCTGCGTCACGCGGGTGGCGCCGATATTGTCGGTGATGATCGCGCGGCTGATATGCAGGCCGTTCAGGTTGCCATAGGTGGCATCGCCCAGCGGCACGCCGTCGAGGGTAAAGCCGAGCTGGTTCTGGTTGAAGCCGCGAATCGAGACGCGCATGGCCCATTCATACGAACCGAACGGATCGGCGCTCTGGAAATTGACGCTGGGCAGGTTTTCGATGGCCTTGAACGGGCTGGTGCCGGGAACCAGCACGGCCAGATCCTTGGTGGTCAGGGTCTGGGCCTGACGCACCACGCCTTGGCCGACCACGACGATGGCGTCCGATTCGCCCGCATCGGCGGCGGGCGCTTCGGCGGCGGCCGGCGTTTCGGCGGCATGGACGGAGCCGAGCGGGCAAAGCGCGCTGGCGGCAAGCAGAAGATGGCAAAGTTTGGACATGACGACCCCCATGTGCTGGATGCAGTGATGGGGCGCGGCCTAGGGCCGCCCTGTTACGGACAGGTGGCGGAACAGAGACGTTTTGATGACGATTTTATGAAGATTACAAGGCGTTGCTTATTTACATCAATGCCAGCCCATGTGCCGTCCGATGAAGATCAGCGCCATCGCCCCCACCACCGAGGCAATGAATCCGGCCGGGCGGGCAGGGCGCCCCACATCGCCGCGATTGACCACCAGATCGGCCAGCAGCGAGCCCCCGATGCCCAGCAGGATCGTCATCCACCACCCCATCGGGACCGCCCCCAGATAGACAAAGCGCGCGACCAGACCGACAACAAGCCCGGAAAACAAAGCGGCGATCAGGCGGAACATCGGTGTTCTCCCGAGGTATGAGGTGTTCTAGCAGATTAGTACAGTCGCGTGCGAAGCGCAAAGCCGATCCGCAGGGCGCATCCAGATGTGGAGAACTTTTTTCGATTCCGCCCAATTTGACTCTTGCGTGACAGGCCAATGCCCGATTTCCGGCGCGTCGCCGCCCCGGCGGGCGGGTGTGGGCAAAATGCGCGATTGCGCGCTTTCCTCTTGCGCATGTTTCCGCCTTTGAGGCACAACAAGTTGTGGCCGGTGAAGGGCGCCGACCTCTATCCCTAGTTATTGACCGCCAGAGGCCGCAAAGCCTCGGCGCGGCGCGATTCTTTGGAAAAGAGCAGCCCCGAAGGCGCCGGAACAACCAGTTTCAACACCATGGAGGGGCAGAACGTGGATTTCAGCAGCGGGGATGAGCGAGCCGAACGCAACAGCGATCTTTCGACTTTGCCGCTGACGGAGCCGCAGACGGGTGCCGATGGCGCCGCCGTTCTGTCCGATAAGAAGGAGGCGGGCGCTGGCCCGGCTATGCCGATGAATGACAAGACCGATATGGCAACTGCCGACCTGTTGACCGCCGAACGCATGGGCGATCTGCTCAGCGTGGCGGCCGCCGCCGCTTCCTCGCCCAAGCAGCCCGAGGACACCAAGCGCGTCGATGCGCGCCGGTTCAACATCGTGACCGATCCTTCGCGCGATGCGCTGCTGACCGATTTCGGGCGCGAGACGCTTGATGACCGCTATCTGCTGCCCGGCGAGAAGTATCAGGACCTGTTTGCCCGCGTGGCTGACGCCTATGCCGACGATGCCGAACATGCCCAGCGGATCTATGACTATATTTCCAGGCTGTGGTTCATGCCCGCAACGCCGGTGCTCTCGAACGGCGGCACCGGGCGCGGGCTGCCGATCTCGTGCTATTTGAACACGGTTGAGGACAGCCTCGACGGCATCGTCTCGACCTGGACCGAAAACGTCTGGCTTGCCTCGCGCGGGGGCGGCATCGGCACCTATTGGGGCAAGGTGCGCGGGATTGGCGAACAGGTGGGTCTCAACGGCAAGACCAGCGGCATCATCCCCTTTGTACGCGTGATGGATTCGCTGACGCTGGCGATTTCGCAAGGGTCGCTGCGTCGCGGGTCGGCGGCGGCTTACCTTGACGTGTCGCACCCGGAAATCGAGGAATTTCTCGAAATCCGCAAGACCAGCGGCGACTTCAACCGCAAGGCGCTCAACCTGCACCATGGCGTGCTGCTGACCGATGATTTCATGCAGGCGGTGCGCGACGGGCGCGAGTTTGAGCTGAAGTCGCCCAAGGACGGCAGCGTGCGCGGCAAGGTCGATGCGCGCAGCCTGTTCCAGAAGCTGGTCGAAGTGCGTCTGGCCACCGGCGAGCCTTACCTTGTGTTCTCGGATACGGTGAACCGCATGATGCCCAAGCATCACCGCGATCTGGGTCTCAAGGTCTATACCTCGAACCTGTGCAGCGAAATCACCCTGCCCACGGGCAAGGACCATCTGGGCAATGATCGTACCGCGGTATGCTGCCTTTCCTCGCTCAACCTGGAAACCTGGGACGAGTGGAACGGCGACAAGCGCTTTATCGAGGACGTGCTGCGTTTCCTCGACAATGTGCTGCAGGATTATATCGACCGCGCACCGTCCGAAATGGCCCGCGCCAAATATTCGGCCAGTCGCGAACGCTCGGTCGGCATGGGCGTGATGGGCTACCACTCCTTCCTGCAAAAGAAGGGTATCGCCTTTGAAAGCGCGATGGCGAAGGCGTGGAACCTCAAGATGTTCAAGCACATCTCGGCCAAGGCGGACGAGGCGAGCATCCTGCTGGCCCAGGAACGCGGCGCATGCCCCGATGCCGCCGACATGGGCGTGATGCAGCGTTTTTCCTGCAAGATGGCCATTGCGCCGACCGCTTCGATCTCGATCATCTGCGGCGGCACCAGCGCCTGCATCGAGCCGATCCCGGCCAATATCTACACCCACAAGACGCTGTCGGGCTCGTTCGTCGTCAAGAACCCCTATCTGCAAAAGCTGCTGGCCAGCAAATCGAAGGATTCCACCAATGTGTGGAACTCGATCCTCGAACATGGCGGCTCGGTCCAGCATCTCGATTTCCTCAGCCCCGAGGAAAAGGCGACCTACAAAACCAGCTTCGAAATCGACCAGCGCTGGCTGCTCGAATTCGCCGCCGACCGCACGCCCTATATCGATCAGGCCCAGTCGCTGAACCTCTATATCCCGGCCGATGTGGACAAGTGGGATCTGATGATGCTGCACTATCAGGCGTGGGAAAAGGGCATCAAGTCGCTGTATTATCTGCGTTCCAAGTCGGTGCAGCGCGCGGGCTTTGCCGGCGGGGTCGAGGCGGACAACACCTCCGAGGCGCCCAAGATCGAACTGAGCGCGGGCGGGCAGACGGACTATGAGGAATGTCTGGCCTGTCAGTGATATTTCGCAGGGTTTGATGCCTCCGGCGGGCAAAGGGCGGGGGCCCTTTGCAATCCCATGAATGGGGTGGGGTTTGGTTTGAGGCGGGGCGCTATGCGCGATGATTGAAAGCCTGCGGCGCATTTTAACGGCGCTGCAGGCTTTATCATTTCCAACCCCGCGTCCGCACCCATTGGCCGAACTCATGACGTGACGCCGACAGTAACGGGAGCGCGAGGGACGAGTCCCTCGCATCTATCCTTAATCTGCCCTCTGACACGCCTTGCGACATTTTCTCACCCTTCGCGGCTTGCCAATATGTCGCATTGCCTGCTTTTCATCAGCGCGTAACCTTGGCGCGCAACGGGACCGCGCTTGTTCAAGGCCCGATTCTAGGAAGGGAATTTCATGCGTAAGTGGCACCGCTGGCTCAGCCTGTTTTTCGGCGTTTTCATGTTGTGGATGGCCGTAACCGGCGTGCTCAGCCAGATCGTGCCGCTGACGCAAGGCAAGCCGCAGCAGGCGCAGGGCGCCCCGGCCCCGGTTTCCAAGCTCCAGCCCGATTTCGTCTGTCCGCCCGACGTGATGTGCCGGCCCAAGCAAAAGGGCGGCCAGAGCCTTGTCGGCCTGCTCCACCACTTGCATTCGGGCGAAGAATTCGGCCCGGTCGGCGTGGTGATCTCGACGCTCACCGGCTTTGCGCTGCTCTTCTTCTCGATCTCGGGCATCTGGCTCTATGTTCAGATGTGGGGTTTTCGCAAAGGGCGCGGACTGTCGCCGCGCTGGTTCTGGAAATAAGGGTTTGCCTCCGGCGGACAAAGGGCGGGGGCCCTTTGCAATCCCTTTACGGGTGTGGCGCTTTGTTTGCAGCGGGGCGCCAGTCGGTTGAATTGGAAAGCCTGCGGCGCCATTCAACAGCGCCGCAGGCTTTCCTGTTTCGAGGCCGCGTCCGACACCCATTGGCCGAACCCGTGGCGCAACGCAGACAGTAACGGGAGCGCGAGCGGCCAACCGATTTGTCTCGACAAATCGGCTCTCTCAATCAGTCCCTCGCATTTTCTCTCCCTTCTTCCCCGACAAAAAATTCCTCCGCCGAATCTGTGGGAAAGCTCAGCGGGCCGATGCATCCCGGCCCCGAAACTGTTATCAAGCGCGCACAGTCGATGTAACGCATATCCACAAGACCTTGTGGTTGCCTGCACGCAATACCATCTATCTGTTGATGGGCCGGGCCGCGTATCTCTTGGCGCTCCCGCCCGTCTCGGGCCTTTGAAAACCGCCGATTCTGGAGCAGTCGCATGTCCCTTCTCGAAGCCAGTAAGACCTACAAACCCTTCGAATATCCGTGGGCTTACGACTTCTGGAAACGTCAGCAGCAGGTCCACTGGCTGCCCGAGGAAGTGCCGCTGGGCGAGGATTGTCGCGACTGGGCGCAGAAGATTTCCGAGCATGAGCGCAACCTGCTGACGCAAATCTTCCGCTTCTTCACCCAGGCCGACGTCGAGGTGCAGGACTGCTATCACGAAAAATACGGTCGCGTGTTCAAGCCGACCGAGATCAAGATGATGCTGGCGGCGTTTTCGAACATGGAAACGATCCATATCGCGGCCTATTCGCATCTGCTCGACACGATCGGCATGCCCGAAACCGAATATGGCATGTTCCTCGAATATGAGGAAATGAAGGCCAAGCACGATTACATGGCCACCTTTGGCGTCGATTCGGACGAGGATATCGCCCGCACGCTGGCCATGTTCGGCGGCTTTACCGAAGGGCTGCAACTCTTTGCCTCTTTCGCCATGCTGATGAACTTCCCCCGCTTCAACAAGATGAAGGGCATGGGCCAGATCGTCTCGTGGTCGGTGCGCGACGAATCGCTCCACTGCGAAGGCATCACCAAGCTGTTCCACGCCTTTGTGGCCGAACGCGGTTGCCTGACCAAGGCGGTCAAGGAAGACATCATCGACTGCTGCCAAAAGACGGTGCGCCTCGAAGACGCCTTCATCGATCTGGCCTTCGAACAGGGCCCCGTGCCCGGCATGAGCGCCAAGGACATCAAGCGCTACATCCGCTACATCGCCGACTGGCGTCTGGGCCAGTTGGGCTTTCAGCCGATCTACATGATCGAAGACCACCCGCTGCCCTGGCTCCAGCCGCTGCTGAACGGCGTCGAACACGCCAATTTCTTTGAAACCCGCGCCACCGAATATTCCAAGGGCGCCACCCGCGGCGACTGGAACACCGTCTGGAGCAGCTTCGATTCGCGCCGCAAGGCCAAGGCCAATGACCCGGCCGCGCTGGTGTTCGACGAAGGCGAGGGCACCGAGGACATGTTCAAGGCAGCGGGGATCGCGGCGGAGTGATTTGAGGTTGGCGGTCAGGCGTTGCGCTTGGCCGCTATTCGCTTCGCGATTTTGATTCTGCGAGGGGCTAGCCCCTCGCGCTCCTATAATTGTCTGCCTTGCGCGCGGGTTCGGCCTTATGTGTTGGACGCGAGGTTGAAATTTGAAAGCCTGCGGCGCCATTCAACAGCGCCGCAGGCTTTCATTCATTTCGCAAAACGCCCCGCCGCCAACGAAGCGCCACCCTTTATCGGGATTGCAAAGGGCCCCCGCCCTTTGCCCGCCGGAGGCAAACCTTCCCTACCGCCACCCCTCCAACGCATCCCCCAAGGCTTCCTTCAAAGCCCCCAAATCCGCTTCAAACGCCCGCCAATGGTCCAGCCCGGAGCGATAGATCGGTCGCCGCACCTGTTCGCTCGACACGGTCCTCACCGCGCGGTCATTTTCGAAGAACCGCAGACAGGCCGGATCGAAATCCACCCCAACCGCATCCAGCAAATGGCGCACCTGCCCCTCGGTATCCTCAACCAGATCCTCATAGACCAGAGTGTGTACCGCCCCCGGCGCGGCATGCGCAAAGTGGCGGATCAGCGCGAGATAGTGGCGATAATAGCGGCCCAGTTCGGTCAGATCATAGGAAAACTCCTGCCCTTCGGCAAAGAGCTGTTTGAAGCCGGAGAAGCAGGCGGCCATCGGCGCGCGGCGCACATCCACAATCCGCGCATGGGGCAGGATCAGCCGGATCAGGCCGATATGGCGGAAATTGTTGGGCATCTTGTCGATAAACCGCGCCCGGCCCAGCCGCCGATGCACCGCCGCGCGCGCCAGATATTCCTCACCCCATGCGCGCACCTGCGCGGGCTCGGCCAGCGCCACGGCATCCTCGCCCTGCGCCGCGATCCGCGCCGCCAGCGCGCCGATATAGGGCAATTCCATCGTGCCCTCGATATCCGGGTGGCTGGCCAGAATCTGTTCGACCAGCGTCGAGCCGGAGCGCGGCAGGCCGACGACAAAGATCGGCGCGTCGCTGTCGGCCCCCCAGCCTTGGCGGGCGGCGAAAAATTCGGGCGTGAAACGTGTCGAAACCTGTGCCGCCTGCGCGGGATAGTCTTCGGGCTCCATACCGAAATGGCGGCGCACCAGCGCATTGCCCCGCGCATAATGGGCAAAGGCATCGCCCGCGCGCCCCGCATCCTCAGCGGCGCGGCCCACGGCAAATTCCAGATGCATCCGGTCCACCTCGGCCAGATCGCGTCGCGCCAGCAGGCCGCGCATGGCGGCCAGATCGTCCTCGCTCAAGGCCGCTACCTTCAGATTGGCCAGCGACCACCACGCCTCGCCCACATGCGGCGCCAGCGAGGCCGCGCGGCGATAGGCGGCAATGGCGGCATCACGCTCGCCCTTGGTGCGCAGCGCATGGCCGTGGTTGATGGCCACGCGCGGATTGCCGGGAAATTCCCGCGCCAAACCGGCATGCAAAGCCTCGGCCCCCGCCTCATCGCCCAGCAGCGCGAGGCAACCGGCCTGAAGATTGCGATAGGCCGGATTGGCCGGTTCGGCCGCCAGCAGGGGCGCAAGCTCGCGCATCGCCGCCTCGGCCTCCTGCCGCATAAACAGAGTGCGGGCCAGATCGAAGCGGGCGATCGTAAAGCCGGGATCGAGCGTCAAGGCATGACGCAGCAAAGTCTCGGCATTGTCAAAGGCCCGCACCGCCACATAACAGGCGGCCAGCAGGCGCGAGGCCTCGGCATGGTTGGGCTGGGCCAGCAGAAAGGCGCGCAGGATCGGTTCTGCCTCGCCATGGCGGCCAAGCGCCACCATTTCGGCCGCCCGGCCCACATCGGGATGATCGGTCGAGAGCCGCGCCAGCGCCGCTCTGGCCCGCGTTTCGCGCGCGGCATCGCCCATGGAAAAAGCCGTATCGGCCAGCGCTTCCCATGCCTCGCCCAGCGCCGGGTCAAGCTGGACCGCCGCTTCGAGCTGCGCCAGTCCGTCGGCCCCGCGCCCGGTCGCGCGTAGGCACAGACCCAGTTCATAGCGCGTGCGCGCCGCACGGGGGAAGGCTTGGGCCAAGGGCGCCAGCAGGCTCAGCGCCTCGACGCAGCGCCCCTGTCGCCGCAGGGCCGAGGCCAGAATCAGGCGCGGGCGGGGGTCTTGCGGCGCGCGGGCCGCCAGCGCGCGCGCCAGCTTTTCCGCGCGGGCGGGGGCATCGGCCAGCGCCGCTGCTGCTTGGGCAAAAGGATCGCTCATCACATTATCCGCATAGGGCCAAAGGGCCGCAATGGGCAAAGAAAAAGCCCGGCCTGCGCGCCCTTTAAAGGACGGCAGGCCGGGCCGCAGGTGTCAGGCTGGATTAGAAATTGACGGTCACGCGGGCGTAGTAATAGCCCCCGTTGATACCCCAAGGCGTGAAGCTGATCGGGCTGTTGTACACATTGCCCGAAATCGGCCGCGAGCCATCGTTCTGCAGGCGGGTGGTCGGCGCCTGCTTGTCAAACAGGTTGTTCGCGCCCGCATCGAAACGGATCTTGGGGGTCAGCTTGTAGCCGACGTTGAGGTCGGTGATGAAGGTGGTGCCGATGTGCTGCAGATAGAGCAGGCCATCGCCGGCGCCGACCGTGTGCTGGCTGGTGCTGCCATACATGGTTTCACGCAGGTTGACCGAGAACTGACCGATGTTCCACAGCGCGTTGCCGATCAGCTTGACCCGCGGGGTGGCCGTGGTCAGCGCATCCTTGGCCGAGGCGCTGAGCAGGTCGGTCTGGCCAAAGCCGGCGTTGTAAACGGCCGTCGGCAGCGGCGAGATGCGGGTGATCTCGGTCTTGTTGTAGTTCGCGCCCAGCGACCAGTCGACCTTGCCCATGTCGCCGAAATCGCTGCTGTAGGTGGCGGTGGCTTCCACGCCGCGGGTGCGGGTGTCGGCGCCGTTGGTGAAGATGTTGATGCCCGAATAGGAGGTGGCATCAGCCAGCGACACGCCGCGCGAGATCAGCGCATTCTGCACCGCCTGCGATACAATGCCGTTGTTGGCATTATACGCGCTGTTGAAGCCGTAGATGTCGCCCGAGGCCACAATGCGGTCGCGGATCTTGATCTGATAGGCGTCCACCGTGATCTGCAGCTTGGGCAGCGGATGGGCGACGAAGCCGAACGAGAAGTTGGTCGACTTTTCCGCCTTCAGCTTGGAGAAGCCGAGAAGCTGGGCAGCTGCCGAGTTGGGGGGCAGCTGGCCAAAGGTCGAGCCGGGGCCGACGTTGACCGACGAGTAATAGGATTCGGCCAGGGTCGGGGCGCGGAAACCGTTGGAAACCGTGCCGCGAATGGCAAAGGCGGGCGAGAAGTCATAACGGGCGTTGAACTTGCCCGACCAGGCCGAACCAAAGTCGGAATAATGTTCATAGCGGCCCGCCACATCGACATGCAGCCCGGCGATCGGATCGGCCGCCACGTCGATATAACCGGCATAGGAATTGCGGCCATAGGAACCGGCATCAGTGGGCGCAAAGCCGGGATAGGACTGCGCGCCGCCAAAGGCATACGAGCCGTATTCACCCGAGGTGATCGAATAGTTGCCCTGGCGATATTCGCCGCCGAAGGCCAAAGTCAGCGGCTTGGCCATACCCAGATCGAAATCGCGGCTGATGTCGATGTTGCCGACCCATTCGCTGTTCGAGAGCTGGCCGTCATAGAAATTGCGCTGGAGGCCGGTCAACGCGGTCGGGCTGGCCGACTGGGCCATGGAGAACAGCGTGGGGTTGGCCGAATTGATGGTGTAGAGCGCCACCGCATCCTTGCCGTAGGTCAGCGAGAGGTCATAGTTCCACTGCGCGGCCTTGCCCTTGATCCCGGCGGTCAGCGAGAAATCTTCCTCGCGGATGTTTTCCTGCGGCTGGAAACCATTGGGCAGCGGATAGACGGTCGTGCCGGTGCTGGTCGTGCCCGAAACGCGGTTGGGTGCGCGATAGTTTTCAAACGCCTTGGCGTTGCGGTTGCCATAGGTGCCGAAAGCATAGACCTGCGCGTCCGAGCCTACGTCATAGCCTGCGTTGAACGACAGGTTGTAAATCGAATAGCGCGCATCGCCATTGATGTTGTTGACGTTGGGATAGCCGGCGAAACCCTTCAGGCCATTGACGATCACTGCGCTCTGGCCGGGCTTGAGCGTGCCGTCCGGATAGAAGTAGCGGCGGTCGTAATTGCCGTGCGAGGTATAGTCGTGGAACTTGTATTCGCCGGTGACGTTGACGAAGCCCTTTTCGCCCAGCTTGAAGCCAAGGTTGAGTGCGGTGGCTGCCGTCTTGCCGCCGTTTTCATAGTTGCTGCCGCCCGTGGCGGTGAAGCTGCCGCCATGGTCGGCACTTTTCAGCATGATGTTGACCACGCCCGCGATCGCGTCCGAACCATATTGCGCCGCGGCGCCATCCTGCAGCACTTCGATGCGGCCGATGGCGTTGGTGGGCACGAAGGAGAGGTCGGTGGTGGCGCTGCCCGAATAGGGGCTGCCGCCCAGCACGGCGAGGTTGGCGGTGGTGTGGCGGCGCTTGCCGTTGATCAGCACCAGCGTGTCATTGGGATTGATGCCGCGCAGCGCGGCCGAGAGGGTCAGGTTGGCCGTATCGCCACCAAAGCCCTGGAAGTTCAGCGAGGGCAGCGTCTGAGCCAGAACCTGCGTCAGATCCTGCTGGCCCACGCTTTGAAACGCCTGCGTGCCGATGAGCTGGATCGGGGCGGCGCTGTCGGCGGCCTTCATGCCGGTCTGGCGCGTGCCGGTAACGATGATCTCGCTCGAAGGTTCGGCCTGATCGGCCTCAGCCGCCTGAGCCGCCATCGGCGCAAAGAGGGCAAGCGCCGTGGTGGTGAACAGCAGTTTCTTCATGCAAATTTCCCTCATGGTTAAACCTTGATCCCTGGGTCGGGGCATGGTCGCGACCGGATTCACGGGGGCTGTGAAACCGGGGGCGGGGTCCCGATGAGGATTGGCTACGCCCGGGAGGGTGGGGGGCATATACTGGCTTCGGCGTATAGACCGGGCTTTTATGTCGCTTTTATTGCTTTGTGTCATGCGTATGCCGCGATGCGGCATTTTATGCCGGAAAAGGCGGGGCGAACGGTCGAAAAATGCGCCGCCCGCCCCGATCCGGCGGAAAAGGAGGCACTGGCCCTTTTGGGCAAGGTCATGCGGAATAAGCACATTGGCGTATCAACAAATGCGAAATTTGCGCCGATTTCCCAATCCAGCCCCCAAGCTTTGTTAGGAATCCTCAATTGTCCTGAGAGCCTGACAATCCCTATGGTAAGACAGAAGAGGTTGCAGAGCCGCCTTTGCCGCCCCCTTATGCTGCCCCCCTCGTTGCACATGCGAACAGGAACCTGAGAATGACCGACAATTCAGCCGCGAATGGGCTCCTTCCAAAGATGACCAAGCGCGATCTGCTGGCCATGATTGGCAAGACGGCGGGCGCTTCGGCCATGTATATGGCCATGTCCAGCCTCAATCAGGCCCATGCCACCACGTTCAAGGGCAAGCCCAAGCTGGAAGGCGACGTCAAGGGCGCTTCGGTGCTTATTCTGGGCGCGGGCGTGGCGGGGCTGGTCGCGGCGCTCGAACTCAGCCGTGCGGGCTATAAGGTGCAGGTGCTGGAATATAACAATCGCGTGGGCGGCCGTTCGTGGACGCTGCGCGGGGGCGACAGCTTTACCGAACTGGGCGGGGCAACGCAGAATGTCGGTTTCGCGCCGGGCAACTATATCAATCCGGGCCCGTGGCGTCTGCCCTATGACCACAAGGGCATGATCTCGTATTGCAATGAACTGGGCGTCGCGCTCGAGCCCTTCATGCAGGTCAACACCAACGCCCTGCTGCACAACACGCAGGCCTTTGGCGGCAAGCCCATCCGTTACCGCGAGATCCAGGCCGATTTCATGGGCCATACCAGCGAGTTGCTGGCCAAGGCGGTGAACAAGCAGGCCTTGTCGGAGGATGTCACCAAGGAGGACGCCGAGATCCTGCTTGAAGCGCTGCGCGACTGGGGTTCGCTGGACAAGGATCTGCGCTATGTGAAGGGGCCGGAAAGCTCGGATCGTCGCGGCTGGGCCAAGAATCCGGGCGGCGGCCTTTCGGCCTATCCCATCCCGTCCGAACCGATGAAGTTTTCCACCGTCCTGCAATCGCATCTGTGGACCGGCCTGTCGGCGGGCTTTGGCATTGAGCGCCAAAGCTCGATCTTCCAGCCGGTGGGCGGCATGGACAATGTGGCCAAGGGCTTTGAAAAGCATGTAGGCCAGTTCGTGCGCTTCAAGAGCAAGGTCGTGTCGATCAAGCAGGACGCCAAGGGCGTGACCGCCACGTTTGAGGACACCAAGACCGGCCAGCGCGGCACCGCCAGCGCCGACTATTGCCTGTGCACCATTCCCCTCTCGATCCTCTCACAGATCGACATGAATGTGGGCGACAAGATGGCCAATGCCATCCGCGCGGTGCCCTATGAGGCGGGCTTCAAGGTGGGCCTCGAATTCAAGCGCCGCTTCTGGGAGCAGGACGACCACATCTTTGGCGGCATTTCCTATACCGATCTGCCGATCACCCAGATTTCGTACCCGTCCACACGCTATGGCTCGAGCGGACCCGCCACGCTGCTGGGCGGCTACACTTTCGGCGCCTATGCCTATGAATTCACCTCGCTGCCGCCTGCCGAGCGTGTAGCCCGCGCGGTCGAATGGGGTTCGAAAATCCACCCCCAGTACAAGGACGAGTTCCTGAACGGCGTGGCCGTGGGCTGGCACCGCGTGCCCTGGACGCAGGGCTGCTTTGGCAACTGGAGCCCCGAGGCGCGCAAGGAGCATTACGACAACCTGTGCCAGATCGACGGCCGCATCCTGCTGGCGGGCGAGCATGCCTCGTTCATTCCGGCATGGCAGGAAGGCGCGCTGACCTCCTCGCTCGACGCTATCGGGCGTCTGCATCAACGTGTTGTGGCAGGGTGAAATCCATGAAGAAGATCCTCTTTCCTATCGTCGCTCTCGGTCTCGGCTTGTCCGCACCGGCCCATGCCCAGCGCGGCGATGCCCAGCCCACCACGCTGATCGCCAAGCCCGGCGAAAAATCGGCAGGCGATGCCGATGGCGCTTTCGTCAGCCTGTTCAAATTCTCCGAACCCACCGGCGAGGCCATGTACAAGCGCGTCTGTGCCGGTTGCCACATGCCCGATGCCAAGGGCGCCAAGGCAGCGGGCATGTACCCCGCACTCGCCGCCAACAAGAACCTCGCCTCGGCTGGCTACCCGCTCTACATCGTCCTGCACGGCAAGAATGGCATGCCCCCCGTCGGCAAGATGATGAGTGACCAGCAGGTTGCCGATGTGGTCAACTATGTACGCAGCAATTTCGGCAACAAGTACAAGGATAAGGTAACCGCCGCCGACGCCAAGGCGACGCGATGAGTTAACGGGCGGGGCCTAGGCTCCGCCTGATCCAAGGTGCGAAGTGGGGCGGGGAAGGTTTCGGCTTTCCTCGCCTCGCTTTGTTTTTGGGGGTTTTATGCCTCCGGCGGGCAAAGGGCGGGGGCCCTTTGCAATCCCGGTATTGGGGGCATTGCGGGATGACGAGGCGGATGGTTTAAGGGCGGCGTTCTGAAGGAGAGTTATGCCGCTTCGCGGGAAGAAGCTTGCCGTTCCGTATGCGGTGCTGTTGCGGACGCTACGTCACCTTGCAGAAAGGCCACACTCTATGCAGTTCGATTGAATTGGCGGCGGCAATGAAAACCAGATGCCAGCAAATGATTTAGTGCATTTCGGGCATTTAAATGCCATTAAGTGCATGGAAACAAGTATAAATGCAGGAAGATAGCTCAATAGTGAAATTAGGAATAACGCGGTGGCAAAGGTTTCGGAGATAGAAAACGCTAGTGGCACCAGCAAAATGGTCGCGAGAACCTGACCGAAACCTACCGCCCAGTACCATCGTACCCGTTTGTGATAATCGGCATAAGCGTCTGGCCATGAACTAAGCGTATCCATAGCAGCAAGCTATCATTCGAGCTTAAACGATACAACGTCCGCTCTCCCTAACTTAGCTGTCGTCCTTCCGCCGCGCAGCGGCCCTCAAAACCCACCACCTCGCCACAGCGCACCTTGCCGACAATAACGGGATTGCAAAGGGCCCCCGCCCTTTGCCCGCCGGAGGCAAATCAAACCCCCAAAACCGCCAAACTCACCCCTCCAGCTTCTCCACCAACGTCATCCAATGCGCCTCTGCGTCCGCCAGTTCGGTCTCTAGCTTCTCGCGCATCTGGCCCAGCTTGCCGATATTCATGCCCTTTAATGCCACCGCCGCCTTGACGGGGTCGGAAAGGGCCACATCGACTTCGGCGATGCGGGCCTGAACCTTGGCCATGTCCTTTTCGGCCTTGGCGACCTTTTTCTGCAATTCCTTGACCTCTGCCCAGGCCAGGTTGTTGGCCTTGACCGCCGCGCTGGGGGCGGCTTTGGCGCTGCCGTCGGCCGCCGTGGCCTTGGGCTGGTTCCGGCCGAGGATGAAGTCGATGTAATCTTCGATGCTGCCGTCATAGGGCTCGGCGGCCCCGCCATCGACAAGGACGAGGCGGTCGGCGGTCATTTCGACCATATGGCGGTCGTGGCTGATCAGGATGACGGCGCCTTGATAATCGTTCAACGCCTGCACCAGCGCCTCACGCGCATCGACATCAAGGTGGTTGGTCGGTTCGTCGAGGATGAGCAGATGCGGCGCATCGCGCGTCACAAGGGCCAGCGCCAGACGCGCCCGCTCGCCGCCCGAAAGCTGGCTGACCGAGGTGGTCGCCTTGGGGCCGGAAAAGCCGAAGCGGCCAAGCTGGGCGCGCACCGCGCTTTCGGGCTTGCCCTGCATGGCGCGGGCCATATGGACCAGCGGCGTGTCGCCCCCGGCCAGTTCTTCGACCTGATACTGGGTGAAATAGCCGATGTTCAGCTTGCCCGCCGTGACCATCTCGCCCTCCATCGCGGGCAATTGTCCGGCCAGCAGGCGCGCCAGCGTGGTCTTGCCGTTGCCGTTGCGGCCCAAGAGGGCAATGCGGTCATCCGGGTCGATGCGCAGGTTCAGGCGGCGCAGGATCGGCGTGTCGCCATAGCCCACCGCCGCGCGGTCCAGCGTGATGAGCGGCGGGCGCAATTCGGCCGGATCGGGAAAGTTGAACGAGAGCGAGGGGTCCTCGATCATGCCCAGCACGGGCTGCATCTTGGCCAGCATCTTGGCGCGCGACTGGGCCTGTTTGGCGGTGCTGGCGCGGGCCGAATTGCGGCGGACGTAATCCTCCAGCTTGGCGCGCTGGGCGTCCTGTGCGGCCTTGGCGGCGGCGGCTTGGGCGGCGCGTTCGGCGCGCTGGCGCTCGAACGAATCGTATCCGCCCGCATAGAGCGTCAGCTTGCCGCCTTGCAGATGCAGGATCGTATCGACCACATTGTTGAGCAGATCGCGCTCATGGCTGATGATCAGCAGCGTGCCGGGATAGGCGCGCAGGAAGTTTTCCAGCCACAGCGTCGCTTCCAGATCGAGGTGGTTCGAGGGTTCGTCGAGCAGCAGCACATCGGGCTGCGAAAACAGCAGCGAGGCCAGCGCCACGCGCATTTTCCACCCGCCCGAATAGGAATCGAGGGGCCGCGCCTGCATTTCCTCGGTAAAGCCAAGGCCGAGCAGAATGCGCGCCGCGCGGGCAGGCCCGGTATAGGCGTCAATCGCGATCAGCCGGTCATGCACATCGCCCAGCCGGTGCGGATCGGTCGAAGTCTCGGCTTCCTCCAGCAGCGCGGCGCGCTCGGTGTCGGCGGCCAGCACGGTTTCAAACGGCGTGGCGGTGCCGGTCGGCGCTTCCTGCGCGATATAGCCCAGACGCGAGCGGCGGGGCATGTCGATGCTGCCGTCATCGGGCTCCAGTTCGCCGATGATGGCTTTGACCAATGTTGATTTGCCCGCGCCATTGCGCCCGACAAGGCCCACCCGCGCGCCCGTGGGCAGGGCGGCGCTGGCGCGATCAATAATGGTGCGGCCACCAAGGCGCACGGTGACATCGGAAATGTTCAGCATCCGCGCCGCCTAGCAGGCAAGGCGCAAGAGGGCCAGCCCAGCTTTGCGCGATGCGTCAAATCGCGCTATGGGCCGCCCCCATGATCACCGTTGCCGCGCTTTACCACTTCACCCCCTTTGCCGAACCTGCGTCCCTGCGCGAGCCTTTGCTGGCGCTTTGCGAGGAGCAGGGGATCAAGGGCACGCTATTGCTGGCGGGCGAGGGGGTCAACGGCACCATCGCCGGCAGCGCGCAAGGGATTGCCGCCGTGGTCGATCATATCCGCGCGATCCCCGGTTGCGCCGGGCTGGAGGTCAAATATTCGCACGCCGCCGCGATGCCCTTTGGCCGGATGAAGGTGCGCATGAAGCGTGAGATCGTGACGATGGGCGTGCCGGGCGTCGATCCGCTGGCCATTGTGGGCACCTATGTCGAACCGCAGGACTGGAACGCGCTGATCGCGGACCCGGAGACGATCGTCATCGACACGCGCAACCATTACGAGGTGGTGGCGGGCACTTTCCAGCGCGCCATCGACCCCAACACGCGCTCTTTCCGGGAATTTCCCGATTGGTTCCGCAGCCGGCGGGACCAACTGCTGGGAGAGGGCAAGCAGCCCAAGGTGGCCATGTTCTGCACAGGCGGCATCCGCTGCGAAAAATCCACCGCTTTCCTGAAATCCGAGGGCGTTGAGCAAGTCTATCACCTCAAGGGCGGCATCCTCAATTACCTCGAAAAAGTGCCTGCCGAAGAGAGCCTGTGGGAAGGCGAATGTTTCGTGTTCGACGAACGCGTGACGCTGGGCCATGGCCTTGCGCTGGGCCGCCACGTGTCCTGCGCGGCATGCGGCGCGCCGGTGGGCGAGGAGGAGCAGGCCTCGCCGCTCTATGTCGCGGGCGAGAGCTGTCCGGCCTGCGCATAAATCAGCGCCCTCCTTGCGGCGGGCCTGCCCCGTGCCCAGATAGGGGCGCATGAGCCAGTCTATCCCCCTGTCCGTCCTCGATCTTGTCCCCGTGCTCGAAGGCGGCACATTGCATCAGGCCTATGGCCATGCTGCCGCCCTTGCCGCCCATGCCGAGGCCGAAGGGTTTGCCCGATACTGGGTGGCCGAGCATCATGGTATGCCCGGCATTGGCGGGGCGGCGACCTCGGTGGTGCTGGCGCATGTCGGCGGGCATACTTCGCGCATCCGCATAGGCTCGGGCGGGATCATGTTGCCCAACCACGCGCCTTTGCAGATTGCCGAGCAATTCGGCACGCTTGACGCGCTCTATCCGGGGCGGATCGATCTGGCGCTGGGCCGCGCGCCGGGGTCGGACGGGCGGGTGGCGATGGCGCTGCGCCATGGCGATCCCGATGCTTTTCCGCAGCAGGTGATGGAATTGCAGGCCTATTTCGCAGGTGACGCGCGGGCGGGCTTTCCCGCCGTGCCGGGCGCGGGGGCGCGGCCTGAAATGTGGGTGCTGGGGTCCAGCACCTATGGCGCGCAACTGGCCGCCGCGATGGGCCTGCCCTATGGCTTTGCCTCGCATTTCGCGCCCGCCATGCTGGATGAAGCGGTGGATGTCTATCGCCGCTTGTTCCGCCCCTCGGCGGTGCTGGACCGGCCGCATGTGATGGTGGCCTGCAATGTGTTTGCCGCCGACACGGCGGAAGAGGCCCGGTTTCTGGCCTCGACGATGCAGCAGGGCTTTGTCGCGCTGCGCACCGGGCAGGGCGGGGGGCGGGTAAAGCCGCCGGTGGAAAATTATTACGAGAACCTGCCCGCGCCTCATCGCGCCATGCTGGATCAGGTGATGGCCTGCACCGCCATTGGCACGCAGGGCGATGTAGAGGCGATGCTGCGTCGCCTGATCGCGCGGACCGGGGCCGATGAGATCATCGTTGCGGGCCAGATGTTCGATCAGGAAGCGCGGCGGCGCAGCTTTTCTATTGCGGCGGCAGCGATGCGGGCGCTGTGATCCGTTCCAGCCAATCCTCGACCGCCGCAAGGTCGGGCGGCAGGGTCTGGGCATAGGGTCCGGCAAATTCGGCCCATGCCCCGACAAAACGGGGCGAGATCGTCAGCAGCACCGGCACCCCCTGATCCAGCGCCGCCAACAGGCAGGAGAGCAGACCGCTGCCCGCCTCGGCCTCCATCTTGCCGAACTTGCTCAGGATAAGCAGGTCGCAGGGTCGGGACAGGCGCGTTTCCACCCAGGCCGCCGCCGAAACCAGCGCGCCTGAATCCAGTGTGCAGCCCTGCGCCCCGCAACCCAGATCCTGACCCAGCGGGAAACGCGCGCCATCGTGGATGCTGACCAGCGTGCCGGGCGAGCAGTCCTCGCCGCTTTGGGGCGGCTCTTCGATCACGCCCGCGATGCGCAGGGATGCGCCCCAGCGCGCCACAATCTGCGCCAACAGGGCCTGCGCGCTGGCGGAACGCTGGGCCATGATGGCGCCAAGCACGGGGGCCGTCAAAGCCGCTGCTTCCCGCTCAGCTTCATCGTGCCGTCCAATTGCCGCCACACCGTCACCTCCCAGCGCTGTCGATTGGTCAGGCGCAGCGTCAGGCGGTAATTCATGCCCGCATCCTTTTATGGCGAAACGTGTCCTACGATGACGCCCCGCATCGTGAATGGCAAGTTTGATACCGGGTAGACCCCGCCGCGCAGCGGCTATCCATCATCATGGAATACCCACCCGCCATCAATCCCCCACCCAAGGCACGGGATTGCAAAGGGCCCCCGCCCTTTGCCCGCCGGAGGCAAGCTTTCACCCCTTCGGCGGCGCGCAGGAATCGCGCAGGATGATCTCGAAATCCAGATAATCCCTCGGCGCCTTGTCGGGCGAGACAATGGTTTCCACCCCCGCCGCGCCCATGGCCTCCAAGGGCTGGCGCACGGTGGTCAACGCGGGCGAGATCAGGCGGCTCATCGGCGTATCGTCAAAGCCGATGATGGACAGATCCTCCGGCACATTCAGCCCGAATTCGCGCGCGGCCATCAGCGCGCCCACCGCCATTTCGTCATTCGAGGCAAAGATCGCCGTGGGCCGCTGGGGCAGGGCAAGCAGGGCACGGGTGGCCTCCAGCCCCGATTGCAGGTCGAAATAGCCCTGCGCCACCAGTGCCGGTTCCAACTCCAGCCCCGCCTCGATCAGCGATTGACAGTATCCGTCATAGCGCAGCGTGGCGCCGAAATGCTGGGGGTGGCCGCGCACGAAACCGATGCGGCGGTGGCCCAGGCCCAGCAGATGCGCCATGATCGCCTTGCTGGCCCCGCGTTCATCGGTGGATATATGCGTCAATTCATCGCCATGCGTGGCCGAGATCAGCGCGATCCGCCCGCCCAGCTTGCGCACGCTTTCGACAAATCCGGTGTTTTCCGACAGCGGCGGGCTGAGCAGAATACCATCGGGGGCAATTGTGGCGACCAGACGCTGGACCAGTCCGATCAGATCCTTGTCCTGACTGTTCACCGGTTCGACCACCAGATGATAGCCAAGTTCCCGGCATCGCCGCGCCGCGCCTATGTGCAGCGCGGAAATATAGCTGGGGTTGGGATTGTCATAGAGATGGGCAATCAGAAAAGAACGTCCGCCCGCAAGGCGGCTGGCCGCGCGATTGGGCTTGTAATCCAGCTCGCTTGCCGCGGCGCGCACGCGCTCCTTCACCTGCGCGCGCACATGCGGCTCTTCGTTCAGCACGCGCGAAACGGTCTTGATCGAGACGCCCGCGCGCTCGGCCACATCCTTGATGGTGGTCACGACTATCCTCTGCCCGCGCCGCAAAAGCGATCATTGCCCCCGCTGTCGGCGCGCTTTATGTTACCGTTGTCAAAATGAGATTTGAGCGCAAGAACAGAGGATTTCAACCCTGTTTTTGACAGCGTTCAAACGATCAGATGCCAACGATGGAAATTTCAGCGCCAGCCTTTGTCGCGGGCCGCCCTTTCCTGCGCGGCATCCATCGGTTCGCCCACGGCCATATCCTGCGCGATGGCCATCACGGCGGCATCGGCCGAGCCTGCCTGACGATATTGCGCGCCCGAGGCGTCCGATCCGGGCATCACATGCTCCAACCGCCAGCCATCGCCGTCGTGGCAGGCGATGCCCGAGGCCAAAGCGCCCGAAAAGGCGCGGCACACCGCCCCGTCGCCCCGGCGGAAGGTGGCGATCATCCGCGTCGAACCTTCATTGGCGGCCAATTGCCGGTCCAGCGCATGGGCCAGATCGCCCGAGGCCAGCAGCGCGCCGTCCTTGGCCGTGATCGGCCCTTCGCTGCGCATCATCTGGCCGCCAAGGAACAGGCCCATCACCAGCGCGGCGGCAATCGCCCCGCCAAACCATTTCTGCTGCGAGAGGGGGATTTTGGGCCGGGCCGCCTTGGCCTCATCGGCCTTTTTGCGGCGCACCTGGGCAAGGTCGATGACGGGGGCGGGCGGCGCGATCGGGGCTTCCGCCTGCGCGTCGGCGGGCGTTTCGGCGGACTGCGCCTTGCGGATCATCGCTTCCCATGCCGGGGGCACAGGCTCCTGCGCCACGCCTGCAAAATGGCCCTGCAGCCGCTCGCGCAGCGCACGCTCGCGCGCAATCGCCTCGGCAAGGTCAAGGTCGCTCAACGCCGCCAGTGTCACCCTGGCGCGCGCGGCCTCGTCCATTTCGCCATCGACATAGGCCATGATTTCTTCGCGGCTGATGCTCATGATTGTTCTCCCAACGCGCGCATCAGCGCGTCGCGCCCCCGCGCCAGGCGCGAGGTCAGTGTTCCCATCGGGCATCCGATGATCTCGGCCGCCTCCTTATAGGCAAAGCCCTCGACCAGCACGAGCATCACGGCCTCGCGCTGTTCATCGGGCAATTGCGCCATGGCGCGCTCGACATTGCCCAGTTCGACATGGGCCTCGATTCCCGCATCGCCCGCCACGCCCACATGCTCGCCGTCCTCCTCGGGGGCGAAGGTCCGGCCGGCGCGGTTGCGAGCGCGGGCCTCGTCGATCCAGATGTTGCGCATGATCCGATACACCCATGAATCCAGCCGCGTGCCCTCGGCCCACAGATGCGAGGACTTGAGCGCGCGTTCGATTGTCATCTGGCACAGATCGTCGCCATCGGCCCCGTCCCGCGTCAGGCCACGGGCAAACCGCCGCATCTGCGGCAAAAGCCTGACCAGTCCCTCGTTGAATTGGGCGCTGAATTGAGCCGTCGGCAATGATTTGCACCTTGTCATGGATGAAACGGACGACCACGCTCGTTTCTTCCGCGTTGGTGCGATTTTTTTGAACAAAGGGCAAGAGAGTGCGACAGCGGTTGATCAGGCTGGGGATTATGGCCGCGCTGCTGGCGGGGGCGGCGGGGCCTGCGCTGGCCCAGCTTGGACTGCCCGCTGTTGGTCAGACCTTGGGCGGGGCGGTCGACAGGCTGCGCGGCACGATGGATGAGGCGGCATCAATGGTGGCGCGCCCGCTGGAGGATCTGGGCGCGCTGGCTGATCTGCGGTTGCAGCGGCTGGATGATTTCGTGCGCCGCAATCGGGGCACGGTGGCGATGGATGCCAATGGATCGCCTGCCCGCGCGCATGAACTGCTCTTGCTTGATCCTGATCCGGCCGCGATCACGCTGGCGGAAAAATCGGGCTATCGGTTGATCGAACAGGGCGATCTGGAAGGGCTGGGCGTGGGCTTTGCCCGGCTGGAGACCCCCGCCGGTGTTTCCCTGCCCGAGGCGACGCGCGCCTTGCAAAAGCTGTTGCCCGCCAAGACCGTGACAGCCGACCAGATCCATTTCCCCAGCGGCCAGACGGCGCCCGCCGCCGGATCATCCTCCATGCCATCGCCAAGGGGCGGCACCGTCGGCCTGATCGATGGCGGCGTGCGGCCCGATGCCCGCCTTTCGGCGCAGGCCGGTTTCGCCATCGGCGCCCCGCGCCCCAATCAGCATGCCCAATCCATTGCCTCGCTGCTGGGCGGGGCGGGGGTGGCGCATGTCTTTGCCGCCGATGTCTATGGCGCGGACCCGGCGGGCGGCAATGCGCTGGCCATCGCCAAGGCGCTGGGCTGGATGGCGGCGCAGCGCGTGCCGGTCGTCTCGATCAGCCTTGTCGGCCCGGCCAATCCCCTGCTGGAGCGCGCGGTGGCCGCAGCGCAGGCACGGGGGATGTTTGTGGTGGCCGCCGTCGGCAATGACGGCGCGGCCTCGCCTCTGTCCTATCCGGCCTCGTATCGCGGGGTGGTCGCCGTGACCGGGGTGGACGGCAAGGGGCGCGTATTGTTCGAGGCCGGGCGGGCCAGCCATCTCGATTATGCCGCGCCGGGGGCGGATATGACCGCCGTGGGCCTGTCCGGGCGCGTGGCCTTGCGAGGCACGTCCTTTGCCGCGCCGCTGGTGGCCGCGCGTCTGGCGGCTTATTCATCGGGCGCTCTGGCCGCGCTGGACCGCGAGGCGGTGGGCGCGGGCGCGCGCACCGGGCGGGGCATTGTCTGCAACGCTTGCCGCAAGGGCATCTGAAAAAATCCGCGTGCGGACGGGAAGAAAACCGCAAGCCCCATCGTTTCCTCATCATAGCCAGTCGCAACGCTCTCTTTCGAAGGCTGGCACAGATGAAGGAGACAGATCATGAGCAAGACTTTCAACATCGCCGCATCCATTGCGATGACGCTGGCTCTGGCCGCCCCGGTTCACGCCCAGTTGCTGGGCGGCGGGATCGGCGGCGCTCTGGGTGTCGGCGGGGCGCTGGGCGGGGCGACGGGTTCGCTGGGCGTGGCCGGATCTCTGGCGCAGGATGTCGAGGCTCCTGCGGTGCGCGCGCCGGTTGTGGCCCGCCCTGCGGTTGCGGTGCCGGTGGTCAGCCGTGTCAACACGGTGGTTGCCGTTCCCGCCATTGTTCCGGCCATTCCCGATGTGGCGGTGCGCCGCGTGGCCATCGTCAATGCGGGCATCGTGCCCATCGCCTATGCCGAGGCGCCCGCCTATATCGACCGCCAATATGTCGTGCTGCAAAATGACCTGCGCGGCACCGGGGTCGAGGTGATCAAGCGCAACAATCAGATCGTGCTGGAAATGCCCGCCGATGTGACCTTCGCCTTTGACAAGCATGACATCCAGCCGCGCTTTTACGGCGTGCTCGATGCGGTGTCGCGCACATTGGGCAAATATCCGGCCACCTATGTCGATGTGAACGGCCATACCGATGCCATCGGCTCCTATGCCTATAACCAGCGCCTGTCGGAAAAGCGCGCCGATGCGGTGGCCGACTATCTGGCCGAGCGCAGCGTCAATGGCGCAAGGATGCATGTGCAGGGTTTTGGCAAGACCGAACCGATCGCCTCGAACGCCACCATCAGCGGGCGCGCCGCCAACCGCCGCGTGGAAATCATCCTTACCCCCTATGCCGCCTGATTATCGGCTACCAACGGCAGGCGGCAGGGTCCCCGCAGGAAGGTTCATCCCTTTCTGCGGGGATTTCCTTTTAAAAATTTTCGAATTTTCTTTGGAAGAAATCCGCTTCGGCACTCGTTTCCCCATCAGAACCCCAGGACGTGGTTCCCAATATCATCATGAAGGAGACACGACATGACCCGCATTTCCAGCCTTGCTTTCGCCGCTCTGGTTCTCAGCCTCGCCTCGGCGCCTGCCCATGCCCAGTTGCTGGGCGGTGGCGGCGGCCTTGGGGGCGCCATTGGCGGCGGTCTGGGCGGCGCGATCGGTGGCGCAGGTTCGATGGGCGGTTTCGGATCGATGGGCGGTTTCGGATCGATGGGCACCATCGGTTCGGCCACTTCGCAGGTGGAAACCGCCACGCGCTCTACCACCCGCAGCACCGCCACGGCCGGCGGCAACACCACCGGCAGCCAGCATGTCAACACCCGCAACGGCAAGGTGGACGCCAATCGCAGCGTGACCGGCAATGGCGCGGCCAATCTGACCCAGACCACTACGACGACCGCTCCGGTTACCGGAACGCGCACCGTCGATGGCGCGCTTTCGGCCAGCGGTTCGGCCACCGGCAGCGGCAGCGCGAATGCGCAACTGATCGGCACGGATCAGGTGGCCAATGGCGCCCGTACGGCGGCCACGCGGGCCAATGGGGCGGTGGGCGATGCGCGCTCTGCGGCATCGGGCGCCGTGTCACGCGCCAATATGGCGGCGACGAATGCCGCCTCGCGCGGCAGGGATGCGGCCTCTAACGCCGCCGCCAACGTTGCCGGGCGCGCCAATGGCCTGAGCGCCGCCGCGCAGGGCAGCGCGCAAAACTCGCTTTCCGCCGCCGGTTCGCTGGGCAGCAGCAATCTGGCGCTGGCGGGCAGCGCGGCCTCGCAGGTCGCGGGCAGCGCCGCCGTCAAGCCCGGCATGACGATCACCGCCCCCGACGGATCGCGTCTGGGCAAGGTGCGTCAGGTGGTGGCCGACAGCAATGGCCGGGTGCAGAGCGTGGTCATGCGGGCGCGCAACAGCGATGTCACGCTGCCCGCCGGAAACTTTGCCGCCAGCGGCAATGGCAAGAGCCTGATCTCGACCATGAACGGTCAGCAGATCGAGAGCGCCGCGCAGGGACAGGCCAGCGGCGCGACCCGCTGAGCGCGATCCTGACGAGGGGAAGGGGGCGGTCCTTGCGGCCGCCTCCGACCGTTTGTGGGCCGGGCGATACTCTAAGGCGAATCCCGATCTAAAGCGCCCATCGGGTATTTGCTTAGATAAGGCCCGGTTTCAATTTACCGTTATTCGAGAAGATCCCTGTATCTATTGGTGCTTCTTGAAAAGACGATCATTCGCAACTTTTCTTTCGTCGGATTGCGAAGGGGCGGTTATTTCAGAAAAATTATACAAATCATCCAGATAAAAGAGCCGGTAAAGAGGAATTGGTTCATGGCGCTCAGCATTTTCTCCAGCGTTTCGCCCGCATCCATCGTGGCCGAGATTGAACGTGTCGAAGCCGCCATGCTCGGCGGCGATCTTGGCGCGCGCACCGACCCCTCGGTGGGCAAGGGCCAGACGCAGGTGATCCTCGGCGCGATCAACCGCCTGCTCGACAGCGCGACCCAGCCGGTCCAGGCGCTGGGGCAGGGCATTGCCGCCATGTCGCTCGAACATGACCGGGGCGACATTGACGCGATCATGCCGGTGGACAAATTCCGGGGCGATCTGGCCCAGATGGCGCGCGGCATCAATGATATGGTGGCCGGGCATATCGCCGTGAAGAAAAAGGCCATGGCCTGCGTCAAGGAATTCAGCGTCGGCAATTTCGACGCGCCGATGGACCAGTTGCCCGGCAAGAAGGCCTTTATCAACGAGACGATCGAGACATTGCGCGCCAATCTGCGCGGGCTGATCACCGAGATGAACTACATGGCGGCCGAGCATGACAAGGGCGACATCGACGTCATGGTGCGCGCCGAAAAGTTTCAGGGCGATTTCGCCACCGTGGCGCGGGGCATCAACGATATGGTGGCCGGGCATATCGCGGTGAAGAAAAAGGCCATGGCCTGTGTGAAAGCGTTCGGCGAGGGCGATTTTGACGCGCCGCTCGAACAATTCCCCGGCAAGAAGGCCTTTATCAACGAGACGATCGAGACATTGCGTGCCAATCTGCGCGCGATCACCACGGAAATCCACCGCCTGATCGACGCCTCCACGGCGGGGCAATTGAGCGAGCGGGGCGATGATCGCCGGTTTGTCGGTGATTTTGCCGCGCTGATCGCCGGGATCAACGGGATGCTCGACGCGATCCTGCTGCCCATTGCCGAGGGCAACCGTGTGCTGGATCTGGCCAGCAAGGGCGATCTGCTCGAACGGGTCGAGATCGAATGCCACGGCGACCATCAGAAGATGAAGAATTCGGTCAACCGTTTGATCGACAATCTGCGCGCCTTTGCCCTTAACGTGGGCGGCGCGGCCGGGCATGTGGCCGCCGGCAGCAACCAGATGGCCGCCAGTTCCGAACAATTGTCCGAGGGCGCCAGCGAACAGGCCGCCTCGACCGAGGAGGCCTCGGCATCCATGGAGCAGATGGCAGGCAATATCCGCCAGAATGCCGACAATGCCGCCCAGACCGAAAAGATCGCCCGCCAGTCATCGCGCGACGCCGAATTGTCGGGCGCGGCGGTGGACAAGGCGGTGGGCGCGATGCGCACCATTGCGGCCAAGATCGGCATTGTGCAGGAAATTGCGCGCCAGACCGATCTTTTGGCGCTGAACGCGGCCGTGGAGGCGGCCCGCGCGGGCGAACATGGCAAGGGCTTTGCCGTGGTCGCCTCCGAGGTGCGCAAGTTGGCCGAACGCAGCCAGGTGGCCGCCGCCGAGATCGTGGCCGTGTCCTCCGATACGGTGAAGGCCGCGGCCGAGGCGGGCGAGATGCTGACCAAACTGGTGCCCGATATTCGCCGCACCGCCGAACTGGTGTCGGAAATCAGCGCCGCATGCCGCGAACAGGATATTGGCGCGTCGCAGATCAATGAGGCGATCCAGCAGCTTGACCGCGTGACCCAAAAGAACGCCAGCGCCTCGGTCGAAATTTCCTCGACCTCGGAGGAACTGGCCTCGCAGGCCGACGAATTGCAGCACATTGTTTCCTTCTTCCGCGTCAGCGCCGAGGACGGCATGAGCAGCCCACAGCCCGTCCAGCACAGCGCTCCTGCGCGCCAGACCCGCGCCGCGCCCCCGCCGCCGCGCGCCCGCGCCAAGAAGGCCAAGCCCAACTCCGTCATGCACCAGCAAGAGCGCGTCAAAGGCTTTGCGCTGGATATGATGAGCGGCGGCGAGGACGAGGATGACGCCGACTTCGGCCGCGCGGCCTGAGCCGACGGCTTCAGCACAAACCTTCTCTCACAGGCCAGCCCTCGCCTCCCCATGGGGAGCGGGGGTTTGCTGTGTGTGGGGCACGAGGAAAGTGCGCGCGCGGAGGCGGCCCGATGAATTTGCCGACGAAGGTGGGATTAAACGCTTGGAAAAATGGTGCCGCTTAGGTGACTCGAACACCTGACCCCATCATTACGAATGATGTGCTCTACCGGCTGAGCTAAAGCGGCACTCCAGCGGTGAGGCGGGCGTTTAGCCATAGAGCGGCGGGATGGCAAGGCAAAAAATCGACAAAACTCGCAATCCTTTCAACCAGCGCCAAACGCTGTTTGCGGCCTCAACCAAACCGGCGCGAAAGCGCCAGCAGGGGCGAGGCCATCAGCGTGGTGACAATCGCCATCAGCACGAGAATCGCAAACAGGCCCGGCCCGATAATCCCGGCCTGAAGCCCGATGTTGATGATGATCAGCTCCATCAACCCGCGCGCATTCATCAGCGCGCCTATGCCCAGCGCGCTGCGATTGTCCTCGCCCGAGAGGCGCGCGGCCAGATAGCAGGCGCCGCCCTTGGCCAGCACGGCCGCCGCCATGATCGCCAGCGTGACCAGCACCAGATCGAGCTTGCCCAGCACCTGAAGTCGGGTGTTGAGCCCGGAGAAAGTGAAGAACATCGGCAGGAGGAAAGTGGTGGCAAAGGGTTCGAGCCGCGCCCGCAGCCCTTCGACCAGAGCGCCGCGCGGCATGGCCGTGCCCAGCAGAAAGCCGCCGAACACCGCATGCATCCCGCAGGCATCCATCGCCCAAGCGCAGATCAGGAAAAGCGCCAGGATCAGCGTCAGCACGCCATCATTCATCCCCCGCGCCTCGACCCGGCGGCCCAGCGGGGCCAGCAGGCGCGGCGCGACCAGCGCCATCACCAGCGCAAAACCCAGTCCGCCCCCCGCCGCCTTGATCGCCACGGCCGGTCCCGCGCCAAGGCTGGCCAGCACCAGCGCCACCACCACCCATGCGCCCGCATCGCCGATCGCGCCTGCGGCAAGGCTGAGCGTGCCCATCCGGGTGCCTGCCAGCCCCTGTTCATGGATGATTCGCGCCAGCATCGGAAAGGCCGTGATCGCAATCGCCGCGCCCAGAAACAGGCCGGCCTGCGCCACGCCGACATGGGGCATGAACAGGCCGCTTTGCGCGACCAGCCAGGGCGCCATCGCCACCGCCACTGCAAAGGGCGCGGCCATGCCCGCAATCGAGACCGCCGCCGCGCGCCCGGCGTTCAGGCGGAATTCCTCGCGGCTGAAGGTCAGGCCGACCAGAAACATATAGAGGCCCACGCCCAGTTGTGCGCCGACATAGAGCAGCTTTTTCAGATCGGCCGGAAACAGCATCGCCTCGACCCCCGGCGCCAGCCAGCCCAGCAGCGAAGGCCCCAGCAGTACGCCCGCGATCATCTCGCCCACCACCTGCGGCTGGCCCAGAAAGCGGCGCGCGGCCCAGCCCACCATGCGCGAGGCGGCCAGTATGACGGCCATGGCCAGAAAGAACAGAGGGGAAAGCTCGGCGTTGGTCATGGGCCTCTCTGGAGCATTGTGCAATTGTTTGCATTGAGTCTAGCCCATTGAAAACAGCAAGTCATCCGCTGCGATTATCGCACTGGATTTCTGTCAGGAATGGATACAAAGTGGCGCGCATAAACTAATAGGGAGAAAGGCATGAATTTCGCAGGCCGCCATATCGTCATCACCGGGGCCAGCACCGGCATAGGCCGGGCCACCGCCGAGAGGATCGCGGCCGGCGGCGGCAGGCTGGGCCTGATCGCGCGGCGTGAGGGGATGCTCCGCGATCTGGGCGCGCAGTTGAACGCGGGCTGGGCCGCCGCCGATGTGGGCGACAAGGCGCAACTGATCGGGGCGCTCGATGCTCTGGAAGCGCAGAACGGGCCGATCGACGCCCTGTTCCTGAATGCTGGAACCGGCGGGGCCTTTGCGCCGGTTTCGGATTATGGCGATGCGATGTTTGACGAGGTGATGCGGGTCAACACCACCTCGCTGTTCTGGGCCATCGCCCACGTGTTGCCGGGCATGATGGAGCGGCGACGGGGCGCGATCCTGATCACCGGGTCGCTGGCCTCGGTGCGGGGCATGGCGGGCAATGTCGCCTATGTGGCCAGCAAGCACGCCGCGCAAGGCATCGCCCGCGCCGTGGCGATGGAGGCCGCGCCCTTTGGCGTGCGCTGCAATTGCCTGCTGCCCGGTTTCATCGAAACGCCGATGCTGGCCGATGTGCCCGAGGCGCAGCGCCCCGCCATGGCCGCCCGCGTGCCGCAGGGGCGGATCGGCACCGCCGATGAGGCCGCCGCTGTCGCCGCCTTTTTGCTCGCCGATGATGCATCGCATGTCACCGCGCAGAGTTGGGCGGCGGACGGCGGGATGTTGGGGACGCTTGCTGTTTAGAGTGTCTTTCGATCCGGCAGGATCGGAAAGGCGCGACAAGCCCGCGCGGCGTTTGAGCGTTGCTTTTCCGCTGGCGTAAGCCTGAGCGGAAATCGCATTAACGCCGGATCAGCACGCGGGTGCTCTCGGCATGGGCCTTGATGTCCGCCCGATAGAACCAGACCGGGCGCAGGTCGCCCGCCAGATAGCGCTGGGCCTGATCGGTGAAATGGGGGGATTTGGGATCGCCGCTGGCGCCGCCCGTGCTGATGGCGCGGGCGGTGACGCGCGGGCCGAATTCGACCGCGGCGATAAAACTGTTGCCCCTGTTCCCGTAATAGCGCTTCATCCCCGGCACCTTCGGCCCGCTCGACACCGCCAGCGCCCCCCATTGCGAGGAGGTGAAGGCCACCGGCAGGCTGGGCCGCGCATCGTCATAGGGCTGGACAATCGCCCCGGTCAGGCGCTGATAGCGGTTGAGTTCGCCCCATGGCACGCGCCAGTCGCCAAAGTCCTTGGTCAAACGCGCCATCGCCTCATCCAAGGCGGCAAGGCGCTGCTCATTGGTGGCCTGTTCGTCCATCCAGTCCCACAGGCTCATGCGCTGCTTCTTCGCGCTTTCGGCCCCCTTGGCCCAGAGGTTTTCGCCCCAGACAATGGCCAGCGTCTCGGCGGTAGAGGCGGTGGAGGTACGATGGTCCCAGCTTTTGAGCAGGGCGATGGCCTCGGCCCGTGCGGGCGAGGGGGCGGCCGCATCCGCCGCGAACAGGCGCGGCAGCAGCCGGTCAAACGCGGGCAGCCACGGATCGTGGCCCGCCGCAATCAGGCTGTCGAGGGTAAAGCGCGGCGTAGCGGCCAGAACGCGCTCGGCATGGGGTCCGCGCGGATTGGCGCCCACCTCGTCCATATAGGCCGGATAGGCGCCCTTTTTCGGCGAATCCGCCCCCGCCGCACTCCATGGCGCATTGTTGGTGTTATAGGCCCAGCCATTCTTCGGATCGATCACCTGCGGCAGATCGGACAACGGATGCAGCCCCATCCAGTCGGTGCGCGGATCGGCCCCATCGACGGGCGCGCGCCAATCAAAACGCTGGTCGCGGATCGGCACGAATTGCGGGTGGAGATAGGCGATATGGCCCTTGTCATCGGCAAAGAGCGTGTTGTTCGAACTGTTGGCCTTGAGCCCGGCGATTTTCAGGAAACCGGCCAGATCATGCGCCTTGGTGCGCAGAAAGCTCTGCTCCAGCGCGGGCACGGGCTTGTTCATCAGCGCGATGGAAATCCATTTGCCGCCTTCCTCGCGGATGATCGGGCCATGGTGGGTGGCATAGGTTTCGAAAGTGCGCTGCGCCATCGTGCCGTCGGCCATGCGATAGGACAGGGTGATGGGGCGCACGATCAGCGGGCGGGTCTGCGCGCCATATTTGTAGCCCTTGCCCTTTGGTCCATCAACAATGGTTTCGGCATATTCATCCACATTATCCACCCCGCTCGATGTATGCATCCATCCGGCATGTTGATTAAAGCCCTGATAAATGAAGGGCTGGCCCCATGTCACCGCGCCATAGGCGTTGAGACCCTGCGCGCTGGTCATCTGCAGTTCGGAGCGGAAGTAGAAGGTGGTGTGCGGGTTGATGTAGAGCAGCGCGTGGCCGCTTTGGCTGTGGCTCGGCGCGATGGCGAAGCCGTTGGAACCCTGCGGCTCGCGGAAAATCAGCCCGCGCTCCTCGCCCGTCATGGCCAGTTTGCGCCGGGTGTAGAAGCCTTCGAGCTGCGAAAGGGCAATGCCCTCAATATCGCCGCCGATGCTGCCCTCGGTGAAGGAGAGGGCCATCCACGGCTCGAAATGCGTCAGGACGCGCGGTTTGACCTCCGGGTGATCGCCCAGATAAGCGTTCAGCCCGCCCGCCCAGGCCTCCATGATCGCCTTGAGCCAAGCCGGGCTGCGCGCATAATCGGCTTTGAGCTGCGCCGGGTCGATAAACAGGCGCTGGCGCAGATCCTGCCAGATCGCCTTTTCCCCTTCCGCCTCGGCCATGCGGCCAAGGTTGGTCAGGTAATTGGCCTCGATCCGGTTGAAGTCATCCTGCGCCTGGGCATAGACCATGCCATAGACCGCATCGGCATCGGTTTGCCCCCAAACATGGGCGATGCCCCATGTGTCGCGGGTGATGACAACCTTGCGCGGGGCGGCCAGGGCGGGGTCGGCCATGGCCGGGGTCATCAACGCCAAAGCCATCATGCCTATTGTCAATCGCATCCCTGCTCCCCATCTGCGCCTGCGCCGGGGGCATGTCTAGCATGGGCCGCAAGCGCGCAAAGGGGGCAGTTTGACGCAAGGTATCGCGGCGGACGATCTCTGGCGGGAATTGCTTTGCCTTCAGAAAAATGCTCTGGCGAAGGGAAGGGGATTCGGGTGATGCTCAAACCCGGGACCGCCATGGGGTGGCGATCCTGCGGGGCGGGCATAATGATGGAAGCTTGGATATGATCGTAATGCCCCTATCGGCCCTGCTGCTGGCCAGTGTTTCTTCGGTTCCGGCTTCACCTGCTCCGGCCCCATCTGTACCAGCTATGGCCCCGTCCGGCGGATCGCTGCTGGCGCGGGCCAACGAGGCGCCCCATATCGCCGCCCTGCCGCTGGATGGCGGCGCGGGCGATCCCCAGCAGGCCGCCCCCAGCGCGCCCCAGACCGCAGCCCCGGCCAACGCCCAGAGCGCGCCGAGCGCCGACAATGCCCCGGTTGCGGCCAATCCTCCCGCGCCTGCCGATGCCGCTGCGCCCATGGATGCGGCCCCGGCCAGCGAGCCTCTGGTGCTGCGCGATCCCTGGCAAAAGCCCAATCGCGACATTTTCGCCTTTGATCTTTTCTTTGAAAGCAAGATGCTGGCCCCGGTCGCCCATGGCTATCGCGCGGTGACGCCCCGGTTTTTTCGCGCCGGGATCAACAATGCCATCCTCAATCTGGATGAGCCGAGCACCGCGATCAATCAGGTGGTCCAGCTCAAGATCGGGCGGGCGCTGAAAACCACGGTGCGTTTCGCGATCAATTCGACGATCGGCATCGGCGGGCTGATCGATGTCGCCTCGGCGGGCGGGTTGCGGCGGCGCCCGGCTGACTTTGGCCAGACGCTGGGCCGTTATGGGGCCAAGCCGGGGCCTTATGTGATGCTGCCCTTCCTTGGGCCGTCGAATGTGCGCGACGGGTTTGGGCGGCTGGTCGATACGTTCACCGATCCGGTAGGTTTTGTGATCGGCGGCGTCTTTACCTCGCCGGGCGGCGCGGCGCGCTATGCGATGGCCGGGATCAACTGGCGCGAAAAGAATGACAGCACGATGGCGGCCATTTACGGCGCGTCCGATCCCTATGCCTTTACCCGCGCAGCCTACAGCCAGCAGCGTGCAGCCGTTGTTCAGGACGCCACGGGTAAGGCGGCGGCATTACCGGATTTTTGATTCGGTCGGCTTTCAACGGCGCCGAATTTCTGATTCGGCGTGATTTTTCAGGGATGCCGGATCTTGATCCGGCGGATTTTCTTCACGCGTTGGTGCGGGGCTTGGGCATTGACCAAAACCTGTGTCGCGGCCAAGAGGTTCCGCGACCGGCAGGCCAATGTAATCCCCCACGATGCTGGTCATGGAGCTGTCGATGTTTCGCGCTGATCTGAAGCTGTCTTTCGCGCTGGGCGTGGCAGGTGTGGTAGCCGCCGCGCTGCCGGTCGCCGCGCCTGTGGCGCTTGCCCAATCCGCCCGCGATGCCAATGCCGAGGCGTTTGTCCAGCAGGGCGCACGCGAAGTGCTGGCCGTGCTGAACGACCGGGCCAAGAATGATGCGGCCAAGAAGGAGGCGTTCCGCGTCCTTATCAACCGTCTGGTCGATGTGCCCAAGGTGACGCGCTTTGTGCTGGGCAAATATGCCCGCAGCGCGACGCCCGACCAATATAACCGCTTTGCCGCCGCCTTCCGCACCTATGCCGAGGGCGTTTATATGAGCCGGATCAACGATTATCACGGCGAAAAGGTCGTGGTGCTCGGCTCGCTGGTGCGCAAGCCGGGCGATGTGCTGGTCACCACGCAACTGGCCGGGGGCCGGTCGAGCGCGCCCACCAATCTGGTCTGGCGCGTGCTCAATGACGGCTCGGGCTGGAAAGTTGTCGATGTTCAGGTGTCGGGCGTCTGGCTGGCCATTACCCAGCAGCAGGATTTCGTCTCGACCATCGACAACAATGGCGGCAAGATCGACGTGCTGATCGCCCAGTTGATCAAGGATGGCGGCTCGGGCAAGATCCTGCGCAGCGGCAAGTAAGCACAAGAAAAAGGGTGGGAATAACGCATGAGGGCAAGTTGGGCCGAAACGATCATGGGCTTTGCCGTGCTGGCCTTTGCCGCCTTGATGCTGACCTATGCGCTGGGCGTTTCCGGATTGAAGCACAGCAGCGGCACCTATGAGGTGAGCGCGCGCTTTGGAGAGGCCGGCGGCATTCAGCCCGGCGCCAAGGTGACGGTTTCGGGGGTCAAGGTGGGCGCGGTCAGCGATGTGACGATCGACCCCAAGACCTATCTGGCGGTGATGCATCTCACGCTGACCAAGGATGTGAAGCTGCCCTCGGATTCGACGGCCAAGATCACCAGCGACGGCCTGCTGGGCGGCGCGCATATCGCGCTGACGCCGGGCGGGGCCGAGGATGATCTGAAGCCGGGCGGCGAGATCAACAACACGCAGGGCGCGGTCGATCTGTTCGGTCTGATCGGACAGTTCATCCGCCCGCAGAGCGGCTCGTCGGCTGCTTCCTCAGCCGACAGCGCGGCCAAGACCCCCGCCCCCGCCTCTGCTGCCCCCAAGGCATCCTCTGACCTGCCCGAGATGTAAGCCATGGGGCTGTTCTCCACAAACCCGGTGGCGGCCCTTGGGCGCGCCACACTGGAAGGGGTGGCCGCCATCGGCCGCGTGGGGCTGTTTGCCGCGCGCGGCCTTGGCGCCGCCCTTTCGCCGCCATGGTATCCGCGCCAGATCATCGCCCAATTCGCCAGCGTGGGTTTCCTCTCGCTGCCGGTGGTGGGGCTGACGGCGTGGTTCACGGGCGCGGCGCTGGCGCTGAATATCTATTCCGGCGGTGATCGGTTCAATGCCGAAACCGTGCTGCCCCAGATCGTCGCGCTGGGCATAACGCGCGAACTGGGGCCGGTGCTGGCCGCGCTGATGCTGGCCGGGCGCGTGGCGTCGGCCATGGCCTCGGAAATCGGGGCGATGCGCGCGACCGAACAGGTCGATGCGATGGTCACGCTCTCCACCGACCCGCGCCGCTATCTGATCGCCCCGCGCCTGATCGCGGCCACGCTCAGCCTGCCGCTGCTGACGCTGATCACCGACATCATCGGTGTTGCGGGCGGCATGCAGGTGTCGAATTACCTGATCGACCTCTCGCCCAGTATCTATATCACCAACACGATGGACTTTTTGACCGCGTGGGACGTGGAATCGGGGCTGATAAAATCGGCGGTGTTCGGTTTCATCATCGGCCTGATGGGCTGTTTCCATGGCGACAATGCCAAGGGCGGCGCGCGCGGCGTGGGCCGGGCCACCACCTCGGCCATGGTGTCGGCCGCCGTGCTGATCCTGGCTTCGGACTATCTGCTGACTTCGGTGTTTGCCCTCAAATGACCATCACTTCCAAAATCGCATGGACGGGCATCACCAAGCGTTTCGGCGCGCAGGTGGTGCTGGACGGGCTGGATCTGGCGGTGGCGCCGGGGCGCTCGCTGGCGCTGCTGGGCCGTTCGGGCCAGGGCAAGTCGGTGACGCTCAAGCTGGCGCTGGGGCTGATGAAGCCCGATGCGGGGCAGGTGCTGCTCGATGGCGTGGATGTGACGCGGCAAAGCGAGGCCGAGCGCCGCGCCAGTTTTCGCGGCATCGGCATGCTGTTTCAGGGCGGCGCGCTGTTTGACAGCCTGCCGGTCTGGGAAAATGTCGCCTTCCGCCTGATCAACGCCGATGGCATCGGGCGGCGCGAGGCGCGCGAGCGGGCGGTCGAGGCTTTGGCCTTGGTCAAGCTCGCGCCCGATGTGGCCGACCGCTATCCGTCCGAGCTTTCCGGGGGGATGCAGAAGCGCGCGGGTCTGGCCCGCGCCATCGTCGGCACGCCCAGCCTGCTGTTCTTTGATGAACCCACCACCGGCCTTGATCCGATCACGGCGGGCGCGATCAACGAACTGATCCGCGACCGCGTGACGTCGCTGGGCTGCACCGCTGTGTCGATCACCCATGACATGGCTTCGGCCCGCACGATTGCCGATGAACTGGCGATGCTGGACAATGGGCGGATCGTGTGGCGCGGGCGGGTCGATGAACTCGATGATGCCGATCATCCGCTGGTGCGCGCCTTTGTCACCGGCAAGAGTATGGAATAAAACAAACTATACGCAATTCGCGCCATTCCCTTTAACGTGGCCCCCTTGCAGCTTTGCGGCGCCAAGGGGAGATCACGATGAGCCGTCAGAACTGGTATCCGCAAGCAGGTCTTGCGCGGCGCGAGATGCTGCGCGGGGGGGCGGCTTTGGGTGCGGTGGGGGCCTTGTCGGCCTGCACCGGGGCGGGCAAGATGGCTTCTGCCGGTCCTGCGCCCCGGCGGCCTTACCTCACGCCGATGCGCGTGACGCCCGATCAGCTGATCGACATGAAATGCTGCATCCGCCCGGTGCGCGCGGCGGGGCCGAATTTGGGCACACAGATGATCGGCGATACGCTGGTCGTGCATAATTACGGCCATGGCGGCTCGGGCTGGTCGCTGTCCTGGGGCAGCGCGGAGGTGGCGGTGGGCAAGGCTCTGGCCGTGCTGCCCTCGGAAATCGCGGTAGTGGGCTGCGGGATTATCGGTCTGACGACCGCCGTGGTGGCGCAAAGGGCGGGGCTCAAGGTCACGATCTATACCCGCGATGTGATCCAGCGGACGCGATCTTTCCGCGCGCATGGTTCGTTCACGCCGGATTCGCGCGTGGCCCTGTCGGCGCCTGCCGGGGCGGGCTTTGGCGATCTGTGGGAGCAGATGACGCGCCTGTCATGGAAGGGCTTTCGCTCGATGCTGGGCCTGCCGGGCGATCCGGTGGTGTTTCAGGATGCTTATGCCCTGTCTGACGCGCCGCCGGTCAAAAAGCATCACGATCCCGACCCCGCCATCAAGGGCGCGTGGGAGCCGGGCGGATTGCCTTTGCAGGAATCGGAATGGGCGCATTACATGGACCGGATCAAGGATCTGGTGCCCGATCCGATGATGCTGCCCGCGGGGGAAAATCCCTTTCCGGTGGCCTATACGCGCCGCTCCTCGGAAATGCATTTCAACTTCCCCTCCTATGCCCATCATCTGCTGACCGAGTACTATCAGCGCGGCGGGTCGATGGTGATGCGCGACTTCAACGATCCCTCGCAATATGGGCAGTTGAAGGAAAAGGTGGTCATCAACGCCACCGGCTATGCCGCGCGCGACCTGTGGCGCGACAGGACGGTGTTTCCCGTGCGCGGCCAGACCGGATGGCTGGTGCCCCAGCATGATGCATCCTATTCGCTGCGCTATAAAAATGCCTCGCTGATGGCCAAGAATGACGGGATCGTGGTGATGAACAACCCCATTGATCTGGGCGAAATGTTCGGCGTGGGCGACAGTATGGAATTGCCCGATCCGGCGCCGATCCTTGAGGTGATGAAGATTGTCGAGCCGATTATGGCGGGCATGAAGGGGGTTGCGTGATGGGCGGGCGGACATGGGTGTTGGCCGGGGCTTTGGCTCTGGTGGCCATGCCGGCCAATGCGGGCACGGCCAATGGCGTTTACACCGAGGCGCAGGCCGCCGAGGGCGCGGCGGTCTTTGCCGAGCGCTGCGCCATGTGTCACGGCAAACAGGCCGAGGGGACATGGGAAGTGCCTGCGCTCAAAGGAAAGTTCATGGCCAATTGGGGGCGGGAATCATTGGCGGCGCTGTCGGACTATCTGGCCCGCGCCATGCCGCAATTCGCGCCCGGCACGCTCGAGCCGAAGGATAATGCGCGGCTGGTGGCCTATCTTTTGAAGATCAACGGCCATCCGGCGGGCGCTAAACCCTTGCCCGAGGACCATGCCGCGCTTGCCGCGATCCGCATTGATCCTCTGGCGGCCGCGTCGGTTAAATAGGGGGCGGTTAAATAGGGGGCGGTTGAATTAGGCGCGATTGACAGGCGCGCATCGGCGGGCGATATGATGTAGATGCATCACACTTCCCTCGCCAGCGCCCCCTGCGCCTGCACCAGCCTGCGCAAGGCGACCCGTACGCTCGACCGGCTCTATGACGCGGCGCTGGCTCCCCATGGCATCACCACCACGCAATTCGCGCTGATGCGCAATATCGAGCGGGCGGGGGCCATCGTCCTCAATCAACTGGCCACGCTTTTGGTGATGGACCGCACCTCGCTCTATCGCACCATCCGCGCGATCGAGGAGGCGGGATGGGTGAGCATCACCGATGGTCCGGGCAAGGCGCGGCTGGCGCAGATCACCGATGCGGGCCGGGCCATGCTGCGCGCCGCCGAGCCGGATTGGGAGGATTTGCAGGCCCAGATCCATGGCCGTTTGGGCAAAGACGGCTGGGCGCAACTGATGGAGATGAGCGGCGCGATCATCAATCTGGGCCAGACCGCGGGACGGGAAGCGCGGGCATGAGCCGCCGTTTCCACCCCGCCTTTCTGGTGGCGGCGATCACCTTTCTTGCCCTGCTGGTTTCCGCCGGGGTGCGTTCCGCGCCCAGCGTGATGATCGTGCCCCTGCAACTCCATTTCGGCTGGGACCGGGCCAGCATTTCGGCCACCGCCGCGCTGGGGATCTTTCTTTATGGGCTGATCGGCCCCTTTGCCGCCGCGCTGATGATGAGCGTGGGCGTGCGTCAGGTGATGATCTTCGGCCTCACCCTGATGGGCGCCTCGGCTTTGCTCAGCCAGTATATGACGCAAGCCTGGCAATTCACCGCGACATGGGGCGTGGTTTCCGGCTTTGGCACCGGCATGGTGGCCAGCGTTTTGGGCGCCACGATGGTCAACCGCTGGTTTGCGCGCAATCAGGGGCTGGTGATGGGCATTTTTGCCGCCAGCACGGCCACGGGGTCGCTGATCTTCCTGCCTTTCCTCGCCTGGCTGACGCAGGGTGGGGCATGGGTGGGCGTGGTGCGCACGGTGGGCATTGCCTGTCTGGCGCTGGTACCGCTGGTGGCCTGGCTGGTGCCCGAAAGCCCGGCCAGCGCAGGCGTGGGCCGCTTTGGCGAGGAGCCGGGCGCAAACCCCGCGCGCAAGCAGAGCGCCAGCCCGCTCTTTGCGCTCCAGATCCTGTGGAAGGTGCGCGGCAACGGCACATTCTGGCTGCTGTTCGGCACGTTCTTCGTCTGCGGGCTGACGACCAATGGGCTGGTCGGCACGCATCTGATCGCGTTTTGCGGCGATCATGGGATTGCCCCGGTGGCCGCCGCCGGGCTGCTCTCGCTGATGGGTCTGTTCGATCTGGTGGGCACAACCGCCTCGGGCTGGCTGACCGACCGGCATAATCCGCGCTATCTGCTGGCGGTCTATTACGGCTTGCGCGGGGCTTCGCTGATTGCCTTGCCTTTCATGGATTTCGGGCCGGTTTCGCTGGGGGCCTTCGCCATCTTCTACGGACTGGACTGGATCGCCACGGTGCCGCCAACGCTGGCCATCGCCAATCGCAGCTTTGGCGAGGGCGAGGCGCCGGTTGTGTTCGGCTGGGTGGCGGTGGGCCATCAGGTGGGCGCGGCGGTGGCGGCTTTTGGCGGCGGCCTCGTGCGTCAGGAATGGGGCAGCTATGCGCCCGCCTTCATCGTGGCGGGCGGTTTCGGCCTGTTGGCGACACTGGCGCTGCTGGTGACGCGCGAGGGGCGCAAGGGGACGCGAATGACGGCGGCGGCAGTGTAGCGTTAGACTCAAGAGAGCTTGCCAGTCAGTTTCCAAAATGCAACATAAGGTTACATAGAAAGATAAGATCAAGGCAGGGTTGTAAATGGGTCGAATGGAGTGCGGGCGGGCCGTTGTGGCCTTGCTGCCCTTGGGCGGCATCCTGATTTCAGGGGCCTCTTCTTGCGCCCTGCGTATGGGGGATGGCGCTTGATCATGCCCCATTATCCCAAAGCATCGCCCTCCGTCGATCTCAAGGCCGACGCTTTGGACCATCTCGACACGGCCGAAACAGGGGCAAGGCGCCTGCTGGGCGCGGGATTGATGGGCGCTCTGGTGGTCGAGGCGGTGACGGGCCTCGATCTTCTGAGCCATCCGCTCGACCTGGTTCATGGCGTCACGCTGGCGGCGATGCCCGCGCTGGCGGGGCTGGGGCTTTACACATTCCGCCGGTGGCAGGCATGCCATGCCCGCTGGAACCACGCGGCATCGACCATCGAAGAGCATGTCAAGGCGCGTCAGGCCGCCGAAACCGCCAATGAGGCCAAGAGCCGCTATCTGGCCAATGTCAGCCACGAGATTCGCTCGCCGCTGAACGCGATCTATGGCTATGCCCAATTGGTCGAGCGCAACGATGGCGCGGGCGCGCAGGAGGCGGCCACCGTCATCCGCCGCTGTTCCGAACATATCACCAGCCTTGTCGAGGCCCTGCTCGACATTTCGCAGGTCGAGGTGGGCGTGATCCGGGTCAAGCCAGAGCCGGTGCGGCTGGATCAGTTCATCGAGCAACTGATCCGCATGGTGCGCCCGGCGGCCAGCGCCAAGGGGCTGGATTTCCATTACGAAACGCAGGGGCGCCTGCCCGCCGTGGTGCGGATGGATCAGAGCCGGTTGAAACAGGTCCTGCTCAACCTGCTGCTCAATGCGGTCAAATATACCGATCAGGGCTCGGTCACGCTGTTCCTGCGCTATTCGGGGCAGGTTGCGACCTTTGAAGTGCGCGACACCGGGCCCGGCATCCGCGAGGAAGACCAGCGCGCCATTTTCGAACCCTTTGACCGGGGCGGCAATGATGCGCTGCATTCGCGCCCCGGCGTCGGGTTGGGGCTGGCGATTGCGCGGGCGATCATGGGCATTCTGGGCGGCCAACTCGAATTGGCCGGAACATCGGAGGAGGGCACCTGTTTCCGCCTGACCATCATGCTGGGCGAGGTGGCGCAGACCACCAGCCAGCCTGCCAAAAAGCGCGAGGTCAGCGGTTATCTGGGGCGTCGGCGCCATGTGCTGATCTGCGATGACGATGCCGAACAGCGCAAGTTCCTGACCGAATTGCTGACCTCGCTGGGCTTTGTGGTGCAGGCCGTGCCCAATGGCGAAACCGCCGTCGCGCTGATCGAAAGCGAGACTTCACCCGCCTTCGATCTGGCGATCCTCGACATTTCGCTGCCCGGCATTGATGGCTGGACCACGGCCCAGCATGTCCGCGAACGCTTTGGCGAGGATATCCGCATCCTCATGCTGTCGGCCAATGCGGGCGAATTCCACCGGCCCGAAACGCGCAAGCCCGTGCATGATCAATTCCTGGTCAAGCCTGTCGCCTTCAATCAGCTGATCGAGACGATCGGCGGCTTGCTCGATCTGGCATGGGGGGTCGAATCCGAACCGGCGCGGGCGGCTCTGCCGCTGTTTGCGGCAAGCGATGAAACAAAGCTGTCAGATTCCGGCACAACCGAGGTCGCAGACCGCACGGCAAGGCTTCGCGAATTGCTCAGAATAGGTTATGTGCGGGGCCTTGAGCAGGAGATCCGCCAATTGGCGGCCCAGCCCGAAACTGCCGAACTGGCCGGAAAACTGTTTACATGCCTGGATCGCTTTGATCTGAGCGGCATGACGCGCATACTTGAGGAGTGCTAACTGCATGTCGCTGCCTGTTCATACGCAGACCGTGCTGGTCGTCGATGACGAACCGGATTCGCTGCGCATGCTCACCGCCGCGTTGGAAGGCGCGGAATTGAGCGTTCTGGTGGCAACCTCGGGGCAGGCTGCGCTTGATCTGCTGGGCCATATTCTGCCCGATCTGATCCTGATGGATGCGGTGATGCCCGGCATCGACGGGTTTGAAACCACCGCCCGGATCAAGGCGCGGCCCGAACTGGCCAATGTGCCGGTGATCTTCATGACCGGCCTGACCGAGAGCGAGCATGTGGTCGAGGCGTTCGAGGTGGGCGGCACCGATTATGTGCGCAAGCCGGTCAATCTGATGGAGCTGATCGCGCGGGTGCGGGTGCATATGGCGCAAAGCCGCGCGATGCATGCCAGCGTGGCCAGCCTTGATGCCACCGGCCGTTTGATGATGGCCACCGATGCGCAGGGGCGGATGCTGTGGTGCACCCCGCGCGCCGAACAGGCCATCGCCCGGCTGGTGCCCGATTGGAACCGCGAGGGTGGCTTGCCGCCTGCCGTGGGGCAATTGGTCGAGCGCCTGCTCCAGCGTGGGGGCAAGCCGGGTTCGGCGGTGAAGGGCGAATTTGGCGAAAGCTCGCTCGAACTGTTGGTGATCGCCCATTACCGCGAGAATGAGGTGCTGATCCGCCTCAATGAAATCAGCCACGAACAGAATGTTGCCAAATTGCGCGACAGTCTGGACCTGACCCAGCGTGAGGCCGAGGTGCTGCTGTGGGTAGGCTATGGCAAGGCCAGCAACGATATTTCCGACGTGCTGGATATCAGCCCGCGCACCGTGCAGAAGCATCTGGAGCGGATTTATGTGAAGCTGGGCGTGGAAAAGCGTTCGGCGGCGGCGGCCATCGCGATCCGCATTATCGAGCAGTAAGATCCCGGCGCCGGTCCTCTCCCCCGGCCCTGTTACCCTATCAGGTTAAGCTATTGGGTGGCAGGGCCGGGGGAGAGGGCCGGTGCCGCACGCAAATCGCGGAGGCGATTTGCCGACTGACAAAACTGTCGCCGCGCCACCTGAATGGCGAAGAATGACGCGGCGACAGGCACCGGTTCGACCATCGCGCCGAAACCGGTGCTAACTCTCCCAATTATGCCGGGTTTACTTCTTGGCCTTGGCGGCGGGGGCCGGCTTCTTGGCGGCAATCGCCTCGATCTCGATCAGGAATTGCGGGGCCACCAGATTGGCCACCTGAAACGCCGAGCGGGCCACGGTGTCGGGGTTTTCCGCGCTGCCGAAGAATTCCTTGAACCCGGCATTGGCCCCGGCAAAGTCGATCTTGCCCAGCTTGGGATCGGCCGCGATGAACAGCGTCATCTTGACCACGTCCTTGATCGAATAGCCCTGCGATTCGAGCTGCTTCTTGATCTTGTTCAGCACGCTGACGGTCTGGGTCTTGGTGTCGCCGAAATCTTCCATCGCGGTGGCCTTGGCCGGGTCGATGGGCGAGGCGAGCTGGCCTGAGAGGAAGTAGATTTCATTGCCGGGCGCCACGCGCACACCGTCCAGAATGAAGGCGGACGGATTGGTCTTGATGCGGGTCACCTGCGCCTGAGCCGGAGCGGCCGCCATCAGAATCGGCAGCAGAGCGGCACAGCCGACGGTTTTCAGCATTTTGGGCAGCATAATAGACTTCCTCATTTTACGTAACACGCGCCAGTTCGACAGAAGAACCATGGTCATATTGTCGCGATTTTGCGTGTTGAACAGTCCAGTTTCGCTGCCTGACAGGCCGGTACGCAAATCGGCGTATGGGCATTTAGGACGGAAAATTGTGCATTTGCGAAAGGCGGCGATGTAGAGGGAAACTGCATTGGCCGCCCTCGTCACGTATGTTTTACGATTTTTGCCGCGTACCAGACCATCAGCGAAGGCGCTTTTGGTGACGGGTTCCTGTTGCATTGCAGCATGCGCGGCCTGTTCAGGGGGACTTTCATGCAAGCCATCAAGAAGGTTGCGCTCGCCGCGCTCCTTTCCAGCACCGTTCTGGGCGCGACGTCGGCCTTTGCCGCCGAACCGGCCGCCGCCGCCGCGCCCGAGGAAGGCACTGCCATCATCGTGACCGGCACGCGCACGACCGGCCTCAAGGCGGGCGACAGCCCCGCGCCCGTGCAGGTGCTCAGCTCGGATCTGATGGCGCGCGCGGGCCGCTCGGACATCAACCAGGCGCTTTCGCTCTCGGTGCCCAGCATCCAGATCCAGACCTTCGGCAATGACATGACCGCGTTCCACCCCTCGGTGAAGCTGCGCGGGCTGAACCCCAACCACACGCTGGTGATGATCAACGGCAAGCGCCGCCACGGCACGGCCAACGTGGTGGTGACCAATGCGATGTGGACGGGCGCCGCCGCCCCCGACATGGGCCTTATCCCCATGGAGGCGGTCGAGCATGTCGAAGTGCTGCAGGATGGCGCTGCGGCCCAATACGGCACGGACGCGGTGGCGGGCGTGGTCAACCTGATCCTGAAGAAGAAGGACAAGGGCGGCTATATCAGCGGCTCGGTGGGCCAGTATTATGCCGGCGACGGGTTCAACTATGAACTGGCCGGCAATATCGGCATGGCGCCGGTCGAGAATATGTATCTCAACCTGACCGTGCAGCATAAGGTCAAGGATTACAGCTTCCGCGGCGATGTCGATCCGCGTGTGGTTTCGGGCACCACGCAGGGCGCCACGCTCCTCTCGCGCTTTCCGGGCCTGACCTCTGCGGCCAATTATCCCTATGTGAACCGCATCTTTGGCGATGGCCGCATGGCGCTTACCAACATGTTCTACAACATGGGCTATACCGGCATTCAGGATATCGAGATCTACTCTTTCGGTTCCTATTCGACCCGCACGGGCAGCACATTCCAGAACTTCCGCCTGCCCAACGTGGTCTATGGACAGAGCGCTGTGGTGGCGCCGCCCGCCGGTTCGGTCGCCTCGGGCGACATTCCGTTCCCGACCGGCTTCTCGCCGCTGGAAGCCCTGAAGGAAACCGACTTTGCCTGGACCGGCGGGGTCAAGGGCACTTTCGGCAAATCCACCGTCGACCTGTCGGCCACCTATGGCAAGGACGTGAACAAGGTTTACGTGGTGAACTCGGCCAATGCCGCGCTCTACTATGACTCCTCGACCGCGACCCGCGCCGGTTACACCCCGCGCGATGTGTTTGACGGTTCTTTCACCGCCTCGCAACTGACCGTCAACCTCGATGCCACCCATGAACTCGAAGTCGGCCTGTCCGAGCCGGTCCATCTGGCCGCGGGCGGCGAATGGCGCCGCGACACTTATGCGCTGGGCGCAGGTGAGGCAGCCTCCTATTACGTCGGCACCGGCAAGCTTGCTGGCGGCATCCAGTCCTTCTTCGGCTACTCACCCGCCAATGCCAGCAACAACAGCCGCACCAACCTTTCGCAATATTTCGACATTTCCTTGAAGCCGCTGGAAAAGTGGCTGGTCGACGGCGCGGTGCGTCATGAACACTATTCCGACTTTGGCGACACCACCGTCTTCAAGCTGACCAGCCGTTATGACTTCAGCCCGGCGGTTGCGGTGCGCGGCACGATCTCGACCGGTTTCCGCGCCCCCACGCTGGCCGAAGGTTTCTATTCGGGCATTAACGTGGGTCCTGCCTCGCTCTCGGGCATTTTCGCGCCCAATTCGGCGGGCGCCAAGGCGCTGGGCATTTCGGGCCTGAAGCCGGAAAAGTCCACCAACCTCAGCCTCGGTCTGGTGCTCAATCCGCTGCCCAAGCTGACGATCACGGTCGATGCCTATTCGATCTATCTGCGCGACCGTATCGTTCAGTCCTCGGGCTTCCTGGGCTATTCGAACAATTGCAGATACCTGCCGGGCGGGTTTACGCCCTCCACCAATCTGAGCGCGGCGCTGGCGGCGGCCAACTGTTCGTCCAACGTGATCGTTTCGCCCTCGGTGTTGACGGCGTTGTATAACAATGGCGTGCCGATCACCTCGATCATCGACACGATCAACGGCGGCCAGTCCGGCTCGCTCACCATCAACTCCTTCGTCAACGGGCTGAGTACGCTGACGCGCGGCGTGGACTTCCTGGCCACCTATAACACCCATGCGGTCGGCGGTCGGGTCGATTTCTCGCTGTCGGCCAATTATAACGAGACCTCGATCAAGGCGACCAATGCCGCGCCTTCGAACATCAACCCGCTTCAGGGCATTTTCGACAAATATTCCAAGTCCGCCCTGACCGACACCACGCCCAAGTGGCGCGCGACGTTCAACACCTATTGGGAAAGCGGCAAGTTCAGCGTCAACCTGCGCGAATCGGTCTATGGTCCGGCCAAGCTGCTGGCCCAGTCATCGCAGAAGGCCGAGGATTATTACCAGCATGTCGGCACGATGTTCGTGACCGATCTGGAAGGCACCTTTGCCTTTACCCGCGACATCAAGTTCTCGATTGGCGCCAACAACCTGTTCGGCATCTATCCCGACAAGATCGACGCGGCGCGCCGTCAGGAACAGTTCAACGTCGCCTCTACCGCCTATGTCAGCCAGTATCCCTCCTTCTCCTCGGTCGGGATCAACGGCGGCTATTATTATGCCAAGCTGGGCGTGAAGTTCTGATCGTCTGAACGGGCCATAAGGGCCACGTAAAAAGGCCGCCTTGGGGCAATCCCCTTGGCGGCCTTTTAGGCGTTTGGCGGATAAAGAAAGCAAGCCGGCAGCGATGGGGTCGATGCGTCGCTGCCGGCTTGTTCACCTGCGCCAAAACGCAAGTGAAGGGGGTGCAGCCCACAAAGGGGCTGCGATCGGAAAGCTGTGGGTCCCACCGGCGGGGACGGCCAACTTTCCTTTTTCGCACATCCGGCATGCCGGTGTGCCGGGAACGGAAGACGCATTCGCCTCGCGTCTGCTCTTCCGGTGGTCCCACCGCCTTCAGCCGCCGATCCGGCAGGGGGCTAACCGTCAACGGCTGGATCCTGACGACCCCGGACGCGGTGGGCGTGGGCAATATGGCTGCTGTTTCGTTTCGCCGGGGCCTCCTCCCGGTCGCTCATGCGCTGGTCCTTAAAGCGGGTTTCGGTCCGCATCCTGACCAGGCGGACCAAACACCACCGCAGCCGGGTTGATCCCCGCCTGCCGCCCCGCCTTCGCATTGGTGATGCGATCCGGGTATCTTGCTGTAACCGGGGCGTCAAAACCACCGGCCGCCGACAATGCGGCGAGCATGAAACGCATGGCATCTTCTCCTGCGAACAGTTAACTGTTCCTGACCCTCAGTGATTTTCGAAAACCCGCGCCAAAGGCGAAGGTCTGGGCAAATCCTCTGTTGGTCACCCTTTTTGGGCTTGTCTTGGCAATTAATACAAATCCCCCCTTTCATCAACAGGAATTGCATGCTGCGCCGCAAAGTTGCGGCAGAATGCATTGCTGCACTTGCGAAATAGGGGCGGGATCATGATTCGCGATGGCCTCGGATCGGCCTCGTTGGGCACGCAGAAAGGTGCGAAATCGAGGTAATTTCGTCCCAATTTGTGACGCAGCACAGGGGCGATATACGGATAACTACTTGTTAAGTCTCAAAGCGGAACAGTTCGCGCCCGTTTACTACATCCGTTATCGTTGATTCCTTCTGCGGCGCGGCGGAAGAGACGGACATGACCCAACGCACCCACACCTCCACCAAAGCCCTGACGATGACCATCGGCGAATGGCGCCTGCGACTGGCCGAATTGTGCCGCGATTGTGTGCTTACCGACTCGGATGACGAAGGGGATTGCCTGCGGTTGGCCCATGCGCTGATGATGCAGGCCCCCGACAGTCCGGGTGCGGCCGGCGGTTTCGATCTGGCTGTCGTCCTCTCGCATCTGCCGCCCATGGCGCGCATCGAATGCCTGATCGAACAGGGCGCGCTCGACAGCGTGGCGCTGGCGCTGCTGCCCGAAGAGGCCAGCTATCTGATGTCGCGCTCGATCGAGGGGGCCTGGCTCGCCTCGGTATTTCTGCCCGGCATGGAGGAGGAGGTGACCTCGGAAGGCGGCAGTCTGGCCATGGCGCTGACCTCGGCGCTGCTGGCCGCGCTGGCCCATGTGACCCAGACCCATGGGGCCGCCGCGACCGTGGCCGCCGCGCGCGACCGCGATGTCTGGTCGCAGGGCGGCGATGCCTATGCCGACAACCTTTGGCAACGGCCCGCCGGGACGCTGCTCAACTGAACCGCGATTTCGGCCTCAATGCGCGCGCGGCGAGGCAAAGCGCGCCTTGAGCGCCTCGACCCCGATCGTATCGACCGCCGACAGCGGGCAATCGGCATGAAGCAGCGTGGCCAGCCAGCGCTGTTTCTGCGCGATCAGGTCGATCGATTGCAGCGTGCCCACATGATGGGCGATGATCGCCGGATCGAGGCAGAGCGTGGTGCCCAGCTCCTCGATCTCGGCGGCCAGTTCACCCAGCACATCGGCCACAGTGGTCAGATGGGCGGCGATGCGGGCGGGATCGGGCATGGCGTTGTCCTCGGTCATGCCGCCTCGCCAAACTCGTCGCCATCGGCCAGAGCCGCCAGATTGAGCACCATCACCATGCGATCCTCGATTGCGGCCAGCCCTTCGAGGAAGGAGATGATGCTGTCATTGGCGGTGGTGGGCGGGGGCTGCAGCGCGTCATTGTTGAGCGTCACGATGTCGCTGACCGAATCGACGATCAGCCCGCACACCTGCGCACCCAGTTGCGTGACGATGATCGCATGGCGCGGCGTCGGCTCGGTCGGTTCCCAGCCCAGCCGCGCGGCCAGATCGATTACCGGCAGCACCGACCCGCGCAGATTGACCACGCCCGCCACATAATGGGGCACACGGGGCAGACGGGTGGCCGGGCTCCACGCGCGGATTTCGCGGATGGCCATGATGTCGATGCCGAAAACCTGCCCGCCGACTTCGAAAGTGATGAGTTCACGGTGCATGGATCGCTCCTTTGCCAATATCAGTGGGAAACGCGGCGCACGGCGGCAACCAGCTTTTCCGGGTCAAACGGCTTGACGATCCAGCCGGTGGCCCCGGCGGCGCGGGCGCGGGCCTTCTTTTCCTCGCTCGATTCGGTGGTCAGCACCAGAATCGGGCGGTCGCGGTGGCGGTTGCCCTGACGCAGCTTTTCGATCAGGCCAAAGCCGTCCAGACGCGGCATGTTGATGTCGGTGATCACCACATCAACCTCGTTGAGCGCCAGCCATTCGAGGGCGACTTCGCCGTCCTCGGCCTGCGCAACATCAAAGCCCTGGCTGGTGAGCGCATGGTTCAGCAGGGCGCGCATGCTTGCGCTGTCGTCAACGGTCAGAATGCGGGTAGTCTTATCCATGGGCAGGGTCACTTTCGTTAGAACAGTTCGACATCGCCACGCGACACGGCGGGGCGCATGATGGGTTTGGGTTCGGGGGCCAGCGTGTTTTCCACCGTCCGACAGCGCACCTGGCCGCGCGCCGGGCGGAAATCGACGCGCCTTGCGTTCACCCCGCCCAGATCCTCGCGCACCACGGTGATGCGCTCGCTGGCCAGAAAGGTGCGGGCGAATTCGGCGTTCTTGGTGCCGATCCGGGCAAAGCCGCTGTTCAGATTGGCGCCGCCGTAAAGATGGGCGCGCATCCGCGATTTGGCCGCGCCATGGGCCAGCATCTCGTTGATCAGCAGTTCCATCAGATAGACGCCGTAATGTTCGTCGAAATCGCCGCTGTGGGTGCCTTGCGGCGGTTCGGCCAGCAGGAAATGGTTCATGCCCCCCACCTCGATTTCGGGATCGAACAGGCATGTGGCCACGCAACTGCCCAGCACGGTGGAGAATTCCACGCGCGGGCCCGCCGAGACGCGGGCCTGACCCTGCAGGATGTTGATCCGCGTGACAGGAGAGGCAGGGGAGGATTCAAAGGACATATTCGGTTTCCCCCGATTTACGAAAAGGCATGTTGGGCAATCCGGCCCAGCGGGGCGACAACCTGTGCCGCGCCCAGAGAAATGGCGACGCGCGGCATCCCAAAGACGGTGCAGCTGGCCTCGTCCTGAGCGATGGTCAGCGCGCCTGCCTGGCTCATCGCCAGCAGGCCCTTTGCCCCGTCGGCCCCCATGCCGGTCAGCAGGATGCCGATGGCATCGGCCCCGATGCGCTGCGCCACCGAGGCAAAAAGCGCGTCCACGCTGGGGCGATGGCCCGAAATCAGCTCGCCCGGACGCAGCTTGGCATGCAGGCTGTTGGCGCCCGCCACCATCAGATGGCGGTCATCGCCCGGCGCCAGATAGATATGGCCCCGTTTCAAAGGCATGTCCGGTTCGGCCAGTTGGACCGTGGCGGGCGAGGCCTGATTGAGCGTGCGGGCAATGGCGGGGGCAAAGCGTGCATCGACATGCTGAACGATCAGCGTGGGCGGGCAATCTTCCGGGAAATTGCGCAGCAGCACCTGAAGCGCCTCAACCCCGCCGGTGGACGAGCCGATGGCAATGACACGCGTGTTGGTGCGGCCATGGCCGGCGCTGATCGCGCGGACTGGATCGGCCATGTGATGCACCTCGGTGGCGCGGCGGCGTACGGTCACTTGCGCTGCCTGCCGCACCATGGCGGCCAGCTTGCCGCCATCCTGCATCGCCGCGCCCGAATAGTCGGTCTTGCAATAGCAATCGACCGCCCCCAGCGCGAGCGCGCGCGCCGTGGCATCGCTGCCCGCCGCCGTAAGCCCCGAAACGATGATGACCGGCATGGGCCGCAGCGTCATGATCTTGTCGAGGAAATCGAGGCCGTTCATGCCCGGCATCTCGATGTCCAGCGTCACGACATCGGGCTCCAGCTCCTTGATAAGCTGGCGCCCCTCGGCGGCATTGTTGGCAAGGCCCACCACCTGAATATCCGGATTGCCCGACAGGCGCGCGGCCAGCACCGCGCGCATCGTGGCCGAATCATCAATGATCAAGACGCGGATCGTCACCGACCTCTCCTGTGGTAAATCGTTGGGCCGACCGGTTCGAGCAGGGCCTCGGCAGGGCCCGACACGCGCTCGGAATGGCCGATATAGAGGAACCCGCCGGGGCTGAGCGCTTCGGCCAGACGGGCGACCAGCCGGTCCTTGGTCGGCTGGTCGAAATAGATCATCACATTGCGGCAGAAGATCACCTGAAACGGACGGCGCATCGGCCATTCGCCCTGCAAATTCAGCCGTTTGAACTGTACCAGCGAACGCGCCTCCGGCCCGATCACCATCTCCTTGCCCTGTGTGCTGGTCCAGTTCTGGCGCAGATCGGCGGGCAGCGCGTCGCCATCGCCGGCCCCATAGCGCCCCTCGCTGGCCTTTTTCAGCGCATGGTCGGCAATGTCGCTGGCCAGAATGCGGATGTCGCGCCTGGCGATCTGCATCCCTTCATGGCGATCATGGCCCAGCATGGTCATGGTCAGCGAAAACACTTCCTCGCCGCTTGAACACCCGGCCGACCACATGCGCACCGCTTCGCCATGGTTCAGATCGGCCAGCAATTGCGGGCGCGCCACGCGGGCGAAATGTTCGAAATGATGCGCCTCGCGGTAAAAGAACGTGTGGTTGGTGGTCAGCGCATTGATCGTCTTGCGCAATTCCCCGGCATCGACCTCGACATGGCGGATATAGGCGGCAAAAGTGCCAAGCCCGCTGGCGCGCACCAAGGGCGCAAGGCGCGAATAGACCAGCATCGCCTTGCCCGAGGGCAGCATGATCCCCGCCTCGCGGTACACGATCGCCGCCACGGCCCGGAAGTCCCGCTCGTCATAGACGCCGGGGCTGATGCCGGGCATGGCATCGGCAAAGGTGCTGGCAAGGTCGGGCGCGGTGCTCATGCCGCTTCAAGCCCGAAACCGGCCGAAACGGCGCCCTGCACCAGCGTGTCGACATTGAGGATCAGCGCGACCCGCCCGTCGCCCAGAATGGTCGCCCCCGCCACGCCGTCGACATTGCGGTAATGGGTGTCGAGGCTTTTGATGACGAACTGGCGCTGGTCCCAGATATTGTCGACCAGCAGCGCGGCCTGTCCCGCACTCTCGGTGTCCACCACGATCAGCACGCCCTGCGAAGGATTATCCACCGCATCATAGGCCCCCACCGCTTCGGCCACGGAAACCACAGGAATAAACCGCCCGCGCACGTTGAGCATCTGGCGGCTGGCGCCAAGGCCCTGCACGTCCTTGGGATCGGGGCGCAGGCTTTCGACCACATGGGTCAGCGGCACCACCAGCGTCTGGTCGCCCACCTTGACGATCATGCCGTCGGAAATGGCCAGCGTCAGCGGCAGGGTGAGGATGAAGGTCGTGCCCTTGTCCTCTTCGGATTCGATGGAAATGCGCCCGCCCAGATCCTTGACGTTCTGGCGCACCACATCCATGCCGACGCCCCGGCCCGAAACATTGGTGATGGTGGCTGCGGTCGAAAAACCGGCGGCAAAGATCAATTGCTCGATCTCTTCCTTGGACATCACCGCATCGGGGGCGACGATGCCCTTTTCCACCGCCTTGGCAAAGACGCGGGCGCGGTTGATGCCCGCGCCATCGTCGGCGATCTTGATGAGGATGCGGCCCGAACGATGCTCGGCCGAGAGGGTCAATGTGCCTTCCGCGCTCTTGCCCTTGGCCAGACGGTCTTCGGGGCTTTCGATGCCATGGTCCACAGCATTGCGAATGAGGTGAGTCAAAGGCTCGCCCAACCGCTCGATGACGGTTTTGTCCAGTTCGGTGGTTTCACCAAAGACCTGCAGGTTCACATGCTTGCCCGTGCTGGCCGACAATTCGCGCAGGATGCGGGGCACGCGGCTGAACACGCTGCCGATGGGCTGGGCGCGGATCGACATCGCGCTTTCCTGAATGTCGCGGGTCAGGCTTTCCAGCAGGGTCAGTTCCTCGACCGACTGGACATTCTCGTTCTGAAGCCGCTGGGCCAGCATGGCCTGCGCGATCACCAGTTCGCCCACCGTGTCGATCAGCTTGTCCAGCTTGACCAGATCGATGCGGATCGACTGGCCGGGTGCGGGGGCGGCGGGCGGGGCGCTGCCTGCGGCCGCCTCGGGCACAGGTGCGGGGGCGGCGGGGGCAGGAGCCGGGCTGGCCGCGACCGGCGCCTGAACAGGGGCGGCAACCGGCGCGGGCGCGGGGGCCACCGCCTTGGGCGCCGAAGGGGCGGGCGCGGGCAGGGAGCTGGACGGCTCGATCTGGATCGGGGGGATCGTGGCATCCGGGCCGATGGCGATCGGGCAATCATCGCCCACGAAATCAAAGATGTCGCGCACGCTGGCCTCGGAGACATCCTGAGGGACCAGATAGGTCCAGCCCAGATAGCCCTGATGCGGATCGAAATCGTCCAGCGCCGGGATCGAGGTCGTGTCGCATTCACACGCCACCGCGCCCAGCGCGGCCAGTTCGCGCAGCAGCAGCAGCGGTTCGCCGCCATTGCGCATCGCGCCTGCATGGGGGCGCAGGTGGACCTTCCAGCCGGTCTCCGGCGCAGGGGCGTCCCCGGCCGGGCCATCTGCGGCCGGATCACCTGCCGGACTGCCGCCTGCCAGATCGTTGAGCAGATCATCTAGGTCAAGATCGCTGGTCATGTCGTCTTCGTCAAAGGTGACGGCATGGGCGGCGTTGGGGGTAGGGGCGGCGGCTTCCGGTTCGCCGGGCGCGTCATGGTGCCCCTGGGCATTCGCCATCGCGCCTTCCATTTCGCGGATCAGCGAGGCGTCTTCGGGCGGGCTGCCGCCATCGCGCGCGGCCGTGACATGGTCGGACAGCACATCGAGCGCGCGCAGCAGCAGGTCGATCAGCGCGGGCGTGATCGGCACCAGATTTTCGCGCACATCCGAGAGCAGCGTTTCAAACGTATGGGTAAAGGCCTGAAGCGCCTCGAAGCCGAAAGCGCCCGCGCCGCCCTTGATCGAATGGACCGCGCGGAAAATCGCGTTGACGGTGTCGCTGTCCTGCGTTCCGGCCTTGCATGCGGCCAGACCCTGTTCGGCGGCAACCAGCGATTCCTCGCATTCGAGGAAGAAAATCCCCTGAATTTCTTCCGGGCTCATACCATATTCCCTTCAAACAGCGCATTTTCCAGACCCGTCAGCCGGGCCGCATCGCGCAGGGCCGAGGAAGGATTGATCGTCGCGCCATCGCCGGTGCGCCGCGCGCTCAGCAACAGTTGCAGCATGGCCTGACCGATCTGCCTGGTTTCGCTGGCGTCGATCGACAGCGGCCCGGCGCCCAGCGCGGCCTGAAATTCGGGCAACAGCGCCTCGGCGGCGGCCCGGTCGCACCGGGCGGGCAGGACAATCTTGCGCATCATGCAAATTCCCGTCTTGGGTTTGGGGCTGGGCCGGAGGGGTTAGAATTCCGACCAGTCATCAGTGGAGACTTCGGCCTGCGGTTTGATGGCCAGATTGCCCTGGACCATGCCGCCCTGACCGGCGCCCGCAGCGCGGGGCGGGGGCGTGGCAAGGCGGGCTGCGCTGCGGGCGTTCTGGCGGACAAAGGGAACGGCGGCGTCCTGGCCCTGTTGCCGGTTTTGCCGGCCATATCCGTCCTCAAGCGCGTCCGACTGGAACCGGCTGACCACGGTGTTCAACTCGCGCGCCTCGTCGGCAAGGCTGCGCGCGGCGGCGGTGGCCTGTTCCACCATGGCGGCGTTCTGTTGGGTCACGCGGTCCATTTCGCCAACGGCGGTGTTGACCATTTCCAGCCCGCTGGCCTGAATATTGGCGTTTTCGGCAATTTCGCCCACAAGGCCCGTGATCTCGCCCACGCGGTGCACGATCTTGCCCAGCAAGGTGCCGGTTTCACGCACCAGCGTGACGCCGCCCGCAACCTGCTCGCTTGATGTGGTGATCAGCGCCTTGATTTCCTTGGCCGCATCCGCGCTGCGCTGGGCCAGCGCGCGCACTTCATTGGCGACCACCGCAAAGCCCTTGCCCGCATCCCCGGCGCGCGCCGCCTCGACGCCCGCGTTCAGGGCGAGCAGGTTGGTCTGGAAGGCGATGCCGTCGATCACGCCGATGATCTGGTTGATTTCCTGCGCGCTGCGTTCGATGGCGGCCATGGCCTCCACTGCGCGGCTGACCACGATGCCGCCCTCGGTGGCTTCCTGATGGGCCTCGGTGATCGACTTTTGCACGTCATGCGCGCTGCGGGCGCTCTCGCGCACGCCTTCGGTCACCTGATTCATCGCGGCGGCGGTTTCCTCCAGCGTGGCGGCCTGCTGCTCGTTGCGGTTGGACAGGTCGTTGGAGGCGGAGTGGATTTCATTGGCGCCGTTCAGCACATGGCGCGCGCTGGCCGAGACCGCCGCGATCGCATCGGCCAGAGCGCCCACCGCGCTGTTGAAGTCCTTGCGCACCTCGTCATATTGGCCGGGGAACGGATCGCGGATCTGACAGTCGAGCTGGTTGCGCCCCATTTTTTTCAGCGCATCACCCAACTGGTTGAACAGCGTTTCCAGATGGCGATACTGTTCGTTCTGGCTTTTCTGGTCATAGGCATTGGCGCGAAAGACCTCCATCGCGCGCGCGCTGCGGCCCACGCAATCGGCATGATCGGTGTGGCGGATCGCGCTGCTCAGATCTCCGGCGGCCATATCCTCCATCCGCTCGACCGTGGCCACATAGGGGGCCGCGATCATCCGGCCGGCAAGCGCCACGGCCAGCACCGCCAGCATCATCGCGCCCGCCGAAACCGCCAGAGCCGCGCCCGATGAGAGCGAGCCATCGCCCTGCAACAGATTGGCCGCGACACCCGCCGCGCCCATCAGCGCCACCAGCGCCGTCAAACTATGGAATTTGGTCCGGATCGGAGCCTGCTTTGCAAACCAGTCGAGCATTGTCTGTTCCCTCCGCGTCAGTTTCGGGTCATATGACAGGCCCGAAAGACACGCTTTCCCTTGTGGTTAATCATAGGCCCTGGTTGGCAACGTCATGTTTGCGCCCTCCTCGGTAGAATCGCGGGGAAATTGCGCGCCGATCTTCACGCAGCGGTAGAAAATAGGGGCCTTTCGCGCCCGAACTCGCGGCGACGGGCGCGTGTGAAGGGAACAGGTTCGGCCCGGTCCCATTCGTGGCCCTGATCGCGGCCTGATGGGCGGCTTTCCTCGCGCTCCCATTCCCGGCCCCTGTCCTGATTCCGGTCCTGATTCCGGTCCGGATTCCAGCCATGCGGGCGGTATTCGGCGGTTTCAAATGCGCCCATCCTCGTGCTCATCGCCTGCGCCTGCCGGGCCAGACGGTGCGCGGCGGCGTTGGCCTGTTCGGACATGGCCGCGTTCTGCTTGGTGATGCCGTCCATGTGGGCGATCGCCTTGTTGATTTCGCTCAGATAGGCGGCCTGCAACTGGGTCGAACCCGTCATGTCGCTGACCTGCGCGTTGATCAGCCCGACCTGTTCGACGATATTGCCCAGCACCGCCCCGGTTTCGCGCACCAGCGCCACTCCGCCCCGTACCTGATCGGTCGAGGTATGGATCAGCGTCTTGATATCCTTGGCCGCGCCCGCGCTGCGCTGGGCCAGCGCGCGCACCTCATTGGCGACCACGGCAAAGCCCTTGCCCGCATCCCCGGCCCGCGCCGCCTCCACGCCTGCGTTCAGGGCGAGCAGGTTGGTCTGGAAGGCGATGCTGTCGATGACATTGATGATCTGGTTGATTTCCTGGGATGAACGCTCGATCCCCGTCATTGCCTGCGTGGCGCGGGCCACCACGTCGCCCCCGGCCAGGGCGGTCTGATGGGTCTGGGCGATCGAGCCTTGCACATGGGTGGCTTGGCTGGCCGATTCGCGGATCGTTTGGGTGGCCTGATCCATCGTCGCGGCCATTGCCTCCAGCGCATTGGCGTGCGTCTCGTTGCGCCGGGCCAGATTCTCTGAGGCGCCGTGAATTTCCGAGGCGCCCTTTTCGACCCCGGCGGCCGTGGCCATCACGCCGCTGATCGCCTCGGCCAATTCCTGCGTCGCGCGGTTGAAATCCCGGCGCAGCGACTCGTATTCCTCGCCCAGCGGAGTGTGGATCCGGTAATGCAATTGCCCCCCGGCCATGCGCTGCAAACCCTGCGAGAGCGAATCGACCACGCGCCGCTGCTGGGCGGCGGCCTCGCGCTCGGCGATGGTCGCGGCGCGGAACACCTCGATGGCGGCGGTCATCGCGCCGATCTCGTCCTCGCGGTGGCGGTTGCGGCGGCCCGCCTCCAGATCGCCTGCCGCCATACGACCCATCACCTGCGCGGTCTGGGCCAAAGGTTCGAGCACATGGCGCTGCTGCCAGCGCAAGGCCCGCACAATCAGCCCCAGCGCCAACAGACCCAGCAGGCCAAGCCCGGCCATGATCGCCCACATCGTCGTCGCGCCGGAGGCGGCAATTGCCTTTTTTTGCCGCAGCAGGGCGGCCTGCCTCAGCCCTTCGATCTGGCTGCGATGGGTGGCGTAAATGGCGCTCAGCCGGTCATAGGCGGCCTGCGCGCCGGGGGCATCGCCGCGCGACAGGGCAGGCAGGTATTCCTGATCGAGCACGGCCCAGAATTCCTCGCCGCTTCGCTGGGTCTGATCGGCCAGTTGCTGTTTCAGATCGGCATCAAGGTCCGAGGCCGCCCAGTCGCTGCCCTTTTGTCGAAAGGCCCTCTCCAGATCGCCCAGACGGCTGCGCTTGTCGGCCAGCAGCGCGGGATTGTTGTGCAGCAGGCCGGCTTCGAGGAAACCCTCGGTCACATATTCGGGCGGCGGCAGGATGTCGGCGACGAAATCGCTGACCTGTTGATGGCGGTGATGCAGCGGCCCGCCCGGCCTCATATCGTTAAAGCCCCACCCCGCCAGCAACCCCGCCACCAGCAGGACAAACAGGATGGTCATGGCACCGGTGCGGGTCTTTTCGGCAATGGATCGGTGTTTCATGCGCGCTGCTGCCTCATCTTTCTTAATGCCCGAAACCGGCGCGCGCAGGCCGATTTCGCCCGGTTTGCGCGGTTGCAGCGAAGGTTGCTACAGGCGCAGCGCTGAATTGTGATTAGACGGGGATTAGGCCTAACCACGTAGTCGGGGGCGGATATTTGCTTTGTGAATCACGGTTAAACATGCCCGCACAGGCCGCGATGGCCGGTTTATCAAACTAAGACGGGAAAGCTGCGACAATGAACGATGCACGTGTGCTGGTTGTGGACGATTCTGCCGCCATGCGAGCGCTGTTTTCCGATGTGTTGGAGCAGCAGCGCAATGTGACCGTGATCGGCACCGCCGCCAATGCCGACGAGGCCCGCGACCAGATCGCCCAGCTCAAGCCCAATGTGGTGACGCTGGATGTGGAAATGCCCGGCATGAGCGGTATCGAGTTTCTGGAAGAAATCATGTCCACCAACCCGCTGCCCGTGGTCATGCTCTCCTCGCTGACGCAGAGCGGGACCGAAACTTCGCTCAAGGCCTATGCGCTGGGTGCGGTCGAATGTTTTCCCAAGCCGCTGAAAGCCACGCCCGAGCAATTCGCCAAGACCGTGGGCAAGCTGGGCAAGATCGTGCTGGCCGCGGCCAATTCCAATGTGAAGGCGCAAAAATCAGGCCACCGCGAGGCGCGCCACAGCGAAGTGCAGTTCACATGGAACGGTCACTATTTGGCGATGGCCACATCGATGGGCGGCATCGATGCGTTAACGCAGATGCTGGTCGATTTCCCCGCCGAATGCCCGCCCACGGTGATCGTGCTGCAAAGCGAGCCGGCGCTGGTCGATACGTTCATCTGCCGCATGGCGGGCGAATTGAAGTGCAAGATCGGCATGGCCAAGGATGGAGCGACGCTGACGCCGGGCATGATCCATATTGCCGCCGATCCGGAAAAGCATGTCGTGTTCGAGCCCGGTTCGCCGCCGCGCCTGCGCATGGTTCAGCGCGATCCAGTCGATGGCGCGCGCCCTTCGGCCACGCTGCTGTTCGGCACGATGGCGCGGGCGGGCGTGCCGGCGGTGGGGGCGATTCTGACCGGCATGGGCGGCGATGGGGCCAAGGGGCTGCGCCTGCTGCGCGATGCCGGTTCGCGCACCTTTGTTGAAGACCCCGCGACGGCCACCGTGGGGGAAACCCCGGCTGCGGCCGTGGCCGCCAATGCCGCGGAAAAGGTCCTCTCGCTCGACGAACTGGGCGTGGCCTTGATGGCGTCCTGCAATCAGGGTTGAGGCCAAAAGGGGCCGCCCCCCGCCCCGATGGAACGGCGGCAGGGCGGCGGCAGAACAGCGGCCGGGTCGGGCATCCCGGCGGCAAGGCCGATAAACAGCATGGCCACGTTTCGGGGTGTGGCATTCGGGTGAACGGACCGGGTCAGTCTGTTCCGGGCGGCTGTCCGTGGGATGCCGCCTCGTCGTGCCGGTCCTGCAGGCTGTCTATCGGAAGAGAAATTCAGGTTGGTTCGAGGGGGGCGCTCTGATCCTTGATACGGGCGATGTATTCCCGTTATGCCGCATCGGCGAAAGCGCAGATCCCGCCGATACGGACGCGTTTTGCCCCGATTGCCCCTGACATGAAAAAACGGCGCCATATCGAGCGCCGTTTGTTTCTTGCCAAAGCATCAACCGGATAGGTTTGCCCGCCCGCAATCAGGTCAACTGACCAGAGCCGCCTCGATCGCGATGCGGATCGCCTCGGATGTGTGGTTGGCGCCCATCTTGGTCAGCATATTGGCGCGGTGGATTTCCACCGTGCGCGGCGAGATCGAGAGCTTTTCGCCGATCATCCGGTTGGACAGGCCGCCCGCCACGCCCGCCAGCACCTCGCGCTCGCGCTTGGTCAGGCGGTCCACCCGGCTGCGGGCCAGTGCCTCGCGGAGTTTGGCGCTGCCAAAGACTTCGGCCTTGGCCTCGGCCTGTTCGACCACGCCGATGATTTCCTCACGCGTGAAAGGCCAGGAAACATAGTCGATCGCGCCTTCGAGGACCGCCCCCACCACCTGCCTCGTGCTGGGCTCCTGGGCAAAGCCGATGACGGGCAGCCATTGGCCAAGTCGGCCCATCTGGGCCAGCAGCATGCCGATGGAGCGGCCATCATCATGCACCAGCAGCAGCCCGGACTTGGGCCAGCGTGCGATAAGTTCGGATGGATCCTCAAAAGGTTCGACATGCACTGTGCTGCCCGCCAGACAGTGAGAAATGGCGGCACGACGGCGGACATCGCCATCGACGAGAAAAAGGCTGGTCCCGTTATTCAATGTAACCTCACCCCCAGAATTGGCCTTGGTTAATGCCTAGCAAAATTTGCCTAGGCATTGGATGTTAACTGTCTCCGTTACGGCGTAGCGTTCGATCCGAAACCGTTTCATTCAAGGGGTGATAAGTATTTGGCCGTAAGAGCTAATCCGGGGTTTTCAGGACTTGCGGTTCTTTTGCCAAAATTTCCGTTCAAGTCGTTGAATTAAAACAGTTGATGCCTTTGTTCTGCGTTTCGGTTTATGAAAATTTGGCGCGAAATTTTTCTTTTTTCGCCCGTATTTTTATACAATTCGTGCCGATCATGTCTGCCATTTCCATCAATTCGCGGCCCGACTCATGCTTTCGGATATGTCGATAAAGTCCTGACGGACCTGTGCAATAGTATCGGCGTCGAAATCCAGCACACTGTCGAGCACCGCGCGGCGCGTGGCGGTATAGAAGTGGATCAGCGCTCCGGCGATGCCGTCCTCGCCCGCAACGCCCATATGCAGCGCGTTGAGCGCCGAGATCGCGCGGGTCAGCATCTGGCTCTTCATCTGGTTGTCGCCGCGCTGTACCGCGATCAGCGCCCCGCCCAGCGAGGAGATCAACTGTTCATAGCATAGGCGCACCAATTCGCCCGGCGTGGCGCCGGAAACACGGGCATCGAAATCCACCCGGCGATAGACTTCGCCAGGGTTGCGGCGGGCTAGCATGTCGAGCTGTCCTTCTTAATTGCCTGTCTTGTTCCACGCCGCGATCTGGTTCTTCAGATAGGTCAGCGTGGAATTGGAGTTGGCCACTGCGGCATTGGCGGCGGCATATTGCGTGATCAACCTTGCGCGCAGGGCTGCCTGCTGATCGCTCAGCTTGCTCTTCTGTGTGTTCAGCGTGGTCTGCTGCGCGGTATAGCGCGTGATCGTCCCGGCCAGCGATCCGGTGTCGGTGCTGGTGGTCAGCGCCGAGGTCATTTTGTAGATCGTGCTGTAGATGCCGTTGACGCCCTTGGTGAACATGGCGGCCACACCGGCCGGATTGTTCGACAGCGCATTGGCCAGCTTGGTCGTATCCAGTGCGAAAGTCCCGTCCTTTTGCGTCGATACGCCCAGATCGGCCAGCGTCTGGGGATCGCCGGTGGCCGCGTTCTTCATGATGGTCGTGCCGGCCAATTGCGAAAAGGCGCGCGAGACGGCCTTGGCGCCCTGGTCGTTATACAGATTGCCGGTCGAGGCCGACATGTCGGTGTTCAGCTCGGTCATGATCGCGTTGAGCGCGCCGACCAGATTGTTCATGGTCGAGGTGATGCCGCTGGACGGGTCGGAATAGGTGATCGTGGTGGGATTGCCGCTGTTGGTGCCGGTCAGCTTGAGCGAGAGGCCGGGGGCGGCATTGTCGATCGTGTTGCTGGTGCTGGTGCGGCTGATGCCGTCCAGCTTGTAGGCGGCATCGCCCGCGGCCTGCTGGCGGGTGATGGTGGCCGATGCGGTGCCCGGAACATAGGCCAGCGCGCTCAGGCTGGTGGCCCCGGTGCTGCTGCTGGTCGATGTGTCATTGGCGGTGATGGTAAAGCCGTTGGCCGCCCCTTCCGATCCCTTGAACACCAGTTGCGACCCACTGGCATTGGTGGCCACATAGGCGGTGACGCCGATCCGCGCGCTGTTCACGGCGCTGGCCACCTGGGCCAGCGTTGCGCCGTCGGCGATGGTGACGGTTGCGGCGGCATGGCTGGCGTCGGCGGTAAAGGTGCTGCCGCTGGTTGTACCGAAATTGAAGGTCAGCGTACCCGCCTTCATCGTGCCGGCGCTGGCCGAAAAGCTGGTGGTGGCCAGCACCTGCGGCTGGGCCAGCGCGGTGACCTCGAGCGAATAGGTGCCGGTGGCCCCGCTGCTGCCGGTGGGCAGGGTGGCGCTGGCCACCGAACTGTTGGTGACGGTGGGCGCGGGCAGGAGATTGCCGCTGTCGACCAGCGTCGAAAATGAGGAGGTCAGGCTCAGCAGATCGCTCTTGAGCTGCGATGCCTGCGAAATCTGGAGCGCCACGTTCGACAACTGGTTGTTCACCGCATCGGTCTGGGTGGCATATTGCGCGGTGGCGATGTTGGTCGCCATGGCGGTCATGTCGATCCCCGTCCCCACGCCCATCGCAGTCAGCAACTGGGAGCCGACGGATGAATTGCTGCTCGAAGCAGTGCTCGCCGTCGTCGTCGTCGTGGTCGACGCCGTGCTGGTGCTGGTTGTGGCGCTGGTCGTGGTCATGGTGGAAAGAACGTCCGTTGGGAGCCTGACTTAAGGGGCCGCGAAGGGATCATAATCATTGGCGGGATCGGGGCGCCCGTCACCGTCAAAACGCAGATCGACGGGCACATCGATGGTGGGCGCGGGGCGGCTTTCGCCGCGTTTCAGCGCATAAACGAAGGACAAAACGGCCGCGACCGCGATATAGAGTTCCTCGCGGATCATCTGCTGTTCGCGGGTGGTATAATAGATCGCGCGGGCAAGGCCGGGAAATTCCAGACAGGGCAGCGCCCGTTCGGCCGCCAGTTCGCGGATCGCCAGAGCCTTTTCACCCCGCCCCTTGGCCAGCACATAGGGCGCGGCGGCCACGTCGGGATCATAGGTCAGCGCGACGGCGAAATGGGTGGGGTTGGTGACCACGAATTGCGCCTTGGCCATGGCGGTGGCGATGGCGCCCATGGCGATCTGGCGCTGGCGGCGCTTTTGCGCGCCCTTGGCTTCGGGGCTGCCTTCCTGCTGCTTGTTCTCTTCCTTGATTTCCTCAAGGCTCATGCGCAAGCGCCGCATCCGGCGTATCCATTGCACGGGAAAATCGAAAAGCGCGATAATGATCAGCCCGCCCGCCAATTGAAACAACAGGCTGGTCAGCGCGTCCCACGCAAAATTCAACTGCCCCGCCAGCCCCACCGCGCCCAGTTCGAGCATCGGTTCGATCCGCGACCCGGCCCAGAACCATGCGATCGCGCCCAGCAGGCCCAGCTTGAGCAGGCCCTTGCCCACCTCGATCCAGCCATTGGCGCCAAACATGCGCTTGAAGCCCGCCATCGGGTTCAACCGGCTGAATTTGGGCGCGATATTGCTCATCATGAAGCGCCCGCCCGGCGAGGGGCCAAGCTGTGTTATCACCGCCATCGCCGCCATCAGCAGGCCCAGCACCAGCACCGGCGGCGCGGTCAGCCACAGCGCCGTGGCGGCCATGCGCGCGGGGTTGAAATCTTCGATGATGCCCCGGTCCCATGTAAAGCCGATCCGCATCACCTGCGTCAGCGCATCGAGCATCCACGGCCCGGCGGCGCGCAAAAAGGCGGCGGCCAGCAGCATCGTGACCGCCACGCCCAGATCGCGCGAGCGCAGGACATCGCCGCCTTGCGCCGCCTCTTTCAGCCGCTTGGCGGTTGGGGCATGGGTCTTTTCGCCCGGACCTTCCTCCGCCATGGCCTCAGGCTCCGATCATGCGCGCGGCCGCGCGTATCGCATCGGCGGACAATTCGATCATCCGGTCTGTCAGCATCGGGCTGGTGGCCAGCATGGCGGCAAACCCGGCCGCAATCGCCGCAGGCAGGCCCAGCGAGAAAAGATTGAGCGCCGGAGCCGAGCGCGAGAGCACCCCCGCCACCACCAGCACCAGCAGCAACAGCAGCGTCACCGGCAGCGCCATGGCAATCGCGGTGGCAAACAGCACCGAGCCGAAGGAGAGGATCGCCTGTATCCGGTCCGGCCCGATCCATGTGTGGCCCGGCGCAAAGACCTCATAGCTTTTGACCACCAGCGCGATCCATTGCAGATGGCACCCAAGGCCAAAGAACACCAGCGTCAGCACCACGGTGAAATATTGCCCCAGCGCGGGCGAATGCGCGCCGTTTTGCGGGTCCACCGTCGAGGCCATCGACAGGCCCATGCCCGATCCGATCAGTTCAGCGGCAATCGCCGGGGCGGCAAAGGCGAATTGCAGAACAAAGCCCATCACCGTGCCGACCAGCACCTCGCCCGCCACCGCCAGCAGGCCCGAAAGCGAAAAGAAATGCGCGGGCATCGCGGTGTTGGTCCACCCCGCCACCAGCACGGCAATCGCGCCCGCCGTAATCACGCGTACCTGAACCGGAATATTCATCATGCCGAAAAAGGGCGCGGCCACCAGCGCGGCCCCGATCCGCGTCATCAGGAACATCCAGCGGAAGAATTCATCCTGAAGCGGGCCAAAGCCGAAATCGAGGCCGATCATCGCGCGCCTCCCTATTGACCGGGCATCGCGCCCAGATGGGCGATGGCGGCAAAGATCTCGCGCGCGAAATCCTCGATCAGCCCCAGCATCCCTGCGCCGAACAGGACCAGCACCAGCCCGGTGGCCACCACCTTGGGGATGAAGGTCAGCGTCTGTTCGTTGACCGAAGTGGCGGCTTGAAAGATCGAGACGACAAGCCCGACCGCAAGGCTGGTGAGCAGGACCGGCGCGCCGCACAGCGCCACCACATAAAGCATCCGGTCGGCCAGAGCGAGGAGGGGGGATGTCTCGTCCATCAGTTGAAACTGGCCGCAAGGCTGCCCATCAGCAGCGCCCAGCCATCCACCAGCACGAAAAGCAACAGCTTGAAGGGCAGGGAAATCATCGCCGGGCTGAGCATCATCATGCCAAGGCTCATCAGCACCGCCGAGACCACAAGGTCGATCACCAGAAAGGGCAGATAGAGCATGAAGCCGATCTGGAACGCGGTTTTCAGTTCAGACGTGACATAGGCGGGCAGCAGGATCGAGAAGGGCACATCCTCAGGCCGGTCGAATTTGGGCGCCTTGGCCATATCGGCAAACATCTGAAGGTCAGCGCGGCGCGTCTGGCGGATCATGAAGGCGTGAAATTCCACCCCCGAGGCCGCAATCGCCTGCTGGGCGTTGATCTGTCCCGCCGAATAGGGGGTGATCGCGTTGGCGTTCACCTTGTCGAGCGTGGGCGTCATGATGAAGAGGGAGAGGAACAGCGCCAGCCCGATCAGCACCTGATTGGGCGGCGATTGCTGCAACCCCATCGCTTGCCGGAGGATCGAAAAGACCACCAGCACGCGCGTAAAGCTGGTCATCATCAGGATGAGCGTGGGCAGGACCGAGAGCAGGCCCATGATGAGCAGCATCTGCATCGAGAGCGTCATGCCGCCCCCCGGGCCGCCGTTCATGGACGAGAACGCGCGGTCCAGCGCGCCCGGAATGGCCGACCCCGGCGGGGCGGCCTGCGCCATGGCCGTGCCCGCGTGGAACAAGATTGGGACCGCCAAAAGGGCGCGCATCAACCGCCTCACTTGTCGATCCTCCGCAAGGTCTGGGCGAAATCGGCGCCGTCGCGGAAATTTTCCTCAAAGGCCTCGCCGTCGATCACCTCGACCTCGGACAGGCGCGTCATGCCATGGCGCGTGCTGGCCACCAGAATCTCGCGCCCGTGAAAGGCGATCACCGCCAGCTTCTGGGTCGGGCTGAGCATCACGGTTTCCACGATGCGGATACGGCGGCCTTGCCCGGCGGCCATGAAACGCGACTGGAATTTCTGCGACAGTTTCAGGCTGCCCCAGATCATGGCGCCGATCAGCGGCAGAAGGATCAGCAGCTTGGCGACATACCACAGCATTATTCGGCGTCCGTGGCCCTGCCGCGACCGCGCGCGGTGGGGGCGGGCATTTCGGGGCTGTCCTCGGCGCCTGCCATTTCCACGATGCGCAGGCCAAAGCGGTTGCCCTGCGCCACGATCTCGCCCTTGGCGATCACCTTGCCGTTGACCATCACGTCGAGCAATTCATCGGTCAGCCGGTCGAGCAGCACCACGCTTTCCTCGCCCAGCGCCAGCACATCCTTCAGCTTCATGTCGGTGCGGCCCAATTCGACCGAGAGGCGCACATCGACATCCTTGAGGAAGTCAAAGCCGCGCGCGCCAAAGCCTTGCGAAGTTTCGAAATTCATGGGTTATTCCTCTCATCGGTAAAGGCTTTGTCGATTTTTACGGCCACGCGGTCGTCCATCGTGCCCACGGTGCCATGGGCGATGGTGCTCTCGCCCACGCGCAGGGGAATCTGGCGCGAGACCGAAACCGGCAGGATGACGCCGGGCGCCAGCGTGGCAATCGCGGGAAAGGGCACGCGCATGTCCACCAGCACCGCGCTGATCGTGACGGGCACATCGCCAAAGGGCGCGGCCATCGGATCGCCGCGATAATAGGGCGCGGCGCGGCGTGCGGGCTTTTCGGCATAGCCAAAGATCCGCCCCAGTGTTGCAAAGGGCATCGCCACCGTCATCAGCCAGGGCAGAACCCCGCCATCGTCCACCTCCAGCGACAGCATCGCCAGCGGCAGATTGTCGTCGAAAGGCGACAGGTCGATCAGGCTGCCGCTGCGGCGCATCGCGGCGATTTCGGGCATCTCGCCATCGCCGCCGCGCCCGGCCGTGGCCGCCACGGCCGCCGTCAGATGTTCGGCCAGCAGCACTTCAAGCCGGGCGATCATCAGATCGGCGGCGGGCGGAAACTGCTTGGGCAGGGGGGCCGGGGCCTCGCCCTTGCCGCCAAAGGCGCGATCAACGATGCGCAGCACAGGTTCGGCCTCGATCGACACCAGCATCGGCGTCTGCGGCCCGCCCACCGCCAGCAGGCTGTTGGCGGCCAGAGCGGCAATCGAGGAATTCAGGCTGGCCAGCCTGGTTTCGCGCGGGCTGGTGCAGCTGACAAACGGAGCCTCGCCGCCCATCAGCGGGGCAAAGGCGCCCGACAGGCGGCGCGCGAAACGCTGGCCCATCTTTTCCAGCAGATGCAGCAGGTCTTCGGGCGCGGGGCCGCGTTTGAGCAACTCTGGGCAATGCTGGGCCAGGGGGCGCTCGGCGATGAACTCGCGCTGCGGTTTCATGATGCGGGTCTCCGGTCGCTCTGGCGCATTATTGGACGAGGAAGCTCTTGAAATAGACGGCATCGACGCCGCCAAAGCCCTCTTCCTCTGTCAAAACATGGTTAATTGACGCGGTAAGCCGCTTTTGCAGTTTTTCCTTACCTTCCATGGTCGAGACATCCTCTTCGGGCGTATCGGCCAGCACTTTGAGCATTTCCGATCGGATCGCCAATTCGTGCTTTTTCAACCACATAAGCACGCGACCATCCCGGTGCGTCGAACAGGCGATCGAGACCTGGACCAGCGATGAGGAATTTTTCAGATTCGAGGTGAAATCGTCCGAAAACGTATAATACGAGGTCTTGTAGGGGCTGCCGCCTTCGCCCTCGACTTCCTTGGGCGCGCCTTCGCCTTCCTTGCCGCCCTCGGCGGGTTTGGGGGCATAGGGGTCTTCCTGACCCTTGCGGATCAGCTTGGGCGAATTGTCCTCCTTGTGGGCGGCCTCCTTGGCCCCGCCGATGATCCCCATCTTGACCAAGGCAAAGGCGCCGCCTCCGCCCACGGCCAGCATCACCACCGCCGTGATCGCGATCAGCAGTATCGGGCTTTTGCCCTTGGCAGGTTTATCGCCGGTGTCGGTTTTGTCTTTGCTCATGATTTCTGTCTCTGAATTGTTTCAAACAAGGGGTCAGGCCAGAATGCCCGAGCGGTTTGAGGTCGCGCTGCCTGCCGTGTCGCCGGGGGCCTGGCCTTGGGGCGCGGCGGTCGGGCCATTGGCAAAGGGCGCCTGCTGGCGCGTGGCGGGCTGCTGGTTCTGGCCGCCGGACTGGCCATTGAACTGGCCGGTGAATTGCCCGCCCGGCTGGCCGCCGGAGAAGGTGTTCTGGCTCTGCTGGCCCGCGTTCTGGCCTGTGCCTTGATCGGGGTTCCGGCCGGTTTCGGCGCCATTCTGCGCGGCGGCGGCCGGTTGCAGCAGGCTTTGCGAACCGTTGAGCGCGGCTTGGGCGGCGGGGGCAAATCCGGGATCATTGCTGGCCATCGCCACCGAGAGATTGTCGCCATCCTGCCGGATCTGCAAGGCGACCCGGCCAAATTCGGCATGCTGGATCGAGGTCTGCACCCATTGCGCCGGAGCGCCCGAACGCATCGCGGCCCGCGTCTCGACCAGCCGGTCGACCAGCGCGCTCATATCGCGGGATGCGCCCGTGTCGATGTCGGCAATGGTGGGCGCGGCGATCCGGGCGGCCTCGCCGCTGGGCTGGGCGGCGTTCAGGGCACCGCCCCCCGTGTTGCTGAACGTGTCGGTGCTCGTGTCGAGGGCGGACAGGGGCCTGTCCTGCAAGGCGGCCTGCGCGCTCTGATGCAGCGCGGTCGCGCCCTGCGGCGCTGCCGCATCATCCGTGGCGGTGGCCGATGGGGCTGACTTGACCGGCTTTGCGGCGGTTTTGGCCGAAGCGAGAAGCGCCGCAGCAGGCGGAAGTGTGGCGGTGATGATCGGCGCGGCGGCTTGCGCCACGGACTCGCCTTGCTGCGCCGTGCCCTCACCATTCGCTGCCGCCGGACCAAGGGGCGGGGGAGAGAGCGCCGCCCCTTGCGCTGTTGCGGCAATCGGCGTCTGAACCGGCGCGGCGGTCGCGGCTGCGGCTGTCGCTGCCCGGTTGGGGGCAAGACCGGCGGGCGATATCGTTGATGGGGCCGAAACGCCGGCAATGGCCAACCGGTCGGCTTTGTCATCCGCCTTTGGCGCGGCCTTTCCGGCGTCGGGCGCGGGCGACGGGGGCGGGTTCATCGCCAGCATGACGACAGGCGCGGCGGCGGACGGAACGGAACCATCGGGCGTGGGCGCCGGGGGCGTCGGGGCTTCGGGCGTCACGGTCTGGGGCGCGGCGACGGCCGCCTCCGGATCGGGCGCGTCATCACCGGTCGGCGCAGCCGCCTTGTCGGCCTGCCCGGTGGCCGGGGTGTCATCCGGCCCCGCCGGTTCGGCGGCGGTCTTGCGCGGGCGCGGAGCGGCACCCGTCGCCTTGGCAAGCAAGGCTTTGACGGCCTCGGGCGCGGCGGCAGAGGCGGCATCGGGCGCCGTATCCGTTGCGGGATCGGTCTTGTCCGACGGGCCCTCCTGCGGGGCAAGGGCCACCGGCAAGATCTTGCCGCCCACCGGCAAATTGCCGCTTGATGCCGCGATGGGCATGTTGGGTGCCGCATGGCCGGTTTCGGGCATCACGATATCCGTCCCGTTCATCGCCGCGACATTGCCGCGCAGCGCCGCCATGGTCGCCGCGACCGGCGCGGGGGCGGCAGGCAGGCCCGTCGCCGCGCCCGCTTGCGTGCCGGGGGCCTGGTTCGGGCCGGTCTGCGCGGCCAGCATGGCCTGAAAGCCATTGGGGCTGCCATCATCCGCCTGCGCCGCCACGCCCGCCGCCACGCCCCCCGTTACCGCGCCAAACAGCGCGTTCAAGGGACTGGAACCGATGTTGAAACTGGTGGCTTCGGGCATGGACGCTGGCTCCGTTTGAGGCTTCACCCGCAATTCAAGCAAGCTGCGTGCCAATTCCCGCGATGCGGTTCACCCCCGTGAATCGCGGCGTTTTGCGCCCTGCATCGCTCCGGCCAATGCGGCATAGGACTGCCGAGCGGCCATTTGCCGGGCTTGGGCGGTGGCGCGGTCCTCGACGGCGGCGCGGCGGCGCTCGGCGATGGCCAATTCCTGCTGGCGCTTGTCGGCAATGGCCTGCGCGCGGGTGGCATCGGCCTGCGTTGCGGCGCGTATGCCTTGCAATCCGGCGGCAAAACGGTTCATGTCGCGCAGGGCCGCGCCATCGGTGATATCGGTGCGCGCGGCATAATCGGCGGCCAGTTGTCCGGTCCGCTGGGCCAACTGCATCAACTGTGTATAGGTGCTTTCGGCGCGGGCGGCCTCGGTGGCCACGGTCTGCTTGGCGATGGCGCGCACGCGCTCAAGCCTTTGCAAACGCTTCAGCTTGTCGCGCTCAGCCTTCATCGTGAGCCTTCATGGCCCAGCAGCGCCCCCAATTGCGCCACGGCCTGATCCAGCGTGACCACCGAGCCGCCCTCCTGCGTCAGGAATTGCACCAGAGCGGGATGCATGGCGATGGCGCGGTCCAGTTGCGGATCGGCCCCGGCGCGATAGGCGCCCATCAGCACCAGATCGCGGTTGGCCTCATAGGCGGCCACCAATGCGCGGAAGGCGCGGGCAAGGCGCTGGTGTTCCTTGCTGGTGATGTCGGTCATCACGCGCGAGAGCGAGGCGGCGATGTCGATGGCCGGATATTGTCCGCGCTGGGCCAGATCGCGGGAAAGGACGATATGCCCGTCGAGGATCGAGCGGGCGGTATCGACCACCGGATCATCCTGCGAATCGCCATCGGCCAGCACGGTATAGAGGCCGGTGATCGAGCCGCCGCTCTGCGCCGAATTGCCCGCGCGCTCGACCAGCTTGGTGATCGTGGCCAGCGCGGACGGGGGATAGCCGCGCGCCGCGCCCGGCTCGCCCAGCAGCAGGCCAATTTCACGCCCCGCATGGGCCACGCGGGTCAGCGAATCCATGATGAGCAGCACCCGGCGCCCCTGCGCGCGGAAATATTCGGCCATGGATGTGGCCAGCATTGCGCCCCGGATGCGCAGATTGGGCGCATGGTCGGCGGGCACGGCGATGACGGCGGTGGTGGCGCGCTTGCTGCCCGCCATATGGCGCTCGACGAAATCGGAGACTTCGCGCGCGCGTTCGCCGATCAGGCCGACGATGACGATTTCGGCCGATGCGCCATGCGCGATCATGTCGAGCAGCACCGATTTGCCCACGCCCGATCCGGCCATGATGCCGATACGCTGGCCCACGCCAAAGGTGGTGATGGCGTTGAGCGCGCGGATGCCGGTGTCGAAACTCTGGCGCACCGGGCTGCGGTCGAGCGCGCCCGCGCGCACGCCGCCCGCCGGCCACAGGGCGCGGGGGTGCAAAGGCCCAAGGCCGTCAATCGGCTTGCCCTCGCCATCGACCGCGCGGCCAAGAAACACCTCGCCCACCGGCAGCATCCCCGGCTTGCCCACCGGGCGCACCCGCGCGCCGGGGCGCAGCAGCACCGTATCGCCCAGCAGCATCATCAGCGTGCGGCCATTGCGAAAACCGATCACCTCGGCGGGCAGGGATTGTCCATTGCCGTGGCTGATCCGGCACAGCGCGCCCACCGGCACCGACAGGCCCGAAACCTCGAGCAGGCCGCCATCGCAGGCCGCCACCACACCATAGCGCCGGGGGGAAAGGTCGATGGGCTGGGGATTGCCCAACAGATCGTCAAAGACCCGCAGCATCAGTCCAGCCCGCCCACATCGAGCGCCTCGGCAATGGCGCGGCGCCATTGTTCGGGGCCGTCCTCGGCGCCGCCCGCTTCGCTGCCGCCGCTGCGGCTTTCCACGCGGATCGCGCCGCGCGCCATGGTCGGATCGGCCTGGACATGCCATTCATTGGGCAGGCGGGGCCGGATCGCGGCCAGATCTTCGGGGTGCATCCGGATCAGGCGGTCATCATCGGCGCGGTTGAACATGGCGGCGGCGCGCTCGATCCGGCGCATCAGCGCGTCCTTGTCCAGCGCCAGCGGCGCAAGGCAGCTTTCGCACAGCGCGATGACCGTTTCCATCAAACGCTGGCGGAATTGTTCGGCCAATTCGCCATCCAGACGGCGGACCACCATTTCCATCCGCCCGCGTGTCTCCTCGGCGCTGGCCGCGGCCAGTTCGGCGGCCTCCTGCGCATCGGCCCAGCCCTGCGCATAGGCATCGGCGCGGGCCTCCTCGACGGGATCGGGCGCGGCGGGAAATTCGGGCACGACGACCGGGGGCGGGGCGGCCGCCGGGGCGGGATCCGCGGCAAAGCGCATCCGCATGACCGAGAGCGGGCGGGGCAGATCCTCCTCTATCCCCCGCAGCCCGGCAAAGCGCGCATCGGGGGTGAACCCGCCGCTGCCGCTGCCCAGCATGGCGCCCAGATCGGACCCGAAATCAGACATAATCGTCCTCGCCGCTGCCGAAGGAAATCACGCCCTCGGCGGCCAGACGGCGAGCGGCGGTGACGATCTGTTTTTGCGCCTCGACGCAATCGGCCATTTTCAACCGGCCCCGGCTGGCGATCTCGTCCTTGACGCCATCGGCGGCGCGGCTGGACATGGCGGCGAAGAACACATCGCGCTGATCCTCGGCAATGCCTTTCAGAGCGTTGATCAGGATGTCGCTTTCCACCTCGCGCAGCAGGGCGCCCATGGATTTGGGGTCGAGTTCGAAAAGATGCTCGAATTTGAACATCTCGTTCTCGATCGCGCGGGCCAGCGCCTTGTCCATTTTGGTGATCTCGGGAATGACCCGCTTTTCCACCGTCTTGGCCGAGTTGTTGATGATTTCGGCGGCGTTTTTCGCACCTCCCATCGACAGCGTGCCGCGCCCATGAAACTCGATGATCCGGCGGCTGAGCAATTCTTCCAGCATCAAGAGCGCCTCGGGGCTGACCGGGCCCATCGTGGCCACGCGGTGGACCACCTGCGTCTGCTGTTCGGGGGGCAGCGAGTGCAGCACCTTGGCCGCCACATCGGGTTCAAGCTGGACCAGCAGCACGGCGATCGCCTGGGGATGTTCGCCCCGCACCAGCGGCACGATGGCGGCCGGGTTGAGCCATTTGGTGATTTCAAGCGGGGTGGCAGGCGGGGCCTCGGGGGCGATCCGCTCCATCAGATTATCGGCCTTGATCGTGCCCACCGCGCGGCGCATCAAGCCATGCACGCGGTCGGTGCGGCCCCATGCGTGGATGCCCAGCTTTTCGGTGCGCGCGGCAAAACCGTCGACCGCCCGGCAGATCGCCTCCGGCCCGATTTCGCCCAGCGCGCACATCTTTTGCCCCAGCAACTGCAATTCGGCCGGGCTCAATTGCCCCAGCATCCGGCTGGCCTGATCCTCGTCCAGCAGCATCACCAGCACGGCGGCGGCCTCGGCATCCGAGAGCGGCGGCACGGCCGGCGCCTGAGCGCCTGCGGTTTCGAGGGAATTCATCTCGCTCATGGGGTGGGCGCCTCTTCATGGGTGGGCTGCTGCAACATCTGGCGCAGGGCGATGACGGCCGTGTCGGGCTTGGTGTCGACGATCTGCTGGGCAAGACCGACCTGCCGCTCGACCATGTCGGCATCGACAGACTGCGGTTCGGGATCGCGGCTGCGCGGCGAAATGGGGCCAAGGCCCGGAGGATCGGCGGCATTGACGGCTTCGACCGCTTCGGCGCCTTCCTCTTGCGCTGCGGCCTGCGCCTTGGCCTTGTCGGCCTTGGACGGCTTTTTGGGCGCGGCGGGCTTGTCGCCCCGCACGGCCTTGATCAGCGGGCGCACGCCCAGCAGCAGCACCATCAGCGTGCCCAGCAGCATCGCCCCGTAATGCAGCGCGCGGTCAAACCATGGCGCTTCATAGAAAGGCACCGGGGCCGCCGCGACGGGTTCGAAACTGCGCACCACCACGGCCACCTGATCGCCGCGCGCCGGATCGGCGCCCACGGCGGCCGAGACCAGCGATTTGATCTGGTCGATATCGGCCTGTTTGGCCTTGGCCATTGCCTTGGACGAGAGCGCGACCGCCACCGACAGACGCCGGATTCGGCCCGGCCCTCGATTGGTCACGGCCACCTCGCGGCCCAGCTCGTAATTCTTGCTGGCGCTGGATTCGCTGGCGGTTGGGGTGGGGGCGGCGGCGGTGGAGGGCGTACCCTGCGGCGCGCCGGGCGAAGGCTGGGTGGTGGGCGGCGGCGTGTTCGACAGCGTGCCGGGGATGCCGGTGGGCTGGGGCGTGGCGGCCTGCTGGCTTTGCTGGCTGGTTTCGCTGCGGACCACGCCCTGTTTGTCATAGGATTCGCGCGCGCTGGTCACCTGCTCCATGTCCAGATCGACCTGGATCTCGCTGGTGAAATTGTCATCGCCCAGCATCGGGGTCAGCAGGGCTGCGACCTGTCCGTGCAGCTTTTCCTCCATCCGGGCCTGCATTTCCAGCCGGTCGCTGTCCGCGCCGCCGCGATCGGTCAGCAGGCGGCCGCGTTGATCGACCACCCGCACCGCATCGGGCGAAAGGCCCGGCACAGAGCCTGCCACCAGATTGACCACGGCCTGCACCTGATTGTCGGAAAGCTGGCGCCCGTCGGCAAGGCGCAGCATGACCGAGGCCGAAGGGGCGATCTGATCGCGGACAAAGACCGATTTCTCGCCCTCGGCAATATGGACGCGCACCGACTGCACGCCGTCGATCTCCTTGATCGAGAGCATCAGTTCATGTTCGCGCGCGGCGCGCAGGCGTTCGCCCTCCAGCGCGCGGCTGGCCCCCATCGGCAATTTGTCGAGGCTGTCATTGGCCGTGTCGGGCATCGAGAGCGTGCCGCTCTGCGCCACGACCATGCGTGCCTTGTAGAGATTGCCTTCATCCACCGTCAGCGTGCCGGTGGCATTGTCGATCGAATAGGTGATCTTGGCCTTGTCGAGCTGTTCGGCGACATTGGCGCGTTCGCCGTCATCCAGATGCGAATAGAGCACGCGCTGGGGCGGCTGGGCCAACATGCCCCAGGCCAAAGCGCCCGCGCCCAGCAGGGACACGCCCGCAAACCACGGCAGCGCCTTCTTGACCGGCCCTTGGCCCAGAAAGGCGCGGGCGCGGGCCATCGGCGGCCCGGCGTCGGGCGCGGTAAGCGGGGTGAGGATTGAGCCCGGCGAGGCGGCGGGCAGGCCGCCCATGTCGGCGGCCGGAACAAGGTCGGCCATTTATCAGACCCCCATCTTCATGATGTCTTGATAGGCGGAAAGCAGCTTGTTGCGCACCTGAAGCGTGGCCTCGAAACCGACCGAAGCCTCCTGCTGTGCCAGCATCACTTTGGCGACATCCTGTGTCTGGCCGGTTTCATAGGCGGTGGTCAGCTGGTCCGCGCGCTGCTGGGTGGCGTTGACCGACTGCATCGCGTCGCTGAGCCGGTCGGTGAAATGGCCCTGACCCGATCCGGTCGCGCCGACCGACTGGGTCTGGGGCGAATGGATCTGTTGCAGGATCTGCGATTTTTCGATGATCTGGGCGCGCAGATTCATGATGTCGCGCAGGCCCGATGCCCCGCCCCATGCGCCGCCGCCCGCGATGCCCCCGATGGCGCTCATCTGCGGCCTCCGCCCACCGCGGCCACCGGCATCCCGGCTTCACGCAGCGAGGCAAGGCGATAGCGCAGCGTGCGCTCGGAAATGCCCAACTGGCGCGCGGCGGCGATCCGGCTGCCGCCACAGGCCGCCAGCGTTTCAAGGATGGCCTTGGCCTCGCTGACCTGCACGATGCTGGCCAGTTTGCGCCCGCCGGCGTTGGGCTCAGGCATCGGGGCGACCGGGGCGGGGACAGGAGCCGTTTCGGCAGCCGCCGCCGGTTCGTCGACCAGCTTGGCCACGCAATCGAAGCGGATATGTTCAGGGCCGATCTGGGCGCTGGGCGAGCCGCCCAGACCTTCGGCCAGCAGCAGCGCGCGGCGGATGACATTTTCCAGCTCGCGCACATTGCCCGGCCAGCCATGGCTGCGCAGCATGTCCAGCGCCTCTTTGCCGATCCACGGCACGGCGCGGTGGGCGGGCGTGTGGCGCATCGCCAGCGCAAAGGCGAGCGGAGCAATATCCTCAAGCCTTTCGCGCAGCGGCTTGAGCGCCAGGGGAAAGACGTTGAGGCGATAGAACAGATCGGCGCGGAACCGGCCCTGCGCCACCTCGGTGGGCAGATCACGGTTGGCCGCGGCGATGATGCGGACATCGAAACGCACCGGCTGGGTCGCGCCGATCGGCACGACTTCGCCTTCCTGAAGCGCGCGCAGCAATTTGGCCTGCAGCGCCAGCGGCATTTCGGCAATCTCGTCGAGCAGCAGCGTGCCGCCGTCGGCCGCGCGGAAGAAACCCTCGTTGGCGCTGGTCGCGCCGGTAAAGGCGCCCTTGGTATGGCCGAACAGCAGGGCTTCGAGCATGGCCTCGGGCATGGCGGCGCAGTTAACGGCGATGAAGGGGCCGTTACGGCGCGGGCTGCTGTCGTGGATATAGCGGCTGAGCACTTCCTTGCCGGTGCCCGTCGGCCCGCCGATGAGCACGGGAATGTCGCTCATCGCCAGACGTTCGGCCAGCGCCAGCACCGACAGCGAGTCCGGATCGGCCGCCACCGGACCACCCAATGTGGCACAAGAGATTAACGCGGCCAGCGCATCCTCTCCGGCAGGGTCCGCATAATTGAGCACGAAATGCGGCCTGCGCCCGCCGCGCGGCGTGGGCAGCCGGTCAATCCGGTTGGTCGCTGTGTGAAACAGCGCGATGGTCGTGCGGTCATCACTCAGGGCCGGCGCTTTGGCATCGCCGCCGCCTTCGATCAGGCGCAGCCGGCAGGTGTTGCCCATCGTGGCGATAACCGCCCCGGCGCGCTGAACCAGCGGGGCATGCCGCTGTGCCGTGCTGTTGGTGACCTCGATGTAGTCCATTGTTTCCCAGTCCCGGATTTAATCATTCCCGAGGCTGTTTTTGACACTCCCACGTCAAATCCGGCGTTATTTAAGCCCTCGTAACAATCCCTAGTTTGCGGGATTTGCCCCCCCGTTTTGCGGCTATCGCGGCACGCTTGCCCAACAAGCGGCAAAAAAATTTTATTCCGGGGCTTAATAAGGGGCGAAAACGACCGTCACATGCGCGCGCCGCGGGATTGATTCGTTACCGCAGGCCTGATCGGGCGAATCACCGGACCGGATAAAGCGCTGCCCTGAACGGCCTGCGCACAAATTTTCGCCAAGGGCTTAAAACCGCGCTTTCCCGGCCGCTCTAGTGGCTGGCAGCCAGTACCGGATGGACCGGCGGGCTGGCAACCTTCGGGACAAATCGGGAGTGAAACATGACTGTCATCAACACCAACGTTAACGCCCTTCAGGCCACCAATGCTTCGAACCGTGCGGCCAACATGACCTCGCAGGCAATGACCCGCCTGTCGACCGGCACGCGCATCAACTCGGCCGCCGACGATGCGGCAGGTCTGGCCATCTCGACCTCGATGACCAGCCAGATCAACGGTATGAACCAGGGCATCAAGAACGCCAATGACGGCATCTCGCTGGCCCAGACGGCGCAAGGGTCGCTGACCGAAGTGACCAACATGATGCAGCGCGTTCGCGAACTGTCGGTCCAGTCGGCCTCGGGCACCTATCAGGACACCGACCGTCAGGACATGCAGCAGGAAGTCGACTCGCTCAAGACCCAGATCGGCTCGATCCTGTCGGACACCAAGTTCAACGGCAACGCGCTGTTCAACACCGCCGGTGCCGGTTCGGCCTCGACCACGACCTTCTCGATCCAGGCCGGCGCGAACAGCTCGGACACGATCACGCTGACCTCGCAGGGCATCGACTGGTCGGCCCAGAGCAGCAGCATCGATGTTTCCACCAGCGGTTCGGCTTCGGCCACCATTGACACGATGGACACGCTGATCCGTCAGGTTTCGACTGCCGCGGCCGGTTTCGGCGCCGGTCAGAGCCAGCTCCAGTCGGCGGTCAACAACCTGACCAACAACTCCACCAACCTCTCGGCCGCCCGCAGCCGCATTCAGGACACCGACTATTCGGCTGAATCGACCGCGATGGCCAAGGCCCAGATCCTTTCGCAGGCCTCGACCGCGATGATCGCCCAGGCCAACCAGAGCCAGCAGAATGTCCTCTCGCTGCTCAAGTAAGCCGCGATCCGGGTAATTCCCGGAACGGCCCGGTGCTTTCCCCAAAGGGAGGCGCCGGGTCTTTCCGCGTTTGCCCCGCCCGATTATCCGAAGCCGGTCCATAAAGAAAACGCCGCGTCCCGTTGGGGGCGCGGCGTTTTGCTGTTGTCGGTGGCGAAATTCAGGCTTCGACGCCTTCCTTCCAAGTTACCGGGCGGAACACCACCAGCAGCATCATGGGCGTATCGTCGCGGCGCGGCGGCGGGTTGATCAGCGCAAAGCCATGGGGCGATGTGCATTGCCACAGATTGCCCGAACGCGCCTCGATCCCCTCGAGCAGCGGCGACATGGCGATCTCGCGGCTGGCGGTATCATGCTTGTTGTTCAGATGCTCGGCCTGGGGCAGGGCGGTGATCGAATAGATCTCGACCCAGTCGAACAGCGCGCCGAACTGGATCGCGGCGGTAAAGCGGCAATCGCCGATCGGGATGCACAGGCTGTGATAGCCGTTATGCGTGGGCAGCGCGTTGAAGCGCGTTTCGACCACTTCCTGACCGTTGCTGTAGATCGTGGGCACCAGAAAACCGCCCTCGGCGACGAAATCGCTTACGTTGAGCATCATGCCGAAACGGCTGGTGGCCAGATAGGCAAGGCGCGTGGCCATGCCTTCCTCGGACAATTCGGCGGGCAGGAACATGCGCCGTGCACCCTTGAGATAGAACAGGCCCTGCTGGCGCAGCCCCTTTTGGGCGTGGCCCTTATGAAAAAGCGCAACGGTTTCATCCGTGCCCAGATTGACGTCATGCTCGAAACTTTCAAACACGCCCAGTTCATAAGGCATGGGCAGAAACATCAGCCGGGTCAGCGTGGCCGCATTGGCGCGGCGCCAGTGTTCGGCCTCCATCGCGGGATCGCGGCTGGCGCGCTGGCTGGCTGCGGGTTGGGTCCGGGTGAAATGCAGGCACCCCTGCTGGGCCGCCTCGCGGATTGCGCTTTGGGCCTGCTTGATGTCATTGGCGCGGCGGATCGGGGCGCCCCGCTCGGTATAGTCGATCACCGAGCCTGCGGTGTTGGTGCAGAACTGTTCAAACACCGCGACATTGTTGGCCATGGCGTTCAAAGCGTCGTGGTCATAATGGCGCGCATCGAAATAGCCCGCCTTGTCCAGCCCGCTTGCTTCCACCTCGCGCAGCAGCAGATAGCGCCCCGCGACATGCACCCCCATCGCCTCGGCCAGCAGCGCGTCGATCCGGTTCTGCACCGAGCCGTTATAGCCAAGGTCGACCAGCATCAGCGTATCGCCGGGCCGGGGATCGGCGGCATGGCGGATATGGGTGATGATCCGGTCGGCCATGCGGCGCGCGGCCTTGTGGATGAAGCGGCGGATCTCGCGCCGGTCGAGCAGGGCATAGAGCGCCTGCGTCCCCTTGGTCTTGTCGGGAATCGCGGCCAGTTTCTTGACCTCGGCGGGCGGGGCCAGCAACTGTCGGGCGATCACGGCCGGGTCGGTGCCCAATTGGTCCTCGACATAGGCGTCGATGGCCGCATCGTTGGTAAAAATCGCGCCCGTGGCGGTAAAGCGGCTGATTTCGACGGCATGGCCATGAACGCCGCCGCGTTCGCGATGGACCTGCATCGGCAGATGGCCGTCGCGCATGAGGAACAGGCGGTGGACCGTCCCGCCGCGCTGATTTTGCAATGCATCGGCCTGCTCATCCAGCCAGCGGTCATAGCCGGCAAACACCGGCCCCAGCACGGCATAGCCGAAATGCTGGGCCGTATCGGTCAATTGCGGCGTCCATTGCGCCAGCGCGGCGCGGTGGGGCTGGGGCGCGGCCAGTGTGCCCTTGCCCTCGGACAGCAGCGGGTCGAGGCAGGCCTCCAGCCGCAACTGGCGCTCGATCTCGGCGTGGAACTGCTTGAGGTGGACCGCCTGCACGCCAAAGGGCGTCACGCCGCGCACGTCGGCATTCAGATTGTCGCCGATATGCAGCACCGCACCCGCATCGACCCCCAGTTCGGGCAGCACATGGCGATAAAGCCCGCGCGCCTTGGGCAGACGCCAATGCGAGGAGACGAAAACCCGGTCGATCATGGCCGACAGCTCCTCACCGCCGGCCCGCGCGATCAGCTCGCGCAGCATCTCCTCGCTCAGATAGGTGTCCGAGACGATCACCACCTGCATGCCCCGCGCCCTGGCCCGGCGGATCAGTTCGACGGTGGGGGTAAAGGCATAACAATGGGTGGCCTCGGCATCCAGTTCGGCGCGGATCGCGGCCTCGCGCGCCTCGGGCGCGGCGCCGGGCATCAGCTTGTCATAGATCTCGGCAATGGTCACATCCTCGCCGCGCACCATCAGATGGGCGGCGCGGCGGGCGGCCTCCTCGGCACGGGCGCGCTGGGAACCGGCGATGCCCGGCAGCACCTCGAACACATCAATGGGGCGATAGGTGTCGCGCCAGATCAGCGTGTCGAAACAGTCGAGGCTGAGCACCCGCGCCTGCGGAAAATCCTCCAGCACATCGGGCAATTCGTGGGGCAGAACTTCGCTGCGGGCGGGGATGACCCGATCGGATGCCAGCGTGGCGTGGTCGAGTGGCGCAGACATGACAAGGCTCCATGCTTGACGGAGCCGCGCCCTGGGCCGAATACAGCGCCGGACCTCGCCCCGTTCCTGTGTTGCCAGGAAGTAAATGGGCGAGGTGAAGAAGCCGTCGCTGCGCCATACGCAGCTTTACTGGTAATTGAGCAGGATCGACATGCGCCGATTGCGCGCGTCATTGGGGTTGTCGGCGATCAGCGGTTCGCGGTCGGCCACGCCCTCGATGCGGCGAAACCGCGTCTCGCCCAATCCGTCGCGCATCAGCGCCTGTCGCGTGGCCTCGGCGCGGCCCGCCGAAAGCGACCAGTTGTTGATCGTATCGTTGCGTTTCCATTTCAGCCCATCGGTATGGCCGCGAATGGTCAGCCCGCCGTCCTCATCCTTCAGCACCGAGCCGATGGCATGGAGCAATTGCACCGCATCGGGGGTCAGGATCGTCGTGCCCAATTGAAACATCGAGAAATCGGCGTCATCGACCAGATCGAGCCGGATGCCATCGGGCGTGGCGGTCACCTTCAGGGTGCGCGCCAGTTTCCGAAGCTTTTCCGTGGCCGAGAGCTTTTGCTGCAGTTTCTGCGTGACCGAGGCCACTTTCTTGACCTTGCTGCCGCCTTCGCGGGGGCCGCCGGTGGCATCGCGCGGGATGGACATGGCGCGGGTGCCGGTCTGGCCCTGACGATTGGGATAATCGTCCACATCGGTCAGCGAATTGCCATGCAGCAGCCCGTTCGAGCCGGCGCTGCCCTCGCGCGTTTTGACCAGCGTGGGCGTGAAATAATCGGCGATGCCCTTGCGCTGCTTTTCCGTGGTCGCGCCCAGCAGCCACATCAGCAGAAAGAAGGCCATCATCGCGGTCACAAAGTCGGCATAGGCCACTTTCCACGCGCCGCCATGATGGCCGCCGGCCACCACGGTGATCTTCTTGACGATGATGGGGGCAGGGATCTCGTTCTTGCCCGGTTTTTTCGGCGGCGCCATCGCAGGTTTCCCTTATCTGCCGCGCAGCGCGTCGAGCAGTTCGGACAGGCCGGGGCGATAGTCATGGCTGAGGCCCGAACGTGCGCTTTCCACCACCAGCGGCTGGGGCCAGCCATGCAGCGAGGCGATGATCACCTGTTTGACGCAATTGAAGATCTGCGCATCGGCCTCGTTGACCTGCTGGAGACGCCCGGCCATGGGCCCCACGATGCCATAGGCCAGCATGACGCCCATGAACGTGCCCACCAGCGCCGAGCCGATCATCGCGCCCAGCACAGCGGGCGGCTTGTCGATCGAGCCCATGGTTTTGACCACGCCCAGCACCGCCGCCACAATACCCAGCGCAGGCAACGCATCGCCCAGGTTCTGAATGGCATGCTGGGGGTGCTCAAGGCCGCTCAGATGGGTCTTGATCGCATTGTCCATCACATCCTCGACCGCATGCACCTCCAGCGTGCCGGATGACACCACGATCAGCGTCAGTGTGTCACAGATCAGGTCGGTCAGTTCCTGATTGGCCAGAAGGCGCGGATATTCGGCAAAGATGGCCGAGCTTTTGGGGTCCTGCACATGGCCTTCCATCGCCACTGGGCCTTCGGTGCGCAGCAGTTTCATCAGCTTGGTGGTCAGCGCGATCACGTCGATGTGATCCTGCCTGTTATGGCGAGGCCCTTTGAACACCTTGCCAAAGCCTGCGCCCAGCGCCTTCAATCCATGCATGTCATTGCCGATGATAAGGGCCGCGATGCCCGCACCGCCAATGGTCGCCACCTCGTGCGGGATGGCCTCGAACACCGGGCCAAGCGCGCCGCCGGTCATGGCAAACACGCCAAAAACCGCGGCGAAGAGAATGACTAAACCGATAACGGGAAACATGGTTAACGTCCTTTGTCGGTCAAAAACGTGCCGCCTTTATCGGGCCCGGCAGGAAACGGGGGGCTGGCCAATCAGTTCAGCATCGAGAAGAGCGAGAGATTGGCCACTTTCACAAAACTGGACTGCGCCGCCTGCAGCACGGTCATCTGCTGGCTCAGCTTGGCGATGGTGGCGGCCAGATCGGTGCCGCCCACATCGGCCTCGCGCGTGGCGCGCTGGGCGGCGGTCTGGGTCTGCATATTGGTGGTGGTGGTGATCCAGTCCAGCCGCGCGCCCACCACGGTCTGGCTGGCCGAAACCGATGCGGTGGCCGCGCCCAGATCATCAAGCGCGTTTTTTGCCGCCGCCACCGCCGCCGCGCTCGACGAGGGATTTTGCAGCGCATCGGCCAGCGATTTTACCGTGGTCAGCAGGTTCTTTGACACGCCGCCCGATTGGTAATCGAGAAATTCCGGCCCCGTCACCCCGGTTGTCACCGAAAGCCCCGGCCCCAGCGAAAGGGTCGATGCGGTGGCGGTGCCGTTATAGGTGGGCGCCCCGGTGGTGGGGTCGAACGTATAGGCGTTGCCGGTGGCCTGTCCGCCGAACAGCGGGTTGCCCTGCGCGTCCTTGGTGTTGGCCAGATTGGCCAGGCTGTCGTAATAAGCGCCGATCTGCTGGCCCACCGAGGCGCGTTGGCTGTCGTTCAGCGTCGAGGAGGCGGCCTGGGTGGTCAGCGTGGTGATCTGCGAAAGGATATCGGTGAACTGGCTGAGCGTGTCGTCGGTCTGGGTCAGTTGCGTCTTGGCCGCGCTGGAATTGGCCTTGTCGGCGCCCGCCAGCGTGTCGGCGGCCTGCAGTGCGCGCATCTGGGCCGCAGCCAGCGGATTGTCGCGCGAATGCTGGATCGTGCTGCCGGTGTCGATCTGGGCCTGAAGCTGTTCGGTCTGCTTGCGCAGATCGGTCATCGACGCGATCGCGTTCTGGTAAAAGGCGCTGGTGCTGACATTGGTCATGGTGTTTGGCCTTTTCCGTTACAGATTCAGCAATTGGTCGAAGAGGGTCGATGCTACCTGAATAACCTTGCTCGAAGCCTGATAGGCCTGTTGGTATCGTACCAGATTGGCCGCCTCGGTATCGAGATCGACCCCTGATGCGGCGGCCAGCGAGGTTTTGGCATTGGTGGCGATCGTGTCCAGCGCGTCGCGCATCGTGGTGTTGCCGGCAACCGCGCTCGACAGGCCGAACAGATAGTCGTTCATTTGGCCCGAAACATTGGCGCTGTTCAGCGATCCGATCATTGCGCTCAGATTGCTGCCGTTCTGGCTGCTGGCGGTCGAACCGGCCGATGCCGCAGCCAATTGGTTGGGGTTGGTCAGCGCCATGGTCATGTCGGCCGCGCCATTGCCGGTAAACATCGCCGCGCCGGTGGCCCCGGTCAGATCGACGCCATTGCCCTGTGCGGTGTTGATGGTGTTCATCATCGCGGTGGCCACGCTGTCCAGCCCCGACAGGGCCGTGACGCCTGAGGCGATCGCCTGCTGCTGCCCGGCAAGAGAGCCGCCGGTCGGGGTGATGGCCGTAGAGGCGCCCGTCGTGTCGGCCAGCGTGAAGGAGACATTGCCGTCCGCCGCCGTGGCCATGGTCAGGCTGCCCGCCGTGGCATGATCGACCAGCGTGGTGCCCGCGCCCGTGCCCAATTGCACGGTGACGGTGTTGTCGGCATTGATCGTGGTGTTGATATTGGTGATCGCGGCCATCTTTTGCAGGATGGTGTCGCGTTCATCCAGCAGGCCCGCGCTGTTGCTGGCCGGGTCGGTGTCGGCCGAGATGCGGATGTTGACCTGTGCCAGATTGGTGGCCAGATCGCCCAGATCCTTGACACCGGATGCGGCCTCGCTCTGCATGCCCGTGACGACCGATTGCAGGCCGTTGCTGGCCGCGTTGAAACTTTGCGCCATCGTGCGCGCGGCCTCGACCACATTGGCGCGCAGCGAGGAATTGGCCGGGCTGGCCGTCATTTGCGACAGGGCCGACTGAAAATTGGTGATGGCGGCAAAGACGCCCGAATTGTCCGCCGTATCCGACAATTGGGTCAATCCGTCGACCAGCGTGTTGGCGCGGGTGGCATCCGATGTGGTGCGGCGCACCTCGGCCTGATCAAAGCCCGAGACATTGCGCGTGATCCCCGTCACCCGCACGCCCAACTGCGAAATCTCGCCATAGCTGGAATGCAGATTGCTGGCCGACAATTCATTTTGCGCCACGCTGCGCCGGACATAGCCTTCGGTGCCGGCATTGGCGATGTTCTGCGATGTCACGTCCAGCGCGGCGCGTGCGGCCCGCAGGCCGCTCGACGCGATGGAGATCATGTTGGCGCTCATCGGTTCACTCTCCGTTGCTCGCGCCGCTCTGGCGGGCCAGTTGGGCCTCGATCATCCGCGCAAAGCCCAAAGTGCCGCGCTGGGCCATGGTGTCGGCCATTTTGCTGTCCTGCATGTCGCGGAAATTCTCGGCTGCCTTCTGGTCGAACAATGTGTTGCCGAAATCGACCTTGCGCGCCTGCGCCAGCATCTGTTTCAGCATCAGCGCCTCGAATTTCTGCGCCGCCTCGTGGATCTGGGTCTTGGTGGGCCGGGGCGAGGCGCCGGTGGCCGAGAGCGGCGAAGCGCCGTTGATGGTTGTATCGCTCATATCACCACCATCTCGGCCTTGAGGGCGCCTGCCTCTTTCAGCGCTTCGAGGATGGCCACCAGATCCGAGGGCGTGACGCCCAGCAGATTGAGCGCATCGACGATCTTGGACAGCGAGGCGCCGTTTTTCAGCAATGCGACATGGGCCTTTTCCTCCTCGGCCGAGATATTGCTGTTGGGCGTGACGGCGGTGCGGCCATTGGCAAAGGGCGCGGGCTGGGTCACGCGGGATTTCTCGTCGATCCGCACGGTCAGCTTGCCGTGGCTGACGGCGGCGGGCGAAAGGCGCACCGCGCTGTTGATGACCACGGTGCCGGTGCGGCTGTTGACGATAACCTTGGCGGCGGCCTCGGCGGGGCTGACATTGATCATCTCGATCGCGGCCAGCATCGAGGCGCGCGTATCGGCGCCATCGGGCATGCGCAGCGCCACCGTCACGGCGTCTTCGGCGCTGGCCATGCCGGGATAGCGCAGGTTGATCGCGTCGCGCACGCGCTGGGCGGTCAGGAAATCGGCGGTGTTGAGGTTATAACGCAGGATCGGCGCCTTGTCGAAACCGGTGCTGACCGCGCGTTCGACCGTGGCCCCTTCGGCAATGCGGCCGGTGGTGGGGATATTGACCGACAATTGCGATCCGTCGCGCGCGGCAATGCCAAGGCCGCCCACGGCCAGATTGCCCTGCGCCATCGCATAGATCTGGCCATCGGCGCCGTAAAGCGGGGTCAGGATCAGCGCCCCGCCGCGCAGGGACTTGGCCTTGCCGATGGCCGACACGGTGATGTCGATGCGCTGGCCCGGCTTGGCAAAGGCGGGCAGGTCGGCCGTTACCATCACGGCGGCGGCATTCTTCAGCCCCGGATTGACCCCCGGCGGCAATTGCAGGCCCATCCGGCCCGACACGCCCTTCATCGCCTGAGTCAGATAGTCGAGCGTATCGTCGCCCGTGCCGTCCAGCCCGACGACGATGCCATAGCCGGTGAGCTGGTTTGAGCGGACGCCCTGAAAGCTGCCGATATCGCGCACGCGTTCGGCATGAAGCGGGGCCGCGCAAAGAGCCAGAAGGGCGGCAAGGAGAGAGATGATACGCATGAGGCTTCCTCAGAACGGGCTGATATAGCTGAAGAATTTTGAGAGCCAGCCTTCGCGTGCGCTTTGCGCCACGGTGCCGTTGCCCGCATATTCGATCCGGGCATCGGCCACCTGGCCCGACTGGATCTGATTGGCCGCATCCACATCGGCCAGGCGCACGATGCCGGAAAACTGGATCCACTCCTTGCCCTGTGCCAGCAGCATGCGTTTCTCTCCTCGCACCAAGGCGGTGCCGTTCGGGCGTACCTCGGCAATGGTCACAGAGATCATTCCGCTGAAGGAATTGGTCTGCGTGGCATTGCCCTGACCATTGAACGACCCGGAGGAGGATGCATTAAGGGGCGTCGATGTCATGGAGAGCGGGCCAAGCGTGGGCGGGGTGATATTGGCGCTGCCGGAGCGCTGGGTCTTGGCGGTGCTGGTTTTCGCGGTGGATGTGTTTTCATTCAGGATGATGGTCAGAACATCACCCACCCTTTGCGCCCGCGCGCCCGACACCAGCGGGGCATAACCGGCCGCCGCGATAAAGATCGCGCCCTCGGTGGGGGCCGCGGTGGGCGCCGAGGGCAGCGTGGCGTCGAAACCGGGCGCGGGGCGGCGTCCGGCCATTGCGGGCGCGGACAGGAGCAGCGAAGCCATCAGCGCGGGCAGCAGGGGGCGTGCGATCATGGCCTGCCTCACAGCGTCTGGTTCGCGTTCTTGAGCATGTCATCGACCGCCGAGATCATCTTGGAATTGATCTCATAGGCGCGCTGGCATTCGATCATGTCGACCAGCTCGGTCACGATGTTGACGTTCGAACCTTCCAGATAACCTTGCGAAATATCGCCGCGCCCGGCTGTGCCCGGCGCACCGATCTGGGCCGGGCCGCTGGCCAGCGTTTCGGCATAGAGGTTGTCGCCGCTGGCCTGCAGCGCGGCCGGATTGACAAAGCTGGCAATGGTGATCTGGCCCACCTGGGTTGCCGCCGTGGTGCCGGGCAGCATGGCCGACACGGTGCCGTCCTTGGCGATGGTGATCGAACTGGCGCCATTGGGGATGGTGATGGCCGGCTGCACCACATAGCCTTGCGAGGTGACCAGTTGCCCTTCGGCCGAGAGGGTGAAATTGCCCGCCCGCGTATAGGACAATTGCCCGGTGGGCAGCAGGATCTGGAAATAGCCATTGCCCGAAATCGCCAGATCCAGCGCGTTGGTGGTGGAATTGAGCGTGCCTTGTTCATCCACGCGCGTGGTCGACTGCACGCCCACGCCCGTGCCAAGGTTGAGGCCCGTGGCGTAATTGGTCTGGGTCGAGGAGGCCTGACCCGCCACGCGCATGTCCTGATAGGCGAGCGTGGCGAAATTGGCGCGGTCGCGCTTGAACGCGGTGGTGCTGACATTGGCCAGATTGTTGGCAATGACGCGCATGCGGGTATCCTGCGCGTCCAGACCGGTGCGGGCGACTTGAAGGGCGGTTGAAGGCATCGGGCGCTTCCTTTCTTAAAGATGGGGGGGTCAGGAGCCGGAGATACGCAGCAGCGAGGTGCCCGACTGGTCCACCTCCTTGGCCGTGGCGATCAGCTTGGTGCGGATGTCATAAAGGCGCTGGGCCTGGATCATCTGGGTCAAGACCTCGGAAGGATTGACGTTGGACTGTTCCAGACTGCCCGCAATGACCCGCGCATTTTCATCGGCGGGCAAGACGCCCCCGCCCACCACACGAAACAGGCCGTCCAGCCCCTTGGCGGTGGTGGTGCCCGATGGGCTGGCCAGCTTGATGCGGTCGGTGGGCTGGGGCGGCAGATTGGGGGTTTCCGGATTGGCCACCAGCACCATGCCGTCCGGCCCGATGGTGATCTGGGCGTCCAGCGGCACGGTGATCGGGCCGCCATTGCCGACCACGGGCCGCCCGTCGCCGTTTTCCAGCACGCCGGTTGGCGAAACCGTCAGATCGCCGCGCCTGGTATAGCTTTCGGTGCCGTCGGCCGATTGCACCGCCATCATCGCATCGCCCAGCAGGGCGATATCCAGCTTGCGCCCGGTCTGGGTGATGTTGCCGGCTGACATATCGGCGCTCTTGACCTGACCATCGGCCATGGCGCGGGCCTCCAGCGCCGGGCCTTTGAGCGTGATCGGCGTGGTATAGAGCTTTTCGGCCTTGAAGCCGATGGTGCTGGTATTGGCCATGTTCGAGGCGATGACGCGTTCGCGCACCATCGAATCGGACATGCCCGAAACCGCCGTATAGATCAGCCGGTCCATCAATCAGCCCTTAGGAGCGCAGGTTGATGACAGCGTCGGCAATGGCCGTCGACGTGTCGATCGCCTTGGAATTGGCCTGGAAAAAGCGCTGGGCGGTGATCAGGCTGACCATTTCCTCGGCCATGTCCACGTTCGAGCCTTCCAGTTCGCCCGACAGGATCTGGCCCAGCCCGGAGGTGGTGGGCTGGTTATAGGTCGGCGTGCCCGACAGGCCGGTGGCGGCCCAGTTCTGATTGCCCGTTTGCAGCAGGCCGCTGGGCGAGGTGAAAGCGGCCAGCGCGACCTTGCCCACGGTGTTGGTGGTGCCGTCGCCATAGGCGGCCACAACGGTGCCGTCGGTCTTGATCTGAACCCCGGCAAAGGCCGCGCCCGAACTGGTGGTGGGGGCCAGCAAGGCGCTCGATGGGGTGGTGGCATAGGTGCCGGTGGTGGAATCATAGGCCAGCACCTGCAACTGGTTGTTGTTTGCATCGACGACATAGCCGCTGGCATCGGTGCTGAATTTGCCGTTGCGCGTATAGCTCATGTCGCCGGTCAGCGGGTTTTTCAGGGCGAAGAAACCTTCGCCGTTGATCGCCATGTCCAGCGCCGAACCGGTCGCCTGCATCGGGCCGGTCGAGAAATTCTGGTCGATGCTCTTGACCATCGAGCCGATGCCGTGGACCAGCTTGGGGTTGGTATAGGCCGAACCGGCCACCAGATCCGAAAAGTTCACGCGGCTCTTTTTGAAGCCGGTGGTTTCGGCATTGGCCAGATTGTTCGAGATCGTATCCAGTTCGGTCTGGGCATTCTTGAGACCGTTCAGAGAGATGGAAAAAGCCATGGTAAATCCTGTCTGGCAAAAAGGGTGGGATCAGGCGGTGGTCGAGCCGGTGCCGGCGGCCTTCTGGGCGGAAATCAGCGTGTCCAGCTTGGTCGAAATGTTCGACACGCTGGCGGCCAGATCCGAGAGCGAGCCAAGCTGGCCCGAGATGGCCGAGGAGGTGGTGTTCAATTGCGAAATCCCCGAAAGGGTCGAGAATTGCGCCATTTGGGCCACCATCTGGCTGTTGTCGGTCGGCGCGGTGGGGTCCTGATACTTCAGCTGCGTGGTCAGCAGGCTGATGTAATCCTTGAAGCCGAGCGAGGAGGAAGAGGCGCCATTGCTGGACACCGTGCTGGAAGACGAGGTGTTTGCGGCGTTATTGCCGGTTGCGGATACGGTGGTCATCACTTCATCCTTATGGTGTCGAGCATGAGCTGCTTGGCGGTGGAGAGGGTTTCGACGAGGTTTTGGTACTGGCGCGAGGAATCGAGCATCTCGACCATCTCGGCGCTTTCATCGACCGGGGCGGCCCAGACATCGCCGTTTTCATCGGCCAGGGGGTTGCCCGGATCATGCTGGCGCACGGGGGTCGCATCGGCGCGCACAATGCTGCTGACATTGACGGTGGCCAGCCCCGTGGCCTTGTCCATCTGGGTTGCAAACACCGCCTTGATCGGGCGATAGGCATCGGCCTCCTTGCCGGCCACCGCGCTGGCATTGGCCAGATTGGAAGCCGCCGTGTTCATCCGCACCTGCTGGGCCGACATGGCCCGGCCCGCGACGGAAAAGATGTTAAGATCGTTTCCGGCCATCCTTATTCTCCCTTGATCGCGCGCTTGACCTCGCCGACATCGTCGGAAAGGAAGGCGAGGGTGGAGGCATAGCCCACCGCATTCTGGGAAAAGGCGACCTGTTCATTGCCCATTTCCACCGTGTTGCCATCCAGGCTGGGCATCACCGGCACGCGGTATTGCACGGCGGCGGCGGTGGCCTGATCCTGGCTGGCGCCCTTGATCCGGGCGTTCAGCGCCGTGTTGAAATCAATGTCGCGCGCCTTGTAATTGGGCGTGGCGGCATTGGCGATGTTGCTGGCGATCAGCCCCATGCGCTGGGACCGCAATTCCAGCGCCATGCCATGGACTCCGAACAGTCCGGTATTGCTGGCAGGATCGCTCATCAGGTGGCTCCACGGTTTGAAACGGAGGGGCGGGACGCCCGAACCACCAGAACTGCAAAGCCCGTGCCAATTGCGGGGGCGCGGGCGCAAAACATTGGGAAAACGGCGATGGCGCGGGCCGGACGGCAAGTGCGCCCCATGCCGGACGGCAGACATCCCATGCCGGGCGGCAAGGCTTTGCCGGGGGGCGGCAATTGCTGGCCGCGGGGTGAATTTGCGCGGATGTCCGCCGTTCTTGGCCTTGTATCGCAAAGATTTGGGTCAAAGGATTTCGGCAGGCATGGATCTTACCGCGCTCTATGATGGCACCACGCTGGCAATCGTTGTGGGCGGCACGGCGCTGGCCACGGTGCTGCGCTGCGGGCGCTCGGATGTGGCGGCCACGGTCCGCGTCGCCGCGCGCCAGATGGTCGCCCCCAGCCGCTTTGACAGCGAGGCTGTGCGCGCTTCTCTGGCCCGCGCGGCGCAGGACTTTCAGCGCAACGGCCCGCTGCGCGCCAATCCGCGCAGCACGGGGGACGGCGAATTTGATGATGCGCTCCATGCGCTGCTGGCCCATCGCTCGATGGCGCGCTTTGACGATGCGCTGGCCGATGCGCGCGAAAAGCGGCTTGGTCCGGTCGAGGCGGCGATCCGCACGCTGATGCAGGCGACCGAACTGGCCCCGGTTTTCGGTCTGGCCGGGACGCTGATTTCCCTGTCGCAAATGCCCGCGCAAGGGGTGGATCGCGGGGCCTATCTGGCCGCCATCGGCATGGCGGTCCATGCCACGCTCTATGGGCTGGTGCTGGCCAATCTGCTGCTGGCCCCCTTGGCGCGGGTGGTCGAACGCCATGCCCGCGCCGAGGAAGCGGCGCGCCACGCTCTGGCTCAATGGTTCGAGGCCGAAATCGCGCCCGCCATGATGCCCCAGCATGAGGCGCGCGGCCATCACCACCAGCCCGGCGTGGCGGCATGATCCGGCCCCGATCCGCCAATCGCCCCGCCGAACGTCCCGGCGACCGTCTGCGCGCCGGGGCCGTCTTTGTGCCCCGCTCGCCGGTCGGCTGGCAGACGATGCTGGCCGATCTCTCGCTGATCCTGTTCATGGTGACGGCCGCCGCGATGGCCGATGTGCCGGATCGCAAGCCTTCCGCGCCGTCCGCCGCGCCACTTGCGCCTGCCCCCGCCACGCCCGCGATCAGCGAGCCTCTGGCCATCTGGCGCCCGGCGCCCGGTGGCCCGACGCTGGGGCGCTGGCTGGCCGAACAGCAGGCGGACAATCGCCAGTTGCTCTCGATCACGCTGCGCTATCCCCCCGCCGCGCAGGCCGAGGCGTTGCGTCTGGCCGCGCAAATGGCGGCCGGGGCGGGCGGGCCGGGGGCGCGGGCGCGCATCGTGATCGAGCCGGTTGCCGCAGCGCCGGGTGTCGAGGCGGTGGCGGCGCTGGCCTATGACAAAGGCCCGGCCTGATTGGCACAGAATATGCAGTGATCGCCTGCACAACCGGCGCCCCTTCGCGCCGGACGCCTTACACCGGGCAAGGACGATCATGCGAAACAAGGCTTTCCACCCTTTTACCCTGCGCGCGGCCCTGATGGCCGCCGGTCTGGTCTGGATCAGTCCGCCCCAGGCCCATGCCGCCGCCAGCCCCGCCGCCAGCCCCTTTGCCGATCTGGTCGCCATCGACCGCGAGGTGGCCGAATTCACCGGCAAGGCCATCGGTCAGAGCGGCGGTGCGATGATGCCGGTCGATCGGCGGCTGCGGCTCAACGCCTGCTCATCCCCGCTGGCGCTCAGCTGGCGCACCACCCGCCGCGATGCGGTGCTGGTGCAATGCCCCGATGCGGGTAGCTGGCACGTCTTTGTGCCGGTCCGCATGGCCGAAAACGCCCCTTCCGCCATTGCCCGGGGCGATGCGGTGACGATTGCCGTGGTGGGCGAGGGCTTTGCCGTTTCGCAACCGGGCGAGGCGCTGGATGCGGGCGCGGTGGGAGACTGGATACGGGTGCGCACCCTGCGCAGCGGGGCCGGCTCCTATGCCCAGACCGATGCCGTGCGCGCGCGCATCACCCGCCCCGGCGAGGTCGAGGTCGAATTGCGCGATTGACGCGCCCATGCGGCCTTTTCCCCCTTTCCGCGCGGTTTTAAGCGCTTTTTCATGTTTGGGCGTCATGGATGGCGCGATGCTGCGGCGCTCGTGCCCGCGCCGCCCGGCAAAATCGCGCAAATTTTTGCCGCCATCTCTTAAAACCGGCAAAGCTTCTCCGTTCTTGGCCTTGTAGAAAGCAAGGAGCGGTTCGATGTCCAGCATCGGTTCCGGCCCTGGCATTGGTTCAGGGCCTAAATTACAAGTGAATGCGGTGCGCCCCGTCGCCACCTCTTCGGCTGCCACGCCTTCGGTTTCCGCCGAAACGCGCAGCGCCGCGCAGGCGGCCGCCGGTTCGCCCGTCAACGGCGATGGCGCCACCGTGGTCAGCACCACCGCGATCAGCGCGGGCGATGCCCCTGTGGACACCGATCGCGTTGCCTCGATCCGCAAGGCCATCGCGGACGGCAATTATCCCATCATCCCCACCAAGATCAGCGACGCGATGATCGCCGCTGGCATGATGCTGCGAGTTTGACCATGAGCCAGGCCCTTTCCCCCTTCGATCTGCGTGACACGCTGCGGCAAATGGTTGCCGTCCTGCAAGAGGAGCGGCAGGCCTTGGCCGGGCTCGATCTGGATGGGATCATGGGTTCGGCCTCGGCCAAGAGCGCGATGTGCGACGCCATCGACATGGCCGGGATCAGCGCGATTGATGATGAATGTCGCGGCCTGCTCGAAGCGGCCAAAAAGATGAATGAAGTCAATCGTCAGGTGCGCAATCTGATCGCCGCCAACGTGGCTGCGCGGCTTGAGGCCTTTACCGGCGGTTCGGCGGTCTATCGCGCGCGGGCCAATGCGCCCGCCTATGCCTATGCGGCGGCGCGGGGGTAAAACGTGGGGTGCCATGGCCTGCGCTGGCGCGGCTGTGGCACAGTAAAGGACCGCTTTGCCCGATGCGCGCGGTTTTCGGCGCAATTGGCACGGCTTTTGCAAAATCCGCTCCCGAACCTTTTGCTTTGGGAGTTGGGCTTGAGCCAGCCGGATATGTCGCCCTCATGGGCGGCCAACCTCGACAAGATCCAGTCCGCCCGCGGGGCGGCCAACGGCGCGTCCGGCGGCAATGTCCGCGCGGCGATTGCGCGCGCGGCGGGGGCCACGGGGGTGGACTTCTCTTATCTGGCGGCGCAGGCGCGGCTGGAATCGGGGTTGAACCCTGCGGCCCGCAACGGTGCCTCCAGCGCCTCGGGCCTTTATCAGTTCACCAACAGCACATGGCTGCAAACGCTGCAAAAGCATGGCGACATGCTGGGGCTGGGCAATACGGGGGCGGCGATGGCCGATCCGGCCCAGCGCATGGCGCTGCTGGGCCTGCGCGGTGATCCCCATGCCTCGGCGATGATGGCGGCCAGTCTGGCCAGCGATAATGCCGACGCATTGACCGCCGTGCTGGGCCGCGCGCCCGATGCCAGCGAATTGTATGTCGCGCATTTTCTGGGCGCGGATGGCGCGGCCAAATTCCTTTCGGCCCTCGGCTCCAGCCCGGATCAACCGGCGGCGGGCCTCTTGCCCAAGGCGGCCTCGGCCAACCGTTCGATCTTTTACGATGATGCCGGAAATCCGCGCAGCGTGGCGGCGGTCATGGGCCTGATCCGGGGGCGCATGGAAAGCGCGCTGGCCGCAGAAGGGATCAGCGCGGATGCCATGATGGCAGGTGGCATGGCTTATGGCGGCATGATGGACGGCGCACCGGCATGGAGCGCCGCTGTCGACCCCGCGCCGCCCGCCGCCGCCCCGCCGCAGACCGGCGGCCCGCTTTCACGCGAATTCAGCGCGATGCAGGCGGCCGCGCCCGCAGCTTCATCGCATTCGATGGCCGACACCTTGCAATCGGCCTTTGGGCTGGGGGCGGAAAATGGCGCCACGCCCGAATTCGTGCGCAATGCCTATGGGCGCCTGCGCGCGTTGGGAATGTAGGCCATGGAAAAGCTGCTGACCATCGCCAGTCCGCGCCAATTGGCGCTGCCCTTGGGCATTCTGACCATCATCGTGCTGATGGTGGTGCCGATCCCGGCCTTTATGCTGGACGTGTTTTTTGTCTTCAACATCGCGCTCTCGGTGGCGGTGCTGATGGCCTCGATGAATGCGGAAAAGCCGCTGGATTTCTCATCCTTCCCAACGGTGCTGCTGTTTGCCACGCTGCTGCGTCTGGCGCTCAATGTGGCCTCGACCCGCGTGGTGCTGGTCCATGGCCATGAAGGGCCCGAGGCGGCGGGCCATGTGATCGAGGCTTTCGGCGCTTTCCTTATCGGCGGCAATTTCGCGGTCGGCCTGTTTGTGTTCATGATCCTGATGATCATCAACATGGTGGTCATCACCAAGGGCGCGGGGCGCGTGTCGGAAGTCTCGGCCCGCTTTACGCTGGACGCGATGCCGGGCAAGCAGATGGCGATCGACGCCGATCTGGCGGGCGGCCTGATCACCGCCGACGAGGCCCGCAGCCGCCGCCGCGAGATCACCACCGAGGCCGATTTCTACGGCTCGATGGACGGCGCCAGCAAATTCGTGAAGGGCGATGCGATTGCCGCCCTGCTGATCCTCGGCGTCAACATCATCGCCGGTTTCTGCCTTGGCATGATCACCCATGGCCTCTCGGCCGGCGATGCGGCAAGCCGCTATATCAGCCTTTCCATCGGCGACGCGCTGGTGGCGCAGGTGCCCGCGCTGCTGCTCTCGATTGCCGCCGCCGTGATCGTGACGCGCGTCACCGACAGCCGCGATCTGGCGGGGCAAATCGGCGGGCAATTTGCCGATTCCCGTACATGGTTGCCGGTGGCGGGCATTCTGGGGGCGATCGGCATGATCCCCGCCATGCCCCAGACGGTGTTCCTGCCCGCAGCGGGTCTTGCCTTCTTCCTCTGGAAAAAGCTGCGTGAGCGCGAGGCCAAGGGCAAGATTGCCGAGGCCGCCCCCGCGCCCGCCGTCAAGGCCGACCCGACCCGCATCGAACTGGAGGACGTGTCCGACCATACGCTTGTCACCATCGAGTTGGGCTATGGCCTTGTGCAACTGGTCGATGAACGGCGCGGATCGCCTCTGGTCAGCCGCGTGACGGGCGTGCGCAAGCAATTGTCGCAGAGCTTCGGCTTTATCGTGCCGCAATTCCGGGTGCGCGACTCGCTGGAGATCGCGCCCAATGATTACCGTATCCTGCTGGGCGGCGTGCCGCTGGGCGGGGCGACGCTGCGGCCGGAAAAGGTGATGGCGATTGATGCCAGCGAGGCCAATCCCCATGCCCGCCTTCAGGGCGAGCAGACCACCGACCCCACCTTTGGCTGCCCGGCATGGTGGATCGACCCGGCCTCGCGCGATCTGGCGATTGCCGAGGGGTTCCTGACCGTCGATGCCTCCACGATCATCGCCACCCAGTTGAACCAGCTTCTGTCCGAGCGCGCGCATCTGCTGATGGGGCCTGATGAGGTCAAGACCCTGCTCGAGGCGATCAAGACGCGCGCGGCGGGGCTGGTGGAAACGGTCTATCCCAGCCCGCTCTCGCTGGCGGCCATGACGCGCCTGCTGCGCAATCTGCTTGAGGATGGCATTTCGGTGGCCCATCCGCTGCCGATCCTTTCCTCGATTTCGCAGGCGGTGCAGCAGACGCAGGATCACGATCGCATCATCGATCTGGTGCGCGCCGATCTGGGCGGGCTGATCGTCGGGCGGATCTGTTCGCCGCGCGAACGCCTGCCGGTGGTCACGCTGGATGCGGGGCTGGAGGCGATGATCGCGGGCGGCCTGGTCGATCCGATCAGCGGCCAGCCCGTCATCGAGCCTGACCTAGCCCGTAACATCGGCGAACAGGCCAGCGCCATCGTCGCCGAGCGCGGCACCGGGGCGACCGTCGCCCTGATCGTTCAGCCGCGCCTGCGCCGCCCGCTGGCCGCGCTGCTGCGGCTGCGCGCGCCCGGATGCGTGGTGATGTCGATTGCCGAATTGCCCGAAACCCAGCCTGTCGAGGTGATCGCGGTCATCGGCGCGTCGGCCCCGCAAGCGCTGGGCCTGCCTTCGCCCGATTTCGATCCTTCCAGCCAGACCTCTGAAAGTATGGCCGCATGAAACATGATCCCCAGTCTTTCGCAAAACCCCGGCCGGCAGGCGATGCGGCGCGCGCCTATGGCGGCGCGGCAAGGGCCTATGGCGGCGATATTGCCGACCGTGTCCGCCGCTTTATGCCGATGGTACGGCGCCTTGCCTGGCATCTCCAGTCATCGGGCCGCGATGGCATAGAGGTCGAGGATCTGATGCAGGCGGGGCTTGTTGCCCTGACCGAATGCGCCCAGCGCCATCAGGGGCCGACCGAGGACGGCTTTGCCGCCTATGCCAAGATGCGGGTGAGGGGGGCGATGGTCGATCTGATCCGCCGCCATGTCCCCCTCTCACGCGGGGCGACCGAGCGGCGGCGGTTGATGCGCGAAAAGACGCAGGAACTGACCGGGAAACTGGGGCGCGAACCCTATGACGTGGAATTGTCCGCCGCGCTGGGGGTGACGCTGGGCGAGCTGGAGGCCCTGCGCAATTCTTCCGAACCGCTGCGTTTCGAGGCTATCGACGATGCCTATTCTGACAGCAGCATGGCCTTTGCCGACGATGCGCCCGACAGTCTCGCGTTGCTGGCCGACGAGGAATTGCGCCAGAGCGTGGCAGGCGCCATCGCCGATTTGCCCGAGAGGCTTCAGATGGTGATCCAGCTCTATTTCGTCGAGGAACTCAACCTTGCCGAAATCGCCGAGGTGCTCTCGGTGTCCATCCCGCGCGTGCATCAGTTGAAGGCGCAGGCGATCGAGAAACTGCGCCATGCGTTGCAGGATGTGGCGGATATTTTGTAAGTTTATAAGGTTTTAGAGCGCCCTCGCCCTTTGTCCGCCAGAGGCAACTTTACACTTTCCAAATCCCCTAAAATAAAACGCCCCCAACCCATACTCCACCAAAGTGCAGCATTGCCCGAAGGGGGCAAGGCTGTTAGATACGCATACATGTCTTCATGCGATCAATGCGTTGTCCGTAACCGGGCGATCTGTTCGGCCCTGGATAAGGATGAAATCAACTCGCTCAACGGGATTGGGCGGCGGCGCAGCCTTGTGGCCGGCGAGTCGTTGATTTGGGAAGGCGAGGATTCGGTGCTGGTCGCCAATGTGATCGAGGGCGTGCTCAAGCTTTCGACCGGCACCGAGGACGGGCGCGAGCAGATCGTGGGCGTGGTTTACCCCAGCGATTTCATCGGCCGCCCCTTTGGCGGCACGACCAACCATGGCGTGACGGCGCTGACCGATGCGCGGGTCTGCGTGTTTTCGCGGGGCGACTTTGACAATTTCGCGCGTGAACATCCCGGCCTCGAACACAAGCTGCTGCAACGCACGCTGACCGAGCTGGACCGCACACGGCGCTGGATGCTGCTGCTGGGCCGCAAATCGGCCAGCGAGAAGGTGGCGAGCTTCCTGCTCGAATTGTCGGACCGTCTGGCCCCGGCCACGTGCGAGCCGGGCGACGAGGGCAAGGCGAACCGTTTCGTTCTGCCATTCAGCCGTCAGCAGATCGCCGACGTACTGGGCCTGACCATCGAGACAGTCAGCCGCCAGTTTACCCGTTTGCGCGGCGAGGGGATCATCGATCTGCCTTCACGCCGCGAGGTGATCATCACCGATCGTTTTGCGCTGACCGCCGAAGCGGGCTGATCGCGCTTTTGCCCGTCAGGCCCCTGCCGTTTGTGCGGGGCTGGTTTGACGGGTGAAACATGCCTTCCCACATTTCACCCGTCCGGTCGCCTGTGTGGCGGACCTGTCTGTCTGCCCGCCGATTGCGTCTGACCAGAGCCAGAAGATCAGACGCAAGGACCACGGCGGGCAGAGCAGCCCTCAGAAGCGGTAGGACACGCCCGCGCTCAGCACCCACGGGTCAAGCTTGTTGCGGGTCACCAGCGCGCGGGTCGAACCGGCATAGACGGTGGCATCGGTGCCGACCCAGTATTTCTTGGCGTCGAACGAGAGGCCGTAGCCATGACCCAGCGCGATATCGACGCCGCCCTGAAGCGCCACGCCGAATTCGCTGCTCAGCTTGGTGCGGGTGACGGCGGGCAGCGCGGCCTTGAGCGCGGCGCTGGGCTCATCGGCCAGCACGATGAACAGGGCGGGACCCGCGCCGATATAGGGCTTGATGCCATGGCCCAGCGGCAGGTGATACTTGGCGGTCAAAGTGGCGGGAATAATATGGATCTTGCTGATCAGTTCGGTGCCCTTGAGCGCGCCCGCCGAGGCCGATACATGGTGCGCCGTCACGCCCGCGATGGTTTCCACCGAGATATTGGGCGTAAAGAAATATTCGATCGACACGGTGGGGGTCACATTGTCGCTGGCCACGGTGTTGCCCACAGCGGCAGGCACCAGGCCCAGAACGTCGGTCTTGACCTGCTTCACCGCGCCGTCGGGCAGAACCGCAGTGGCCAGCACCTTGAACTGGATCTTGCCGTCCGCATTGCCTTCGGCATGGGCGGCGCCGGCCAACATGGTGGCGGCGGCAAGAGCGCTCAGGGCGGCCGCAGCCTTGGTGAAATTACGCATAGTCCCTCATCTTTCGCCGCCGAGCCCGCCCTGTGCGAGCCGTTCTTGTGCGGCGTTGGATGTGTTTTTGGACCTGTACTTGCCGCCGGGCATTGATCGCGGACAAGGGCCGATTTGATCCTGCGCAATTCATGCGGCAACTGCGGGAAATCCGGCTCGGGCGGCGCCCAATATTAATAAGCCGGATTTTTTATGCTGCACCAATTCGGTCGGTGGCCCAATCGGGCCGCAGGCGGCGCGGAGACGAATCGGCCCAAATCCATCAACTTGCGCGCCCTGAGGCGCAGAACGGCCGCCGGGCGGATAAACGCCTTAACGCGGGCGCACAATTGGACCAATTAACTATTTGCATCGCTTCATAAATTTTCCGTTTTAGGATATTCTGAAAATGAATTCCCGCCCGCCCTCGCGCTTTTGACGGGAATCAATGTGATCCGGTCCGGCCCCGCCCATAGGCGAGGCTTCCACAAACCTGAGAGGGAAGGCTCATGGTTACCCTAGTCTCGCGAGCAGGCATCTGGCTGGTGCTTCTGCTTTTGTCCGTCATGGTCAGTGTTGCGGCCCATGACACCGCCTTTGCCATCCAGGCAGCGACGGTGGCAGTCGCCTGCCTTGTCGGTCTGATTTTTGCCATTCGTTCGCCCGACTATGTGCGGGTGAGCCGTGGGCTGGCCGCCCCCGCCGGGGACGCATCGAAGTATTATGACGATGTGATCCGCTGGGGCGTGATCGCCACGGTGTTCTGGGGCGTTGCCGGTTTTCTGGTCGGCGTCGTCATCGCTTTTCAGCTGGCCTATCCGCAGATCAACCTTGAGCCCTGGTTCAATTTTGGCCGCATGCGCCCGCTGCACACTTCTGCGGTCATCTTCGCTTTCGGAGGCAACGCGCTGATCGCCACGTCGTTTTACGTGGTCCAGCGCACTTGCCGGGCGAGGCTGGCCTTCCCCGGCCTCGCCCGTTTCGTGTTCTGGGGTTATCAGCTCTTCATCGTGCTGGCGGCCACCGGATACCTGCTGGGCGTCACGCAGGCCAAGGAATATGCCGAGCCGGAATGGTATGTCGACCTGTGGCTGACGGTGGTCTGGGTGGCCTATCTGGTTGTCTATGGCGGCACGATCGTCAAGCGCAGCGAACCGCATATCTATGTCGCCAACTGGTTCTATCTGTCTTTCATCATCACCGTGGCGATGCTGCATCTGGTCAACAATCTGGCCGTTCCCGTCAGCTTCCTGGGCAGCCAGTCGATCAGCTGGTTTGCAGGCGTTCAGGGCGCGCTGGTGCAATGGTGGTATGGCCATAATGCGGTGGGCTTCTTCCTGACCGCGGGCTTCCTTGGCATGATGTATTACTTCGTGCCCAAGCAGGCCCAGCGTCCGGTCTATTCCTATCGCCTCTCGATCATCCACTTCTGGGCGCTGATCTTCCTCTATATCTGGGCCGGTCCCCACCACCTGCACTATACCGCGCTGCCCGACTGGGCGCAGACGCTGGGCATGGTGTTCTCGGTGATGCTGTGGATGCCGTCCTGGGGCGGGATGATCAACGGTCTGATGACGCTGAACGGCGCATGGGACAAGCTGCGCACCGATCCTGTGCTGCGCATGTTCGTGATGAGCCTCGCCTTCTACGGCATGTCCACCTTCGAAGGCCCGATGATGTCGGTGAAAAGCGTCAACTCGCTCTCGCACTACACCAACTGGACCATCGGCCACGTTCACTCCGGCGCGCTGGGCTGGAACGGCATGGTGACCTTCGGCGCCATCTATTACCTGACGCCGCGCCTGTGGAACCGCACGCAGATGTATTCGCTGCGCATGGTCAACTGGCACTTCTGGACCGCCACGATCGGCATCGTGTTCTATGCCGCATCCATGTGGGTGGCCGGGATCACGCAGGGTCTGATGTGGCGTGAATATGGCGCCGACGGCTATCTGCTCAACAGCTTTGCCGACGTGCTGCCTGCCATCCATCCGATGTATGTGCTGCGCGGCCTTGGCGGTGTGCTTTATCTCTCGGGCGCGGCCTTCATGGTCATCAACGTCTGGAAGACCATCGCGGGCAGCCCGCTGCGCGCCGAAGCGCCGCTGTATAACATCGACCAGAACAAGGCGAACGACGTGCCTCTCGTCGCTCAGCCTGCCGAATAAGGGGGGACCGATCATGGCTACCCAAGAGAAGCAACCGTTCCATTGGCATGGCGCCATTGAAAAGAACATCACGCTGCTCGGCGTTCTGTCGCTGCTGGTGGTATTGGTGGGCGGCATCGTGGAAATCGCGCCGCTGTTCTGGATCGACAACACGATCGAAAAGGTGAAGGGCGTGCGCCCCTACACCCCGCTCGAACAGGCCGGGCGCGACATCTATGTCCGCGAAGGCTGCTATCTGTGCCACAGCCAGATGATCCGTCCGTTCCGCGACGAGACCGAACGCTATGGCCATTACAGCCTTGCCGCCGAATCGATGTATGACCACCCGTTCCAGTGGGGGTCCGAACGTACCGGCCCCGATCTGGCCCGCGTGGGCGGCAAATATTCGGATGCATGGCATGTCCAGCATCTGACCGCGCCGCGCAGCGTCGTGCCTGAATCGATCATGCCCAACTATGCCTTTCTGGCGAAGAACGAGCTGAAAAAGCCCGATATCGCCGCCGAGGTGAAGGCCCTGTCGATCACCGGCGTGCCTTATACCAAGGAGGACATGGCCAAGGCCAAGGACGACCTGATCAATCAGGCCAATCCCGATGCCGACAACACCGACCTGCTCAAGCGCTATCCCAAGGCGCAGGCGCGCGATTTTGACGGCAATCCGAAAAAGCTGACCGAAATGGACGCGCTGATCGCCTATCTGCAGGTGCTGGGCACCTTTGTGGATACCGAAAGCGCCGCCGCGCAGGAAGCTCTGGCCAAGGAGAAGGGGCGGTGAACGAGACCGAAACCTATCAGGCCCTGCGCCAGTTCGCCGACAGCTGGGGGCTGCTGGCGATGACGATCAGCTTTGTGGTGCTTTGCGCTTGGCCCTTCCGCCCCGGTGGGCGCAAGAACAGCGACGAGGCCGCCACCATGATTTTCGAGGAGGACGATCATGTCCGCACCTGAAAACAATGAAACCGGTCCGCGCATCGACGAGCCGACCGGCACGGCAACCATGGGCCATGAATGGGATGGCATCGAGGAGCTGAACACTCCGCTGCCCACCTGGTGGCTCTACACGTTCTATGCCTGCATCGTTTTTGCTATCGGCTATTGCGTGGTCTATCCGGCCATTCCGGGCATCAAGGAAGGCAGCCACGGCACTTTCGGCTGGACCAGCCGTGGCCAGCTCGCGGCGGAAATGGACGCGGCCAAGGCGGCCCGCGCGCCGGTTCTGGCAGCGCTCGACGCCACGCCGATTGAAGACCTGCCCAAGAACCCGGAACTGCTGGCCAAGGCAGTTGCGGGCGGCAAGGCGGCCTTCAAGGTCAACTGCGTTCCCTGCCACGGTTCGGGCGCGGCCGGTTCTATCGGCTATCCCAACCTGAATGACGACGACTGGCTGTGGGGCGGCACGCTGACCGACATCCAGACCACGTTGGAACACGGCATCCGCCAGCCTGGCGATGATGCCACCCGCACCAGCATGATGCCCAGCTTTGGCCGCGACGGCATCCTGAAACCCGCCGATGTGCAGGATGTGGTCAGCTATGTCCGCCTGATCTCGGGCCAGGAGCCGAACAATGCCTCGGCCCAGCGCGGCGCGGCCCTGTTCGCTGCCAATTGCGTGGCGTGCCACGGGGCCGACGGCAAGGGCAACCGCATGTTCGGCGCGCCGAACCTGACCGACAAGGTCTGGCTCTATGGCGGCAGCCGCACCGCGATTACCGAAACGGTGACCAATGCCCATGCCGGCGTGATGCCTGCCTGGGGCAACCGTCTCAGCCCGGCCACGATCAAGATGCTGGCGGCCTATGTCCACAGCCTTGGCGGTGGTGAAGCCTTTGCCGCTCCGGCGGCCCCTGCGGCGGAAACCGCTGCAAGCACAGGACAATAACTATGACCAACATGGACCCCAAAGGGCTGACCAGACAGCCTCCTAAGCGGCTCCATGCGGAAACTCAGGCCGTCCACCCGCGTGCGGTGGACGGCCGTTTCCGGCGCCTGAAATGGGCGGTGATGACCTTCTGCCTCGCCGTCTATTACATTACCCCGTGGCTGCGCTGGCACCGCGGGCCCTATTCCCCCGATCAGGCGGTGCTGATCGACCTTGAACACCGCCGCTTCTATATGTTTGCGATCGAGATCTGGCCGCAGGAGTTCTACTTCGTCGCGGGCCTGCTCATCATGGCCGGGATCGGCCTGTTTCTGGTGACATCGGCGGTGGGGCGCGCATGGTGCGGCTATGCCTGTCCGCAAACGGTGTGGACCGACCTGTTTCAGCATGTTGACCGCCTGATCGACGGTGACCGCAATGCGCAGATGAAGCTGGCCAAGGCCCCGTGGGGTCCGGCCAAGATCGCGCGGCGGCTGGGGAAATGGAGCATCTATCTGCTCATTTCCATTTCGACGGGCGGCGCATGGATCTTCTATTTTGCCGATGCGCCAACGCTCGCGCGCGAATTTGTCACGCTTCAGGCGCCCTCGATCGCCTATTCCACAGTCTTTGTGCTGACCTGCACGACGATGTGGTTCGGCGGTTTCATGCGCGAACAGGTGTGCATCTATATGTGCCCCTGGCCGCGCATTCAGTCGGCGATGCTGGACGAGAAATCGCTGCTGGTGACCTATAAGGACTGGCGCGGCGAACCGCGCGGCAAGAAGAGCCCGACCGGTGCGCCGCTGGGCGATTGCATCGACTGCGGGCTTTGCGCAGCGGTTTGCCCCACCGGCATCGACATCCGCGAAGGGCCCCAGATCGGCTGCATCACCTGCGCTTTGTGCATTGATGCCTGCGACGGGGTGATGGAAAAGACCGGCCGCCCGCGTGGGTTGATCGACTATGTGACGCTGGAGGATTCGGCCCGTGAGCGACAGGGGCTGGCCGCCACGCCGCATTGGAAGCTGATCTGGCATGCGCGCACGCTGATCTATCTGGGCATCTGGTCGGCCATCGGCGCGGCGCTGCTCTTTGCGCTGGGCACCCGCCAGCACCTGTCCATCGCGGTCAGCAAGGATCGCAACCCGCCCTATATGATCCTCTCCAGCGGCGATATCCGCAATGCCTATGCGGTGCGCTGGAAGAACATGGAAGGCCGCCCGCGCAAGATGCAATTGACGCTGGATGGCCCGGCGGGCGCGAAAATGTGGAGCGAGGACATGTCCAAGGAGATGGCCGCGCGCGATTTGACGCGGATCATTCCCGCCGACACCACCGCGCCGCTAAGGATCTATGTGACGGCGCCGGCCGGAACGCATGAGGGTAAGCTCAGCTTTACTCTTCGCGCGCTGGATCAGGACGGCGGCGAGGTGAGCTATGCAACGCGCTTTGACGCGCCCGATGAAGACCACGACTGAACCTTAAGAGGAGTACCCCCGATATGCATGCTCCTGCCGCCCGCCGCGCTTTCCGGTTCACCGGATGGCATATGACCATGATCCTGGTGGCCTTTTTCGGCATCGTGATCGTCGTCAACGTCTATATGGCCACCCTTGCCAGCCGCAGTTTCAGCGGTGTGGTGGTCGAGAATTCCTATGTCGCCAGCCAGCATTACAACACATGGCTGGACGAGGCGGCCAAGGAAAAGGCGCTGGGCTGGCAAGTGCGCGCGCTGCGTCAGGGCGATGGCCGGGTGGCGGTCTCGCTGATCGGTGAAGTCCGCCCGCAAAATGCCGTGCTGGGCGGCGAGGCATGGCACCCGCTGGGCCAGGAAGCGGACCGCACCGTATCCTTCCGCCGCGCGGGCGACGGGCGCTGGATCTCGATCGATCCGCTGCCTGCCGGGCGGTGGCGCCTGCGGCTTAAGCTGGACGGCGATGATGCCGCCGGCCATCACGCTGTTCGCCTGCAGCAGATGCTCTGACCAAGGACGCATGAGATGGCCAGCGCCCCGCCCCTGACCCAAAGCGAAAGCATCGAGACCACCACGCTGGTGGTTCCGGGCATGCATTGCGCCAGTTGCATGGGCAAGGTCGAGCGGGCGCTGGGCGCTTTGCCGGGCGTGCAGTCGGCGCGGGTCAATCTGACCGCGCGGCAGGTCAATGTGGCGCATGACGCAGCGCTGGGCGTGCCCGATCTGGTGGGCGCGCTGGTCGCCATCGGTTTCCCCAGCCAGCCTCGCGTCGAGGATCTGGCCCCGCCGCCCTCGGCGGTGAAACCCTTGCTGGCGCCGCTGGCGGTGGCCGGTTTTGCCTGCATGAATGTCATGCTGCTCTCGGTCAGCATCTGGTCGGGGGCCGAAGGTTCGACGCGCGATCTGTTCCACCTGCTCTCGGCCGCGATCGGGATTCCCGCGATCCTTTATGCGGGGCGGGTGTTCTTTGCCTCGGCATGGGGCGCTTTGCGGCATGGGCGCACCAATATGGATGTGCCGATCTCGATTGGCGTCATTCTGGCCACGGGGCTCAGCCTCTATGAAACGCTGACCCATGGCGCCGAAGCATGGTTTGACGGCACACTGATGCTGCTGCTCTTCCTGCTGGCCGGGCGGGTGCTGGACGCGATGATGCGCGACCGGGCGCGGGCGGGGGTGGATGCACTGCTGCGTCAGGCCGCACCCGGCGCGATGGTCGTGGCCAAGGGGGCGGTGGATTGGGTTTCCGCACGCGATCTGCTGCCCGGTATGGTGATGCGCGTGGCCTCGGGCGAGCGTTTGGCCGCCGATGGCGAGATCGTTTCGGGCAACAGCCGGTTCGACCGCAGCCTGCTGACCGGCGAGAGCGCGGCGGTGCCGGTGGCGCAGGGCGATGCGGTGCATGCGGGCATGCTGAACATGGATGCGCCGGTCGATGTGCGCGTGACGGCGGCCGGTTGCGACACCACGCTGGCCGAAATCGCGCGCACGATGGAGGCGGCAGGCCAGCATCGCAGCACCTATGTCCGCATCGCCGACCGCGCCAGCCGCCTTTACGCGCCCGCTGTCCATACGCTGGCGGCGCTGACGTTTATCGGATGGATGATCGCGGGCGCGGGGGCCTATGAAAGCCTGAAAATCGCGATTGCGGTGCTCATCATCACCTGCCCTTGCGCGCTGGGGCTGGCCGTGCCGGTGGCGCAGGTGGTGGCCGCGGGCGCGCTGATGCGGCGCGGGATCATGGTCAAGGACGGCAGCGCGATGGAGCGCATGGCCCGCATCGACCGCGCGCTGTTGGACAAGACTGGCACGCTGACGCTGGGCCGCCCGACGCCTGATCCGCAGGCTTTGGATGCTCTGCCCGCGCAGGCAGCGCAGGTCGCCCTCGCGCTGGCCAGCCATTCGCGCCATCCGCTCAGCCGCGCGCTGGTTGAGGCGCTGGGCGCGCGGGGCGTGACGGCGGCGGAGCTGACACAGGTCGAGGAAGTGGCGGGGCAGGGCGTTCATGCGCTCTGGCACGGAGGCCCGGTGGCGCTGCGCCGCCCGGATGGGCCGACTGGCGGGATGGCCAGCGCGCTCGATATCGAGGGCATGCCCTTGCGGCTGATCCTGTTTGCTGACCGTTTGCGCCCCGATGCCGATCTGGCGCTGAACTGGATGCGCGCCATGGGGGTTGAACCGTCGATCCTGTCGGGCGATGCCATGGCCGCCGTGGCCGAGGTGGCCCGCGCGACGCATATGACCGCGCAGGGCGCCGCCAGCCCCGCCGACAAGCTGGAGGCGATCCAGCGTTTGCAGGGCGCGGGGCATCATGTGCTGATGGCGGGCGATGGGCTGAACGATGGCCCGGCATTGGCCGCCGCCCATGCCTCCATCGCGCCGGGCACGGCCAGCGATGTCGGGCGGCAGGCGGCGGACTTTGTGTTCCTCTCCGATTCGCTGATGGCGATCCCGCGCGCCATGGCCGCTTCGCGCGCGACGATGCGCGTGGTGCGGCAGAATTTCGTGCTGGCGATCGGCTATAATGTGCTGGCCGTGCCAATGGCGATGGCGGGGCTGGTTACGCCTTTGATCGCGGCGGTGGCGATGTCCACCTCTTCGCTGATCGTGATCGGCAATTCGCTGCGTCTGGCGATGGCGGCAAGGGAGCCAAAAGCATGACTGGTCTGGCTTTTCTGATCCCTGTAGCCTTGCTCATGGGGCTGACCGGGCTGGCGGCCTTCTTCTGGTCGCTGCGCAATGGCCAGTTCGAGGATCTGGATGGGGCCGCCGCGCGCATCCTGATCGATGACGAGGAATTGCCCGTGGAAAGGAAGGGGGAGCGCGGATGAGGCGGATTGCCCTCTTTGCGCTGGTGGCGATGGTGCCGGCGGTGTTCAATGTGGCGCCCGCCGCCGCGCGCGGGTCGATTGTGGCCGCGATCTGTTCGGGCGACGGGGTGACGCGCAGCATCTCCGTGCCGGTGGGGCCGCAGGATGTTCCCGGCAAGCAGACCCCCGGATGCTGCGTCAAGGGATGCCATGGCGGCGAGCGCAAGCGCACGGGCAAGAAGTGCTGCTGAACTTTTTTCACCCTTGATCGCGCGCAAAGAAAACCGCCCCATGCGCGGGCATTACGATCCCCATGTGGCCTTATCATCCTGAACTGCTGGAACGGCCTGTGCCGCGTTATACCAGCTATCCGACCGCGGCGGAGTTCACGCCTGCCATTGGCGCGGATGCGCTGGATGAGGCGTTGCGCGCCACGGTGGGCGAGGTCTCGCTCTATATCCACATTCCCTATTGCGAGCAGATCTGCTGGTATTGCGGGTGCAACACCGGGGCCTCGGGCAAGAGGCAGAGGCTGGCTTCCTATCTGGACGCGCTGACGCGGGAGATCGCGATTGTCGGCCCGCGGCTGGACGGGCGGATCAAGGTGCGCCGCATCGCCTTTGGCGGGGGCAGCCCCAATGCGATCAGCCCGACCGATTTCGTCCGGCTGGTCGATGCGATCACCGTGCATTTCAGCCTGGACAATCCGGTGTGGTCGATCGAACTCGATCCGCGCACGCTGACGCAGGATTGGGGCGATGTGCTGCGCTTCGTGGGTATCACGCGGGCGAGCCTCGGTGTGCAGACTTTTTCGCCCACTTTGCAGGCCGCGATCGGCCGCATCCAGCCGGGCGAGATGATCGAGCGCGCCACCACCATGCTGCGCGGGGCAGGTGTCAATTCGCTCAACTATGACCTGATGTATGGCCTGCCGGGTCAGGATTGGGACATGGTGGAGGAGAGCCTGTCGCGCGCCTGCGAACTGGGCGCGGATCGCATCGCGCTCTTTGGCTATGCCCATGTGCCGCACATGCTGCCGCGCCAGCGCCGGATCGACGCGCAGAACCTGCCGGGTCAGGACGAGCGTTTCATGATGGCGGCGCGCGGGCATGATTACCTTGTCGATGCCGGTTATCAGCCGGTGGGCTTTGACCATTTCGCGCTGCCCGGCGACGCCATCGCGCAGGCGACCGTGGCGGGGCGGCTTCACCGCAATTTTCAGGGCTTTACCGAGGACAGCGCGCCGGTTCTGATCGGGCTGGGGGCTTCGGCCATTTCCTGCTTCCCCGACCGGATCATCCAGAACGAGAAGAACGCGGGGCGCTATCGCATGCTCCTCTCGCAGGACCGGCTGACGGGCGTTGGCGGCATCCGTCGCAGCGCCGACGACCAAAAGCGCGGCGCGATCATCGAGGCGCTGTTGTGTCAGGGCGAGGCCGATATCGGCGGCGAACTGGCGGCGGCTTTGCGCGGCTCTCTCGCGCCCTTTATCGAGCGGGGGCTGGCGCGGCTGGATGCGGGGCGTCTGGCGATCCTGCCGGGCGGGTTGCCCTATGCGCGCACGATTGCGGCTTTGTTCGATCCCTACCGGGTGGATTCGGGGAAGAAGTTTTCTTCGGCGGTTTGATTGGGTTTTAGATGCCTCCGGCGGGTTAAGGGCGGGGGCCCTTAACAATCCCGATATTGTCGTCGTGGCGCTATGGATTCGGCCTTTGGGTGTCGGTTGCGGGGTTTGGAATTTAAAGCCTGCGGCGCCGATCAGCGCAATATCGCCGCGCCGCAGGCTTTTGCAACCATCGCACAACACGCAGCATCGTCAGCCTCACGCACCCCAGTAATGGGATTGCAAAGGGACAAGTCCCTTTGCCCGCCGGAGGCATAAAACCCCAAAACCCCATAAAAAAGATGGGCGGCATCCATAAAGGAAACCGCCCAAGGTGGGGAGAAAGCCTTAAAGTCTGGGGGGATTTCCAAATGAAACCCCGCCGGTCTTGAGGTTTGATTAGCGAAAACCGCCGCTCCCCGCCTTGATCGTTGTCAAAAGATGATGGGCAATCTGCCCAGCCTTCATGATTTTTCGCCGCGCGCCAGTTCGGCCAGAGTTTCGGGGCCGAGGACCTGGGGCAACTGGCTGGGCTGTTTTGCGCCCTTGGGATACCAGACGTAGAGCGGAACCCCGGCCGCGCCATGGGCGGTCAGGTAGCGCGTGATCGCCGGGTCGCGGCGGGTCCAGTCGCCCTTGAACACTTTGACGCCCGCTTTGGCGAAGGCTTCGCGGGTTTCCTCGCGCTCGATGGCGACGCGTTCGTTGACCTTGCAGGTCAGGCACCAGTCGGCGGTGAAATAGACAAAGGCGGGCTGTCCGCTGCCCAACGCGGCGCCAAGGGCGGCCTCGCTGAAGGCCTGCGCGCCCAGCAGGTCGGCGCCTTCATCGCCGGGGTGCTGGATGGTGCGGGGCATGATGATCGCCGCCGCCGCCGCACCCACCGCGATCATGCCCAGCGCCTTGACGCCCCGGCCCAGCCCCTTGCGCTGTCCATCGCCCAGCATGGCCAGCACCGCCAGCAGGACAATCGCCAGCACGAGGCAAAAGCCCGCAAAACCCGCGCCCCCCAGCCGCGAGGCCAGCCACAGCAGGCCCAGCGCCGTCAGCCCCATCGGCACCGCCATCGCGCGGCGGAACCAGTTCATCCACGCGCCGGGACGCGGGAGCGCGCGGCGCAGCGCGGGCACAAAGGCAATCGCCAGAAACGGCAGCGCAATGCCAAGGCCCAGCGAGGCGAACAGCAGCATCGCCGCCGGAACCGGCAGCAGCAGCGCCGCGCCCATCGCGCTGGCCATGAAGGGGCCGGTGCAGGGCGTGGCGACAAAGGCCGCCAGCAGGCCGGTGGCAAAGGCCGAACGCGCCGAATTGCTTTTGGACACCCCTGCGCCATGCGAGGCAAAGCCCGGCACTGTAAATTCAAACAGGCCCAGCAGATTGGCCGTGATCGCCACCGCCAGCATCAGCAGCGCGGCCACCACGCCCGGCTCCTGCAACTGGAACGCCCAGCCCACCTGTTGGCCCGCCGCGCGCAGCGAGAGCAGCAGCGCGCCCAGCAGCGAGCAGGCAACGATCACGCCAGCGGAATAGAAGACCCCCTCGGCGCGGGCCTCGGCTTGCGATTCGCCCGCGCGGGCCAGCGAGAGCGCCTTCAAGGAGAGGATCGGAAACACACAGGGCATGATGTTGAGCAGCAGCCCACCCGCCAGCGCGGCCAGGATCAACCAGGGCAGCGCGGGCAATTCCGGCCCCTTGCTCTCGCCCGTGGCTATGGGTTCGCCATCGGCGGGTACGGCGCCCTGTGTTGCGGAAATCTCCACCCCATTGCCGGCATTGTTCAGCCGCAGCACGCCCGACAGATCTTTCAACGCCCCTTGCCCTGCGCGTTTCAGCGTGACGATCAGCATGTCGCCCTTGCGCGAAAAGCTCTGAGGCGCGGCATAGGCGATGGCGTTTTCCGAGGCGGCAAAGAAATGCGGATTTTCCACCTTGCCGCTGGCGGGGAAGGGGATGGCGAGGCGCAAAGTGTCGCCCGCAATCGCCCAATGCGCCGCCGCACCCAAGGGCGCGGGCAATTTCGCGCGCCATGCATCAAAGCGCGGATCGGAAGGCCCCTCGCCGCCCGCCTGCGTGATCTTCACCACCGTACTCATCTCGCCCGATTCGGGCACGCACATCGTGTCGGTGCAGGCCAGCCAGTCGGCCTTGAGCTTCAAGGGGATTTCGCTGCCCGGTTTGGCATCGGCAGGCACCGTATAGGGCACCAGCAGCGCGTAATCGGATTGATAGACATGGTTCATCAGCCCGGAAATCAGCAAAGTTTCGGGCACCGGATAGGAGGGCGCGCCCGCCTTGCCCGGCCCGGTCCATGTCAAAACCGTGCCCAGCCCCGCATCGCCGGGGTTCTGCCAATAGCCGTGATAGGATTTTTCCGGCGTGAAATGCACCGCCAGCGTCACCGTGCCGCCCGGCGCGACGCCATGTTCGGCGATCAATTGCGCGGCAATATGGTTCGCCGTCTGCGCATTGGGCGGCGCATCGGCCGCCCGCAATGGCGCGCAAAATCCCAAAACCGCCAAGCATAACAGGATGCCTTGCCATAAAGGCGCAACATGGCGATGCAAGGCGGGGGCGGTCATCAATCGTCATCTCCGTCGGGGGGCAGACAGGCTTGTGGCAAAGGTGGTTCTCGCACTTGCGAAAATCCTGCCCACGCGCCATCACCTACCCCTGCCGCCGATCGAAACATTTTGCAAGGAAAGCCCCGTGGCCCGATCCATTGCCATTTCTTATAAGTCGTGTCTTGCCGCGTTGGCGCTCTCGCTGGCTGCCGCCCCTGCCATTGCCAAGGAGACCCCCGCCGCCGCGCCTGCCGCCGCTGATGCAGCTTTGCCCGCGCCCAAGCTGATCGTCGCCATTTCGGTGGACCAGTTCAGCGCCGACCTGTTTGCCGAATATCGCGAGCATTACACCGGCGGCCTTGCCCGCCTGCTGAAAGGCGCGGTGTTCCCCGCCGGTTTCCAGAGCCACGCGGCCACCGAGACCTGCCCCGGCCACTCGACGCTGATGACCGGCGTGCATCCGGCGCGCACCGGGATCATCGCCAACACCTGGATCGACCTGTCGGCCGGGCGCGCGGAAAAGAAGGTTTACTGCATCGAGGATGAGAGCAAGCCCGAAAGCTCGACCGCCAGACCCTTCGTTTCCTCGGTGCATCTCAAGGTGCCGACGCTTGGTGAATGGGCCAAGAAGCAATGGCCCGCCAGCCGCAATGTGGCCGTTTCCACCAAGGATCGCGCCGTGGTGATGATGGGCGGACATCAGATTGACGCGGCCTTCTGGTATGATCGCGGGGCCTATACCAGCTTTGTCGGCGCGCCTCTGCCGCCCGAAGTGCTCAAGCTCAACGATGGGCTCAAGGCCTTGCTGGCCAAGGGCGCGCCCGCGATGGCGGTCCCGGCATGGTGCGCCGCGCGCGACCGGGCGATCAACGCCGGGGCGGTCACGGTGGGCACGGGCCGCTTTGTGCTGGACCCCAAGGGCAAGGTGAAGCCTGCCGACCAGTTGCGCGTTTCCCCGCGCGCGGATGCCGCCACGCTCGATCTGGCCGCCTCGCTCCTCACCTCGATGAAGCTGGGCAAGGGGACCGCGCCCGACATTCTCTCGGTCAGCCTGTCGGCCAATGACTATGTCGGCCATGCCTATGGCACCGAGGGCCTTGAAATGTGCATCCAGCAGCATGAACTGGACCAGAAGCTGGGTGCTTTCTTTGCCAAGCTGGACGCATCGGGTGTGGATTATGCGGTGGTGCTGTCGGCCGACCATGGCGGCATCGACCTGCCCGAACGCCTGCGCGAACAGGGCGTGCCCGAGGCCGCGCGCGGCGATGCTGCGCTGAGCGGCGAGGTGCTGGGCCGCGCGATTGCCGCAGAGCTGGGCATCACCAAGCCCCTGCCTTCGTGCAATCCGGGGCCGGATGTGGCGGGCAATGTGGTCTGCTCGGACGGCGTGGGCGGCGATTACTGGATCAGCCCGCAATTGACGCCCGAAGAACGCGCCAAGGTCAGCGAGAAGCTGGTGGCCAAATTGAAGGCTCATCCGCAGGTCGAGGCCGTCTATACCGCCGATGAGATCGCCGCCACCCCCTATCCCCATGGTCATCCGCAGGACTGGAGCCTGATCCAGCGCGCCCGCGCCTCGTTTGACCCCACCCGTTCGGGTCAGGTCTATGCGGCCCTGAAGCGCGCGATCATCGCCATGCCCAAGGCCGGGCCGGGCTATGTCACCACCCATGGCAGTGTCTGGGACTATGACCGGCGCGTGCCGATGATTTTCTGGCGCAAGGGCATGAAGGGCATGGAACAGCCCCAGCCGGTCGAAACGGTGGACATCGCCCCCACGCTCGCCGCGCTGATTGGGCTGAAAGTGCCCGAAGGAACCTTTGACGGGCGTTGCCTTGATGTTGACGGTGGCCCTGCGGACACTTGCCGCTGAGGCATAACAGGCGTAGCGGGATGGCATGAACAGCCATCCCGACTCCGCTCTCGACTCTGGGAGCCTTTTGCCGTCCAAAGATCTGGTTATTCTGGGGGGCGGCCTTGTCGGCATGACGCTGGCGCTGGCCGCGGCGAAACAGGGTATTACGTCGCATGTGGTCGAGCGGGAGGACCCCGCCGATCTGACCGCCGAGGGCGTCGATGGGCGCGCCTCGGCGATCAGCGCGGCCAGTTGGAACCTGTTTGCCAATATCGGCCTTGGCGATGTGCTGGCCCCGCTCGGCTGCCCGATCGACGCGATTGCCGTGACCGATCAGCACAAGCCGGGCCGCATCGATTTCCGCCCCAAGGCCAATGAAGGCACGCTGGGCCGGATGTATTCCAATCGCGATATCCGCCTCGCCCTGTTCGAGGCCGCGCGCCATGAGCCCAACATCGCATGGCATACCAAGGCCGATGTGGTAAAGCGCGAGCGCGGGCCGCATGGCGTGTCGGCCACGCTGTCGGACGGCCGCGTCCTGCCGGGCAATCTGTTGGTGGGCGCCGAGGGGCGCCGCAGCCCGACCCGCGAAGAGGACGGCATCGGCCTTGTCGCGTGGGACTATCACCATACCGCGATCGTCACCGCGCTGGCCCATGATCGGCCGCATGACAATGTGGCCTGGGAAATCTTTTACTCGGCGGGGCCTTTTGCGCTCCTCCCGCTGCTCGACCTGAAGGAACCGACCGCTTCGGGCCGCGTCCATCGCAGCGCGCTGGTCTGGACCGTACCGTCCAAGGATGCCGCTGGGGTCAAGGCGATGTCGGACGCCACCTTCATCGCCGAGATCGATAAGCGGATGCAGGGCATGTTCGGCGGGATCGAGCTGATCGCGCGGCGCATGGCTTATCCGCTGACCTATCAGAACGCCACGCGCATCGTGGGCGACCGTCTGGCGCTGGTGGGCGATGCGGCGCATGGGATGCACCCGATTGCGGGGCAAGGGCTCAACCTTGGCCTGCGCGATGTGGGGGCCTTGGTCGAGGTGCTGGCCGAAAGCATGCGCCTTGGGCTGGAGCCGGGCGATGCGCAGGTGTTGAAGCGTTATGAAAACTGGCGCGCGCTGGACAATTTCACGACGATGAGCGTGATGGACGGCATCGTGCGCCTGTTCGGCGTGCCGGGGCGGACGGCCAGCGCGGTTCGGCGGCTTGGCATGGGCGCGGTGCAGCGGATGCCAAGCCTGAAAACCTTCTTCATGAACGAGGCGCGCGGCCTTTCGGGCCAACTGCCCAATCTGCTGCGTTAAGGCTTGGGAGAGGAAGGCGCAGGGGAGGGCGTTGCCGCCGCCTGACCCTCGGAAGCCTGTGCCCCTGATGCCTGCGCCCCGGAAATCTGCGCAGGCCCGGCCAGCGGGCTGGCCTGTTCGATCAGCCGCCCTTGACCATCGCGCAGCCCCTTGGGTTCGAGCAGCGCCGAAGTGTCGAGCGCATCAAGCGCATGCATGGCCGCGGCATAGCGCTGGGCGTCCGCAATCCAGCCCTGCGCTGCCTTGGCGCCGGGCAACAGGCGTACATCCGCAATCGCATCCTCGATCCGCCCCTCGCGCAGACACAGGCGCGCATGGTCGAGCCGCATCCTGGGATCGGGTGCGGCGGGGCGCGTCTCGCTGTGCAGCACGAACAGGCCCGACAGGTCGCGCTGGACCTTGGCCCACGTGCTTTGCTTTTCCTCCGGCCCGGTCAATTGCGGGGCCAGCACGTCAAGCTGCGCCGAAAGCCGGTCCTGCGTGATGGGCGCGCGGCCAAAGGCGATCACGCCATTGACCACCTGCGGCAGCGCCTCGCCAAAGCGGATGCGCAATTGCCCCTCCAGATAGCCCAGCGGCGTGCCTCGCTCGATCGCGCGGCGCGTGGCGATGGAAACCAGCAGCGCTTCGGCGCGCCCGGCCTGACCGCCGGCCAGCGAGGCCTGCGTTTCAATCGAGCGCAGCTTTTGGTCGAGCGCGGCGATGCGCGCATTCATCTGCGCCTCGCCAGCGGGGCTGATGTTGGGCGCATTGGTGACCATCATCGGCATGATGCCATGATGCATCCACCCCATTTGCCACCCGGCAAAGCCCGTCACCCCCGCGCCCAGCACAAAAACCAGCGCAAAAGCGACCGCCCGCCCGGCGCAGCCTGCCCGTTTTTCGGCGCGCGGCTGATTGGGATATTCCTCATTCATTGTCCGGCCAGACCCCCATCTAAACCCGTGTCAGTCTGGCACGTTTGCCGCGCCAATGCCAGCATGGCGGCATCGCTGGGCTGTGCTGCGGTCAACACATCGCGCCACCCCCCCGCTTCGTCGCAGATTTGGGTGACGCGCGGCCCGATGGTGATCGCCGTGATCCGCCCCCGCGACAGGCCCAGCCGGGCGCATTCGGCGATGAAATGGCGCGCGGCCGCGCCCGAATGCAGCATCACGATGATGCAGGGCAGCGCCGCCACCCCCATCAGCCGCGCCAGTTCCACCGGCATGGGCGCGGGCAGGCTGGCATAGACCACCCGCTCCTCAACCGTCACGCCGGGGGGAGGGCATAGCGCCACCCGCTCCTCGCCCGACAGGCGCAGCAGGCGGGCATGGCCCGAAACCTTGTCCAGCACATCCTGAAGCCCGCCGACACCCTGTGCCGCCACGGCCAGTCCGCGCGACAAGGCCGCCTGCGTGGTCACATCGCCCACGCAATAGGCCGGTTTGCCCGCATAGGCGTCCAGACCTTCGCCCCCATGGCGCAGCGCATTCGCGCTGCCCAGCAGCAGCGCGTCGAAGGCATCGGGCGCGGGCGCATCCCATGCGCGCGGCATCGTGGTGAACAGGGGAAAGGCATAAGCATCCAGCCCCAACGCCATCGCTGCCTGCAACGATGCGCTGGCGCCCGGTTCGGGGCGCAGGATCACGATGGGAGGATTCATGAGGGCGTAACGGCTCCGGAAAAATGCATGGCAATCGTATCAGGCGCCCGTGACAGAAGATCGGCGGCCAGAGCGACAATCGGGCCATGATCGAGCGGGGTAAAAGCGGTGCGCCCGTCGATCCGGTCCGCGCCATCGGGGCTGAACAGGCTGGCTAGCAGATGCCAGCTGCCGGATTGCTGAACGGTGCGCACGGCAATGGCCGAATGGCAGGTGCCGCCCAGACCCGCCAACAGCGCGCGTTCGGCCAGCACGGCGGTACGGCTGTCGGCATCGTCAATGGCGGCCAGCAAGGCGCGCGTGGCGGCATCATCGCTGCGGCACTCGACGGCGATGGCGCCCTGACCCGGCGCGGGCAGCCATTCGTCAGCCTCCAGCGGCGTGCCCGCCGCGCTTTGATCCAGCCGGTTGAGGCCCGCCATGGCCAGCAAGGTGGCATCGGCTTCCCCGGCCGCCAGTTTGCCAAGGCGCGTGGCGACATTGCCGCGAAAGGGCACGATTTTGAGATCAGGCCGCAAATTCAGCGCCTGCGCCGCGCGGCGCGGCGCGCTGGTGCCCAGCCGCGCGCCATGGGGCAGGGCCGCGATGCTGGATGCGCCCACCAGGCAATCGCGCACATCCTCACGCGGGAGAATCGCCGCGATGGTCAGCCAGTCGGGGCGGATCGTTTCCACATCTTTCAGGCTGTGCACCGCAAAATCAATCACGCCCTCATGCAGCCACAGGTCCAGCTCCTTGGTCCACAAGGCTTTTCCGCCAATATCGGCCAAGGGGCGGTCGAGCACCTTGTCGCCGCTGGCGGTGACGGGCACGATGTCCACAAGGCTTTCGTCCCAGCCATGGGCGGCGCAAAGCCGGGCGCGGGTCTCATGGGCCTGGGCCATGGCGAGGGGGGAGGCACGGGTGCCAAGGCGCAAAATGCGGATTTGGGTTTTGGGCGATTCAGGCATGGTGGGTTGTGCTAAACTGCAATCTCGCTAAGGGGAAGCGCAGAACGCGCAATGTCAGGGTGCGCGGGCGCGTGTTGTGATAAAGTACGACACGCACGCAAGGTTCAGGTTGCGCCGAGGCGCAGACGCATGAGGACGGGTGGCCAAGCCCTTGAAGATTATTCTGGGTATCGAATCATCCTGCGATGAAACCGCGGTGGCGCTGGTCACCGATGGCCGGGTGATTCTGGCCCAGCGCATCGCCAGTCAGGACGAAGAGCATCGCCCCTATGGCGGCGTGGTGCCCGAAATCGCCGCGCGCGCCCATGCCGAAAGGCTGGCCCCGATGGTCGAGGCGACGCTGGCCGACGCCGGGCTGGGGTTGGACGATGTCGATGCGATTGCGGCCACGGCGGGGCCGGGGCTGATCGGCGGAGTGATGGTCGGGCTGGTCACGGCCAAGGCGCTGGCGATGGCGGCCGACAAGCCGCTGCTGGCGATCAACCATTTGGAAGGCCACGCGCTTTCGCCGCGTCTGGCAGATAGCGAGCTGGCCTATCCCTATCTGCTGCTGCTGGTCAGCGGGGGGCATTGCCAATTGCTGCGCGTCAATGGCGTGGGCGATTACACCCGCCTTGCCACCACCATCGACGATGCGTTGGGCGAGGCGTTTGACAAGACCGCCAAGGTTTTGGGGCTGGGTTATCCGGGCGGGCCGGCGGTGGAAAGGCTGGCGCTGGAGGGCAATCCGCGCGGTGTTCCCTTGCCGCGTCCTCTGCTGGGCGGGGCCGAACCGCATTTCTCCTTTGCGGGCCTGAAAAGCGCGGTTTTGCGCGCCTATGAAACGGGCCAATATTCCAAGGCCGATCTGGCCGCCAGTTTTCAGCAGGCCGCTTTGGACTGCGTGGTGGACCGCACAAAGCGCGCGATGGCGGCGGCGGGCGATGTGACTGCGCTGGTCGTGGCGGGGGGCGTGGCGGCCAACAAGGCGGTGCGCGCCGCGCTCGAAGGGCTGGCGGCGGGGGCGGGTCTGCGCTTTGTGGCGCCACCGCTCAAACTTTGCACCGATAATGCCGCGATGATCGCATGGGCGGGCGTGGAGCGATTCGCGTTGGGGCTTACCGATCCGCTCGATTTTGCCGCAAGGCCGCGCTGGCCGCTGGACCCCGATGCCGCACCGGCGCGCGGGGCAGGGGTCAAGGCGTGAGTGCCGCCCGGAACATCAGCGTCGGCGTGATTGGCGCAGGCGCCTGGGGCACCGCTTTGGCGCAAATGGTGGCCGGCGATGGCACGCCAGTGGTCCTGTGGGCGCGCGAGGCGGCGCTGGTCGATGAAATCAACACGCGCCGGACCAATGCGACCTATCTGCCCGGCGTGACCATTGCCGCGTCGGTGCGCGCCACCTGCGATATGGCCGAACTGGCCGATCTCTCGACGATTCTGGTGGTTTGCCCGGCGCAGTTCATGGGCGGCGTGCTGGCGGGTCTGCCTGATGCCCCGCGCGATCTGGTGCTGTGCTCCAAGGGGATCGAGGCGGGCACGGGGCGGCTGATGGCCGATGTGGCCGCTGCGGTGCAGCCTTCGGCGCAGATCGCCGTCCTCTCCGGCCCCACCTTTGCGCGCGAAGTGGCGATGGGATTGCCCACCGCGATCACGCTGGCCTGTTCGGGCGGCGAGGAACAATGGCGGCGCCTTTCGCCAGTCATCGCCCGTGCAGCTTTCCGCCCGTATTACTCGCCCGATGTGGTGGGGGCAGAAATTGGCGGGGCGGTGAAAAACGTGTTGGCGATTGCTTGCGGTGTGGTCGAAGGTCTGGGGCTGGGCGAGAATGCGCGCGCGGCGCTGATCGCGCGCGGCTATGCCGAGATGCTGCGTTTCGGGGTGGCGCGCGGGGCGCGGGCCGAAACGCTTTCGGGCCTGTGCGGGCTGGGCGATCTCATCCTGACCTGCGCCAGCACGGCCAGCCGCAATTATTCGCTTGGCAAGGCGCTGGGCCAAGGGCAGAGCGCTGCACAGGCATTGTCGGGGAAATCCAGTGTTGCGGAGGGCGCGCACACTGCTCCGGTTCTGGCGGATCTGGCCCATCGGGCCGGGATCGCCATGCCGATTGTTGATGCCGTCTGCCGGTTGCTTACGGGGAAAGCGCCGGCAGGGGCAGTGGTGTCGGATCTGTTGGCAAGGCCGTTGAAGGCCGAGCTGGCGGACCCATCCGAGCCGGGGGATGATACCCCGGCGCACGGGAGTTTTGCTTGAGTCAACCTGTTGCCCTTCCCCTGACCGATGCGGCCGCCCCGGATGCCGCATCCGCGTCCGGCGCCGCGCTGGACGAAGTGGTCAATCGCGATCTCAACACGCTGGCCAAGGGCGGGCGGACCAATTTCTTTGGTTTCCTGCTGCGTCTGGCCGCGCGCCTTCCGTTTCTGTTCATCGCCGGGCGGCTGTATGGTGCCGATGCGCTGGGGCGGTTTGCTTCGGCGCTGGTGGTGATCGAACTGGCCTCGCAGCTCTGCACGCTGGGGCAAAAGCGCGGGATCGCGCAGAGATTGTCCGATGATGATCGCGATGCGGCCCATGTGATTGCCGATGGCGTGGTGCTGACCGTGCTGATCGCTTTGCCGGTGACGGTGGGCCTCTACCTTTTCCCATGGCCGATGTTCCCCTCGGGCGAGTTTTCCGCATGGGACCGCTGGCTGGTGCTGGCCATTGCGCCGACGGCCTTGACCGATATCGCGCTGGCCGCGCTGGCCTATCGCTTTGACGTGGGCGCGACCGTGCGCGCGCGTTCGGTGATCGAGCCATGGACCTTGTCGATTGCGGCGGGCGTGTTCTGGGCGGCGGGCAAATGGGGTGGCACGCATGGCTGGTGGACCCATCTGGGCGCCAGCGGGCTGACGCTGTCCTATGTGGTTTCGGTGTCGGCCGCGATGCTGTCGGCGGCGCTGCCGCTGCTGCGTTCCTATGGCATGCCGCGCGATTGGACGCCGCATCCGCTGCGGATCGGGCGGCTTGCGCTCAACACCATGCCGCTGGCCGTGGCCGATGCGGTGGAATGGGGCACGCGGCGCATCGACATTGCCATCCTTGGCATGTTTGCCACGCCCACCTCGGTCGGCGTCTATTATGTGGCCCAGCAGGTGGCCAGCCTGCCGCAAAAGCTGAAAACCAGTTTCGAGCCGATCCTTGGCCCGGTCATCACCCGCAATCTGAAGGAAGGCAATCTGGAGGCGATTGCCAGGCAGGTGTGTCAGGTGGGCTTCTGGATCACGGCGGCGCAGGCGGGCATCGCGCTGGCGCTGGGCATTCCGGGCGACGGGGTGCTGGGTCTGGTCGGGCCGCAATTCACCGGCGGGATGCTGGCACTGGCGTTTTTGCTGGGCGCCGAGGTCTGCGCGGCGCCTGCAGTGGTCAGCGAGGCGGCGCTGATCTATATCGCGCCCTTGCGCAACCTGTGGCTCTCGCTGGCCACGATCGGGCTGCAGGCCATCTTCACGCTGGCGGGCATGCTGATTTCGGGCGGATTCTACTTTGACGAGATGGATCAGGCGGCCTCGGCGGCGGGCGCGCTGATGGTCACGCTCTCCATCGCCAGTCTGGTCAAGTCGCGGCTGCTGCAATGGCATCTGGGTTATAAGGTCGAGACGCTGCGCTGGTCGCTGTTTGTGGCGGCGGTGGCGGCGGGCGCGCTGGGCTGGGCGGTGGTGCGGTTTTTGCCGGAATGGGCGCAGATTGCTCTGGGCATTCCCGCGATTCTGGGGCTTTATTGTCTGGTCATCTGGCGGCTGGGCTTCGGCCCGGCGGACCGCTTGCTGTTTCGCCGCCAAAAGGGCGAACAGGTCGCGTAATGGTTTGATGGTGTGAGGCGTTTTGATGGTTGAGTTGTTTCAGTCCTATCCTCTGGCCATTGTCGGCGCGCTGGTTCTGCTGGCGCTGCTGGCGGGCCTGCTGCTGCGCCGGGGCAAGGCGACGCGCGAAAGGCACCGCGCGCCCGATGCGATGGACGAGGGCGTCGGACCCGCCCAGCGCAATTCCGCGCTGATCAATGCGCCCAGCGCCGCCTCGAAAGTGTCGCTGCGGCCGGTGGAGCCGGTGGCCGATGTGGCGGTCAAGGTCGAGGCCGAGGTCGAGCCGGACGCTTTCGGCGAACTGGCCGAAGCCGTGGCCGCGCAGGAAGCCGCCACCCAGACCGACGATCTGACCCGCATCAAGGGGCTGGGGCCCAAGCTCAAGGCGCGCCTTGCCGAACTGGGCGTGGTCAGCTTTGCCCAGATCGCGGGGTGGAGCGAGGCTGATATCGCAGCGATTGATGCCCAGTTGGGCACCTTCGCCGGGCGCGCCACGCGGGATCAATGGGTGGCGCAGGCGCAGTTTTTGGCCAGTGGCGATATTGCCGGGTATGAGGCGAAGTTCGGGAAATTGTGATTTTTCGGGTTTGATGCCTCCGGCGGGTTAAGGGCGGGGGCCCTTAACAATCCCGGTAATGGGGTGGTGCTGGGTTCGCAGGTTGGGCTGGTTTTTATAGCCTGCGGCGCGGCGGCGTTGCGCTGATCGGCGCCGCAGGCTTTTAATTTTGGCATCGCCCGCAAGGTTGAACTCCGGGCGCAACGTGGACAGTAATGGGAGCGCGAGGGACGAGTCCCTCGCATTTCAATTTCACTTTTTTGAAATCTGAATGCCCAGTGCAATCGCCATCAGAGTAGACGTGATAGCACCAAAAACAAGCGCAACTATAGATTCAGGGGACATAGCGTTGCCTCAATGATCGTGATTTTAACATCACGACACCGGGATGAGGGCGGTCCGATGATTCGGTGGCAGCGCTTCCAAGGTCGTCCAGATGTAACTAGCATTCAGATGCAAATTGTCAACGACCCCACTTCTTCTGCACCTTGCCATAGCGCGTCTTGCGCGTCCCCGGCTTGCCCTCATTGCTTCGCCCGACGACCGGCGCCTTACGCTCACCCTCGGGCAGACCAAGCTCAGTCGCCTCCAAACGCCGGATTTCATCGCGCAACCGGCCTGCTTCCTCGAATTCGAGATCGGCGGCGGCGGCGCGCATCCGCTTTTCGAGGTCTTCGATATAGGCGCGCAGATTGTGGCCGACGAGGTTGTTGACGCCATCGTCCTCGATATCGACCAGCACCCCATCGCGCGAGGCGGTGTCGGCGACGATATCGTGGATGTTGCGCTTGATGGTTTGGGGCGTGATGCCGTGGGCCTCGTTATAGGCCTGTTGTTTGGCGCGGCGGCGGTCGGTTTCGGCGATGGCGCGCTCCATCGATCCGGTCATGCGGTCGGCATAGAGGATCACGCGGCCATCGACATTGCGCGCCGCACGCCCGATGGTCTGGACCAGCGAGGTTTCCGAGCGCAGGAAACCTTCCTTGTCCGCGTCGAGGATGCACACCAGCCCGCATTCGGGAATATCCAGCCCTTCGCGCAGCAGGTTGATGCCGATCAGGACATCGTACACCCCAAGGCGCAGGTCGCGGATCAGCTCGATACGCTCGAGCGTTTCCACGTCCGAGTGCATGTAGCGGACCCGTACCCCTGCCTCATGCATGAATTCGGTCAGGTCCTCGGCCATGCGCTTGGTCAGCGTGGTGACAAGCGTGCGATAGCCATTGGCGGCGGTCTTGCGGCATTCCTCGATGCAATCCTGCACCTGATCCTCGACCGGGCGGATTTCGACCGGAGGATCGATGAGGCCGGTGGGGCGGATCACCTGTTCGGCAAAGGCGCCGCCTGATTCCTCCATCTCCCATGATCCGGGCGTGGCCGAAACCGCCACCGTCTGCGGGCGCATGGCATCCCATTCGTTGAAGCGCAGCGGGCGGTTGTCGATGCACGACGGCAGGCGGAAACCATATTCGGCCAGCGTGATCTTGCGCCGATGGTCGCCGCGCGCCATCGCGCTGATCTGGGGCACGGTCTGGTGACTTTCATCGACGAACAGCAGGGCATTGTCGGGCAGATATTCGAACAATGTCGGCGGCGGTTCACCCGGCAGGCGGCCTGAAAGGAAGCGCGAGTAATTCTCGATGCCTGCGCAACTGCCCGTTGCCGCGATCATCTCAAGGTCGAAATTGGTGCGCTGCTCCAGCCTTTGCGCCTCCAGCAATTTGCCTTCCGCGTTCAGCTCCTCCAGCCGCACCTGCAGTTCGAAGCGGATCGCCTCCATCGCCTGTTTCATCGTCGGGCCGGGGGTGACGTGGTGGCTGTTGGCGTAAACGCGGATCTTGTCCAGCTTGGCCCCGGCCTTGCCGGTCAGGGGATCAAATTCGCTGATCGCCTCGACCTCATCGCCGAAAAAGCTGATGCGCCAGGCGATGTCCTCATAGTGGCTGGGGAAGATTTCGAGATTGTCGCCGCGCACGCGGAACGTGCCGCGGGCAAAGGCCACCTCGTTGCGCTTATATTGCATCGCAACCAGTTTGCGGATGATCTCGCCCTGATCCTGCGATTCTCCGACCGTCAGGTCAAAGATCATCGCCGCATAGGTTTCCACCGAGCCGATGCCGTAGAGGCAGGACACCGAGGCGACGATGATCACATCCTCGCGTTCCAGCAAGGCGCGCGTGGCCGAGTGGCGCATCCGGTCGATGGCCTCGTTAACGCTGGATTCCTTTTCGATATAGGTGTCCGAACGCGCGACATAGGCTTCGGGCTGATAGTAATCGTAATAGGAGACGAAATATTCCACCGCATTGTCGGGGAAGAAGCTCTTCATCTCGCCATACAATTGCGCGGCAAGGATCTTGTTGGGTGCCAGGATCAGCGCGGGGCGCTGGGTCGCCTGAATGACCTGTGCCATGGTGAAGGTCTTGCCCGATCCGGTAACACCCAGCAAAACCTGCGTTTTATCCCCGCTCTCGATGCCCTGAACCAGTTCGGCAATCGCCGTGGGCTGGTCGCCGCTGGGCGTATAATCGCTGACGATGCGCAAGGGAGGGCTGCCCTCGGCCTTGGGCGGGCGAGAGGGGCGATGGGGGACAAAGGTGCCATCGGTATCGGGTTCGGAAAGGCCCCGGCGGATGATGAGTTCAGCCATGGTCCATCTATGGGCGTTCGCGATGCGTTCTGCAAGGGCGCGGGGGCGCAAGAGGCGAACAAGGACGCGGCGCGGCGGACTTTAAAGGCAAATCGGCGCTTGTCTATACACCGCTATTTTTTCTTTCGCATACGCAGCAAGGCGCTTGGCAATGGCAGAAGTTTGTTGCAGCTTGATCCCCGATAACCGGCCGTGGATGTTCGAGCCGGACAGTATTCAAGGGGTGTTCTATGCCATCCACCACGATCTCGTCTTATGACGAGATGCTCGATGCCGAGGGGAATGTGCGTCCCGCCTATGCCGGCTATCGCGAGTGGTACGAAGCGCAAAGTCCCAAATGGCTGGAAAAGCAGGGCAAGAATGCCGAGGATGTGTTTCGCCGCACCGGCATCACCTTCAACGTCTATGGCGAGGATGCCGGGCAGGAGCGCCTGATCCCGTTTGACATGATCCCGCGCATCATCACCGCGGATGAATGGAAGAAACTCTCGCGCGGGATTGACCAGCGCGTGCGCGCGCTCAACGCCTTCCTCCACGATCTTTATCACAAGCGCGAGATTGTGAAGGCGGGCAAGCTGCCCGAACGCCTGTTGGCCCAGAACGAGGCCTTTCTGCCCGAAATGGTGGGCTTTACGCCACCGGGCGGGGTTTACACCCATATCGTGGGCATCGACCTTGTGCGCACCGGCCCCGATGATTTCATGGTGCTGGAGGATAATGCGCGCACGCCCTCGGGCGTCTCCTATATGCTGGAGAACCGCGAGACGATGATGGCGATGTTCCCCGACCTGTTCACCAAGGTCGCGGTGCAGCCGGTGTCGGAGTATCCGCGCGCGCTGGCCCGGTCGCTGGCCACCTGCGCGCCGCCCGCCGCGCAAGGGAGCGACCGGCCGGTGCTGGCGGTGCTGACGCCGGGCATCTATAATTCGGCCTATTACGAACACGCCTTCCTTGCCGATCAGATGGGCGCCGAACTGGTCGAGGCGGGCGATCTGCGGGTGGTCGATGGCCGCGTCTGTATGCGGACAACGCGCGGGTGGCGGGCGATCGATGTGCTCTATCGCCGGGTGGACGATAATTTCCTCGATCCGCTGACCTATAATCCCGATTCGATGCTGGGCGTGGCGGGCATCATGGATGTCTATCGCAGCGGGGGCATCACCATCGCCAATGCGCCCGGCACCGGCATAGCCGACGACAAGGCGATCTATTCCTTCATGCCCGAAATCGTCGAGTTTTATACCGGCGAAAAGCCGATCCTGAAGAATGTGCCGACATGGCGGTGCAGCGAGGCCGACGCGCTGGCCTATGTGCTCGATCACCTGCCCGAACTGGTGGTGAAGGAGGTGCATGGCAGCGGCGGTTATGGCATGCTGATCGGGCCGACCAGCAGCAAGGGAGAAATCGCCGCCTTTGAAAAGAAGCTGCGCGCCAACCCGGACAATTACATCGCCCAGCCCACGCTTTCGCTCTCCACCGTGCCGATCTTTACCAAGGCGGGGCTGGCCCCGCGCCATGTCGATCTGCGGCCCTTCGTGCTGGTTTCGCCCCATGGCATCAACATCACGCCGGGCGGGCTGACCCGCGTGGCGCTTAAAAAAGGCTCGCTGGTGGTCAATTCCTCGCAGGGCGGGGGCACCAAGGACAGCTGGGTTCTGGCGGAATAAGGGATAGGATATGTTGGGACGTTCCGCCTGGGGCATTTTCTGGATGGCGCGCTATTTGGAGCGCGCCGAGAATACCGCGCGCCTGCTGGACGCGGGCTTTCGCATGGCGTTGACGCGCGGCAATACGGTGGCCAGCGACGAATGGCGCAGCGTGCTGGTCACGCTGGGGATGGATGAGTTCTATACCGGCGATATGTCCGGCCCGGCGATCACCAACTGGCTGCTGCGCGGGGCGGGCAATTCGGGCAGCGTGCTCTCGATGATGGAGGCCGCGCGCACGAATGCGCGCATGGTGCGCACCGCCATCACCCGCGAGGTCTGGGAAGTGACCAATGAGAGCTGGATGCAGCTTCAGTCGCTGCTGGCCAAGCCGGTCAAGGAAGCGGATCTGGGCCATGTGCTGGATGTCATCCGCCGACAGGCCACCAGCGTGCGCGGCGCGATGGAAGGCACGATGCTGCGCAATGACATTTTCAATTTTGCCCGCATCGGCACCCATCTTGAGCGGGCCGACAATACGGCGCGCATTCTGGATGTGAAATATCATGTCTTGCTGCCCTCGGCCGCGTGGGTGGGGTCGCGGCTGGACAATGCGCAATGGGAAATGGTGCTGCGCAGCGTCGCGGGCGAGCGGGCGTTTCGCTGGCTCCATGCCGGCGCGCTTGATCCCAAGGGGATTGCCCAGTTCCTGATCCTTGATGGCCGCTTCCCGCGCAGTCTGGCCTATTGCCTGCGTAAACTGACCAGCAATATGGAATGGCTGTGCCGCGATTATCATCAGGAAACGGCGGCCTACCGCATGCAGAAAGAGGCCTGCGACAAATTGAGCAAGACCACGATCACCGATATTTTCGAACATGGTCTGCATGAATTCATCACCGAATTCCTCGCCACCAACCGGCTGGTGGCCGATGCCATCGCCGCCGATTACCGTTTCACCGAATAGGCCCGGAGCCCGCCCATGCGCATCTCGATCCAGCACCAGACCCATTACCGCTTTGACCAGCCGGTCTGGCATGGGGTGCAACGCCTGCGCCTGACGCCGCGCGATTGCGCGATGCAAAAGGTGCTGGGCTGGCAATTGTCTGTCGAGGGCGGGGCGATCGAATGTTCCTATGAGGATCACAACCGCAACCTCGTCTCGCTGATCTCGCTGGGCACGGGCAATGGCGAGATCACCATCACCGGGCAGGGGATGATCGAGACCTATGACAAGGCGGGCGTGGTGGGCGCGCATACCGGCTTTATGCCGCTCTGGCGGCTGTCCAATCCCACCGAATTGACAAAACCGGGGCCGAAGATCCGCGCTCTGGCGGCGAAATTCAGCGATGATGGCAGCAATACGATTGCCGTGCTGCATGATCTGATGGCGGCGGTGAACAAGGCGGTGGTCTATGAGGCGGGCCACACGGGCGCTGCCACCACGGCCGAGGCCGCTCTGGCCGCGGGCAAGGGCGTGTGTCAGGACCATGCGCAGGTGTTCATGGCGGCCGCGCGTCTGATGGGCCTGCCTGCGCGCTATGTCTCGGGCTATCTGGTGATCGAGGGGCGGGTGGATCAGGACGCGGGCCATGGCTGGGCCGAGGTGCATGTGCCGGGGCTGGGCTGGGTGGGCTTTGATGCGGCCAATGACACCTGCCCGGATGACACCTATGTGCGCCTGGCCGTGGGCGCGGATTACCGCGATGCCGCGCCCGTCACCAGCATGGCGCAGGGCGGGGGCGCGGCGGTGCTGTCCGTGGCGGTGCAGGTGGCCCAGCAGCAGGTGGTGGAACAGTAAGCCTGTCGCGCGCATTGGGCCTATAGGAGCCTACGCAGGGCAGCGGTGACGGGATGCTTGGCATTTTGCCATAGGGTCGGCCATCAAGGCCATCTTCCCTTGACGGGGAGGTCCAATTTTGTGCAACCGCGACATTACGGATTCGCGCGGGTTTTGCGCTGCATTTCGCGCTGTGTCCGGCGCAAGAGGGGAAGAAAGTGACCTATTGTGTTGGCATGATGCTGGATGCCGGGCTGGTGTTGATGAGCGACACCCGCACCAATTCGGGCGTCGACAACATCTCGACCTTTCGCAAGCTCTTTCATTGGGAAGTGCCGGGCGAACGGGTCGTGGCGCTGATGACCAGCGGGAATCTGGCGACGACTCAGGCGGTTGTCTCCAAGATCGAGGAACGCTTCAAACTGCCCAGCGAGCGGCACAATTGCGTGCTGGAGGCCGCCACCATGTTTCAGATGGCGGGCATCGTGGGCAAGACACTGCGCGAGACGATTGCCGAGCGCGATGCCGATGTCGGCCCGCAGGCGGCCGGGCAATTTGGCGCAACGCTGATTCTGGCCGGACAGATCGAGGGGCAGGAGCCGCGCCTGTTCATGATCTATCCGGAAGGCAATTTCATCGAGGCGACGCTCGACACGCCCTTTTTCCAGATCGGCGAGACGAAATACGGCCGCCCGATCATCCTGCGCGGTTATGACCGCAAGATGGCGTTCGAGGATGCGGTCAAATTGCTGATGGTCAGCTTTGATTCTACGCTCAAGGCCAATCTGTCGGTGGGCATGCCGCTCGATCTGGTGGTGATCGGGCGCGATGATCTGGGCATCAAGTATGAGCGCCGGATCGAGGCCAATGATTCGTGGTATCGCGTCATCTCGGCCAGTTGGAGCGACAGTCTGAAGGCGGCGCTTGAGGGGCTGCCCGACTATCCGTTCCATATCGCGCAGGGCTGATCCCCTTTTTCCGGCCCGTTTATTTACGGCATGCTCCGGCGGATTTGAGCGCAGCGCTTAACTCCGCGCCGGCCAGACGCAGGCGCGTCGCGCCGAATTCGTGGCCCAGCCAGACGCTGGCCCAGCGGCTCATGGCGATGGATTGACGAAATATGGCCCAAACCCTCGCGAACAGCGGTTCAGATTAGTGTAGGCACCCTATTGCCAAGCTGGACGATGGCTAACGCCTGTCCCGTTCAATGACAGACGCCATTGTTCATCAGATCCACATGCAAATGATTGCGATGGGCCGCGTTGAAATCAGGCCCTAATGTGGTGCCAAAGCGGCGACAGGCCGATTGATGAATGGTGCGCAGAAATTCGCGCTCGGCCGGATCGGGCGAATTCCATCCGTTCAGCACGGTGATCCGTCGCCCATCGGCCAGCACAAAGGCGGCCACATCGATGGCATTGCCGGTGGCATGCGCGCTGCGCTTGTCGGTGCCCGCCACGTTGCGACAGCTGTAGCTGCCCATGGTTTCGATCCGCACCAGCGGGCTGCCCAGAATCGCGCGGGCGGCGCGGTCCACCCCAAATCGCGCCCATCCGGCAAAGGTGTTGGCCAGCGGGCAGGTGACAGGGCCGAGATTGGAAATGTTGAAGGACTGGCTGTCGCCCGACAGGCTGGCCAGACGCACCGCGTTGAAAGTGGCGCATCCCGCGCCGTAATACTGGTCGGGCAGGGGCGTGAAACCGGCGGCTTTGGCGCCAAGATCGGACAGGCATTGCCCCTCGTCCGGGCGGATGGGCTGATAGGCGATGGTGGCCTGCGGGCGGGCGCGATGGGGGGTGTCGGGGATGGCTCCGCTGCACGCGCCCAGCGCCATGCTGAGGACGAGGCTGAGCAGCAGTGATGGGCGGGGCGTGTGTTCCATATCGCGTGATGAACCCTGAGGCGGCGACATATAGGTAGTATCGCGTGGTTAAAACGAGGTTTATCATCGGGTTGAAGCATCGTTCGTTCGCGCCGGAAAATGCCGCATTTTTACCGGATTGGCGCGAAATTCTTCGTCGCGGGTGGAAAATTTTCGCATCTGTTGCAAAAAAGTCTGCTTGACTGTTTCGCGCCGATCTCTAGAGCGGCCGGCGGGCCACGCGGTCCCAACGCCGCGCGTGCTCTCTGTAAGGAGAGACTACATGACTATCCAAGTTCCGGCTAAGAAGCCGGCTCGCCCCTTTTTCTCGTCGGGGCCCTGCGCCAAGCCGCCAGTCTACGATCTTTCCAAGCTCGCGACCGAGTCGCTGGGCCGTTCGCACCGCGCGAAGATCGGCAAGACGCGCCTGGCCTATTGCATCGATCTGATGCGCGAAATTCTCCAGCTCCCTGAAACGCACCGCATCGGCATCGTGCCCGGTTCGGACACGGGCGCTTTCGAAATGGCGATGTGGACCATGCTGGGCGCCAAGCCCGTCACCACGCTTGCATGGGAATCGTTCGGTGAGGGTTGGGTCACCGACGTTGCCAAGCAGCTCAAGCTGGACCCCACGATCATCCGCGCCGATTATGGCCAGATCCCCGATCTGAACACGATCGACTGGACCAATGACGTGCTGTTCACCTGGAACGGCACCACCAGCGGCGCGCGCGTTCCCAACGCCGATTTCATCCCCGCCGACCGCGAGGGTCTGAGCTTTGCCGACGCCACCAGCGCGGTGTTTGCCTATGACATCGACTGGTCGAAGATCGACGTTGCCACTTTCTCGTGGCAGAAGGTTCTGGGCGGCGAAGGCGGCCATGGCGTGCTGATCCTCGGCCCCCGCGCGGTTGAACGCCTCGAAACCTACACCCCCGCTTGGCCGCTGCCCAAGGTGTTCCGCCTTGTTTCCAAGGGCAAGCTGGCCGAGGGCGTGTTCAAGGGCGAAACCATCAACACCCCCTCGATGCTGGCCGTGGAAGACGCGATTTTCGCGCTGGAATGGGCCAAGGATCTGGGCGGTCTGAAGGGCCTTCAGGCGCGCAGCGACGCCAATGCCGCCGCGCTGAACAAGATCGTTGAAGAGCGTTCGTGGCTCTCGCATCTGGCCGCTGACGAAGCGACCCGTTCGAAGACCTCGGTTTGCCTGAGCGTTGAAGGCGCGGATGCTGACTTCATCAAGAAGTTCGCCGCTGTGCTGGAAAAGGCGGACGCGGCCTATGACATCGCGGGCTATCGCGATGCGCCTGCGGGTCTGCGCATCTGGTGCGGCGCCACGGTCAATGTCGAGGATATCGAAGACCTCGGCCCCTGGCTGGACTACGCCTACGCCACTGTCAAGGCTGGCTAAGCCAAGCTGTTTTTTGCGGGGGCGCGCTCAAGTCGTCCCCGCCATTTCCCCCCATTCACATGAGGATACGATTCCCATGACCGAGACCCGTAAGCCCCGCGTCCTTATTTCGGACAAGATGGACCCCAACGCCGCCCGCATTTTTGCCGAAATGGGCTGCGACGTGGATGTCATCACCGGTGAAACCCCCGAACAGTTGATCGCCCGCATCGGCGATTATGATGGTCTGGCCATCCGTTCGAGCACCCGCGTGACCAAGGAAGTGCTGGACGCCGCCACCAATCTGAAGGTCATCGGCCGCGCCGGTATCGGCGTCGATAACGTGGACATCCCCTATGCCAGCGCCAAGGGCGTTGTCGTGATGAACACGCCTTTCGGCAACTCGATCACCACGGCTGAACACGCGATCGCTATGATGTTCGCTCTGGCCCGCCAGATCCCCGAAGCCAACGAGCAGACCCAGAAGGGCCTGTGGCCGAAGAACGGCTTCATGGGCGTGGAAGTCACCGGCAAGACGCTCGGCCTGATCGGCGCGGGCAACATCGGCTCGATCGTTGCTTCGCGCGCGCTGGGTCTGCGCATGAAGGTTGTGGCCTACGATCCGTTCCTGACGCCCGAGCGCGCCGTGGAAATGGGCGTGGAAAAGGCCGACCTCGACACGCTGCTGGCCAAGGCCGACTTCATCACGCTGCACACGCCGCTGACGGCGGAAACCAAGAACATCCTGAGCCGCGAAAATCTGGCCAAGACCAAGAAGGGCGTGCGGATCGTCAACTGCGCCCGTGGCGGCCTGATCGACGAAGCGGCTCTCAAGGATGCTCTGGATTCGGGCCATGTGGCGGGCGCCGCTCTTGACGTGTTCCAGACCGAACCGGCCAAGGAATCGCCGCTGTTCGGCACCAAGAACTTCATCTGCACCCCGCACCTTGGCGCTTCGACCACCGAAGCTCAGGTCAATGTTGCGCTTCAGGTTGCTGAACAGCTTGGCGAATACCTGACCACCGGCGGCGTGACCAACGCTCTGAACGTGCCTTCGCTCTCGGCTGAAGAAGCTCCCAAGCTGCGCCCCTACATGGCTCTCGCTGAAAAGCTGGGCAGCCTCGTGGGTCAGCTCACCCCCTCGGCCGTGGCCCGCATCTCGATCCACACCGAAGGCGCGGCGACCGAACTTAACGCCAAGCCCATCGTGGCCGCCGTTCTCTGCGGCTTCCTGCGCGTTCAGTCGGCGACCGTGAACATGGTCAACGCTCCGTTCCTCGCCAAGGAACGCGGCCTTGAAGTGCGCGAAGTGAAGACCGAAAAGACCGGTGACTACCACACGCTGATCCGCGTTTCGGTCAAGACCGAAGCGGGCGAACGCTCGGTGGCGGGCACGCTGTTCTCGAACGCCGAACCGCGCCTCGTCGAACTGTTCGGCATCAAGGTCGAAGCCGAACTGACCGGCGACATGATGTATATCGTCAACGAAGACGCCCCCGGCTTCATCGGCCGCATCGGTACGCTGCTGGGTGAAAACTCGATCAACATCGGCACGTTCAACCTTGGCCGCCGTGAAGCCGGCGGCGAGGCGGTCCTGCTGCTCTCGGTCGACAGCCCGGTCGCCGGTGAGGTGCTCGAAGCCGCTGGCAAGCTGCCCGGCGTGAAGCGCGCCAAGGCGCTGGCGTTCTGATCTGAACGTTAGGGTTTGAAGGATTAGGGCGGGGTCTCTTCGGAGGCTCCGCCTTTTTCTTTGGGAATTTGCCTCCGGCGGGCAAAGGGCGGGGGCCCTTTGCAATCCCATTTTTGGGGTTGCGCTATGGTTCGAGGGTGAGCTTGAGGCCCGTGGTTTGAAGGCCTGCGGCGCGGCGGAGTAGCGCAAAATGCGCCGCAGGCTTTAAAAATTCCAACGGCGCGTCCGACACTCAACGCCGAACCCGACCCGCAACGCAGACAGTCATGGGAGCGCGCCGGACGAGTCCCTCGCATCTATTCTGCCTTCCTAAAACGCCAAACCCCCGCTAAAGCCCGCCCCATGATGGACACCGAAACCCGCGATTTGCTGCCCGAGGGCCTGGAAGACCGACTGCCGCAGGATACGGCAGCCGCGACGCGCATCACGCGCGCGATCATGGATGTGCTGGACAGCCATGGCTATGACCGGGTTCAGCCGCCGGGGGTGGAGTTCGAGCGTTCGCTGGCCAGCCGCATGGCGGGCATCGAGACTCGGCGCATGGTGCGTTTCATTGATCCTTCGTCCCTGCGGATGATGGCGCTGCGCAGCGATATCACGCCGCAGGTGGGGCGCATTGCGGTCACGCGCCTGAAGGACGCCCCGCGCCCGCTGCGTCTGGCCTATGCCGGGCAGGTGACGGCGATCAAGGGCGATGGCCTCGACCCCACGCGCGAACGTCTCCAGATCGGCGCCGAGCTGATCGGCCACGCTGGTACGGCGGCGGCGGGCGAGGTGGTGGCGGTGGCCATCGAGGCCCTTCAGGCGGCGGGCGCCACCGGGATTTCGGTCGATTTCACGATGCCGGGTCTGGTTGACGCTCTGGCCGCCGGTCCCTGGCCGTTGACGCCAGCGCAACTCGATGCGGTCCGCCGCGAGCTGGACGCCAAGGATGCGGGCGCGCTGGTCACCGAGGGCGGGGCGGCTTACCTGCCGCTGATCCACGCCACCGGGCCGCTCGATGCCGCGATCGCGCGGCTTGAGGCTCTGGCTCTGGGCGATGTGCTGGATGAACGCATCGCCGCGCTGCGCCAGATTGCCGCGCGCCTGCCTGCAGGGGTCCGCATGACGCTGGACCCGACCGAGCGGCATGGGTTTGAATATCAGAGCTGGTTCGGTTTCCAGATTTTTGCAGATGGGGTGCGCGGCGCGGTGGCGCGTGGCGGGTCCTATTCGATCCTTGGCGAACCGGCCGAACCTGCGGTGGGCTTTTCGCTCTATCCCGATCCGCTGATTACGGCCCTTGCCGCGCAGGAGGCGCCGCGCGATCTGCTGTTCCTGCCGCTGGGCCATGATACGGGCGCGGCGGCACGGCTGCGCGCGGTGGGCTGGCGCACGGTGGCGGCGCTGGGCGATGCCTGCGATGCGGCAACCTTGGGCGCCACCCACCGGCTTGAGGGCGGCGAGGTGGTCGCGCTTTAATCGGAGACTTTGGCGGCGTCGAACCGGCTTCGCGCGCCTTCCACCTCCTCCAGATGGGCCTCGGCCCATTGCCAGACCCCGCAGAACGCAGCGCTGAGGCTATGGCCGAGCGGCGTCAGTTCATAATCGACGCGCGGCGGGATCACCGGATGGATGGTGCGCGTCACCAGCCCGTCGCGCTCCATCGCGCGCAGGGTCTGCGTCAGCATCTTCTGGCTGATCCCCGGCACGGCGCGGCCCACTTGCGTAAAGCGCATCACCCCGCCTTCCTCCAGCACTTCCAGAATCAGCAGCGTCCATTTGTCGGCCACCCGGCCGATCAACTCGTTGACGAGCGCATCGACGCGCGGGTCGGTTGGGGGATAGTCACTCTCCATCGGGTAAGTATAAATATTTCAGGTGCCTTCTTCAATCAGGAGAGCAAGGGCGTAAATAGAGTGTCGCACCCTCCAAAGGAGACACTCCATGCAGACCAGCGGCAACACCATCCTCATCACCGGCGGCACATCGGGCATCGGGCGCGCCTTGGCCGAGCGTTTTCATGCGCAGGGCAATCAGGTCATCATCGCCGGGCGGCGTCATGCCATGATCGACGAGATCATCGCGGCCAATCCCGGCATGGCGGGCTTTGCGCTGAACATTGACGATCCGGCCGATATTGCCCGCGCCGCGCAGGCGATCATCGCGGCCCATCCCTCGCTCAACGTCCTGATCAACAATGCGGGCATCATGCGGTTCGAGGATGCCACCGCCGCGCGCGATCTGTCCGATGCGGAAGGCATGATCACCTCCAATCTGCTCGGCCCGATCCGCATGATTGATGCGCTGATCGACCATCTGAAAACGCGGGTCAATCCGGCCATCGTCAATGTCACTTCGGGGCTGGCCTTCGTGCCGCTGCTCTCGACGCCCACCTATAATGCCACCAAGGCTGCGCTGCATTCCTATACGCTGGCCCTGCGCGCGCTGCTGGCCGGGCGGGTCGAGGTGATCGAACTGGCCCCGCCAGCGGTCCAGACCGACCTGACGCCGGGGCAGGCGACCCGCGAGGGCTATCTGCCGCTTGGCGACTTTATCGACGAGGTGATGGGCCTGTTTGCGCAAACCCCCACCCCGGCCGAGATCAATGTCGAGCGCGTGCAATTCCTGCGCCGCGCCGAGATCGAGGGGCGGCTGGATCAGGCCATCGCGGCGATCAACGCGCATTGATGCATTTTGCGTTCAGGCCGACGCGAACGCAAAGCAAAGCTCAAACGACGCGCGGGCTTGGCTAAGCGCCAAACACCGCCTTCAACCAGCGGTCCACCACCGGGGTTGCGGCATAGTCGGGATCGCCCAGACGGCGGTTGATCTCGACATGCCCCCGCAAACCGCTCCCGTCAAAGCTCTGCGTCTCGACCTGCGCGCCCGCGCCGCGCAGCGCCGTGGCCAGAGCTTTGGCCTGCGCCAGCCCGTCCTCGCGCTGGACATTGATGAACAGGAACCGCGCGGCGTTCGGCGCGGCGGCATAGGTCAAGGGCGAGAGGGCGCGCTGGCGGGCGGGATCCTGCCCGAAGGCCTGCTTGTACCGGCCCTGCATATAGGACCCCGCCGCCGCCATCTGTGCGGGCACATCATAGGCCGCCCCGTCGATGGGCAGCACGCCCGCCAGATCCGCCTGCGAAAGGCCGACCCGCGCCAGATAGCGCTCATCCGTGCCCAGCAGCGCCACCAGATGCGCGCCCGCCGAATGACCCATCAGCACGATGCGATGCCGGTCGATCCCCAGCCTGTCCGCATCCGAAATCAACCGGGCCAAGGCCGCCGCCACATCGCCCGCCTCGTCCTCAACCCCCACCTGCGGCACAAGGCGATAGTTGATGGACGCAAAGGCATAGCCCAGCGAGGTGTAATGCGGGGCCTTCCAACTGCCCGTGGCATTGTCCTTATTGCCTTGGGTCCAGGCGCCGCCATGGACAAAGACCACCAACGGGGCGGGCCCCTTGGCGCCTTGGGGCGGGGTAAAGTCCATATTCTGCATCGGATCGGCGCCATAGGCGATGGTCTGATGGGCGGGGGCGGCGGGGGCGGGCGTGCCTTTATGTGCGGCGCGCGCCATGCGGCGCATCATCATCGCGCCCATCAGCAATTGCGATTGCGCCGGAACCGAAACGGCCACCATCGCCGCCATGCACAGGCCGCCGATCGCGCGGCGAAGAGGGAATGCCATGAGGCAAGATCCTTTTCTGTCATACACTTTGCCCAGCATAACCCATCGCGCGCGGTTAGGCCATTGACGCCGCGCATCAGTCTGGCTAACGGCGCGGTCGAAATCGGGGCTTTCCTTTGGGAATCGCGCCCCATCGTCCCATCCGCTGCGCCGAGTCCTGTCGAAGGGCGCTTCCGGATTTACTTGGCAGGGTGAGGGATTCTATCCATGGCAAATGTGACCGTTGTCGGCGCCCAGTGGGGCGACGAGGGCAAAGGCAAGATCGTCGACTGGCTGGCCAGCCGCGCCGATGTGGTGGTGCGCTTTCAGGGCGGCCATAATGCGGGCCACACGCTGGTTGTGGGCGAAAAGGTGTACAAGCTCTCGCTGCTGCCCAGCGGCATCGTCACCGGCACGCTCTCGATTATCGGCAATGGCGTGGTGCTCGATCCCTGGGCGCTGAAAGCCGAGATCGAGAAGCTGGAATCGCAGGGCGTGGTCATCAACCGCGAGAATTTCGCGATTGCCGAAAATTGCCCGCTGATCCTGCCGATGCACCGCGATCTGGATGCCTTGCGCGAAACGGCGGCGGGCGCGGGCAAGATCGGCACCACCGGGCGCGGCATCGGCCCGGCCTATGAGGACAAGGTCGGCCGCCGCGCGATTCGCGTGTGCGATCTGGCCCATCTCGATTCGCTTGATGCCCAGCTTGACCGTCTTTGCGCCCACCACGACGCGCTGCGCGCCGGTTTCGGCCAGCCTGCGGTGGACCGCGAAGCGCTGATCGCCGAGCTGAAGGAAATCGCCCCCTTCGTGCTGCAATTTGCCGAGCCGGTGTGGAAGCGCCTGAACACGGTGAAGAAGGCGGGCGCGCGCGTGCTGTTTGAAGGCGCGCAGGGCGTGCTGCTCGACGTCGACCATGGCACCTATCCGTTTGTCACCAGCTCGAACACCGTGTCGGGCACCGCGGCCTCTGGTTCGGGCATGGGCCCGTCTTCGGCCGGTTTCGTGCTGGGCATTGTCAAGGCCTATACGACTCGCGTCGGCTCGGGTCCGTTCCCGACCGAGCTGGAGGATGAAGTGGGCCAGCGTCTGGGCGAACGGGGCCATGAATTCGGCACGGTCACGGGCCGCAAGCGTCGCTGCGGCTGGTTCGATGCGGTGCTGGTGCGCCAATCCTGCGCCATTTCGGGCGTAACCGGCATTGCGCTGACCAAGCTCGACGTTCTCGACGGTTTCGACAAGGTGCGGATCTGCACCGGCTATCGCCTGCGCGGCAAGGTGCTGGATTACTATCCTTCGCACGCCGCCGATCAGGCCGCTGTTGAGCCGATTTACGAGGAAATGGACGGCTGGCAGGGCACGACTGCGGGTGCGCGTTCGTGGGCCGATCTGCCCGCGCAGGCGATCAAATATATCCAGCGCGTGCAGGAACTGATCGAAACCCCGGTCGCGCTGGTTTCGACCAGTCCCGAGCGTGAGGACACGATTCTGGTGCGCGATCCCTTTATCGATTGATAGTGATTTCAAGGGTTTGATTGGGCCGTCCGGCTGCCTTGATGGGGCAATCGGGCGGCCCTTTTTGTTTGCGGCCGATGCTGGAATTGTCTCCGAAATGGATGATCTGTTCTACTTCGTTTTCTAAATGTTCCATTTTTGATCTTGACGATGTTCCACTTTGTTCTAGGTTCTAGGTATTCATACTAATACTGAACGACGGAGTCGGACATCATGCTCAACGCGCCCCATACTGGTTTTTCCTATGCCGGTTTTTCGGATGCCGCCGATGATTTCTCCTATGGCTCGGCCCATGATGTCTCGGGCCTGCGCGTCAAGGTTTCGATCTTTGCCGATCGCCCCTATCTGCGCGATCAGATGCGCGAGGATGCCGAGGGCGCCGGTTTCCGCCTGGCCGAGGCCAGCCCGATTGCCCGCCTGCTGTCGGGCGAGGCGATGCCGCTGGGCGATGTGGTGCTGCTCGACTGCCCGGTGGTCGATGGCGAGGTGATGGCGGCGCTCTCGCGGCTGGATCTGCGCGCGGGCCAGACGGGCGCAGCGCTGGTGGTTTCGACCAGCGTGAATGCGCTTGACGATGTGTTCGGTTGCCTCGACCAGTCAGACCCGCAGATTCTGGTTGATCCCAGCCGGGCCGAACGCCTGATCGCGCTGGGGCAGGTGATGGCGCGGTTGCCTGCGCGGCGCGTGCGCGAATTGTCGGACGAGGATCGCATGGTGCTGCTGCGCCTGACCGAGCAGGTCACGCAGATCGGCGAGCGACTCAACACGCTGACCCCCGGCATCGGCGCGGCGGCCCAGACCGTCCCGGCGCAGGCTGCCTCGGCCTTTCGCTTTGACTCCGCGCATAAGGATGCCCCGGCCGACAAGCAGGTGGCCCAGCAGCGCCCGGAAATGCCCGATCCGCGCATGGTCCGCCGCATGATCCGCCAGCGCCAGATGCGCGCCCGTTTCTTTGACGGTGATCTGTTTGCCGATCCGGCATGGGATATGCTGCTCGATCTGACCGCGGCCCATGTGGAAAAGTCCAAGGTGTCGGTCACCAGCCTGTGCATCGCCTCGAGCGTTCCGCCCACCACGGCGCTGCGCTGGATCGGGCAGATGACCGAGGCGGGGCTGCTCAAGCGGATCGAGGACGAATCGGATCGCCGCCGCGCTTTCATCACCCTGACCGACAAGGCCGCCGATGCGATGGCGCGTTATTTTGCCGATCTTGGCAATTCGGCGGGCCGGGTCGCTGTGGTGTAAGCGGCGGCCCTTGGCTCAGGGCTGCGCGCCGGCCACAGGCTGGGGCTGAAAGCTCAGGCGCAGGGGGATGATTTCGCCATCGGGCCGCAGTCGAAAGCGCAGGATCGCCTGTTGGCCCGGATCGGCCAGCGCGCGCTCCATGCCCGGCGCGGCGCTTTGGGGCACGAACAGACGGCCTTCGCGGGGGATCGTCGAGGCCGGGCGCGCAAAAGTGCCGTCGCCAGACCTATCCTGTCCCGCCGCCCGCGCGATGCCCTGGCAATCCCTGATCTGGTCCTGATCGGTCATCGGCGTGGTGCGGCGGATGACCGGGGCCTCACCCTCGATGCAGAGACGGGTGGCGCCGGTGTTCCCGGCTGCGCCATCGGCGGCATCCGGCGTGTCGTCGGGCCAGACATAGGCGAAGCGGATATAATGTCCGCGCAGCAGGTCACGCGGATCATAGCCCCGCACGGCCACATCCCATTCCACGCCCTGCGCCGCCGATTGCCGCGTTGCGTGCCAGCTATAGGCAAGGCCCGCCAGCGGCAACAGGATGGCCATGCCGCGCCACAGCCCACGCATCACGCGATCCCCCGCGCCGGGGCAAACTGGCGCAAGATCCGCAGCGCGCTCCATGCCACGCCCAATACCAGCACCCCGCCAAGGATCAGCCCGGCGCCGCTGGCCAGCAATCCGCCCGCCTCTTCAAACGCCAGAATGATCAGCCGCAGAGCCACCGCAGCGACCGCCATCTGAAACGCCCAGCGCGCCCGCGCGTGGAGCGCCGCCCCCGCCAGCCCGGCCCACAGCACCATGAACAGCAGGCCCATCGCCAGACCATGACCGCCCAGCCGGTCGGCCGCCAGCATGGCCAGCGCGAGCATCGCGAAAACCGCCGCGCCCGCTGTGCCCTGCACGCTGCGGTCCGCTTGCCAGAGCGCCAGCCCCGCCAGCCCCAGCACCCCGGCCACGGCCACCAGCGCGGTATCCACATTGCCCAGCGGATCATGGCCATGCGCCCAATCGCCAAGGCCCGAGGCGATCACAAACAGGCTGACAGCGGCAATGGCATAGGCAAAGCCGATCTGGCCCAGCCGCAGCCAGAAGCCGCCCCGCGCCGAACCGCCGGACATCAAGGCCGAAAGCGGAGTCAGCCCCACAGGCAGCGCGCATTCAATTGCGCCCCGGATCACGCCGGGCCCTGCCTGACCGCCGGAAAAGCCCAGTGCCGGATCGCCAAAGCGCATCCATGGCAGCGCGATGCATCCCCCCGCCAGCAGCGCCGCGCAGAGCCAGCCCTGACCCCCGCCCAGCAGCAGCGGGGCAAACAGCGTCAGCCACAGGCCGATGGCCATCCATGTCGGCGAACTGGTCTGATAGACCTGACCCAGATGGCCGATGAAGCCTAGGCCCAGCGCGGCAAAGACAAAGATCCCGACCTCGGCCCAGCGCCGCGCCGCATCGCCCCCCTGCGCCGGCAAGGCCCAGAGCGCGGCCCCCAGTCCGACCATCAGCGCGCCATGGAGCGCAAGGCGCGTCTCGCCCGGGATCGCTGCCCAATTGGCCGCCACCAGCGAGACGATCCCCAGCCCGATCGACAGCGCCGCCAGACCCACCACCGCCCAGAGCGCGACCGGGCGACTGTGTTGCGCCTCCCATGCGCGGATGCGGTCGGCGGCGGCCGCGTCGATCAATCCTGCCGCCACCCATGCCTTCAGTTTGCGTTCAGCCATAAAATCATCATGCTATGGCATCAGTAAAGGTCAAGCTAACTTGACACACGATTATGACGAGAAGGGGCGTGGCAATGAAGAAGCGGCAGACGGCAAATTGGACGCCTTTGTTGTTGGGCGCGATGACTTTGGGCGCGATGGTATGGACATCGGGCGCCTATGCCGCTCCGGCCAGCGCGCAGGGGCAGGTGGCCATCACGATTTACAACAACGATCTGGCGCTGGTTCAGGATGTACGCCAACTGGATCTGCCCAAAGGGCGGGCGGTGGCCGATTTTGCCGATGTCTCGGCCCAGATCCGGCCCGAGACGGTGACGATTGCCGCCCCCGGCGCGGGCGTGGTCGAACAGAATTTCGATTATGACCTGCTCAGCCCCGAAAGATTGGTGGACAAGGGCGTGGGGCAGGCGGTGACAATCATCCGCACCAACCGCGCCACGGGCGTGGAAACCACCGAGCGCGGCACGATCCTGGCCAATAATAACGGTACGCTGGTCCAGATCGGCAACCGGATCGAGGTGCTGGGCGATATGGATGCGCGGCTGGTGTTCGACCAGTTGCCCGAGGGGCTGAAGGCGCGGCCCACGCTTTCGGTCACGCTGGATGCGGCGCAGGCTGGCAAAAGGCCGGTGACGCTGTCCTATCTTTCGCGCGGGTTCAGTTGGAAGGCCGATTATGTCGCCATGTTCGATGAAAAGGCGGGCAAGCTGGACATGCAGGGCTGGGTCACGCTGAATAACACCAGCGGCACGACCTATCCGGCGGCAAAGCTCCTGCTGGTGGCGGGCGCGGTTGGCGATGGTGGGGAGCAGCCCCGTTTCCGCCCGGCCCGGCCCGTCGGCATCGTCGGCACACAGGCCGCCCCGCGCGAACAGGTGGGCGATTTCTACCTCTACCCGATCGCCAATCCGACCACGCTGGCGCAGGCGCAGCAAAAGCAGGTCAGCTTTCTGGATGTGAAGGGGGCGAGCGCGACCAAGTCCTATTGGTATCGCAACGCTTGGGCAGCCACCAATGATGAGGCGCAGAGCTTTGCCAGCGTCATCAATTTTTCCAACGCGCGTGAAGGCGGCCTTGGCGATGCGCTGCCCGCCGGAACAGTGCGCGTCTATATGCGCGATGCCTCGGGCGCGCCGCAATTCGTGGGCGAGGACAATATCGGCCACACGCCGATGGGGTCCACTCTGGCGCTGAAAACCGGCGAGGCCTTTGATGTGAAGATCCAGCCCACGGTGGAAAAGCGCGAGAAGATCGACAGCGCCGAATGGGAGCGTGTGGCCCAATACCGTATCACCCGCGACGGCAAGGCCGAGACAGTTTCCGTGGACGCGCCCAAGACCTATTGGCGCACCCATATGGCCTATCGGCTGACCAATGCCCGCGCCGTGCCGGTGACGGTTGAGGTGGTGCAGGCCGGGCTGGATCGCGGATGGCATGACACGCGCGTTTCGGCCGAGAGCGCCAAGGGCGAGATGCGCAATGCCGACGAGCGGGTCTGGAAGATCACCATCCCCGCGCAAGGCTCGGTCAATCTGACCGCCCAGATCGACGCGCGGTATTGATCGTGCGGGCGATGGTGTTGGGCGCGGCCGTGATCGCCGCCGCGCCCGTGCAGGCACAGCAGGTGGTGACATCGCCCGCCCCGGCCAAGGTGGCGGTGACGATCTATCGCGCGCCCGACCGGGCGCCGGATGATGCGATCGACCCGGCGTGGCTGGGCGGCTATGCGCTGATTTCCGAGGAGCGCGAGGTGGCGATCCCGGCGGGTGATGCCACGATCCGCTTTGAAGGCGTGGCGGCGGGCATGCTGGCCGAAACCGCACTGGTCGAATGGCTGGGGGCGGGGGTTTCGGAAAAGAACCTTGATGCCGAGCTGCTCTCGCCGCGCAATCTTTATGCCCGCGCCTATGGCCGCCCCGTGACGCTGCGCCGCACCGACGCCAAGGGGCGGGTGAAAGATGAGCAGGCGATCATTCGATCCGCCCCCGATGGCGCGGCGATTGTCCAGACCAAGACCGGGTTTGAAATCGCCAATTGCGGCGGATTAAAGGATGCCATCGCCTATGATGGCCTGCCCGAGGGGCTGAACGCGCGGCCCACGCTGTCGATAGCCACCCATGCGGCCTCGGCGCGAAAGGCGCTTGTGCGGCTGACCTATCTGGCATGGGGTTTCGACTGGCAGGCGCATTATGTCGTCAAACTGGCCCCCGGCGCGCAGGCGGCGCAGATGACCGCTTGGGTCACGCTGGCCAATGGCGACACCACCGGATTTGCCCAGGCACAGGCCGCCGTGGTGGGCGGCAAGCCGAAGTTCGATGAAAGCCGCGAGCAGCCGGAGGAGCCGGAGGATCTGGTGCTGCATTGCCAGTTGTCGCCGGTTGCGCCCCCGGCCATGGTTGTGCCGCCTGCGCCGATGGCTGCGCCCGCCGTGATGATGGAGGCCGACATCATGGTCACGGGCGCCAAGCGCATGATGGCCCCGGTGGTGGTGAAAGAGGAAGTGCTGGGCGATCTGCGGCTCTATCGTGTGCCGATGGCCACCAATGTCGGGGCTCATTCGCAAAAGCAGGTGGCGCTGATGGCGGCGCGTCGGGTGAAATTGGGCCTGATCCACCGCGCGGATGTGGATTTGGGGGCCGAAGATGGCGAGAGCCAGCAGGCGCGCATCCGCCTGCGCATCGCCAATCGCAAGGCCGATGGGCTGGGCCTCGCGCTGCCCGCGGGCGGCTTGGCGGTGGTGCAGCAGGTGGGCGCGGCGGCGCTGCCCGTGGGCGAGGGCGCGATGGAGGACAAGGCCGTGGGCGAAACCGCCAATGTCGAGATCGGCGCCTCGCCGCAAGTGCATCTGGAAAGCCGGACGCGGCGGATCAGCGACCGGGTGGAATTGATCACCGCCACGGCGCGCAATGCCAACCGCTGGCCGGTGCATTTCGAATCGCAGCAATTGCTGCCCGATGGGGCGCGGCTGCTTTCGGCCTCGACCAAACTGGGGCGGCAGGACGGACATCCGCTCTGGGCGGTGACAATCCCGGCGGGGGGCAAGGTCAGCCTGAGCTATCGATTGCAGATGCCGCGCTGAAACGGGGCGTTGAAAAGCATCGGCTTTTTGGACTGACCGGACCAATTGGGTGAAAACCGCGCGCAAACCGCAAGGCTTTGTGCGTCTTTTGCATGCACAGAATCGGCGCAAAGCCTTGCGTGCACCTGCACAAATTGGCATTGGCGCCCAATCTGTATATATTCCATACAGTCATTGGCACTACCACCCAGAAAGGTTCCACCCGCCGTGCTCGACACCCGCGCTCCTCGCCGCCGGCTGAACGATATTGACGTTGCCGAAACCGACGCGCCCGAGACCGACGGGCTGGCGGGCGCCATCAACACGGCCGGGCTGGAAAGCCTGCTGGGCTTCAATCTGGGCATTGCCTATGCGGCGCTCTCGTTCGACCTTGATCCGGCGCTGCGGCTGATGGACCTGACGCCTAAACAGACCTCGATCCTCTGGCTGGTTCAGGCCAATCCCGGCGTCACGCAATCCCAGCTTGCCCGCCTGTTCCGCATGCGCCGCGCCACCATCCACCAGATGATCGCAAGCCTGACGCGCAAGAACCTGCTGGTGCTGGAAAGCATCGAGAGCGACCGGCGCGCGCAGGGCCTGTTCATCACCGAAGCGGGCAAGACCGCGCTGGTCGAGGCGCAAAAGGTGGTGGTGCCTATCGAGAACGCCTTTGCCGGGGTGCTGACCGAGGCGGAAATGGGCATGGCGCTGGAATTGCTGCAAAAGATTCAGGCCGGGCGCAAGCTGGGCTGATCGGCGTAATACGCGGCTCTGATAAGGTAATACGCCATTTGCGCGATTGCCGCTTTGGCGGCGGCGCGCTCATCTCTGCATCATAAAAAGCAGGGGTGAACCATGATGCCGCTCGATCTGGATGAATTGCGCCGATTATACGCGGGGGCCGGCGGCGCCGATATGCATGACCCCCATTTCCGCGAAGTGGCCGGGCTGAATTTCAAGGATGGCGACAAACGCCAATGGCCCTTTGCCAATCCGGCCACGCTGCTGGGCGCGCCCTATATGGCGGGCGGGCTGAATTACGAATTGCTGCGCGGGCTGGATGTGGCGCTGATCGGGGTGCCGATGGATCTGGGCGTGACCAACCGGCCCGGCGCGCGCTATGGCCCGCGCGCCTTGCGGGGCGTGGACCGGATCGGGCCTTATGAACATGCCTTGCGCATCGCGCCGATGAACATGCTGCGCGTGGCCGATCTGGGCGATGTGCCGATGAACAGCCGCTATGATCTGGCCGGATGCCATGCCGATATCGAGGCGGCCTATCGCATGATCGCGCGCACGCGGGCGGTGCCGCTGTCGGTGGGGGGCGATCATTCGATCACCGGCTCGATCATGAAGGGGCTGGCCGAGCGCAGCGGGCCGATGGGGCTGGTCCAGATCGACGCCCATTGCGACACCGGCGGCATTTATGAAGGCACCCGCTTTCACCACAGCGCGCCCTTTCGCGAGGCGGTGCTGGCGGGCGTGCTGGACCCGCGCCGCTGTGTCCAGATCGGCATTCGCGGGGGGGCGGCCTATCTCTGGGAATTTTCCCATGCCAGCGGGATGACCGTGATCCATGCCGAGGAGGTGCAGCAACGCGGCATCGACTGGGTGATCGCCAAGGCGCGCGAAGTGGTGGGCGACGGGCCGACCTACGTCAGCTTTGATGTGGACGCGCTCGACCCGGCCTTTGCGCCGGGCACCGGCACGCCCGAGGTGGGCGGCCTTTCCACGCGTGAGGCCATTGCGATCCTGCGCGGGATGGCGGGCATCGACATCATCGGCGGCGATGTGGTCGAGGTGGCGCCCGAATATGACCCCGGCACGATCACCGCGCAGGCCGGGGCGCAGATGCTGTTTCAACTGCTCTGTCTGGTGGCGCTGCGCATATGACGGGGGCGGGCGGCGGCGCCTTGTCCGCCGCCCGGTGGCCAACACCATCGCCGGGCCAAGGTTGATCCCGCCCGCCGAATGGACCCATGGTTACAGAACCCGCCATATTTCTCATTCCATGGCCATGGCGCTGTGGATTAAGCAGCGTATGGCGTAAGTCTTTCCTGCCATGACCGCGGGGAGGGCAACGCACACCCTCCCGGTTTTTTGCCGAGATATTGCTGCCATGATCCATGCCTGCCCCCCGCTGTCCTCCCACGCTGTCGGCCTGATCGGGCGTGGCATAAGCGCCAGCCGCTCGCCCGCGATCCACGAGGCCGAGGCGCGGGCGCTGGGCATGCCGTTGACCTATCGCCTGTTCGATTTCGACATGATGGGCTGGGGGGATGAGGATCTGGGGCGGGCGGTGCGCCTGATGCGCGATGTCGGCTATTCGGGGGCCAATGTGACCTTTCCCTTCAAACAGCAGGTGATCGAGCATTGCGATGAATTGGGCGATGAGGCCCGCTGCTGGGCGGCTGGGCGCTGGGTCAGCATTGGCCGCTGGTGGCGATCTTTGCGCTGTTCTGCGGCCCGCTGCTGATTGCCGCGCTCTCGACCGCCGGGGTCGGCAAGGACGTGTGATCCTATTCACGTCATGGATAGCTGCCCATCGGCGGATTGAAATAGAAGCCTCGTGCCAAAGCGCCTAATCAAGGGACAAGAGAAAATAGGCCCCAAAATCCGAGGCCGCGCATCGGGAGAAGACGCAGGTGACAGGCCACCATCAGCCAGGTTTCATGACAGGCCTATCGCTGCTGATCCCGATAACGCTCTCCACCATGGCGATCGTGCTGCTGGCACCGATCCTGCCGGGATTGCTGAACGAGTTTTCCGGTATTCCGGCGCATGAATATTGGGTGCCGATGATCCTGACGGTGCCGGCGCTGTGTGTGGCGATCTTTTCGCCGGTGGCGGGGATGCTGGGCGACTGGTTCGGGCGGCGGCGCCTGCTGATCTGGGCATTGGTGGCCTATGGGCTGGTGGGCATCGCGCCGGTCTTCCTGACCGATCTGACCGCGATCATCATCAGCCGCATCGGCGTCGGGCTGGCCGAGGCGCTGATCATGGTGCTGACCACGACGATGATCGGCGATTATTTCAAAGGTGCCGCGCGCGACAAATGGCTGGCGGGGCAAACGGCTTTCGCCTCGATGTCGGCGTTGCTGTTTTTCAACATCGGCGGGCAATTGGGCCGCTTTGGCTGGCGCGCGCCTTTTTGGGTCTATGGCTGCGCGCTGGTCATGCTGGCGCTGGTGCTGATCTTCACCTGGGAACCGTCCGAGGCCGACGCCGAGGAAGAGGCCGATCACGCTCCGCATCATGGCGCTTGGGGCGGGTTCCCGTGGAGCCGGATGGCCGGGATCATCGCCATCACCATCTATGGCTCGGTCCTGTTCTACACGGTCCAGATTCAGGCCGGGCGGGGTATTGCCCTGCTGGGCGTGAGCGATCCGGGCCGGATCGGCTTCCTGACCTCGGTGGCCAGCCTTGGCGTGCCGATCGGCACTTTTGTCTATTCGCGGATCGGGCGGGCGCGGGTGGCGCATCTGCTGCTGGGCGAGTTTGCCTTTCTCACGGTCGGCTTCCTGCTGATGGGCCGGGCCGGATCGACCACGCCGTTCCTGATCGGCTGTTTCATCAACCAGCTTGGCGCGGGTGTGCTGCTGCCCACCTTGCTGGTCTGGGCGATGGACGGGCTGCCCTTTGACATCCGCGCGCGCGCGGCGGGCCTGTGGACGGGGGCCTTTTCCATCGGGCAATTCCTGTGCCCCGTGGTGGTCACGCTGGCGAGCAGCCACGCGGGCGGGCTGATGGGCGCGTTCAGCGTGCTGTCCGGCGCGGCGGGGCTGGGGGCGCTGGGCGCTTTTGCCGGTTCGCTGCGCAAGGGGCAGGCGTTGGGCGCGGTCCGCAAGGTGGCGCTCCATGGCTGATCGTCTGGCCGGCAAGGTGGCCATGGCCCGCGCTGATCAGCTTCCGTCGGTAATCAGCGTTCCGCCATCGACCACCAGATTATGCCCCGTGACAAACCCGCCCGCCGCGCTGGCCAGAAACACCGCCGCGCCCGCCACTTCCTCGGGCGTTCCGGGGCGGCGCAGCGGGGTCATGCCCATGCGCCGCGTCATGAAGGCTTCGTTGGCCAGCAGGGGCGCGGACAGTTCGGTGGCGATGAAACCGGGCGAAATCGCATTGGCCCGCACCCCATGCGGCCCCCATTCCACCGCCAGATTGCGCGCCAGTTGCGCCACGCCCGCCTTGGCCAGCGCATAGGCATTGATCGCCCCATTGCCGCGAAGGCCCGACAGGCTGGCGATCAGCACCGCATTGCCGTCCCGCGCCCGCAGATGCGGAAAGGCCAGATTGCACAGCACCACCTGAGAACGCAGGTTGATGGCCATCACGCGGGCATAATCCTCCATGTCGATGGCGGCAAAGGGGCCGGGCCGCCCGGTGATCCCGGCATTGCACACGACAATGTCGAGGCCCCCCAGCGCCGACACCGCGCCATCGACCAGCGCGCCCAGCGCCGCATCATCGGTGACATCGCAGGCGATGCCCAGCGCGCCCATCTCCGACGCCGCGCGGGTGGTGTCGGCTTCGTCCTCGCTGGAGATCACCACGCGCGCGCCGGCCTCCATCATCGCGCGGGCAATGGCGCGGCCGATCCCGCGTGTGGAGCCGGTGATGATGGCCACCTTGCCGGTCAGATCGAACATCATAGCTTCAACCCCGCTGCAGCGCAGACTTCATCCTGATGGCCCACCGGTATGCCTGCCGCGCCGCTGACGGCAATGGCGCCGATGATGCGGCCATCGGCCCGGATCGGCACCGCGCCGCCTTCGACAAACATCGCGGGCGTCACCTTGGCTTTGAGCGCGGGATTGCGGCGCAGCGCCTCATGGGCCTCGCCGCTGGTTTGGCCAAAGGCCAGCGCGACCGCCGCCTTGCGCATGGCGACAAACACATGGCTGCCATCCGCGCCATCGGCGGTCAGCAGCGCGCGCGCCTCGCCCGCGCTGTCGACCACCGCCACGCCCACGCGAAAACCACGCCGGGCGCAATCGTCCAGTGCCGTCTGCGCCATGCGCGTGGCCTGTTTCAGGCCGGGCGCGGGCGCGGTGCTTTCGGGCGGATCGCCGGGCGCAGGCAGATGCGTGCCGGGCGGCAGGGGCGGTGGATCGAGCGGCAGTTCGCCTCCATCGGTCAGCATCGCAAAGGGCGGCAACCGATCCCCCGGCAGGGCGCGCGGCCCGGCCGGGATTTCGTGGAAAGGCATGGCCACCGCTGCGCCCGCGATCAGCAGTGCGACCGCCCCCGGCGCATATTTCACTCGCCCATTTCCCCATAGGCGGGATCTACCTGCTCGGGCTTGGCCTCGTCCAGCGGCACGCCATTGTGCTTATACGCGGGCGCTTCGATCAGGATGAAAGCGATGCGGCAGACAGAATCGGTGGTGTTGCGCCACAGGTGATTGGTGCCGCGCTGGACGATGATACCGCCCTCGCGGATGGTCTTTTTGCGGCCATCGTCCAGTTCCAGTTCGATCTCGCCCTTGAGCACGATGCCGTAATCGATGCTGTTGGTGCGGTGAAACGGGCTTTCCTTGCCGGGCAGCATGTCGGTGATGCGGATCACGCTGCCGCGCTCCAGCGTCAGGCCGGTGGGCAGGTCGCGCCCGTCGCGCTCGTCGTTCAGGTCGGCCGGAACGGTTTCGGTGGTCCAGATGGTGAGGAAACTGGCATCGCCGCTGGGGATCATTTTGGTCGCAGTCACATCTTCGGACTTGAAGACGGCGCGGCCGTTTTCATCGTGGCCGGTGACCACGCGCTGGATCGGCGGCAGGCCGGAATCGGACATTTCCATGGTTTCAATCCTTTTGACTGGAAACAAAAATCCTGGGGCTGGTGATCAGCAGCGAGGCCGGAGCATCGGCAAAATAGGTCTGCGCTGCAGCGCTCAGGGCATCGGCCAGATCGGCGGGAATGGCGCCGCGCAGCGACACTTCATCGAACAATTCCGCAGGAGCCGGGCCTTCCAATGTACGGGCAATGGTGTTGATGCGCCATGCCGCAATCGGTCCGTCCACGCCCTGCGCGATAAGGATGGGGGCCAGTGCTTCGGCCCAACCTTGCGCATCCTGCGCATCGGCGCCGTGGCGAAAGATGAAGAGCTTGCGCGCAACATTTTCCGGCCCGGCAAGAACGGTGGTTTCGGAAACCAGCATAGCCAGCGACCCTACCGGATCGCGGAAATTGTCCTCGTCCGGCCCGACGATCTGCGCATAGGCGGGCGAGGCCTTGGAAGCGATCATATCCTCGATCCGGGCGAAACGGATGATGGTCAGCGCATCGCGATCCGCCAGAGTTTCGCCCAGCGTTGAGGGCTCATCATGCACATAGTGATGGACATAGCCGGCAAACATGCCGCTGACCTCGCCATGGGCCATGACCAGCGGGCCATGGGAATGGGCCAGATAGGCCTGCAACCCTTCGCGGTTCAGACCCGCGCGCGTGCGGGGCAGGATGGCCAGCTTGATGCTCACGCGCGCACCACCTTCTGCTCCAGCACGCCAAAGGGCGCGCGTCCGTCGGGCAATTGCGCCTCCATGCGCACGCTGTCGCCATAGGTCATGAATTCGGTGCGGGGCGCGCCGGTATCCACGATCTCGATCCCGCGCCGCTCGGCGATACAGGAAGAGCCGACCTCGCGGAAATTCTCGTTCGACACGGTGCCCGAACCTATCACCGTACCCGCCACCAGATGGCGCGTGCGCGCGCCATGGGCGACCAGATCGTCGAAACCATAGGCCATCGGTTCGCCATGGGCATGGCCGAATTGCGCGCCGTTCCATTGCACGTTCAAATGCAGCGCGGGGCGGGAATTGCGCCAATATTCGCCCAACTCATCGGGCGTGACGGCAAAGGGGGCCATGCCGCAGGGGGGCTTGGCCTGAATCCAGCCAAAGCCGGTTTTCATCTCCGGCCCGGCCAGTTTGCGCAGCGACCAGTCGTTGATCTGGACGATCAGCGCGATGTAATCGCCCGCCTTGGCGGCGGAGGTTCCCATGGGGACGGCCTTGGTGATGATCCCGAACTCGCCCTCGAAATCAATGCCCAGCGCCTCATCGGCCATCGGCACTTCGGCGCGCGGGGCATGGAACGTGTCCGACACGCCCTGATACATCAGCGGCGCATCGGGCTTTTCCGGTTCGACGCCCAAAACCTTGTCCATCAACGCGCCATGGCTGGGATAGACCGAGCCGTCGAGCCATTGCCATGCGCGCGGCAGGGGGGCGAGCAGTTGATCCAAATCGAGGCTTTCGGGAAAATCGGTGATCGCGGCCAGCAGGGGCGCGGCATGGTCCCAATCCTCCAGCGCGGCCTGCATCGTTTCCACCGGCGCGGGCGCGTAATGCGCCCCATCGGGCGAAACCACGATCAGCCGCCCGTCCCTTGTGCCATTGTTCAGCGTTGCCAGACGCATCGCCTGTGTCTCCCGTAACTTATCATCTGGTAGAGGACTAGCCCGCGCGGGCGCGAGGCGGCAACGGCATTTGGTCGATAGCAAACCATCGATAACATGCGATGGTCGGGTGGCGGGGCGCGTGCCAGATGACAGCCAAACAGCCTTTTATGGGGAGATTTTTGGCATGGCCATCTGGCTGAAGCGCGGCGCGGCTGCGGAAGAGAAGGCGCAGGCGGATCGCAAGGTGCGTGATATTGTCGAGGCGGCGCTGGGCGATATCGAGAAGCGCGGCGATGATGCGGTGCGCGAGATGAGCATCAGGTTCGACGGCTGGGACCGCGAGGATTACCGTCTGTCGCAGGCCGAGATCGACGCGGCGGTCGAGAGTCTTTCGCCCCAGGAGCGCAAGGACATCGAATTTGCGCAGGCGCAGGTGAAGAATTTCGCCCGGATCCAGCGCGCCAGCATGACGGACGTTGAGGTGGAAACCATGCCCGGCGTGGTGCTGGGGCACAAGAATCTGCCGGTGAATGCGGCGGGTTGCTATGTGCCGGGCGGCAAATATCCGCTGCTGGCCAGCGCGCATATGTCGGTCATCACCGCCAAGGTGGCGGGCGTGCCGCGCGTCATCACCTGCGCCCCGCCGTTTCAGGGCAAGCCCGCGCGGGCGATTGTGGCCGCGCAGGCGCTGGCGGGCGCCGATGCGATCTATGCGCTGGGCGGCATTCAGGCGATCGGCGCGATGGCGATCGGCACGCAGACGATCGATCCGGTTGATATTCTCGTCGGCCCCGGCAATGCCTTTGTGGCCGAGGCCAAGCGGCAGTTGTTTGGCCGGGTGGGCATCGACCTCTTCGCCGGTCCGACCGAAACGCTGATCATTGCCGACGAGATTGGCTGCGACCCGGAAATGGCCGCGACCGATATTCTGGGTCAGGTCGAGCATGGGCCGGACAGCCCCGGCGTGCTGCTGACCAATTCCGAAGCCTTTGCCCGCGCGACGATGAAGGAAATCGAGCGCCTGCTGGAAATCCTGCCCACCGCCGACCATGCCCGCAAGGCGTGGGAGACGTTTGGCGAGGTGATCGTGGCGGAAAGCTATGAGGAAATGGTCCGCATCGCCGATGATATTGCGTCCGAGCATGTGCAGGTGATGACGCAGGACCCCGATTACTTCCTGAAAAACATGACCAATTACGGTGCGATCTTCCTTGGCAATCGCACCAATGTGTCCTTCGGCGACAAGGTGATCGGTACCAACCACACGCTGCCGACCAGAAAATCGGCGCGCTACACGGGCGGGTTGTGGGTCGGCAAGTTCCTGAAAACCTGCACCTATCAGCGCGTGACCAGTGATGATGCATCGGCGCTGATCGGCGAATATTGCAGCCGGTTGTGCGCGCTTGAAGGCTTTGCGGGCCATGGCGAGCAGGCCAACATCCGCGTTCGCCGCTTTGGCCACCGCGATGTGCCCTATGCCGGGCAGGCCACGCCCAGCGAACTGACGAAAGCATGAGCGAGTTGCCGCAAACGCCGAGCTTTGCGCTGGATGGTCGGCGGGCGCTGGTGACGGGGGCGGGGCGGGGCATTGGCCTTGCCGCCGCTGCCGCGCTGGCGCAGGCGGGCGCGCAGGTGACGCTGGCCGCGCGGACGGGGGCCGAGATCGATGCGGGCGCCGCCGCGATCCGCGAGGGCGGCGGTTTGGCCGAGGCGGCGGTGCTGGATGTTTCGGACATGCGCGCGGTGGAGGCTTTCTTTGGCCAGCGTCCGGCGTTTCACGTGCTGGTCAACAATGCCGGGACCAACCGGCCCAAGGCGCTGTGGGAGGTGACGCCGGAGGATTATGACGCCGTGCTCGACCTCAATGTGAAGTCGGCGTTTTTTGTCGCGCAGCATGCGGTCAAGGCAATGCTGCGCGATGGGGTGGTGGGATCGCTGATCCATATGGGTTCGCAGATGGGCCATGTCGGCGGGCCGCGCCGCTCGCTCTACTGCGCATCCAAATGGGCGATCGAGGGTATGAACAAAGCCTTCGCCCTCGATCTTGCGCCCCACGGCATCCGCAGCAACACCATCGCGCCCACCTTCATCGAAACCCCGATGACGCGGCCCTTTTTCGAGGACAAAGCCTTCCTCGAGAGCGTGCTGGCCAAGATCAAGCTGGGCCGTCTGGGGCAGGTCGAAGACCTCATGGGGCCGGTGCTGTTTCTGGCCTCCGATGCTTCCGCCCTCATCACCGGAACCAGCCTGATCGTCGATGGCGGGTGGACCGCGGATTAAAGGATAAGCAAATGTTTGAACCCTTTCCCGGAAATTACGTGTGGAATCTGGCCACCAATCTGGCGCTGGTCTGCGGCGGCAACCATGGCGAGATCGATGAGGCCTGCCGCCCGGTGCGTGAGGCCGCGAAGGCCGGGGCCGATGCAGGTTCTGCGCTGCTGTTCGACAGTTGGATCGCGGTGGCAGAGCAGGTGGCCAGGAATGCCGATGATGATCTGGCCAATGGCTACGCGCTCTCGGCGGGCACCAAATATCTGCGCGCCTCGGGTTATTATCTGGCGGCAGAGCGGATGCAGAGCCGCGATTACGCGCCGCGCTGGGCGGCCTATGATCGCGGGCTGGAACTGTACCACAAGGGTTCGCAATTGCGGGGCCTTCATGTGGACAAGGTCGAGATCCCCTATGAGGGCAGCAGCTATACCGCGATATTCGTCCATGACGGATCAGGCACGCCGCGCCCCACGCTGGTGTCGGTCAATGGCCTCGATTCCATGAAGGAACAGGTCAATATGGCCGGGCACGGCGCCTCGAACCTCGAGCGCGGCATGAACACCCTGTTCCTCGACCAGCCCGGCACCGGCGAGGCGATCCGCAAGCGTAATCTACCCGCCGTCTATGATGCCGAGCGCTGGGGTTCGCCCGCCTTCGATTATCTGCTGACGCGCAGCGATGTGATGCACAGCAAGATCGGCATCTTCGGCCTGTCCTTCGGCGGCTATCACGCGCCGCGTATTGCCGCCAATGATCCGCGCTATGCCCTGTGCGCGGTGATGGGCGCCAACCACGTCTGGGGCGAGCGCCAGCGCCAGCGTGTGGCCAATGAGGGCGAAAACCCGGTGCCGCATTACTGGGACCATGTGCTCTGGGTCTTCGGCATGGATGACCGCGAGGCCTTCCTCGATTATGCCGACCAGATCACGCTCAACGGGCAGGTCGAGAAGATCCGCGTGCCTTTCCTCATCACCCATGGTGAGAATGACCGCCAGATCCCGGCCTTCAACGCGCATCTCTCCTATGATCAGGCGGTGAACAGCCCCAAGCGGACCTTGCGCATGTTCACCAAGGCCGATTTCGAGGTCGAGCATTGCGGCGCCGACAATGGCACCGGGATGCGCGATTACATTGCGGATTGGTGCGCGCAGACCTTTGCGGAGATGGCTTGATGGCCGAATTTACCTTCCACCACGGGGGCGTTTCGGTGCCCTCGTTGCAGGAGGCGATTGACTGGTACGGCTGCGTGCTGGGCTTTGAGGTGGAAAAGCGGTTTTATATTGAGGCCGCCAAAAGCCACACCGCCATGCTCCGCAAAGGCCCCCTGCGCTTCGAGATCTTCGAGGTGGAGGGCGCGGCGCCTCTGCCCGAGGATCGCCGCCATCCGCCCGCCGATCTGCGCACCCATGGCAACAAGCATGTGGCCTTTCGCGTGGCGGATCTGGAAAAGTTCCTGAGCGAAATGGAGCAAAAACAGGTCGATGTCGCCTTTGTCGTGCGCGAAAACTTTGGCAAAGGATGTTTTATCCGCGACTGTGCGGGCAATCTGATCGAATTTGTCGAGGAGCCTGACTGATGACTTTCGAAATCGCCCGCATCACCATCGACCCGGCCCGCGCCGCCGACTTCGAAGCCGCCGTGGCCCAGGCCGAGCCGCATTTCCGCGCCGATCCGGGCTGCACCGGCTTTGCCCTGCAGCGCGTGGTCGAGGAGCCGGGCGTCTATCACCTGCTCGTCGGCTGGGTGTCGGTCGAGGCCCATACCGTCGATTTCCGCGCGACCGAGAATTTTGCCAGGTGGCGCGCTCTGGCCGGGCCGTTTTTCGTTGAGCCGCCCAAGGTGGTGCATGTGGAGACGGTGATTGGGGAGGTGGGGGTCAAGTAAGGGAGTTTGCCTCCGGCGGGCAAAGGGCGGGGGCCCTTTGCAATCCCGTTAATGAAAGCGCCTCGTTTGCAAGCGGGGCGCTTTTTATATGGGAAAGCCTGCGGCGCGGCGAAGTAGCGTAAAAGGCGCCGCAGGCTTTATCATTCAAACATCGCGTCCGACACAAAACGCCGAACCCATAACGCAAACGCAGACAGTAACGGGAGCGCGAGGGACGAGTCCCTCGCATCTAAACCCCTTACTTCTTAAATCCCATGCTCATCCTCTTCGGTAATCTCGGCCAAGGCTCCCTCAACCGCTTGCTTGCCCGGAGCCGCCTTGCGATAGGGTTCAAAACTGCGCCGATCGGCATCGAACTGCATATCCCAGGGAATGTCCGGCCCGCGGAAGATCGGCGGGGCATTATTGGCCCAGAGCAGCGAGCCGAAACGGAAATCCCAAGCGCGCGGCACCCAATTGTCGTCGAGATAGTCGGTGTCGGCGTGATATTCGGCCTCGCCGCCCTTGCCGGGGATATCGCAGTAGTAATAGATCGCGGAGGAAATCCGGTGGCGCGAGATGCCGCCTGACGAGTTCATGCTCTCGTTCTTCCAGCCCTTTTCGGCCATCAGGTTGGCGCCCAGCATGACTTCGTCAATGTCGTCCATGCCAAAGGCGATATGCATGAATTTGAAATTGTCGGGGGCAAAGGGCAGGTCGCAGTTCACCCAGAAGATGGAGTGATGCTCGAACGTGCCGCCCGCGCGCGAAAAGATGCCCACGCCGCGCGAGTGATCGACATATCTGAACCCCATGTGGCGTTCGTAAAATTCAAACGACCCCACATAATCGGGCGAGAAGAACACCACATGGTTGATCGTCTTGGGGATCGCCTTGTGGCGCCAGATGCGATGCTGGTTGAAACGCGGATAGGAGGTGGGCGTGTTGACCGGGCTGGCCTCGGATTTGAACGAACGCTTGGCCCAGACGCGGATGGCGATGGGCTGGCCATCGGGGCACACGCAATGGATGGTGCCGTCATCATCGCGCGTGACCGGCACTTCGCGTGCCAGACTGGCGGCGATCTTTTCAAGGTTTTCGGCCGTATCGACGCCCCACACCGTTTCCTTGACCCCATTGCCGGGGAAGGGATCGGGGCTGGGCAGGCGCGCATCGCCATGGGGCAACAGGATCACCCGGCTGCCCGAGGCAAGGCGGAACACCGCTTCGGTGTCGGTGACGCTCTCGACGGGCAGGCCGAAATCACTCCAGAATCTTGCGTGCTGCGTCAGATCATCGACGCCGAACAGGACGGATTCAACGCCAAGAACGCTCATAGACTCATGCTCATACAAATCTCCCCAAAGTTTGCGCCCTTATGATGGGGCGCAACCTTGGGGAGAAACGCATTGCATCGGATCGGTGCTATCGGCGCCGCCGAAGGGTCAGACCGGCCCCTGTCAAACCGGCTCTGCCAGTTTCCTGCGGATGCGCGCGGTCACTTCCACCGGATCGCCCGCGCTTTCGGGGTGCATTTCCCATTCGCCCAACTGGATCGAGGATGTGCCGACCAGCTTGGCCCGTTCAAACCGCCGCTCCATAAAGGCGCGCAGGGCTTCGGGGATGGCCCGTTCGCCCAGTTCCTGCGCCAGCACCACCGCATCCTCGACCGCCATGGCCGCGCCCTGGCCCAGATGGGGCGTGGCCGAATGGGCGGCGTCGCCAATCAGCACCACCCGGCCCTTGTACCACGGATCGGGCATGATGCAGGCCTCCAGCGGGCGATAGACCACCAGCGCGGGATCGGTGATCGCCTTGGCCGCCTGCCCCAGAATGCCGCCGTAACCGGCAAGGCGGGCGCGCATTGCATCGGCCAGAGTTTCAGGGGCAAAGCGCGGATTGCCCTTTTCCTCGACCACGGCGAAAATATACATTTCGTCGGGTGTTAGCGGGCAATAACCGGCTTTGCCATTGAAATCATTGGATGAACCCAGATAGATGTCGCTCCATTCGAGGCCTTCGGGGCGCGGCACATTGTAGCGCCACACGCCTTGGCCGGTGAATTGCGGGGTGGCTTCGGGCCAGAGCGCCTTGCGCACCGCCGAATAATTGCCGTCCGCGCCCACGACCAGATCATAGGAGCCGGAGGTGCCATCGGAAAAGCCCAGTTCCACATGGTCGCCATAATCCTCCATCGCGGTGAAGGTGACGCCCAGACGCACCGGAATGCCCAGTTCCTTGACCTTGTCGGTCAGCACCTTGTGCAGCGCGGGGCGCGTCAGGCCAAGATCGGAGGGCAGGCCATCGACCGCCGTATCGCCGGGCAATTCGGCAATCGTGTTGCCGTTGACATCGACAAAGCGCGCCCCGCGATAGGCATAGCCCGCCGCCACCGCCGCATCGCCCACGCCCAGCGCGTTGAGGGCGCGCACGAAATTGGCCTGAACGATGATGCCCACGTGATAGACTTTCCAGTCCTTGTCGCGCTCGACCACTTCGCAGGCCACGCCGCGCTGATGCAGGCCGATGGCCAAGGCAAGGCCCGCCACCCCGCCGCCGATGATGCAAATCGTCATGATCGTCTCTCCCTTATTCAGCCGCTTGGGCAAGCATCGGTTTCGGATCGGCGGGCAGATAGCGAAGCTGATCTTCGCGGGCATAGGCCACGTCCCAGACCGGCTCTTCCTGCAGCCAGTGGGGCAGGTCGTGCATATAGATAAGCGTGCCAAAGGCCCCGTCCCACACGCGCACCTTCCAACTGTCGTCCACGCAATCGCAATCGGCGCCATATTCCATGTCGCCGCCCAGTTCGGGCACGGCCAGATACAGAAACGCCGCGCTGGTCAACCGGTGGCGACCAAGACCCCATCCGCCCGCAAAGCTGTAGCCCAGACGGTCGAGGTGGTTCTTGCCCACCATGATCTCGTCAATGTCCTCGCATTCGAAATTGGCGTGGTGGAATTTCAGCGTGCCGTCGAAACCGGGCATCCGCGCATGGGCATTGGCCAGAAAGATATTGTGATGCTCATAGGCCCCATCGGCGCGCATATAGACGCCAAAGCCTTTTTGCACATCGGTCAGGCGGAAGCCGAGGCGGTCGCGGTAGTATTCCATCGCCTCCTGCACATCGGGGAAGGTCCAGACGGTGTGGTGAATGCGTTTCGGCACCGCGCGGGCCAGCCATTTGCGCGGCTGGTTGAGGCGACCCACAGTGCCGGGCGTGTTGCTGGGGCTGGGTGCGCCGTGGACGGTGCGGGGTTGCCAGACCTGCAATCCGATGGCCTGACCAAAGGGGGTGATGAAATGGGTGACGCCTTCTGCGTCCACGCTCAGCTCGTGATCGCGCGACAGGTCGGCGGTCAGGCGCGCCATGGCCTCGGCGCTGTCCACGCTCCAGATGCATTCGTGGACGCCGATGCCGGTCTGTGCGCCGCCCTTGGGCAGATCACCATGCCCGCGCAGCAGCAGGCGGACCTGCGCGCCGTTCATGGTTTCGAACCTTGCGCTGGTGGCGTCCTGTTCGAGGGGCCGCAGCCCGTAATCGGTGAAAAACCGGCTGGTGGTGGAAAGATCCTCCACCAGAAACACCAGCCGACGAATGCCTGTGATCGCCATCTCGCGCATCTCCCTTTGCGTTGCGGTGCCAAGGATGATGCGCGAGGGGCGTGGGTTTCTTGATCTGGCTCAATCCGGTTTTATGGATTGAATTGGATTCACCTATTGATGAAATCGAATTATCTCTGGTTTTACTTGCGAAACAGCAGGGTAATCAGAAACCAGATGGTTTTGGCATCCAGCAGCTTTAAACCCGCGCGCGCCTGCTCCGGCGTCAGTTTGGCCACCATCGGCATCGCGCCAAAGATCTTGCCGCGGATGACCAGATCATTGCCGTCGCGCTCGATCCGGCGCACAGCCATCAGTTCCTTATTGCTGGCGTCCAAAACCTTCATCGAAGGCGCTTTTTTCTCAGCCATCAGATCGGCCCTCCGCAGACCTTGTCATAGTCCAGACCCAAATCGTCCATCATCTGGATCGCCGTGGCGCGCCCGGCGCCAAACACGCCCCCGCCCGGATGCATGAAGGGGCCGACCAGATAGAGCCCATCAACCCCCGGCACGCGGAACGATCCCAGATCGGGCGTGGGGCGATGGGCCACCGATTGATACATGAAGGGCGCGCAGCCGTGGATGTCGCCCTTGATAAAGCTGGCCGGGCTGTCGCGTTCATGGTCGATGGGGGATCGGATCAGGCGGCCGGTGATGTTGTCGTCCGTCAGGTTTGAATAGAACTTGCGATATTGCGCCAGCGCGCGGTCGGCAAATTCCTCCTTGCGCGTGTCCCATGATCCGGGGCCGTCGGGATAGAGGTTGTAGGGCGCGAAATTGACGCCATAGAACACGCCCGCCCCTTCCGGCGCGCGGCTGGGGTCAAAGATCGTGTTGTCGCCGCCCGCGATCAGGCGGTGCGAAACCTCGCCCCGGCGCAGCTTGTCATATTCGAGCAGCATGTCGCGGATGGTGTAGAAATCCATCAGCTCGGTCATCATGGCGTTGGTTTCATTGCCGACCTTCAGCTTCAAACGCTCTTTCAGCGTCAAGTGCATCAGGTTGATCGAGAAGGTCGATTGCGTGACCCGCTCGGCGCGCTGCAGGACCGGTTCCGGCGTTTCGCCCACGAATTTGCGCAGCACATGCGGGTGGATCGCACCGATCACGCCATCCTTGGCCATGAAAGTCTCGCCGGTGGTCAGTTCAAGCCCTGCCGCCTTGCCGCCGCTGACGATCACGCGCGAGACCTCGGCATTGCAGCGTACCTCGCCGCCGAAATGCTCGATGGCGCGGACCAAGGCTTTCGACAATTGCCCCGACCCGCCCTTGGGCATCGAGCAGCCATAGGTATGGATGATCCCCGGCATCAGGAACGCGCCCATGCCGGTGCCCAGTTCATCGGGCATTTGCAGATTTTCGGTCACCATCCGCACGATGTGGAGCTTCAAGAGATCGCTCTCGAAATATTGCTCCACCACATCCAGCGCAGATCGGCTCATCACGTCGAGCAGGAAGCGGCCCTCGTCGGACTGGTCCATCATCGCCACAAAGGCGCCCATGGGGAAGGGCGGCGCATAAAGCCCGCTCATGAACATCGGGATCGCGTCCATGCTGGCGCGGGCGAATTTGCGATAAGCCTCGGCGTCCTTCGGGCTGAAAGCGGCGATTTCCTCGCAGGTGCGGTCCAGATCCTTCCACGAACGGACAATGGTCCCGTCCTCCCAGATCGAGGCATGGGGCAGGTCGGGATAGATATATTCGAGGCCGAATTTCGACAGCAGCCCCAGCTCGTCCTCGCGCAGCATCGGATTGCCCTGGATCATGATATGCACATTGGAATGCTCATCATGCCAATAGCCGGGCTGGATCAGTTCGCGGGTGGACACGCCGCCGCCGAAATGCGCTTTGCGCTCCAGCACCAGCACGCGTTTTCCGGCCTTGGCCATATAGGCCGCCGCGGTCAGGCCATTATGGCCGCCGCCCATCACGACGATGTCATAGTGGCTCATTGGCCCATCCCTTCGAAAAAGCTGCGAAAACCGCCAAGGCCGGGGACGTGGGACGTGCCGCCGCCGTCGCATTCGACGGTGTGGCCGGTGATGTTGCGCGCCGCGTCGGAGGCAAGGAAGGCCACCGCCTCGGCAATGTCCTGCGGATCGCCCAATTGGTCGCGCAGGGTTTCATCCTCGACCACCTGACGCAAGGCGGGAGGAAAGGCTTGGCTGAGCGCGGGCGTCATGGTCATGCCCGGCGCCACGGCGTTGCATCGGATGCCCGCGCGGCCATGGCTTGCGGCAATCGCGCGGGTCATCTGGATGATCGCGGCCTTGCTGCTGGAATAGGCGGCCTGAATCATATGGCCTTGCAGGGCAAGGCTGCTGACCGTGTTGACGATATTGCCTTTCGTCTCGCGCAGATGGGGCAGCGCCGTGCGGCAGGCAATCATAGTGCCGCGCACATTGACGCGATAGGTCCGGTCCCAAAGGGCGGTCGCCATATGTTCGATATCGCCGTCGGCTTGCGCAATATCGGGGCCGAGCAGGGCGGCATTGTTGTGCAGAATATCCAGCCGCCCGAAATGGGCCACCGTTTGCGCCACCATCGCCTCGATGCTGGCCTCATCCTCCAGGTCGAGATGCAGTGCCAAGGCATCGGGAATATCGGCGGCCACCGCCTGCGCGCGTTCAAAGGCGATGTCGGCAATCACCACCTTTGCCCCGCGCAGGGTCATCAATTGGGCTGTCGCCGCGCCAATCCCGCCCGCGCCGCCGGTGATGATGGCGATCCTGCCGTCCAGCCTGATGGCATCATGGGCCATGGGCTTTTTCTCCCTCTTGTTTATCCTGTCGGATGCTGGTGTTACTGAGCCAGGAGCAAAGCGGAAGAAGGCACTTTTTTGTGCCCACGGCGGGACAGGAAAACGTGGCATTACCCGATGATCTGGAAGCCGGCATGGCAAGATTGGCGGCCGAAATGGCGCGCTATGGCCATGACCGCGAGGCCCCCGTGCGCGAGGTCATGGCGCGGCTGGGCGATCGCTGGACCACGCTGGTGCTGATTGTTCTGGCGATGGGCGAATGGCGCCATGCGGATCTGCGCAGGGCGCTGGTGCGATTGTCCTCGGAACAGGCGATTTCGCAGCGCGTGCTGACGCTGAAACTGCGCAATCTTGAGCGCGACGGCTTTGTGCTGCGCACGGCCACCGACCATGTGCCGCCGCGCGTATCCTATAGTCTGACCCCGCTGGGGCGCGAACTGGCGGCGCAGGCGCGCCATCTGATCGATTGGGTCAATGCCCAATCCGAGGCGATCCGTATCGCGCGCGCCGGTTTTGACGCGCGCGAAGGGGATTAAGACTTCTCGCCCCGCATATTGGGGTGGTTATGCTGAAACTGCACGGCGATCTCGTCGCGCCTGGCCTCGGCGATCGGGACGACGTTGCTGATGTCGCCCCGCTCCTCCTGCGCCATCGCGGCCAGCCTTTCGACCACCCAGCGCAGCGCGCGGTCATTGTTGTTGGTGATATGCCACTGGATCGCCTCGCGGATCGGCGGAATGTCAAACGGCACCTCGCGCAGGGTCAGGGGCAGCACCTTGACCATTTGTGAGGCAAGGCGGCGGTGCATCGTGGCGATCCGCCTTGTGCCCAGCACCAGCGAGGTCTGCGACAGGAAGGTGGGGGCCACCACCTCGATCCGCCGCTGCGTTTTCTGCCGCCGCACGAACCAGTCGTCGAAGGCGGGCGTGCGGCTCTTGCCGAAACGGGCGGTGACATGGCCCAGCGAGAAATATTTCTCGCGCGTCATCTCGCCTTCCATGGCCGGATTGGCGGCATCGCCCACCACGACATAATCGTCCTCGAACAGCACCTGGCTGGGATGGTCCGAACTGATCGCATAGTCGATGGTCAGCAGCAGGTCGATCTGGCCGCGTTCGAGCGTGTCGATCGGGCTGTCGCCCATCGGTTGGATTTCAAAGCGCATGTGGGGCGCCTCGGCCTCGATCATCGCCAGCGCGCCCGCCAGCAAAACCTGCGTCGAATAATCCGAGGCCATGAAGCGGATCTGGCGATCACAGGTGGCCGGATCGAATTCGGGCGCGATGGCGATGGTGCTGCGGATCTGGTCCAGCACCGCGCGCACCGGCTCGATCAGTTCCTCGGCCCGCGCGGTCAGCACCATCGAGCGGCCTTTGACCACCAGCAGTTCATCGCCGAAATAATCGCGCAGACGGCCCAGCGCCGAAGACGTGGCAGATTGCGACAGGCACAGCCGGTCCGCCGCCAGACTCACGCTCTTTTCCGCCAGCAGCACGTCCAATGCCACCAGCAGGTTGAGGTCCAGTCGCTGGAACCGCATCTTCCCTCTCCTTAATCCAGCGTCTTGAGCGCGCTGGCGACCAGAGTAGCAAGATCGCCATCATGCGCAAAGCCCGCCTTTTCCGCCGCCGCCGTGGTCAGCGGCGGTTGCGCGGCAAAGCCCGCTTCGAGCGCCGCATCGGGCGCATAGCGCACCAGATCGGCCGAGACGCCGCATTGCGCCGCGATTTCGGCGGTCAGATCGCCCATCGTGATCCTCTGCGCGGGCAGGGTGACGGCATAGGTGGGCGGCAAAAGCGCGGTGTCGAGGTAAAGCGCATGGATGAAATTATCCGCGCAGCGCGCCACCGATTGCGCCCAGATCGTGCCTTCCGCCGAAACGGGGCAGGTAAATTCCTCACCCGATTTCAGCGCATGGAACAGGTTCGACATAAAGGCGCTCTTCATGCCGCTCGGCCCCTTGGGGCGGGCCAGAATGCCGGGCAGGCGCACGGTCACGCCCTCGATTCCGCCGCGATTGGTGAACAGGGCGACGGCATGTTCCATCATCGCCTTATGCGCGCCATAGATCATCCTGGGGCTGAGCGGCGTTGCATCATCGACAAAACCGGGCAGCGGATCGCCATAGACGGCAATCGAGCTGGCATAGACGAAGCGTGGCTTGTTGCCCGCCGCGCTGGCCTCCAGCAACAGGTCATACATGGCGTCAATGTTGATCCGGCGCGAGGCGGCAGGATCGGCCTCGGCCGCGCCGCCCGGCACTGTGGCCAGATGGATCACCGAGGAAACCCCGCCCGACAGCGCCTCGGCGCGCACATCGGCATCGCCCAGATCGCCTGCAACAACACGCGCCCCGGCGGGAATGCCGCCCGCCGCCGTATCCATGGCCACCACCTCGCGGCCCTGCGCCAAGAGGCGCGAAACGATCTGGCGGCCGACAAAACCCCCGGCTCCGGTGACGATAACTGGCATCAGACTGGCTCCAAAACAAGGGCCGTGACAGCGCGGGCTGTCACGGCAAAAGGGTATCAGATCATATAGGGATCAGAAATTCACCCCCACCCGCGCGCCAAAGTAGCGGCTGGAATCGCGCGCGGGCTGACCGATCACCAGATTGCCGGTGGTGGCCCCGGCAAAGAAGTCCTCGGCATTGGTCAGATAGAACCTGTCGGTCACATTGTTGACGAAAAACGTCAGCGTGGCCTTTTCATCCTTGGTCTGGAAACCAAGGCTCAGATCCATCAGGCCGAACGCGCTCTGGAAGGTCTGCGGGTTCTGGTTGGCCTGAAGATAGGTGCCCGAACGATAGGAAAGGTTGGTGCCTGCGATCAGGTTGAACTTTTCAAACGGGATGGTCTGGGCGATCTGGGCGTTGATCTTCAGCTTGGGGCTGGCGGGCATCGGCTTGCCCGACAGATCCTGCGCGCCGCTGGCATCGCACCCTTGCGCGGTGGACTGGGTGGGCCAGCAGACCGCGCCCTTGAAATTGGTGAACTTGGCATCGATCAGCGCCGCCGACAGGCTGGCCCGGGTGTTGCCCTTCACGTAATTGAGGTCGGCCTCGATGCCCTGCGTGCGGGCGCCGGCATTGGCCAGGATCAGCACGCCCACCAATTTCGACGTGTCGAAGATCTGCGCCTGATAGCCGCTGTAATTGGTGTAGAACGCGGCCAGATTGAAGGTCAGGTGGCGGTTGAGCAGGGTCGATTTCAGGCCCACTTCAAAGCTGTCGATATGCTCCTGCGCCACCGCCTTGGCAAAGGTGGCGATTTCGGCCAGCCCCGCCGTGGTCGTGTCGCCGGGCGCCACGGCCCAGTCATGGACCGTGTTGAACGCTTTGGGCTTATAGCCGCGCGTATAGGAGGCATAGGTCATGATGTCGCGGGTCGGTTTGAACTGGATCGCCGCATCGCCCACCAGCGCGCCCGAACTGTCCGACAGGTTCCACGTATAGCCGCCCTGACCGAAACCGCCGCTGCCGTATTGGCCCGCCGCCGGGTTGAAATATTGCGCGACGTTCCAGCCGATCTTGTCCCAGTTGTAACGCAGGCCGCCCACAAAGGTCAGCCTGTCATTCACATGGGCGGTGGCGCGGCCATAGATCGAGTAATTCTTGGTGGTCGAAATATTGGTCTTGGCCAGCGGGTTGAGCGTCCATGCGCGCAGCACATACTGGTTGACCGTCATGTCCGAATAGAACAGCCCGACCAGCGCCGAGAGCGGTTTTTTGGCATCGGTGGCCAGTTTGAATTCCTGGCTGGTCTGGCTGACATAGCCCTGCGCCGACTGGAGATTGCTGTAGGGCAACACCATGGCCGAGGGCAACGCGCCGATCGCATTGAGGAAAGTTTCAAATTTCAACGCCCAGTTCGGGTCATTGCCAAGGAAGGTGTCCTGCGTCTGATACTGGCCCTCGTGGCTGTAGGCCGTGGTCGAGGTCAGCGTCAGATCGCCCAGGCGCCAGTTGAGGACCGCCGAAGTGTCCTTGTCCTCATAGCGCGAGACCATCGTGGTATGGGTGGACAGTTTGGTATTGCCATAGCCGATGGTGTAACCCGGATACATCGTGGCCGCGTCCAGACCCACCGGCGGAGCAAAGAAATACGAGCCGGGCGTCCAGTATTGCACGACGAAATTCGCGCCCTTCGACTTCGACATCGCATAGTGCCCCATCACCTGCAGGTCGAGATTGTCGCTCAGCTCAAATTTCAGCTTGGCGCGCGTGCCATAGCTTTCCGCGCGGCTCTTGACGCCCGTGGTGATATTGGTGATCGGATAGGGCGTGCGCTGATAATAGCCGGTCAGGCTGTAGCTGACCTTGTCGGTGATCGGGCCGGAGGCGCGGCCGTCAATATGCCATTCGCCATCATTGGTGGTCAGCGCGTTGACCGCATATTGCGGCGTCGTGCTGGGCGCCACGGTCACGAAGTTGATGACGCCCGCCGAGGCCGTGCGTCCGCCCAGCGTTGCCTGCGGGCCTTTGAGCACTTCCAATTGCGCCACGTCGGTGATCGTGTTGACGGCAAAGCTGTCGGCGGGCACCGGCACGCCATCGACCTGAATCGACACGCCCGAGGTCAGGCCGATCGCGCCTTCATTGGCATTGGTTGAAATGCCGCGAATACCATAGGGCACGCGCCCGTTGAACGTGCCCTTCAATTCGACCGAAGGCACCACGCGGTTGATGTCGGACAGGTCCACCACATGGGCCTGCGCCACGGCGGCCTGCGACAGCACGGCGGCGGCCACGGGGATTTCCTGAAGCTTTTCCGGCCGCTTCTGCGCGGTCACGATGATTTCGGCCGTATCCTTGGCCGCATCCTTGGCGGGCGCCTGCTGCGCCATGGCGGGCATCGCGATCGCCATGGCCAGCATCGAGGCTGACAGGCACGCGCCATGGTTGACAAAATTCCTCATGATCCTCCCCTTTATTCTCGTCCCGGACGCGCTGCACACGTCTTGCATTCTTGCCTAGCGTGTGGGGGCTCCAAGCTCACACCGATTGTATCAATAGGCATCCATCCATGGTTCGAATTTGCCTGTTGGCGCGCGCGCTCTAGTTTGAACGGCATGGAACGGGAGAACATCAGCAGCGTCCAAGAGGCGCTGATCGTGGGCGGCGGGATCGGCGGCATGGCTGCCGCTATCGCGCTGTCGGAGCGGGGCGTTAAGGTCGAAATCGTTGATCTCGACCCGGAATGGCGCGTCTATGGGGCGGGGATAACAATCACCGGCCCGACCTTGCGCGCCTATCGACGGCTGGGCCTGCTCGAAGCGATCAAGGCGCAGGGCGCCATCACCACAAAGACGCGCCTTTTCAAATATGACGGCACGCATCTGCATGATCTGGAAGAGCCGGTCATCGAGGAGGGCCTGCCCGCCACAGGGGGCATCATGCGCCCGGTGCTGCACAAGATCATGCAAAAGCGGGTGAGGGAACTGGAGATCCCGGTGCGGCTGGGCCTGACGGTCTCCGCGCTGGTCAATACCGGCGATGGCGTGGATGTGGCCTTTTCCGATGGGTCGAGCGGGCATTACGATCTGGTTGTGGGCTCGGACAGCGTGTTTTCGGGTGTGCGCGAACTGTCCTTTCCGCATATGGCGCCTGCCCAACCCACCGGGCAGGGCTGCTGGCGAATCTCGATCCGCAAGCCGCCCGGCCTTGAATATGGCGAGTTCTACCTTGGCCATGCCAACCCTTGCGGCATCACGGCTTGCGCGCCGGATCAGGTCTATATGTGGATGCTGACCCCTCATGTGGAGCGCGAAAGCTTCATGGACGGGGAAGAACTGTTCAACGAATTGAAGCGCCTGCTGGGTGATTTCGGGGGCAATGCCGGGTGGATCCGCGACAATATGACGCGCTCCGACTGGATCAACTATCGCCCGCTGGCCGCCGTGCTTCAGCCGATGCCCTGGTACAACGGGCGCATCGTGCTGCTGGGCGATGCGGTCCATGCCACCACGCCTCATCTGGCCTCGGGCGCGGGTATGGCGGTGGAAAGCGGCATCGTGCTGGCCGAGGAACTGGCCCGCGCGGGGGATGTCGCGGCGGGCCTGTCGGCCTATCAGCAGCGGCGCTATCCGCGCTGCAAGGATGTGATCGACAGCTCCGTCTCGGTGGGCCGCCTGCAACTGGCGCATGGCGACCCGCGCGAACATGCCAAGATCCTTGAAGGCGCGCTCTCGCGCCTCAACGAACCGTTCTGATGGCGGGGCGGGCGCCTTAAATGGCGCCCGCCTTGATCAGCCCCACCGCATGATCGACCGCCCGCGCGGTCAGCGCCATATAGGTCAGCGAGGGGTTCTGGCAGGCGCTCGACGCCATTTGCGCGCCATCGGTGACGAACAGATTGGCCACATCATGGGCCTGACTCCATTTGTTGAGCACGCTGGTTTTCGGGTCATGGCCCATGCGCGCGCCGCCCATTTCGTGGATCGCCGTGCCGCCGGGGCCGGGCTGGTCCATGCCGAACAGCACACGTCCGCCCGCCGCACCCAGCATGGCGGCCGCCTCACGCTTGGCATCGGCCAGCGCGGCCATTTCCGCCGCGCCATGGGCAAAGTGGATCTCGAGCCGGGGCACGCCCAGCGGGTCCAATTGCTTGGACAGGGTAAGCCGGTTGCTGGCGCGCGGCATGCTTTCGGCAAAGGCCACCAGCACCATCCGCCATTCGCCGGGACTGCGCAAATCGCGCTTGAAATCGGTGCCGATGCCGGCCTGCCGCTTGCCGCGCGTCCATGCCGATTGCAGCGCGCCGCCCTGAAACGAATAGCCGCGCGTGAAACCATCGCCATCGGCCTTGTCCAGATTGCGGAAACGCGGGATGACAATGCCGGTGGGGCGGTTGCCGAAACTGGTGTGGTTTTCAAAACCCGGCATGATGGCGGCCGCCGACAGCGTGTTGGCATGATCCATAATATGCGTGCCCAGCACGCCGCTGGAATTGGCCAATCCGCCGGGCATCGCTTCATTGGCCGAATTCAGCATCAGATGCACCGAATTGAACGCGCCCGCATTGAGGAACACGACCCGCGCCGTGGCGCTCTTGCGCTCGCGCGTTTTGGTGTTGACCCAGCGCACGCCGGTCACGCGGCGGGTGGCGGGATCGTAATCCACCTTTTCCACCTGCGCATCGGTGATGACGGTCAGCCGCCCGGTCTTGGTGGCAGCGGGCAGGGTGGAGGATTGCGTCGAGAAATAGGCCCCGAACGAACAGCCCCGGATACAGATGTTGCGGGACTGACAGGGAGTGCGGCCCTCCTCCTCCTTGCCCTGCGTCAGATTGGCCGTCCGCCCGATGGTCAGGCGGCGGTCGGGCCAGCGGGCGGCTACCTTTTCGCGCACCGATGTCTCGACGGCATTCAGGGCAAAGGGTGGCTGAAACTGGCCATCGGGCAGGGCAGGCAGATTTTCCGCCGCGCCTGAAACGCCGATGAAGCGCTCCACCTTGTCATACCAAGGCGCCAGATCGGCATAGCGGATCGGCCAATCGGTGCCCACGCCATCGCGCGCATTGGCGCCAAAATCATAGTCCGACCAGCGATAGCACTGCCGCCCCCAGGTCAGCGATTTGCCTCCGAGCTGGTAGGAGCGAAACCATGTAAAGGCGCTGCCCGGCCCCAGATCATAGGGATTTTCGCGGTCGTTGACGAAGTGATCCTCGCTCCATTCATTGAAATGGCGGTTGAGCATCTGGACCGGATGATCGCGTTTGTAGCGCTCGGTGTCGCCCTGTCCGCGAAAGGGCAATTCCCATGGTGCCTTCATCTCGCGCGGATAGTCGCCATGGACGATCTCGCGCCCGCGCTCGATCATCAGCACTTTCAACCCCGCCTCGGTCAATTCCTTGGCCGCCCAGCCGCCGGTGATCCCTGAGCCCACCACGATCGCATCAAATTCGTAAGCCATCATCCAAACTCCACTGCGGTCCAGTCGTTGGAAAACGCGCGGTCGCCGGGCTTAAGGGGGATGTCGGCATCCCAGCGGCCCGGAATAAGGTTATATTGCAATTCCTTGGATGCCCCGGCCTCGCTGGAATAATAGCCGATCAGGATCAGAGCTTTGATGGCCACCCAGGGATTGGGCGTCGCAGGCGGCGGCCCGGCGGGAAAGGCTTCGCCGTCCAGCTGCGCCACGATTTTTGCCTGCTGCGCGGAGGGCAGGGCGAGGAAATCGCGCCCCGCGCGGCGGTTCAGTTCGCGATCCAGCCACAGGTCATGGCGCAGCGATCCATCCGCGCGCAGCATGTCGGCCGCCGCCGCGCCCCGCCACGGCTCACGCGTGCCCTCCAGCCCATGGGCGAAGGCCAGCGGGAGAAAGGCCCCCACGCCGACATCGCCCGCGCCGGGCGTGTCGCTGCGCGGGATCACGATCTGGGCCACGGTTTTGAGCAACAGGGCGATGCGCGGCGAGGGCGTTTCGCCCGCAGCCTGCGCCGGGATCGGCAGGCCGGTGGCCAGCGCAAAGATCGCCGCCCCGGCCAGAACCTCGCGCCGGGTCGCCTTTGGCTGCTTGTGCTGCAAATGTTGCAAGATGCCTCTCCCAGCAATCGGGAGGGACGGGAGGCCCCTTCCGATCTAAATCAGAATGATGGTTCTGAATTACTGCCGGATGGACACGCCTGTCAAGCGGCCTGAGACGGGCCGCCTGCAAGCGGGCCGATCAAAAGCTTGGCGGGGTGACCAGAAAGGCCGCGATCATGCGCGAGAGATCCTGCAGCAGAACGTCCCAGTCGCCTTCCCACGCGGCCGTCGTGGCCGAGCCAAAGCCGAGATAGCGGGCGATAGTGGCGTAAAGGATGCGGAAGGCCGAATCGACCGCGCGCAGCGGATCGGGCTGCTTCATCTCGCCCGAATGCAGCAGCAACGCCCCTTTGACCGCATTGGCCGTGGTGACGAAGGAGGCCTTGCCCGTGGCCGCCACCAGCGGATCATTGGTCGCGCGCAGCATCAGCGGGCGCATGATATCGGCGTTTTCCTTGAGCGTCTCGCCCACCGCGCGGGTCAGCGCCACGACCAGTTGATCCAGCGTACTGGCGCCGTTGCGCGCCTCATCCAACATCGCGCCCATCTGTCTGTCGACCCGTTCGAGCACGCGCAACTGCACCGCGTGAAGCAGGGCATCCTTGCTTTCAAATCGATTGTAGATCGAGCCGATCGAAACCTTGCCCTTCTTGCTCACCTCCTGCAGGGTGAACTCATCCGATCCGGCCGCCGCCATCAGCGCCTCGGCCGCGGCCAGCATGCGTTCATACGAAGCCTTGGACCGCCCCTGAACGGGCGCGCGCAGGGCGGTGGAGAGGGCAACATCCTTGGTCATGACCCGGTTCTTTTCCGGTTTGTGTCACTTTCGTCAACAAAGATCGCTTTAATGGAATTCTAATTCCAATTAAACCCGTGGGCAATGTGTGCCAAAAAGGCGCCCGCCACAAAAAAGGCGCGGAAAGGCCCCCCGCCCTCCCGCGCCTCCCGCCTGCAACCATCCCCCGATGGGTTACAGCGAGTTGGCCCGCGCCATCGCGCCCAGCACGCCCGCGCTCGGCTTGGCCTTGCGTTCAAAGGTTACCGGATCGACCGAGGCAAGGCCGAAAGCGCCATGGCCAATGCCTGCGCCCCATTCATAATTGTCCATCAGCGTCCAGTGGATATAGCCCAGCACCGGCACGCCATCGGCCATCGCCTGACGCAGCGGCGGCATCGCCTCGCGGATCAGGCGGACGCGCAGCGTATCGTCATCCGTGCCCACGCCATGCTCGGTGATCAGCACCGGCTTGCCCGTGGCCTCATGGGCATAGCGCGCCGCGCCCGCCAATGAGGGCGGATAGACCTCGGCCCCCCGGAAATTGCGCATGCCGCCATCGGGCGCGGGCAGGCGGCCCTTTGGCCCCCACAGGATGCGCTCGTAATTCTGGATCGCGACAAAATCATCCTCGCGGGCCACCTCCAGCCAGTCGCCGTAGAGTTTCTGGCGCATGGCATCGCGCACCGAATCCTTGGTCGCGGCCTGATCGTCGGCCATGGCAAAGCTGAAGCCGACCGGCAGATCGGGGCGCACCGCCTTGATCGCGGCGCGGGCCAGACGGTGGCCGGCGATCATCCCGGTGGTGAGCGCGGGCACATCCTCTGGCGGGACGGTGTTGGCCACCATAAAACGCGGCACATTGGCCGCCCGCGCGGCGGCGGCCAGATTGGCGCGCAGCCCGTCAAGGAATTGCGGCGGCATCACCAAAGGCAAAAGACGCGCCAGATTGGGCTCGTTGAGGGTGAGCGCCACCGCGATATTCGCGCCCAGATGGCGCATCGCCCGGTCGCAGAATTTGGCGAAGAGTTCGGGCGCCTTTTCGCTGGTCCATCCGCCCATCGCGGCAAACCAGCGCGGCGTGGTGTAATGGTTGAACGTCACCACCGGGGCCAACCCACGCGCGCGGGCGCCATCAATGATCGCCTTGTAATGGTTGAGCATGGCGCGCGAGAACATGCCCGGCTCCGGCTCGATGCGCGCCCATTCAAGGCTGAAGCGATAGGCGTTGAGGCCAATGGATTGCGCCAGATCGAGATCCTCGCGCCACAGTTCAAAGCTGTTGACCGCATCGCCCGAAGGCGCGCCGGTGATCGTGGGCGTGACATTTTCCAGCAGCCACTGGTCCGAATTGGTGTTGTTGCCCTCGACCTGATGCCCGGCGGTGGCCGCGCCCCACAAAAAGCCCTTGGGGAAAGCCGGGTCAAAAGGTTTGGCGCGTGCGGCCATCACCGGCGTTGCAGCCAGAGCCGCCGTCCCGGCCAACATCATGCGGCGGTTAATCACAGAATATCCTCCAGAAATGCGGCGATTTCTTCCTCAAGGCGCGTGTCGGACGTGCCAAGGTGCATCGCCATCGTGTAATGATTGTGGCCCGGCAGCAGGACGGCGCGCGGCATCGTGCCGTGGTGGGCAAGGCGGGCCTGCATCAGGCCCAGAAACTCGGCCTGAAACCGCGCCGGATCATGCTGGGCGCAGGCCACCAGCAGCGGCAATGGCGTTTCCACCACTGCATCCCACGGCGCCATGGCGGCAAAATCGCCCGTGCCGTAATAGCGCTCGTCCTTGGGATCGAGCGGGGTGCAGCCATAGAGGCCCGACAGCAGCACTGCGGCGCGCACCAGCGAGCCATGGTCAGGGCGAAGTCTCAGAAAACCGCTGACATGCACCGCGCCCGCCGAGGTGCCCATGACCACGATCCGTTCGGGATCTCCGCCATGGTCCGCCACAGCCCCGCGCAGATAATCAACGGCGGCGGCCACATCCTCGCTGCCTGCAGGCCAGAGGTGATCGGGGGCGAGGCGATAGTTCATCACCGCCCCGATCCAGCCGCGCCGCGCCGCCATGCGCCCCACGGCGGCATTGGGCCAACCCGTATCCCCTTTGTCGCCCATGACAAAGCCGCCGCCATGGACGAACAGCAGAACCGGCTTCAAACCGCCTTCCGCCGCGCCGTAAAGATCCAGCCGGTGCCTTTCATGCGGCCCATAGGCCAGATCGCGCGCGGCCACCGGCACGGCAGCGGCCAGCGCTTCCTGCTCGGCCCCGAACAATTGGCGGCATGCCTCCAGCACATCAGGGCCAAGGCCCTGACCCATGGCGGCGATGGATTGGCGGGTGGATGTCATGGCAAAACCCTCATGCAGAATGGGCGGCAGGGCATTGTGCCCCGCCGCCCATGCGCGTTCTATCAGAACTTGGCCGTCGCGCTGACGCCGATGGTGCGGCGCCCTTCACGGGTCAGCCAGTTCACCTCGCCGCCCGGATCGGAGAAGGGCAGGCCGATGACCGAGGCGTGGAAGCGCTGATCCAGCAGGTTGCGCACGAACAGGCCCACGCGCCAACCGCCATCGGGCGCGCCGATGCCGGTGTTCAGGCCGATGGTGTAATAGCCCGGCTGGTTCGACAGGGCATTGCCCACGTCATACTGCACCTTGCTGCGATAATAGACATTGCTCGACCAGTCGAAGGTCAGCTTGTCGTTGATCGGCAGCTTCACATCCGCGCCAAAGGTGAAGGACACTTTGGGCGCGCCCGAAAGCGGCTCGCCGGCGGCCTGCAAAAGGGCCGTGCCGTTCTGGGTATAGCAGGTGAGGCCGGCCTTGAGGACAGCCGGACAGGCGGTGACATAATCGGTGAATTTCGTGTCCGAATAGGTCAGGCCGCCATTCAGGCTGAATTCGGGGCTGACGCGCCAGCGGGCGTCGAACTCGAAACCCTTGGCCTCAAACCCGCCCGCGTTTTCGGTCAGGAATTCCACCCCGTTGAACACGCTGGTTTGCAGGTTGGTGTATTTGTCAAAGAAGGCGCTGGCGTTGAAGGTCACGGCGCGGTTGAAGAGCTGCGACTTGAAGCCGACCGTGATGTCGCGCACAGTCTGCGGCTTTACATTGGTGCCCGTGCCCGACAGGCCCGAGAAGGCCACCGTCGGCCCCAGATAACCGCGCGCGATCGTGCCAAAGAACATCAGGTCGCGATCAACCTTGTATTCCGCGCCGGCCTTGCCCGACCAGCCGCCTTTGGCGGTCGACCCGGTCTTCAGCGCAACCGGGGTGTAGGGTGTGACGAAAACGCCATTGACCACCGTGCCGGGGGCGTAGTTGGGATCAATGATCGACTGGAACGAGGCCTTCACCCAGTCATACTGATAGCGGAAGCCCCCCAGCAGCGAGAATTTCTCGGTCACATGATACTTGCCGTCGATGAAGGCGGCCAGCGAGTCCGACCGGGTCTGGGTATTGGCCTGTCCGGACGAGATGTTGACATAGAAGGCGCTGAACGGATTGGCGGGCAGCAATTGGGCGCGGTTGTAATCGCCCGGATTGCCAGTCTTGCGCCGCGATCCGTAAACGCCGGTGGTATATTCCAGCTTGCTGCCCGAGGGGCTGGTCAGGCGGATTTCCTGGCTCAGGAAGGACTGGTGCTGGGCGGTGGGCTGGGCCTGAAACACCGTCACGCTCGACCCGTCGATGCCGAATTGCGCGGCGCCCTGGATAAAGCCGCGATAGGCGGTGATCGAGGTCAGGTTCAACCCGCCCAGCTTCTTGTTGATCTCGATGCTGGCGCCATAATTGCGCTCGCTCGTCCAGCCGTCGGTGTTTTCCGCGCTTTGCGTGTTGTTGAAGCCCGGCGTGATGCCAAGCGAGGTCAGATTGCCGAAACGCGCCGCCATCAGCGGATTGGCAAAGCTGGGCAGGGCGTTGATGGTCCAGAGCTGGCCGGGGCTGCGCGTGCTGGTGCGGCTGTAATCGCCGATGATATAGACGCTGAAATCGTCCGAAGGCTGATAGAAGAACTTGGCGCGGCCGCCATAGCTGGCCTCATCGCCCCAATATTTTTTCAGCGTGGCGTTATAAAGATAGCCGTCATTCTGGCGATAGAAGCCAAACAGGCCGATGGCCGAATTCTCGCTGGTGGGCAGGTTGAGCTGGGCGTTGGTGTTGATTTCATTCAGCGAGCCGTAGGAGGCGAAAACCTTGCCCGAAACGCGGTCGAACCGGGGCTTGGCGGTGGTGATGTTGACCACGCCGGACGAGGCGTTCTTGCCGAACTGGGTGCCCTGCGGGCCTTTGAGCACTTCGACACGCTCAAGGTCGCCAAGGCTGTTGACCGGGTTGCCGAAGGGGATGATCACATTGTCGACCACCGTGCCGACATTCTGCTCCGACGCCGACGAGAAACCGCCCGCCGTGCCCACGCCGCGCAGGCGATAGCCGCTGTCATTGGGCGAGGAGCCGAATTGCAGGCCCGACACCTGATATTGCAGGTCGGACAGTTTCTGGAAGCCGCCCGTGGTCATCTGCTGGGCGCTGATCGCCGAAACGGCCAGCGGCACGTCCTGCAGGCGTTCGGAGCGGCGCTGGGCGGTGACGACGATTTCGCCGGGGGCGACAGAAGCCTGCGTCTGGGCTTCCCCGGCCATGGCGGGGCTGGCGGCGATCATGCCCAGAAGGGCAGCGCTGCTCAGCAGGTGATGGATGTTGCTCATCATGGTCTCCCTAATGCGGCCCGGCGGGATGCTTGTCCCGCCGGTGCCGGAATGTGTGTGTTTCAGATTTCGTCGATGACGGGGTTGGTCAGCGTGCCGATGACGCCCACCGAAATTTCAACCACATCGCCCGCCTTCATATAGAGGGGCGGCTGGCGCTTATCGCCCACCCCGCCCGGCGTGCCGGTTGCGATGACATCGCCGGGGTTGAGGTCGGTGAAGGTCGAGCAATAGGCGATGATCGCGGGGATATCCCAGATCATGTCGCTGATCGGCTGATCCTGCACCAACTCGCCGTTCAGACGCGTCTGCACGCGCTGGGCGCCCAGATCCGCGATCTCGTCAGGCGTGACCAGCGCGGGGCCGAAGCCGCCGGTGCCGGGCCATGTCTTGCCGGGGGTGAACTGGATGTTGTGGCGCTGCCAATCGCGGATTGAGCCATCGTTGAAGGGCGCATAGCCCGCGATGTGGTCCCATGCGTTTTCGGGGGCGATGCGGCGGCCCTTCTTGCCGATGATGATGGCCACTTCGCCCTCATAGTCAAAACGCACGCTTTCGGGCGGGCGGACCATGGCCTCGCCATCGGCGATCAGGCTGTCGGCATAGCGGGTGAAGATCGCGGGATGCTCTTTCTGCTCGCGGCCCGTTTCGGCCACATGGGTGGCGTAATTGAGGCCAACGCACAGGATCTTGTCCGGGTCGGGAATGACCGGCAGCAGCCGAACCGCATCGAGCGCAAACGCCTCGCCATCGGCCAGCGAGGCGAGGGCATCAGCGGCAAGCGCTTCCTTCAGGCTGGCATAGGTGCCGCCCAGATCGAAGATGGTTTCGCCCTCTAGGCGGCCAAAGCGGGCCTTGCCGTCGGGGCTTGTGAAAGACACATAACGCATGGGGGATTATGCTCCTGAGAACGCATTGATGGGCGCCGGTTGCCATTCGCGGCGGAAACGGAACGCTTCCTCGGCCACGCGCAGTCCGGCAAAATCCTTGTCCGACACGCCCCACTGGTCGATCCGCTTTTCGGGCCAGGTCCAGTCGTCGGGCTCGCCGGTGCGGTAATCCTCGCCCACCTTTTCGACCGGGGTGGAATATTCGATCACCGGGCCAAAGGGCGCGATGTAATAGGCATAGACATTGTCGCCCGGCCCATGGCGGCCCGGACCCCATGCCGGGGCAAACCCATGATCGCGCATATTGCCGATGCCGCGCATGACCGCGTCGAGGTCTTCCATTTCAAAGGCGACATGGTTGAGCGACGAGAAACCGGCGCGGGCAAAGGCGGTGGAATGATGCGCCTCGTTGCAGCGGACAAAGACCATGCCGCGCGTGCGGTCGGAGACGCGAAAGCCGAGGACTTCCTCGACGATATCGCCGCTGGCCTCGGCATCGGCGGAATTGAACACGACATGGGTGAGTTTGACCGGCATCACGCGGCGGGTGGATTTGGCATGGCCCTCGATTGCCGGCACTTCGGCGGCGTCGACAAGGAAGCGAAGCAATTCGCCCTCGGCCAGTTCGACCACGATGCCATGGCCGCCGCCCGGATCGCTGCTGGTGCAAGGCGCGGCGTTCAATCCGCGCGCGGTCGCCGCCTGCGCGACCTGCGCCAGACGGTCCGCCGAGCAGACGAAAGTGGTCGAGCGCACGAAATTATCGGCGCTTTCCGAAATGGCCATCAGATAGGGGAAGGTGCCCGAACCGCGCAGGTAGAACGTGTCGCCCATCCGCCCGCCATCGGCGCAGCCCCAGACATCGATCATCCAGCGATAGGCCTGCGCCGCCTTGGGCAGGGCCAGTTCGATGCTGCGAAGTTTCATCATCGCGTGCGTTCCTTTCAAAAACCGGCGGCCGTGATGCCCGCGATCGCGCATTGCGCATCCATCTCGCCCGTGTCGCCCGACACGCCCACCGCGCCGACCACCACGCCATCGGCGCGCACCAGCACGCCGCCCGGCGAAAACACCAGATCGCCGCCCACCGTGGTGACGACCCCGCCGAAGAAGGTCGGGTTGCCCTTGGCGCGTTCGGCCAGAACGCCCGTGTCCGCACCCATGCCCAGCGCGCCATAGGCCTTGGCGCGGGCAATATCGGCGCGGAAAAAGGTTGCCCCATCCTCGCGCGCCATGGCGACCGGATGCCCGCCCGCATCCAGCACGACCATCGCCAGAGGCTTGGCCGATTGGGCGCGCGCATGGGCAAACCCGGCGGAAAGGATGGTTTGGGCCTGAGCCAGCGTAATCATGCAGCAGTCTCCAGCGATAGGCCCATTTGCGCCGCATAGGCTTTGCGCAATTCTTCGGCGGTGCCCGTGCCAAATACGTAGTGGTCGGGGCGGATCATTACCGCCTCTGCGCCCCGCGCCGCCAGCCAGGCCGACACCGCGCCGCCATCGGGCAGGGCGGCGGCATCCTCCAGCGTGAACAGGCGCCAGCCGCCGCCGGTCAGATCATCGAGCTTGCGCCCGTCGTTCAGCACCGGCTGGATGAAACGCTCGCCCGCACCCGCGCTGCCGCGATGGATGATGCCGGTCGAGATCGCCGGGATCAGGTCATGGGCGGTTTCCTGTTTGCCCTTCTGCGCCTGCGCCCGCGCGATCATCTCGGCATCGCGCGCGGCGGCCTTTACGGGGTCGAGTTCGCAAATATAGCGCCCCGCCGCCACCGCCGCCCCGATCACGCCGCGCACATGCGGATCGCGTTCGCTCTGATAGGTGCACAGGATTTCGGGCGAGGCGTGGTCCTTGATGATCGCCGCCATTTTCCACCAGAGATTGGCGACATCGCGGCAACCATGGCACATGCCCTGGCCAAAGAAGGGCGGGGTCTGATGCGCGGCGTCACCGGCAAGGAAGACATTGCCCGCCTGCCATTGTTCGGCAACCAGCCCGTGAAAGCGATAGGTGGCCGAGCGCACGATCTTGTGCGGCACATCGCCGATATAGGGGGCCAGCAGTTCGGCGACCTTTTCGGGCGCCATCATCGCGGCATCGTCCTCATGCGGAAGCAGCATCAGTTCCCAGCGGCGATGGTTGCCGCGGCCCGGCACGATGGTGGCGGGCCGCCGCGGATCGCACATCATCACCGACAGGCGCTGCAGATCGGCCTGTTCCGGCACGCCCGCAATATCGGGGAAGGCTACCTGCCCATCGACCTCGGCATCGACCACCAGCCAGGGTTCCTCGAAATCGAGATCGTCGAGCCTGATCCCCAGCGCCTTGCGCACCGGGCTGCGCGAACCATCGCAGGCAATCGCCCAGCGGGCCGCAACCTGATGCTGCGCGCCGCCCTGCGTATAGGTGATGCGCACCGGGCCATCGGACTGATCGAGCGCGGTGAATTCCGCGCCCTTGCGGAAATCCACATTCGGCATGTCGGCAAAACCGGCGCGCAGATGCTCTTCCAATTCGGGCTGATAAAAGAACCAGTCATTCGACCAGCCGAAGGGTCGGGGCATGCCCACCGTGCCCATATAGCGGATCGCCTGAGCCGATGCGCCGACATGCAGATGCCCATCGGTATCCACCATATCGGGCAGCACGCGTTCCAGCACGCCCGCCGATTGGAACAGGCGCATCATCTCGTGGTCGAGATGCACCGCGCGCGGCAGGGGGTAATGGGTGAGTTCCTTTTCCAGAACCACCACGTTGAGCCCCTCGCGGCCAAGCAGGTTCGCAGCCAGCGCGCCGACAGGCCCGCAGCCAATAATCGCAACATCGAACATGGTTTTTTACGCCGTTACCGTTTCCAGAGGGGCCTTGTGAAAGGTGCCGCCCTTCATGATTGCCTTGAGATTGTCCTTGCCCTGAAGGATCGCGACATCCTGCGTCGGATCGCCATCGACCAGCAGCAGGTCGGCCAGATAGCCTTCCTCGATCCGGCCCACCTCGATCCCCATCAACTCGCCGCCAAGGCTGGTGGCTGCGGCCAGCGCCTCAACCGGGCTGTAGCCGAAATAATCGACGAAATGCTGGAGGTCGCGCGCGTTGCAGCCGTTGGGGTTGAAGGGGAAGCCATAATCTCCGCCGATCAGCGTGCGCACGCCCATGGCTTTGAGCGCAGGCACCAGCTTGCCTTCCAGCTCCATGCGCTCGGCGGCGCTGTGCTTCATGTGGCTCATGTCGATATGGGGCGGGGGGCTGGCTTCAAGGGCCGCCACCGAAACGCCGCAGCCGGGGCCGTAGAACACTTCGTCCTTGTGCGCGGCCAGCTTTTCAGCCGTGCGTTCGCCAATATAGCTGGCGTGATAGATGATCCGGGCGCCCGCGCGCAGGGCCAGATCGACCGCCTCGTCCGTATAGGCGTGGGTGGCGATCCAGAGGCCATATTCGCGTGCCGCCTCGCGCGCGGCGTCCATTTCGTCGGTCGTATAGAGCAGGTCGGAATGGCTGCCGGGTTTGAGCGCATCCTCGCCCGAAATCACCAGCTTGACCGAGCCGATGCCCTGATCGGCGCAATATTTCATGAAGGCGCGCATGGCCTCGGGCCCGCGACCGTTGAATACGTCGCCCGTATCGACGCCCTCGGCCCCTTCCGGGCTGCGCTCCAGCGTCGAGGGGATGAGGCGCGGCCCCGGCGTTTCGCCCGCGTTGATTGCGGCGGCAAGGCGCACCTCGATACCATCGCCCAGCGCGCCTGCGGAATAGGCGCTGGTAAAACCATGGTCGAGCAGCACGCGGGCATTGCGCGTGGCGGCCACTTCCAGCTCTTCGGGCGGCAGGATGAAGGCGTGATAGATCTTTTCGACCGACGAGGCCCAGGTCAGATGCGCGTGGGCCTCGACCATGCCGGGCATCAGCGTGCCGCCGTGGCCATCGACAATGGTTGCGCCGGGCGCATCAATGGTTTCAGGCGCGTAGGCCACCTTGGCGATCCGCTCGCCATCGACCAGAACCTGCCCTTCACGCGATGCGTTGGGGCTGCCGTCGAAAATGCGGATGTTGGTAAAGAGCGTGGTCACGCCCGACTCTCCCTATCACGATTGTGTGCTTGGAGCCTCTTTTGCCAAAGCCTTTGCATCAGGTAAAATATGCAATTTTGGCATTGCCATAGTTTTAGACTATGGCTTCGCCCTCAAGCTGCCGGATTAAAGCGCCCGCCAAAGGCGACATGCCGCGCTGCTTCAGCCAGCGCACGCCCACACTGCGCTCAAACGCCGCCTCGGCAATCGGCAGGGCGCGCAGCACGCCCATCGACAGCTCGCTGGCCGCAACCCGCATGGGCAGGATCGTCACCCGGCGGCAATCGCGCACCAACGCCTTGGTGGTCAGCAGGGAATCGCAGCGGATCGCATCGCGCGGCACCGGCACCCCGGCGGCGGCAAACAGCGCATCAACCTGACGCCAGAACGCGCCCTGCGCCTCGGGCAGAACCCAGCGCAAACGGTCAGCCTGTTTCAGCGAAAAGGGGCTGGGCCAATCGGCGCCCTCGGCCCCGACAATCAGCGCAAAGGGATCGCGCGCCAGTGTGCGCTCGGCAATATCCTCGTCCGGCTCCTCCATCGCGGTGGTGACAAAGGCCAGTTCGATATCGCCCTCGCGCAGCATGGCGGTCAATTCGCGGTCGGCGCGCTCCAGCACGCTCAGCGTGATCTGCGAGAGGCTCTTTTCAAAGCGCGCCATCGCGGTGGGCAGCAGGCTGACCAGCGCGCCGGGCGTGCCGCCGATGCGCAGGGGGCCGGACAGGCCCTCGGCGGCGGCTGTCACCTCGGCCTGGGCATCGCGCAGCAGATGTTCGAGCATTTGCGCGCGCGCCTGCAAGGCATGGCCCGCCGCCGTCAGCACGATCCCGGCGCGGGTCCGTTCAAACAGGGTCGCGCCCAGCCGCGCCTCGAGCAAGGCGATGGCGCTGGACACCGAGGGTTGGGAAATGTTGAGCGCGCGCGCCGCCCCCGTGATCGAGCCTGCGCGGCATACTTCGTGAAAGGTGCGAAGGGCGCGCGGGTCGATCATGCGGGCAATTCTAGCGCGGGATGGGGTTCAGGCCAATGCTTTGCGCAGGCTGACGGGCGTAACCATCGCGGCGAGAAGTCCCGCCCACACCAGCTTTGCCGCCAAACCCGCCCCCCATGGCAATCGCACCAGCCCGAGCAGGGTCAGCGCAGCACCCGAGAGGACCACTCCGGCCAAGGCACCGCACAAAGCCAGAAGCAGCGAACGCAGGATCAGATTGGCGGGCCAGGGCGAGGCCACGCCCAGCGCCGCCACTTTGCCCGCACGCCGCGCCTTGCCCGCCAGCGCGCCGGGGACGAGCGAGCCCATCAGGCCGATCATGAAACCCTGCGGCACAAAATCGAACACATAGGCCCCGACGCCCCAGACCGGCACCGCCCCGCCGCGTCCGAAAACAAGCAGGAAGAAAGCCAGTGTGAGCACGGCGTTGATCACCATGCTCACCCCGGTTTCGCGGCGGATATAGGCCGCTGTGCTCATTTGCCCTGACCTTCAACCACCACCGGCCCGATCAGGCCCGACGTCCGCAGCGGCGCATCGGCGCGATAAGTGGGCATGGTGGTAAAGGTCACAGGCTTGGCCCCCGGTTGCTTGTCGCCGATCAGGCGGTTGATCCACAGATTGGCCACGCGGACCTCAATGTGGTTCTTGCCAGCCTTCGCCGCGCCCGACAAGTCCACCCGGTAGGGCGCATGCCAGACCATGCCGACATCCTTGCCATTGACGCTGACCTGCGCGACCTCGCGCAGATCGCCAAGGTTGAGCCAGAGCGGCTGCCCCGCCTTCCACCCCTTGGGCGCGGCGAAATCCTTGGCATAGGTGGCAATGCCAGAGAAATGGGCGATGCCGGTGTCGGCGTTTTCATTCAGGGGCTGCAGCTTGGGCAGCACCGCATTGGCAGGCGCCCCGCGACCTGCCTGGAACGCAACATTCCACGCGCCGTCCAGCGTGAGCAGCGGCGCGGGCACCAGCTTCTTGATCATCATGCCATCGGCAGGCGCGGGCTTGCGGAACACGACATGCACCGATTCCTCGCCCGCCAGCGACATGGCGATCACCGTTTCGCCATTGGTGATGCGATAGCTGACCGGCTCGAACGTGCCAGTTTCGGCGTGCCACAATTCGGGCGCCTTGCCGGTCACGCGGAAATGGGCCTCGAAACTTTCGCTGCGCTCCTTGCGGTTCACAAGGAAGTAGCTGTCGCCCGAATCCCAGCGCCGGTGGAGGAAGGGCACCTCGGCATCCGCCGCCCCGCCGACCATGCGGAAATCGGAGGCCACGCCCGCCTTGGCCAGCGCCGCCTCGACATCGCCGCTGGCGATCACACGGCCTTTGCCCACCACGGCATCGCCCGATCCGGGCCAGAGCCGCGCCACCAGCGCCTTGTAATCGGCTGTGTCCTTGTCCGAAAGGCTGGGCGTGCCCTCGGGCGCCAGACCGATGATCGTCGCGCCCCCTTCGGCCAGAGCGGCGATCCGGTGCAGCGCGGCCAGCGTCATCCGCCGCGACGACCCGCCCAGATACAGCGCCCGATATCGCGCCCCTCCCTTGGAGACGATTTCGGCCCCATCATTGGTCAACGCGCCCACCAGAGCGTCGAAATTGACGAAATCATAGGCATGGGTGGTCGGCGCATCGGCCACGCGCTTGTCGCCATACAGGCCCGTCAGCGGTGCCTCCTCGCCGTAGAAATAGCCGACATCGGCCACATTGCGCCCGTTTTGCAGCATCAATGAATTGCGCGAGAGGTAATCGACCCATGTCTTCGCTAGCGGCGCCCATGCCTCGTGCCGGTTGAAGAACTGGCCAAAGATCATCAGCGAGAGGCCCGGCACCTTGTCATCGACCGGCTGGTGGACACTGGTGTGGATCACGGGGCGGTTGACGCCCGTGACAAATTCGGTGTCGATCACATGCTTGAGCGTGCGCGGGGAATCTGCCCAATAGTTGAGCGCCGAGGTCATGCTCTCGGCCGCCACCAGATTTTGGCCATAGATATGCGCGACACTGGCCGCGCCCTTCATGTCGGCCAGATAGGAGGGGTTCGGCCCGTCCTTTTGCGCAAAGGTCCACAGCGCGGCCATCGGAATATCGGCATGGCTGCGCATCGCCATATCATCGCCAAGGCTGGGGCGGTGATCCTCCAGCGCCTCGCCATAAACCTTCAGGCCCGCGGCATGGGCCTTGGCCGCCACGGTGCCATAATGCTGCGACGCCATCAGATCGGCCAGCGTGCGGCGCCAGTCATAGAGGAACTTGTCGCTCTCCTCGCGGCTGCCCACCAAGGCCCCGGTCAGCGCAGGCAGCCATGGCGTTGGATCATAGCCGCGCAAGGCCTTGAACTGGGCCAGCATCTTGGGCGTCCAGTTGGCCGCGCCCACCTCGATGGAATCGGTCAGGATCGCGCGCACGCCATGCGCGCCCATCATGTCGGCGCCCGCCGCATCGCGATACATGCCAAGGTAATGGTCCATATAACGGCCCACCGCATCGCCATCGAACTTGTCCACCTCAAGGCCGGTGGCCTCGGGCGGGGCGGGGTGGTTGGTCGTGCCCAGCAGCGATGCGCCCATGCGGATGATCCGCCATTGCTGTCCCTTGGGCAGGGCGGGGGCCTTCCATTCCAGCGAACCGTCGGCCTGCATCATGCCGGTCAGATTGACGACCTGCGCCGCCGGGGCGCCGCTGGCTCCATCGGCGGGATTGGTCAGCGCGTAATAATCATGCGCCAGCGCAAAGCCCGACTTGGTTTCCGACAGATTGATCCTGGCCTCGCCCGATAGGCTGAAGCGGCCCAATTGCCATGGCCTGTCGCCGCCGCCCAGCGCGGCGAAGAGGCCGGGAATTTCCACGCCTTCGGCCGGGGCGCCCATATTGGACGACGAGGACGTCAGCGGATTGAGTACAAGGCGGAAGAATTTGGCCGTGACGGGGGCAAAGCTGACCGTGGTGGGCACGTCATTGACGGCAAAGCGGGCGATCTCGCGCCAGTTCTGGCCGTCATCGCTGGCCTCCAGCACCGGCTCGACCGTGGGGCCGCGGAACATGACCTTGGCGCCGGGCACAAAGACCGTGGCGCTGCGCATCGTCTGGGGCGCGTCATAGGCATAGACGACATGGCCCGGCGCGCCCGCCGCCCCGCGCGGCACGGCGACACCGGCATTGAGATCGTCATCAAAAAGCGCGGCGGCATCGACCGGCTTGCCCTCGACGCTGGCCTTGGGGATCGGGGCGGGGGCGATGGCCACCGGCATGGCCAACACGGCCACATCGCTGTAATAGGCGGGCGCGGCCTCGGGTTTGTGGCCGCTGGCCATATCGTCAAAGCCCGGAGCCTTGGCCATGCCCTGAAACGGGCCGGTCACCGATGGGGGCGCGGCCACCTTGCCCTTGAACAGCTTGCCCGGCGCGGCGGTGGTTTGGCTCCACACCAGCTTCTTCAAGCCATCCTCGGGCTTGACCCAAGGCCCGCCCGTCTCGCTCCACCCCGGCGAGGCGGCGATGGCCAGTTCCAATCCGTTGCGCTCGGCCTCCTGCGCGGCAAAGCGGAAGGCGTCCTTCCACTCCGGCGTCATATAGACGAGGCGCTTGTCCACCACCTGCGGCGTGTTGAGATTGACGTCGAAATTCTGGAGGCCGCCGATGCCCACCGCCTTCATCCATGCGATGTCCTTGGCGATGCCGTCCTTGGTGATGTTGCCGTTCATCCAGTGCCACCACACGCGGGGGCGCGCCTGTGCGGGCGGATCGCGGAACTGGGTTTCCAGATCAGGTGTGCTCTGGGCGTGAACGGGCTGTGCAAGGACAGGCAGGGCAATCGGCGCGCAGGCGGCAATCAGCGCCATGCGCAGGGCGCGGACGGAAGGGCGCAGGGCGCGGACGGAAGGGCGCAGGGCGCGGACGGAAGGGCGCAGGGCGCGGACGGAAGGCTTGGTGGCCATGATTTTGCATCTCCCCCGAGGAGTGGTTTGATAATGAGGCAATGTTTTGAAAGTATAAGGCAAAACGCCCGCGGCCATCTCTCTGCAGGAGACAGTCCACGGGCGTTGCCATCAGGTCAATCGCAAAAAGCGCGGATCACACGATCCCGGCGCCAAGGCCGACCGCCTTGCGCTCCTGCGCCTTGCGCGCGCGGTAACCGCTGGCGCGATAGGCGGCCAGCACGTCGATCGCGCCGCCCGCCTCGACGCGGGCCATGGCCAGGATCGGGGCCACATCGACATTATAGGCGCGGCGCAGGGCCTGGAACGCCATCATCGTGTCATTGGCCTCCTGCGCGCCGTGGAGAGCGGCGCGGTCGACCAAGGATGCCTTGGCAAAGCAGGCGGTGATCGCCTCGGCCGATGAGAGCATCGATTCGATCGGGTCCGTCACATTATGCGACTGGTCGATCATATAGGACGGGTTGAAGCCATCACGCGGATTGGCCTCGGCCTCGGCCAGTTCGTTGAAGACGAGGAAGAGCTGGTGCGGGTTGATCGAGCCGCTGTCCAGATCGTCGTCGCCATACTTGCTGTCGTTGAAGTGGAAGCCGCCCAGCTTGCCGAAGCGGTGGAGGCGGGCGACGATCTGCTCGATGTTGACGTTGGGCGCATGGTGGCCAAGGTCGACAAGGCATTTGCAGCGCTCGCCAATCGTCTGGGCGGCAAGGATCGAGGAGCCCCAGTCCGAAATGACGGTCGAGTAGAAGGCCGGTTCGAACATCTTGTGTTCGAGCAGCATCCGCCAGTCACCGGGCAGGGCGGCATAGATCTGCGCGGCGGAATCGAGATAGCGGTCGAGGCTGCGGGCGAAATCCTGCTGCCCCGGAAAGTTGGTGCCATCGCCGACCCAGACGGTCAGGTCGGTGGAGCCAAGCTGCCGGCCGATTTCGATGCATTCGATGTTGTGTTCGACGGCCTGTTGGCGCGCACCCGCGTCCTGAGACGAGAGCGAGCCATTGGCATAGGTGTGGGCCTGACCCACCTGATCCTGAAACGTGTTCGAATTCACCGCGTCCCAGCCAAGGCCAAGCTCCGAGGCTTCCTCGCGCAGGGCCTTGTAGTCGGCAACCTTGTCCCACGGGAAATGGGGCGAGACGCGCGGCGTCACGGTGGAAAGCTGGTTGATGACCGAGCAGTCCTCCAGCTTTTCGTGGATATTGGTGGGTTCGCCCGGAATGGGGAACTTGGCAAAGCGCGTGCCCCCGCGCCCCGCGCCCCACGAAGGGACGGCCACCGAGAAACCGGCGACGCGCTTTTTGATCGCGTCAATGTCGATGCCGGTGCGGGCCAGCTTGCGGCCCAGCGCTTCGTAATCCTCATGCAGGGCCTCAAGCCCCTTGGCGTTATGCTCCGCGATCAGATCGGCGGAAATCGGCAGATTGCTCATGATAAATCCTCTCCCAGATCCGATCAGCGCGTGAAGGCCTGAACGTTGCCTGCGTCCACATTGATCATATTGCCGGTCGATTTGGCCGAAGCATCCGAGCCAAGGAAATAGGCCGCTTCGGCAATGTCTTCGGGCAGCACATCGCGCTTGAGCATCGAGCGGTTGCGGTAATGCGCTTCCAGCTCTTCGCCCGCATCGATCTTGTTCGAGGCGGCGCGCTCCTTGCGCCAGTCGCCGTCCCAGATCTTGCTGCCCTTGATGACGGCATCGGGGTTGACGATGTTGACGCGGATGCCTTCAGGGGCGCCTTCCAGCGCAAGGCAACGGCCCAGATGGTTGGCGGCGGCCTTGGCGCTGGCATAGGCGCTGGCCCCGGCGGCGGCGGCCACGGCATTCTTCGAACCGATGAACACGAGGCTGGTGCCGCCCAGATCCTTGTTGCGCTTCATCAGGCCCCATGCGTGCTTGGCGGTCAGGAAATAGCCCTGCGCCAGCACGTCAAAGTTGCGATCCCACAGTGCCACCGTGGTCTGCTCGATGGGCGCCGAGGAGGCGATGCCCGCATTGGCGACCACCACATCCAGACCACCGAATTCACGCGCGGCGGTGTCGAACGCGGCCTTGACCTGTGCTTCGTCGGTCACATCGCAGGTGACGGCGCGGACGACGTCCTTGCCGAACTGCTTGGCGAAACCGGCGCGCACTTCCTCGACGGCCGCCGCGTCACGGTCGGCCAGCACCACACAGGCGCCTTCTTTCAGGAAGCGCGCAGCCGTCGCCGCGCCAATACCGCCCGCGCCGCCCGTGACAAAGGCCACGCGGCCGACCTGAGGCTTGGGGGCGGGCATGCGTTGCAGCTTGGCTTCCTCAAGCAGCCAGTATTCGATGTCGAAGGCTTCCTGCTCGTCCAGAGCGATATAGTCGCCGATGGCCTCGGCCCCGCGCATCACGTTGATGGCATTGCCATAGAACTCGCCCGCCAGACGGGCGGTGGTCTTGTCGGTGGCAAAGGTGATGCGGCCAACGCCCGGCACCAGCACCACGACCGGGTTGGGGTCGCGCATGGCGGGGCTGTTGGCGCGCTTGCAGCGCTCGTAATAGGCGGCATAGAAATCGCGATAGGCACTGATCTTTTCGGCCAGATAGGCATCGTCCTGCAAACGCGCAGGGTCGAGCGTCAGCGGCGCGATCTTGGTGCGCAGGAAGTGATCCGGGCAGGAGGTGCCGAGCGCTGCCAGTTCCTCAAACTTGGCCGAACCGACGAATTCCAGCGCCTCGGCATCATCCGAATAATGGCCCAGCTTGCGCCGCGCGCCCGTCATGAAGCCGCGCAGGCGGGGCATCAGATCGGCGGCAATCGCGGCGCGATCCGGGTTGGGGGCGACAATCTGGCCGCCAAAGGCAGGCTTGCCCGCCATCTTGGCGTTCAGATAGTTGGCGGCATCGGCGATCAGGCCAACGGTGTGCTCATAGCACTCCTTGGCGCTGTCGGCCCAGCAGATGATGCCGTGGCTGGCCATCATCACGCCCTGCACGCCGGGGTTGGCGCGCTGATAATCGCGCAGCATCCGGCCCAGCGTATAACCGGGCCGCTTCCACGGCAGCCAGCCGATCTTGCCGCCCCAAATTTCCTTGGTCGCCGCTTCGCCGCCCGACGAGGCCGCCAGAGCGATGATCGCGTCCGGATGAACGTGGTCAACATGGGCAAAAGGCAGCAGGCTGTGCAGCGGCGTGTCGATCGAGGCCGCGCGACCGTTCAGGTTGAACGTGCAATGGGGCAGATAGCCGACCATCTTGTCGTCATCGTCCGGCCCATTGTAATGCGCCTCAAGGCCCAGCAGTTTGTCCTGATAAAGCGTGGCAAAGCCATCCAGCTTCATCGAGCCGATGTCGCCGCCCGAACCCTTGACCCACAACACTTCGACCGTTTCACCGGTGAGAGGATCGGTGCCAGCCAATTTGGCCGAAGTGTTGCCGCCGCCAAAGTTGGTGACCGTCAGATCGCTGCCCAGCAGGTTGGAGCGATAGAGCAGCAGTTCTTCAGGGGACAGGGTGGCGGCGTAGGCATCGTCCCAGCGGCTGGTGGGGACGGCAAAAGGAATCGCGGAGTTTGTCACGCAGATATGCTCCCATGGGGGTCTGTTTGATCGGCCTCCTAACGAATCTGCTTCCCTTTGGCAATCAGATTCGATATTCAACAATCATAAACGATCAATCAAACGATCAATTTCGCACATGCAGCATGATTTCGCGCTTGCGGCGCGGACGGGAATAAGGCGCTATCGGGCGCGAGGGAGAGCGTTCTGACACAGGTTTCTGAGCATCAGGGTTGGGCAATCGTGATCGACGTCGGAAAGACGATGTCGAAGATCACCCTGTGGTCGCGCGACGGGCAATTGCTGGACCGTCAGGTGCGCCCCAATGAAAAATGCGAGGAAGGCGGCATTGCGCGGTTGGACGCGGCGGGTATCGCGGCATGGGCCACGGGTGTTCTGGGCGGCCATGCGAACAGCGGCGTCGAATATATCGTGCCGGTCGGGCATGGCGCGGGCTTCGCTGCGATCATTGACGGTGCGCTGGCTTTTGCGCCGCTGGATTACGAAGCCGCCCCGCCGCAATCCGCGATGGACGCCTATCGCGCCGCCCGCTCGCCTTTTGCGCAAACCGGATCGCCCGCGCTGCCGCAGGGGCTCAACTTTGGCGCGCATGTCTGGTGGGCCGATCGGCTGTATCCCGATGCGATGGCGCGGGCCACGCTGGTGCCATGGGCGCAATATTGGGCCTGGTGGCTTTCGGGCGTGGCGGTCAGCGAAGTGACCTCGCTGGGTTGCCATTCCGACCTGTGGAGTCCGGATGCGGCCGACTGGTCGGACCTTGCCAAGGGGCAGGGTTGGGATCGGCGGTTTGCCCCGGTGGTGAAGGCCGGCGATGTGCTGGGGCCGATCAGTCCGGCGCTGGCCGCGGCCACGGGGTTGCCTGCGACCGTCAAGGTGCTGGCGGGCCTGCATGATTCCAATGCGGCGCTGATGGCGGCGCGCGGCTTTGCCGAGATCGCCCGCAATGAGGCGACTGTCCTGTCCACCGGCACATGGTTTATCGCGATGCGCCTGCCCGCTGCGCCCATTGCCACGGCTGACCTGCCTGAGGCGCGCGCCATCCTCCCGGAGGGCAGAGATTGTCTGGTCAATGTCGATGCCTATGGGCGGCCCGTCCCTTCCGCACGCTTCATGGGCGGGCGCGAGATCGAGGCGCTGATCGAGATCGACACACGCCGGGTGGATATCAAGCCTGATCAGCCCTTGCTCCTTGCCGCTGTCCCCGCCGTGCTGGCCAAGGGTGCGATGCATATGCCGACGCTGGCCCCCGGTTGCGGGCCTTATCCCGATGCGAAGGGCGAATGGGTCAACCAGCCGGAAGATTGGTACGAGCGCCGCGCCGGGGCCTGCCTCTATGCCGCGCTGGTGGCGGATCAGGCGCTCGACCTGATCGGATCGGATGAACGCCTGCTGGTCGAGGGCCGCTTCGCCGAGGCGGAGGTTTTTGTCCGCGCCTTGGCGGCCCTGCGCCCCAAGACGCAGGTTTATGTTGGCAGCGCGCATAATGATGTCAGTTTCGGCGCGATCCGGCTGATCGATCCCGCGCTGATGCCCGAAGGCACCTTGCGCAGGATCGAGCCGCTGGATGCCGATCTCGACACCTATCGCAACCGCTGGCTGGCCCGGTTGGAGATGCCCAAGGAAAGTAACGCATGATTATCGCTTCTGTCGCCGATTTCCGGGAAGCCGCCCGCCGCCGCCTGCCGCGCTTTCTGTTCGAATATATGGATGGCGGTTCCTATGGCGAAGTCACCTTGCGCAAGAACGCCGAGGATCTGGCCCATCTGGCGCTGCGCCAGCGGGTGCTGCGCGATGTGTCGAATATTGACCTGTCGACGCAATTGTTCGGGGTGAAGCAGGCGCTGCCGGTGGCGCTGGCCCCGGTCGGCCTTGCGGGCCTGAACGCGCGGCGGGGCGAGGCGCAAGCCGTGCGCGCGGCCAACAAGGCAAATATTCCCTTCACGCTCTCGACCGTTTCGGCCTGCGCGCTGCCCGAAGTGTCGGCGGCGGCGACCAAGCCCTTCTGGTTCCAGCTCTACATGATCCGCGACCGCGCCTTCATGAAGGACCTGCTGGCCCAAGCCGTCGAGGCGCAATGCAGCGCGCTGGTCTTCACCGTGGACATGCCGGTGCCGGGCAGCCGCTACCGCGATTACCACACCGGATTGGCGGGCAGCGGCGGCCTGAAAGGCGCGGCTTGGCGCGTGGCGCAGGCCATGGTGCGGCCTGAATGGGCGTGGGATGTGGGCGTCATGGGCCGCCCGCATCATCTGGGCAATGTCGCCCCGGTGCTCAAGGGCAATACGGGCATCGAGGATTTCTTCGCCTGGATGCGCAACAATTTCGACCCCTCCATCAACTGGCGCGACCTCGATTTCATCCGCAGCGAATGGAAGGGGCCTTTGATCATCAAGGGCATCCTCGACCCCGAAGACGCGCGTGAGGCGGCCAAGCTGGGCGCTGACGGCATCGTCGTGTCCAATCATGGCGGGCGGCAATTGGACGGTGTGCTCTCCAGCGCCCGCGCGCTGCCGCCGATTGCCGATGCGGTGGGCGATGATCTGACCGTGCTGGCCGATGGCGGGGTGCGTTCGGGGCTGGACGTGGTGCGGATGCTGGCGCTGGGCGCCAAGGGCGTGCTGCTGGGCCGGGCATGGTCCTATGCGCTGGCGGCAAAGGGCGAGGCGGGCGTTTCGAAAATGCTCGACATCATCACGGCGGAAATGCGGGTCGCCATGGCGCTGACCGGATGCACCGACATTTCGCAGATCAACCGCGACATTCTCGCATAAACAATCAATAGGGGAGAGGCTCATGGTGCCCAATCCGGCGCTGGGCGTGGTGTTTCACTGGATCGGGGGTTTTTCCTCGGCCAGTTTCTATGTGCCCTATCGGCGCATCCGTTCGTGGAACTGGGAAGTGTTCTGGCTGGCGGGCGGGCTGTTCAGCTGGCTGATTGCGCCATGGCTGTTTGCCTCGCTGCGCACGAATGATCTGATCGGCGTGCTGGCGGCCGCCCCGCGTGCGACGCTGGCCTGGTGCTGGTTCTGGGGCGTGATGTGGGGCTTTGGCGGGCTGACCTTTGGCCTTACCATGCGCTATCTGGGCCTGTCGCTGGGCATGGCGGTGGCGTTGGGGCTGACCACGGTGATCGGCACGCTGGGGCCGCCGATCTTTCATGGCACGATGGGCGAAATCGCGGCCAAGACCAGCGGGCAACTGACCTTGTTGGGCATTGTCATCACGCTGGTGGGCATTGTCGTGGTGGCGCGCGGGGGCGCGGCCAAATCGCGCGAAGTGGCCAGCGGCGAGGCTGTGGCCGAATTTGACCTGAAAAAGGGTCTGGCGATCGCGACCTTCTCGGGCGTGATGTCGGGTTGTTTCGCATGGGGTCTGGATGCGGGGCAGCCAATCCGCGACCTGACGCTGGCGGCCGGCACCGATCCGCTTTCGCAGGGCCTGCCGGTGCTGTGCGTCGTGCTGCTGGGCGGGCTTACCACCAACGCGCTGTGGTGCGCCTGGCTGATCATCCAGAACCGCAGCCTTGGGCAATTCTTCGGCGCGTCCAATGATGTGGTCGGGCCGCGCGCGCCTTTGCTGCGCAACTGGCTGCTGGCCGCGCTGGGCGGCACGCTGTGGTATGGCCAGTTCTTCTTCTACACGATGGGCGAAAGCCAGATGGGCAAATACGGCTTTTCCAGCTGGACGCTGCATATGGCCAGCATCATCCTGTTTTCCACGCTCTGGGGCTTTGCGCTGAAAGAGTGGCTGGGCACATCGACGCGCACGCGCTCGTTGGTGTGGGGCGGCATCGGCCTGCTGATCGGGGCGACCGTGGTGATCGGCGGCGGGAATATGTTGGCCGCCGGATGATAGTATGATGGCTTTTGCGCGAATTTGACGGCATAGACTGTCGGTTCGGGCAAAAGCGACGGGCGCTTGGCGCCAACACGAAACGGGGATGGGGCGACACAATTCATGCATGCAACCGAACGCGAAAGGCTGATCCTCGAAGCGCTGGCCCCATCCGGCTTCGTGTCCTATCGCGATCTGGAAAGCCGCCTCGATGCCTCGCCCGCCACGATCCGGCGTGATCTGACGCGGATGGAGGCCGATGGTCTGCTCTCGCGCGTCCATGGCGGGGCCAAGCTGAACGATGCCGGCGAGGCCGAGCCATCGGGCGCGGCCTTGCTGGGCACGCCGTTTGACCAATCAATCACGATCAACCTTGCCGCCAAACAGGCCATCGGCCGGGCGGCGGCGGCCCTGTGCGAACCGGGCGAGGGCGTCATGATCGACGGGGGCAGCACCACGGTCCAGATGTGCCCGCATCTCGACGGGCTCGACCTTCAGGTGCTGACCAATTCGCTCCATATCGTCAACGGCCTGCTGCCGCAAAAGGGCACGCGCATCCTTGTCCCCTCGGGCAGCGTGTTTCGCGAACAGAACATCATCCTGGCCCCTGCGGGTGAGGATTCGATGCCGCGTTTCCACGCGCCCAAATTGTTCATGGGGGCCGCCGCCGTGGGCCAGCAGGGCGTGATGCAGCATGACATCATTCTGGTTGCCGCCGAGCGCCGGTTGGTGGACAGGGCCGAACAGGTGATCCTGCTGGTCGATTCCAGCAAGTTCGCCTCATCCTCGGGCGTGATCGTCTGCGGGCTGGATGAGGTGGATGTGTTGATTACCGATGCCGGCATCACCCCCGCGCAGGCCGATATGGTGCGCGGCGCGGGGGTGCGCCTGATTATCGCTTAGGCCGAAACGACCTTCTGGTCGATGGCGCCAAACGGTTTGCGGCCGTCAGAGGTGATCGCCTCCATACGGACGGTGTTTCCAAATGCCATGAAGGCGGTCGAGGGCTTGCCGTCGGCAATCATCTCGATGGCCCGGCGTTCCGAGATGCAGGCCGAGCCGCGGGTTGCATATTCGGCGTTGGAGACTGTGCCCGAACCGATGATCGTGCCCGCCACAAGGTCGCGGCTGCGCGCGGCATGGGCGATGAGTTCGGGGAAGGAAAAGCCCATCTGATCGCCGCGCACGAGGCCGAAACGCTCTCCATTCCATGTGACCGAGAGATCCGCGCCGATCCGCCCATTGGCCCAATCCGCGCCCAGTTCATCGGGCGTCACGGCAAAGGGGGCCATCGAGCAGGGGGGTTTGGCCTGAATCCAGCCAAAGCCGGTTTTCATTTCCACCGGCGCGATGGCGCGCAGCGACCAGTCGTTGATCTGGACCAGCAGCTTGATGTGGCTGGCGGCCTCTTCGGCTGTCACGCCCATGGGGACGGCATCGACGATCACGCCGAACTCGCCCTCAAAGTCGATCCCGTCGGCCTCGGATGGCAGGGGGATGGCGTCATTCGGGCCATAGAAACGGTCCGACATGCCCTGATACATCAGGGGCCTTTCCCGATCGACCGGGGGCAGGTTGAAGGCGATCTGCATCAGCTCGCCATGGGTGGCAAAGGCCGAACCGTCGAGCCATTGCCACGAACGCGGCATCGGGGCCATGATCCGCGCAGGGTCCAGATGCCCGCCCGCGCCGGTTTCCAGCAAGGCCGAGAGCCGCCCCAGCATGGGCAGCGCGGCGTCCCAATCGGCGATGGCCGAGATCAGATTCAACCCCGGTGCGGAGAGATAGCGCGCGCCATCGGCGGAAACGACGACCAGTTCGCCATCGGGGCGAGCGTTGCGCAAAGTTGCCAGACGCATGATTATTCCTCGATGATGGCCACGGCGCGGGTCCAGCCTGCGGACGCGCCCTTGATCTTGTGGGGGAAGCACGAGACGGTGAAGCCATGCGGGGGCAGGGCCTCAAGGTTATGCAGCTTTTCCAGATGGCAATAGCCGATGTCGCGCCCGGCCTTGTGCCCTTCCCAGATGAGGGACGTGTCGCCGGTTTCCTTCACCTTTTCCGCCGTATGGGCAAAAGGCGCGTCCCAGCTCCACGCATCGGTGCCCGTCACGCGCACGCCGCGCGTGGTCAGGTACATGGTCGCCTCATAGCCCATGCCGCAGCCGATGTTGACATAGTTGGGGTTGCCCACCGCCATGCCCGCCGCGGTATTGACCAGCACGATGTCGAGCGGGGCCAACTCATGCCCGATGCGCTTCAGCTCATCCTCGACATCCTGGGCCGTCACGACATAGCCGTCGGGAAGGTGGCGGAAATCCAGCTTGACCCCGCGCTGGAAACACCATTCCAGCGGGATCTCATCAATGGTCAGCGAGCGCTTGGCCTCGCCGCTGGCCGCGTCCATCGTGGGGTGGAAATGATAGGGCGCGTCCAGATGCGTGCCCGAATGCGTGGTCAGCCGCACCCATTCGGCGGCGGCGAAACCGGCGCCGTCGGGGGTCTGCTCGGCCGTGATGCCGGGAAAGAAATGGCCCAGTTCAGGCAGGGTCTCGCCATGCGTCTGATAGGTGATTTCCGGCTTCAGGAAAGGCGGATCGGTGATCACATCGTTGCACAGCGTGATCGACAGGTCGATGAAACGGCGGCTCATGCGGTAAACCCTCCCAGCGTTTCGGCGAACCAGTCGGCGATATAGTCGCGGCCATAGGCCATGTTGTCGGCGCCGACATGTTCGACCCCGCCTTCGCGGGCGGTGAAGATCTTTAGCTCACGCCGGGGGCTGTTGACCAATTGATCGTAGCAGTCATGCGCATAGGAAACGCTGATCTGTCGGTCCTCTGCGCCATGGGTGACCAGGAAAGGCACGCGGACCCCGCCCATATGGCCGTTGAGGTTCATGGCTTCCGACTTTTGGAGGAATTCCTCCATCGTCTCCGCGCCAAAGGCCCACATCACATGCGCCCAGTAATGGGGCACGGGGTTTTCGCCCTCGCGCTTCATGCGCTTGTCCTGCACCTCGCGCCAGTTATGGTTGGCGCCCCAGCAGGCGCCGCTGGCAAAGCGCGGCTCATAGGCGACCGCGCGCGGCGCGAAATGGCCGCCCAGCGAGATGCCGGTCATGCCGATGCGCTTGGGGTCAACATCGGGCTGGACCTCCAGCCAGTCCACCGCCTTTGATGCCCAATTCTCGCTGTGCGGATCGACAGGCAGGCCCTGCAGGCGCAAAGCCTCGCCGGTGCCGGGCTGGTCGACGCAGAGCGTGGAAATGCCGCGACGGGCCAGCGCCTCGGGCAGGCGGCTCCAATAGAGCATCTCCTTGCAGCTGTCCAAGCCGTTGCAGTAAACCACCACCGGGCGCGGGCCTTCGCCGTTTCCGCGCGTGTAGAGCGCCGACATCGTGCCGGTGCTCAGCGGGATTTCCACGCGCTCGCGGTTGATGCTGCCCAGCCGCGCCGAGCGTTCGAAGGCCTCGAGCGCCTTGGCATAGGTTTCCTTGCGGCCCGGCGCGCCGTGGCCCTGCATGCGTTCGGCCACCAACAGGTAAAGCGAGGCGCGTTCCAGCTTGGCGCTGGCCGAAAAGCCGCGCCCGCGTGCCTCATCCTCGGCGGCCAGTTCCAACAGCTTGTCGCCCATCGCGGCCCATTGCTTCATGAAGGCCGGGGTGCCGGCATCGCCGCCGCCGGCGGCCGCATCGATGATGGGCTGGCACATGTCGACGATCTCGCCGATCTGCCCGCCGCTTTCCAGAGCGATGGCGACCGACAGGTTCCAGATATAGTTGGGAAAGGGGGAGTAAAGCGCCACGATGGGGGTTCCGTTCAGAAATAGGGATGGGGGTTGATCGTCTTGCTTTCGATGGGCTGCAAGACATCCCAATGTTCGACAATCCGGCCGTTCTTGAGCCGATAGAAATCCGCGACCGAGCCGCCATTGCCATCAGGCCCGGTGCGGCCGTGCAGATGGATCACCGCCTGATCCCCGTCGACCAGAATGCGCTTGATGACAAAGCGCGATCCCGGCCGGGAAAACATCGGCTCCAGCGCGGCGATGGCGGCCTCGCGGCCATCGGCGATGCCGGGGTTGTGCTGGATGTAGTCGGGGGCGACATGGGCCATGAAGGCCCCGCGCACATCGCGCAGATCGTAAAACCTGTGCGCGAAATCGGCCATGATGGCGCGGTTGCGCGCGGTTTTGGATTGCGCGGTGGTATGAGGGCGCGCCTGCGCCGCAGGCCCAAAGCCCAACGTGGCGGCTGGCGCCAGCGCAAGGACCGCCGCCAGCAGGACGCGCCCGCGCATTATGCGTCGACCGCCACAAAGAGGCCCGCGTTTTCATGCGGATGCGGCATGGTCTGCGGCCCGCCGACGCCGATGCCCCATTGGTCCATGACCATCGGCGCAGGCGCATAGACAGTCGCCTCGCGGGTTTCGAAGTCCACTTCTTCCAGCTCGGCGGTATATTCGGTGACGAAGCCGCCGGGCGTGACGAAGTAGGAGAAGGTGTTGTCGCCCGCCGTGTGACGGCCCGGACCCCAGCGGATGTCAAAGCCCTTCTGCTTGAGGCGGTGGCCGCCGCGCATCATGCCATCGACGCCTTCCATGTCATAGGCGACATGGTTGAGACAGGCAGGACCGGGCAGGATGGCAAAGCGGTGATGGGCGTTGTTGCAGCGCAGGAAGCACATGAAATCGCCCAGCCAGTCCGAGACCTTGAAGCCCAACACATCGCAGAACCATTCGACCAGTGCCTTGTGGTTGGGCGAATGCAGCACGATATGGCTGATCTTGACCGGAATGCCTTCCCAACGTGCGATTTCGCGCTTTTCGCCGCGCGCCACATCGGCGCTGATTTCCATCTGGAGCCCGTCCGGGCTGAAGAAGCGGAAGCCATAGCCGCCGCCCGGCGTGGTGAGGTCACGCGGGGCATGGATGATCTGGGCGCCCGATGCTTCGACCTTGGCGGCCAGGGCATCGACATCGGCGCGCGTATCGGCGGCCAGCGCGATAACATCGACGCGGTTTTCCTCCGCCGCGCGCAGGCGCACCACGTGATGCTCGTCATGGCCCTGCGCCTTGAACCAGCGCAGGCCATCGTCCGAAGCGACCGGCTCCAGACCCCAGACATCGGTGTAATAGGCGGCTTCGGCGTCCAGATCGGTGACGCCATAGCCCACATAACGGATTTCGGTAACTCGGCTCATAGGGTGTTCCTTGAAAATCAGATGGGCTGCGAGACGACGGCGAACATTTCGGCGGTCGCCTTGGCATTGTCGACGGGCGGGCCCTTGCCGATCTGGCCGTGACAGATCTCGAGGCTCTTCTCGACGATGAAGCGGCAGCGTTCGAAGCGGCGGTTGCGGAAGGCGGTGAAGGCTTCCTGCGGGGTTGCGGCCTTGGCGATCTCGTCGGCCAGCACGATGCTGTCCTCGATCGCCATGCCCGCGCCCTGACCCAGATGGGGCGTGGTGGCATGGACCGCATCGCCGATCAGCACCACCCGGCCCACATGCCAGTCGCCATAGAGCATCATGCCTTCGAGCGGGCGATAGACCACGCCTTCGTCATCGGTGATCTGCTCGGCCAGCGCCTGAATGGCGGGCGCGGTGCCGGCCAGCTTGCCGCGCATGACGGCCGCGATGCCTTCCTTGGGATACCACGGATTGCCCGGCTCGGGCGTGGTCACATACATATACATCAGATCCGCGCTGATCGGCACGAGACCCACGCCGGTCGGGCCGTTATAGACATGCAGCGCATCCAGATCGGCCGGGCGCGGGAAGTTATAGCGCCACACAGCTTGCCCTGTGAACTGCGGACCCTGCGCATCGGGCATGATGGTTTTGCGCGTTTGCGAATAGACGCCATCAGCGCCGATCACGATGGCATAGGTGCCCGTGCTGCCGTCCGAAAAGGTGACGTTGACGCCGTCGCCCGTGTCCTCGATCGCCTGCGCGGTGATGCCGAGGCGGATCTGTGCGCCTGCTTCCTTGGCGGCATCGCCCAGCAGCTTGTGCAGCGCGGGGCGGCCGATGCCCATATTCGCGGGCAGGCCGGGCGCGACCGGGTGGCCGGGAATGCGTGCGATCTTCTGTCCATGGGGCAGATAGATCTCCACCGCGTCAAAGCCCACGCCCGCAGCCAGATAGCCGTCGAGAATGCCCAGTTGCTGCGCTGCGGACAGCACATTGGACTGCTGGATGATGCCGACGCCGTAAACCGACCAGTTTGGGTCGCGCTCAATGACGGTGACGTTGTGCCCAGCCTGGCAAAGCGCAATCGCGCTGGTCAGGCCGCCGATGCCGCCGCCGATGACAAGGATGTCGAGATTGTTCATGGCCGCGCCTCGTGCGCGGCGCCAAAGTGCTGGCGCATATGCTCTCCCCATGCGCCGCGTGGGGCGCGTTGACGGGGATATTTATCCCTGTGCGGGCCAATCTGTAAAAGTCATTATCTGGATCAATGTGCATAAATTTTGCTTATGCCATACATTCCTGTCACGAGGTGGACTGGGCCGCCAATCGCAATTGCTCGCGCAGCCAGACCAACCCCGCATCATCGCGCCGCGCCTCGTGAAACTGCGCCATTTCGCGCAGCCGGGGGAAGGGGAAAGGCATGGGCGCAAAGGCCAGATCGAATTGCGGCATCATCGCGCGCACCAGACGTTTGTGCAAGACCGCAAGCCGCATCGTGTTTTGCAGAAACCACGGCACGCTGGCAAAGGAGGCGACCTCGATGTCGATCCGGCGCTGGCGCCCCATGCGGGCAAGCTGGGTGTCGGCAAAGGTGGCCGCGCGGCGCGTGCCCAGCGCCACCCCGACATGGCCGGCGGCAAAGAATTCATCCGCGCTCAAGCCCGAGGCAAAGATCGGATTGCCCGCCCAGCCGACCACGACCTGTTCCTCTTCATAAAGAAATTCAGAGGGATGCCACGGCGCCAGCAATTGTTCGGGCGCGATCAGCAGGTCGATCTTGCCCCCATCCAGATCATCGGCATTGCGCTCGGTGGGCTGCATCACCTCCAACTGGATCTGCGGCGCGGCGGCGGTCACGCGCTCGGCCAGAGCGACCAGCACCGCGACCATCACATAGTCCGAGGCATTGATGCGAAAGCGGCGCGTCGAGGTGGCCGGATCGAAACCGGCGGGCGTGGCGATCGCTTGTTCGACGCTTTGCAGGCTGCGCTGGATTTGCGGAAACAGCGCTTCGGCAAAGGGGGTGGGATGCATCCGCTTGCCCACCTGCACCAGCAGTTCATCACCGAAATAGGCGCGCAACCGGCGCAGCGAGGCACTGGCGGCCGGTTGCGTCAGGCCGAGGCGTTCGGCGGTGCGGGTGACGCTGCGCGTTTCCATCAGCGCGGAAAAGACCACCAGCAGGTTCAGGTCGAGCTGTTTGAAGCGCATGGTATGCCGTTCCTCTGCTTATGGGAAAGGCGATAGATCAGAATCACAAATAATGAAAGCGGGGCCAGCATCACGCCCGCCCCGCTTTGCATCGGACTTGCCGGGCCGTCAGAACTTCAGGCTGGCGCGCACGCCGAACGTGCGCGGCGGCTGGAACTGATAGGTGTTCTTGCCCGCCACATAATTGCGCGCGGCATTGGCCAGCACCACCTTGTCGGTGAAGTTGCGGATGAAGGCGTCGATCTGCCAGTTGCCCTTGGCGGGCTTGAAGTTGATCGAGGCATTGCCCGTCACATAGGCGCCCGAACGCGTGTCGGCATCGTTGAACACGTCATAATAGAAGGCCGAGGAATATTTGCCGTCAATGCGCGGGGTGAACGTGCCGAAACCGGCCTCGATCGGGCGTTCGACGCCAAAGGTGGCGACGAAATCGGGCGCGTTGGGTAGGCGGTGGCCGCTGATGTCGCGGTTGTTGCCCGCGCCGTCCAGCACGGTGATGCCCTTGCCGAATTCGGTGTGCAGCAGCGCGATGTTGCTGTCGAGGCGGAAGCCCTGAACCAGCGCGATGGTCTGCAATTCGGCGCCCATGATCTTGGCCGAACCCACGTTGAAAATGCCCGAACCGCCCGACAGCGCATCGGTGCTGCGCGAGGCCTGATAGCCGCGATAGTCGAAGTAGAAGGCCGCCGCATTCACCTGCAGCTTGTTGCCGAAGAAGCGGTTCTTCGAGCCGATTTCCCAAGCCGAGAGCTTTTCGGGCGCATAGGCGACCGAGGCGGCCGAACCGTTCGAGTTGAAGCCGCCCGCCTTATAGCCGGTGTCGAACTTGGCATAGAGCAGGTTGGTGGGCGTGACCTGATAGTCGAGGCCGGCGTGATAGGTGGGCTGGCTGGTGCTCATGTTGCCGTTGCCGGGCGTGGTGATGGTCGCGCCCGGCGCAAAGGGGCTGGCCAGCGCGGGCAGGAAAAGCACCGCATTGCCGGTGCGAAACTTGCTGTCCCAGGTGTTGCGCGCGCCCAGCGTGATCTTGATCTGGTCATTCACGCGATAGGCGATCTGGCCGAACACGGCGTTCGACTTGGTGGCGATGTTGTAATCGAACTTGATGCCATAGACGCCCGGCTGACCCATGGCGGCCAGCGGCCCGCCCGGCGCAAACAACCCGGTCATCTGCAGATTATACAGGCCCGAATTGATGACATTGGTTTCCTTGAAGTTGAACCAGCCCAACTGGAAGAACACGCGGCTGTTGGCATTGTTCGACAGCCGCACTTCATGGTTCCAGGTGGTGGGGTCTTCGCCCTGGATGAACTGGCGCACGGCCGGATAGATCGGGCCGGTGGCATCGGTGTGGCGACGATAGCTGCTCTTGTCATAGCCGCCCGAATAGATCAGCGAGAGCCCGGCAGGCAGCGCGTCATAGACCGCTTCCCAGCGCACGCGGTCGCCGGTCAGCCGGGTCGAGGTGGGGGCGGTGTTGGCAAAGCTCCTGGCATTGCCGAAATCGGGGCGCACGCCGATGGTCGAATCCATCGTCACATCGCCCACATTGTCGATCTCGTCATGCTGATACGAGGCCCAGAGTTTGAGCCCGTCGACCGGCTTCCACGCGGCCTGAAAGCGGCCCGAGCCGACCTTCTGATCATCACCGCGCAGCGTCGCGCCATTATACAGGCCGGTCAGGTTGCGATAGCCGTCATGCGAATGATAGGTGCCCGATGCGCGCACCTGAAACCGATCCGAAACCGCAAGGTTCACGCCGGCATCAGCGTCGAACGCATTGTAATTGCCGGTGCCCAGCGTGACATAGCCGCCGGTCTTGGCGTTCGGGCGGTTGGTGATGATCGAGACGAGGCCGCCGGTCGAGTTGCGGCCGTTGAGCGTGCCTTGGGGGCCTTTGAGCACTTCGACGCGGGCCACGTCATACATCGAGGACTGAATGTTGAACGAGCGGTTGGTGTAGAAACCGTCGCGCGCGATGGGCACCGAAGGGTCGCCGGTCTCGGTCACGTCGGTCGAGGCGATGCCGCGCACCGCGACATAGGCCGCGCCCGTGCTGGAGGTGATGTTCAGGCTGGCGTCGATGCTGGACAGGGCCTGCATGTTCACCACGCCCTTGGCCGCCAGATCGGCGCCCGAATAGACGGTCAGCGCGATCGGCGTCTTTTGCGAGGTGGTTTCCACGCGGCTGGCGGTCACAACGATTTCGGAAAGGCCGCCGGTCTTGGGCGACTCGGGCGCTTGCTCGGCGGCAAGGGCGGGCGCTGCGGCAAAAAGGCTGACGGATGCGCAAAGCGCTGCGGCAAGACCGCGGTTCATGACAATTCTCCCGGAAGGCCGAAGCGGGCTTCGGCGCCTTTACAAAATTAAAACTCGTGTTCTAGATAGTGGGCGTTCCAATCTCCTGTCAACACGGTTCGCAGGGCGCGGCGTTGCAGACCGGCAACAGGTGGGCCGCCGCGAGGCCTGACCGGCGGCCCTTTCGAAGCCCGCGCAAAACGATTGTGCCCGGAAAACCAATAGAACGCGGTGATGCAAACCGGGCCCGAACGATTATCGCCGTATCTGCTCTGGAATGGCGAATTTGCGCCAATTTAGGCGGCCTGGATGCTTTTGCGCCACGAATCATCGATGGCATTTTGGGGTTTTCGATAGATGTCGTTGATGCATGGCCCCTATGCCGCTCATGCGGCCCGACATTGCGCGCCCAAGCGCGAAATTTGCGTCCCGCCCGGCGTCGATCAGACGGACGATCTTGACAAGGCGCGCCACCCCGCTCTAACTTTCAGAACAAGAGTTCTAATTAAAATTTGCGGTACGTCCATGTCCGGCCGCCATCGGGAGAGAGTTTTGAGCGTCCAATCCATTGCCCCGCGCAAGGCGGGCCCTGCGCAGGGCATAACGCTGGTCACCGTGGCCTTTTTGCCCATCGTGGCGATTGTTTCGATGTTTCCGGCCGTGCCCGCGATCATCGAACATTTCGCCGCGCGCGATCCGGCCGCTATCGCCAAGGTGCCCGCCATGGTGTCCGCGCCGGGGCTGACGATTGCGCTGCTGGCGCTGGTCGCGGGTCTGCTGGTTGACCGTTTCGGGCGGCGCAGGCTGCTGCTGGTGTCCACCGCGCTTTATGGTTTCGTGGGGGTGGCGCCCTTTTTCCTCGACTCGATCGACCAGATCTATGTCTCGCGCCTTGCCCTTGGCGTGGCCGAGGCCGCGATCCTGACAACGCTCAACACGCTGGTGGGCGATTATTGGGACGAGAAGGACCGCCGCTTCTGGCTGACCATTCAGGGCCTTGCAGGCCCCTTTCTGGGCAGCGCGGTGATCTTCATGTCGGGCTATCTGACGGCGGTGCAATGGAACGGGATCTTCCTCGTCTATGCCGTCGGCTTTCCCGCTTTCCTCGCCAGCGCCCTGTTCCTTTACGAACCGGCCAGCGATGAAACCGCGCGTAAGATGCTGGGCATGGACGAGGGCGGTGAACCTTTCCCATGGCGCAATGTGCTGACCTATGCTGGCGTGACTCTGCTGGGCAGCGCGCTCTATTACGTGTTCATCATCAATGGCGGGCTGGTTTGGCAGGAGATCGGGGTCAAGGATTCCGCCGCCATCGGCCGCATGACCAGCATCCCCAGCCTGTTTGTGATGGTGGGCGCGGGCGTGTTCTGGTTCACCGGCAAGTTTGGCCCGCGCTGGCAATTGTTCTCGCTCTTTGCGCTGCTGGGCGCAGGGCTGGTGACGATGGGGCTGATCCATGACTGGCGCGGCATGGTGGTGGGCATGGCCATCCAGCAGACCGGCGCGGGCATGGCGGTTCCCTGCCTTGTCGCATGGGCGCAAAGCCATCTGCCCTTTGCCCATCGTGGGCGCGGCATGGGCATCTGGACCGCCTGCTTCTTCTTCGGCCAATTTTCCTCGCCGCTGCTGGTCAGCCTGCTGCGCGAACATTTCGGCCATATGCAGGGTGCCTTTCTGGCGGCGGGGGTGTTTGGCCTCGTCTGCGCCATTCTGGTGCTGATCGTTGTTTCGGGGCGCGACAATGCCCCCACCGGAGCTTAATCAATGACATCGAAAATCAAACGGGGCGTCAGCCTCTACAGCTTTCAGGAAGAGATGTTCCTCGGCAAGATGAGCATCGAGGATTGCGTGGCCTTTGCCGCCGGCATCGGCGCGCCGGGCATCGAAATCCTGCCCGAACAGAATATGCCCACCTTTCCCAACATCAGCGACGCTCAGGTGGGCGAATGGCAGGACATGCTGGCGCGCCATGGCGCGCATTTCACCTGCTATGACATGTTCCTCGACACCAAGCGCCGCAAGGATCGCCTGATGAGTGACGAGGAGCAGGTCGAAAGCATCCATCGCGACCTGATCCTGTGCAACCGGCTCGGCATCAAAAACATGCGCATCCTGATCTTCGTGCGCCCCGACATTCTCGAAAAATGCGTGCCGATGGCGGAGAAGCTGGACGTGCATATGGGCGTCGAGGTCCATGCGCCATGGCATCTGGAGCACGCCTGGATCCTGCGCACCATTGAGGTGGCGGATCGCCTCAAGACCAAGCATCTTGGCATCCTGCCCGACATGGGCATTTTCATGAAGCATTACCCGCCCGCCTTCCGCGCCCGCTTTGAACGCCAGGGCGCCCGGCCCGAAGTCTGCGATTTCATCGTCGAGCAGCACGAGCAGAAGGTGATGTGCGAATACACCATCTTTGAAGTGGCCGTGAAGATGCAGGGCAACAAGGCCGAGGTCGCCATGGCCGAAACATTGCGCCACGCTCCCTATGCCAACCCCAAGCGGATCGGCGATTACGCCCCCTATTTCCGCCACATTCAGGCCAAATTCTATGAAATGAACGAGGATTGCACCGATCCCGCGCTGGCCTATGACGAGGTGATCCCCGAACTGGTCAAGGCCGGTTGGGAAGGCACGCTGTCGTCCGAATATGAAGGCAATCGCTGGATTCAGGACGTGCATGAAGTGGACAGCCGCGAACAGGTCCGCCGCCAGCATGTGATGTTCGAACGCCTGATCGCCAAGGCCGAAGCGGAGGTCGCGTAATGCGCGCGCGCGCCTTTGCCCCGTGGGCGTTGGCGTTGGCTCTGGCGCCTGTGGCCCATGCCCAGATGCCGGGGCCCAGCCGCGAGACGATGGCCGCCCCCGCCCAGCCGGGCGCCATCGCGCTGATCCCCGATGCACCGGATCGTGAGGTGTGGCACCGCGACAATGGCCTGATTGCGGTGCGCAATGTCACGCGCCCGACGATCATGCCCTTCCTGCCCAAGGGCAAGGGCACCGGAGCGGCGGTGATCGTCGCGCCGGGCGGCGGCTTTCTTGGTCTGGCCATCGAAAAGGAAGGCTGGCAGATCGCCCGCTATTTCGCCGATCACGGCATAGCCGCCTTCGTGCTGAAATATCGCGTGCTGCCCACGCCCGCCTCGCAGGTTGAATTTGCCGACCAGTTGGCCCGCGTGATCCGCGGCGAAAAAGTCGCCATGGCCAGCCCGCCCGATGATACCCCGCCCGAGGCGCTGGCCGATGGGCTGGCGGCCTTGCGCTATGTGCGCGGCCATGCCGGGCAATGGGGCGTGGACCCGGCGCGCATCGGCTTCATGGGCTTTTCCGCAGGCGGTTTCCTCACCCGCAGCGTGGTGGAAAATGCTGGCGCCGACATGCCCGCCTTTGTCGCCCCCATCTATCCCAATATGGCGCCGATGAAAGTGCCCGACAATGCCCCGCCGATGTTCGTGGCGATTGCGGCGAATGACTTTCTGCTGGCGCGGGCGGGCGGGCCGAAACTGATCGATTCCTATCGCGCGGCGGGCAAATCCGTCGAGTTCCATCTCTTTTCCGCCGGCGACCACGGTTTTGGCCCCGGCGCGCCGGGCACGCCCACCGAAGGCTGGCTGGACGTGATGCGCCGCTGGCTGCGCACGCGCGGCATCATCAAGGAATAAAACCCATGTTTGACAAATATATCATCGATCCCGCCACCGTTGCCAACACCGGCCCGGCGGATGCGCCCACCGGCTTCTCCTTCACGACCAAGCTGGGCTATTATCGCGGCCTCGGCCTCTCGATGATCGAGGATCTCAAAGTCTCCATCGACGGCGAGGCGCTTCCCCGCGAGGCGATCACCTTTGATGAAGGCCAAGGTCCGCTGACGCTGGACGAGATGGAGACGGCCTTTGATCGCCGCTGGCCTTTTGGTGCGCCCGCGACCATTACGGTGGCGCTGCCGGGCGGCTTTCCGGCGGGCGAGCACAAGCTGTCGCTGCAACAGCGTCTGCGCATCTCCTATATGCCTTTCCCGTCCTTTAACAATGACGAGAAGGTGATCAGCCTGTGATCGACCGCAGGGCCATGCTGGGCGCGACGGTTGCCCTTTCCACAGCGCCCATGGCCCTGCACGCCGCAGGCAAGGGCAAGGTGTTCAATCCGGCCTTTCCCAAGGGCTTCCTCTGGGGCGCGGCCACCGCCGCGCATCAGGTCGAGGGCAACAACACCTCCTCGGACGTGTGGTTTCTCGAACATCTTAAAGGCACCATCTACGCCGAACCCTCGGGCGATGCCGCCAACAGCTTTCTGCTGTGGGAGCGCGATCTCGATCTGGTCAAAAGCCTCGGCCTCAACACCTATCGCTTCAGCCTGGAATGGGCGCGGATCGAGCCGGAGCAGGGGATGTTCTCCATCGCCATGCTGGATCATTACAAGGCGATGATTGATGGTTGCCGCGCGCGCGGCATCACGCCGGTTGTCACCTTCAACCATTTCACCACGCCGCGCTGGTTTGCCGCGCTTGGCGGATGGCATGGCGAGGATGCGCCCGTCTTGTTCGCGCGCTTTTGCGATCGGGCCGCGCGCCATCTGGCGGGCGGTATCGCCTATGCCACCACGCTCAACGAACCCAATCTGGCGGGCAAGCTGGGCGAATTGCTGCCCGGCGATCTGCTGGGTGGGGACAAGGCGATGGTCGAGGCCGCCGCCAGAGAACTGGGCGTGGCCGTGTATCAGCCCGGAAACCCGCTCTACACGCGCGATGGTGCGCGTACGCAAAAGCATATGCTCGAAGGCCACCGCTTGGGCCGCGCCGCGATCAAGGCGGTGCGCTCCGATCTGCCCGTGGGTGTCAGTCTGGCCATGCTGGATGAACAGGCGGCCCCCAATTTGCCCAAGGGCGCGGTCAGCCTGCGCGATGCCAAGCGCGAGCATTTCTATGGCGATTGGCTGCGTCTGGCCAAAACGGATTGCGATTTCCTCGGCATCCAGAATTACGAACGCAGCGTGTGGACCGACAAGGGCAAGCTGCCCAATCCGCCCGGCGCCGTCACCAACACGATGGGGGCCGAGGTTTATCCGCCCTCGCTGGCGGGGGTGGCGCGCTATGCCCATGCGGAAACGGGCCTGCCGATCATGGTGACCGAGCATGGCGTAGGCACCGAGCATGACGAAATCCGCGCCAATCTGATCCCCGCCGCGCTGAGGGAGCTGAAAAAGGCGATGGATGATGGCGTGCCGGTGATCGGCTATTGCCACTGGAGCCTGATCGACAATTACGAGTGGGGGTTTGGTTATCGCATCCGCTTTGGCCTGTGCGAACTGGACCGCACGACCTTCAAACGCACGCCCAAGCCCAGCGCCGGTGTGCTGGGCCGGATCGCGCGCGCTAATTCGGTTTGATGGATTGCGGGGTTTTGGGCTTAATGGCCCAGAACCCCGCGCACCCCGTCAATCACATATTGCACCGCCAGCGCGCCCAGCAGCACGCCCAGCACGCGGGTGATCACCGCCTCCACCCGGCTGCCGAGCAGACGCATGATCGGCCCCGCCGCCAACAGCGCCAGCCCCGTCAGCAGCAGCACGCAGATCAGCGCGGCCAGCACAACGGCGGCCCCGGCGCGATCATTGGCATGGCCCATCATCAGCATCACCGTGGCGATCGAGCCCGGCCCCGCGATCATCGGCATGGCCATCGGAAAGACGCTGATGTCCTCATGCGGTTCAGGGGTATGCAGCACTTTTTCCACGCGTTCCTCGCGGCGCTGGGTGCGCTTTTCAAACACCATTTCCAGCGCGATCAGGAACAGCATCACGCCCCCGGCAATGCGGAAAGCATTGAGTTCTATGGCCAGCGCCGCCAGCAAACCTTTGCCGAACAGAGCAAAGATGATCAGGATCGTGCTGGCGATGATGCTGGCGCGGATGGCGGTGCTGCGCGCGGCCTGCGGGGTGTAGCTGGCCGTCAGCCCGCCATAGATCGGCGCACAGCCGACCGGATCGATCACCACGAAAAGCGTGGCGAAGGTGGAGATGAAAAGTTCAAGCATGCCTTTGCCTTACCCCAGCGTGAGGTTCAGCGAAAGGGGGCCTATTTCGAACTGCGGCGCAGCACTTCGGTCATTTTGCCAGCGATTTTCACACTGACAGCATAGTCGCGCGTGCCGTCGGGGCGGACCGCAGTGGACCATTCAAGCGAATGGTCGCTGCTCTGGCCCGAAAGGTGGTCGCCCCCGGCAGGCGGCGCGAATTCCAGCGCCTTTTGTCCACGCGGGCCGCATTCGGCCACCTTGGCCTCGGCCCATTCCGGCTCGGTCAAGGGTTTGTCGGTGGCGCCGCCCTGATCCAGCACAAAGAGATACTGGCCCTTTTTCTGCCGCTGCCATACGGTCGAGAACCAGGCATGGGCAGCGCCCGCCTGCCATCCGCCATAGGAAATGGCCGTGGCCCCGTCACAGCTCATCCAGACATTGTGGACCTGCCATTGCAGCGATTGGGCCGGATTGGCGCGGTGGCGGGCAAAATCCTGAACGCGCACCACCTTGTCGCCGTCGAACATTTGCGCGTCCGGCGCGGCATGGTCGCGGAACGCCTGCCATTGCCCCTTGTCGCGCACGGCGCGGGCAAAGCCGATTTCGCGCGCGATAATATCGCTGGGCAGGGCGAACATCGTGGCCATGCCCTTGGCCGGTCGCTGGGCCACGGCCGGGGCGGACAGGGCCGCGGCGATGACGCATGCGGACAAAGCCCGCCTTCCAAACAACGCAAGAAAGGCGGGCTTTTCCATCAGATCGAATGCTCCGGCAGGTCGGCAGTGGCCAGCGTCAGACCTTCATGCGCATAGGCGGCCACCAGCGCATTGCGCAGCAGCACCGCAATCGTCATGGGGCCAACGCCGCCCGGCACCGGGGTGATGGCGCCCGCCACCTGAACCGCGCCTTGATAATCGACATCGCCCACGATCCGGCCCTTGGTCTTGCCCTCGGCGGGGGGCAGACGATTGATGCCCACGTCGATCACGGTCGCGCCCGGCTTGATCCAGTCGCCCTTGACCATTTCGGGCACGCCCACGGCGGCCACGACAATATCGCTGCGCCGCACGATATCGGCCAGATCCTTGGTGTGGCGATGGGCGATGGTGACGGTGCAATTGGCCGAGAGCAGCAGTTGCGCCATCGGCTTGCCCACGATGTTGCTGCGCCCGATGACGACGGCGTTCAGGCCCTTGAGGTCGCCCAGACGGTCTTCGAGCAGCATCAGGCAACCCAGCGGCGTGCAGGGCACATAGCCAGCCTGACCCACGGCCAGACGACCCGCATTGGTGACGTGGAAACCATCGACATCCTTGTCCGGGTCGATGGTGGCAATCACCTTTTGCTCGTCCATATGGCGGGGCAGGGGAAGCTGAACCAGAATGCCGTCAACCGCAGGATCGGCATTGAGCTTTTCCACCACGGCCAGCAGTTCTTCCTCGCTGGCATCGGCGGGCAGCTTGTGTTCAAAGCTGTTCATGCCCGCCGCCACGGTCTGCTTGCCCTTGGAGGACACATAGACCTGGCTGGCCGGATCCTCGCCCACCAGCACAACGGCCAGACCCGCCTTGCGACCGGCCTTGGCTTCGAATTCACCGGCCAGCACGCCGATACGCGCGCGCAGCCTTTCTGCAAATTCCTTTCCGTCGATAATTTTGTTCTCGCTCATCCGTAATGATTCCCAATGTAAACCAGCAAGATGATGACGATGCGAATCAGCACCAGCAGCGCCATCGGCGAAAGGTCGATAAAGCCGGTGTTCGGCATGAACCGGCGGATCGGCCTCAAAAGCGGCTCCAGAATCGCGTTGAGCGCCTGCCAGATGCCGGAAACCAGCGGATTATGCAGGTTTACGACGTTGAAGCTGATCAGCAGCCCGAGAACAACCTGCACCAACACCGCCGTTGACACGATGTCGGCCAACAGCAGAAGAATGGGGATAATCACTTCGTTAATCACGGGGCGCTTCCTCTCCCAATGGCAGAGCGTGTGGCCTAGCCGAGCCAAGCCACGCGCGCAACCGGAGCGCTGAGCAAGGATTGTAAGTGTTGCTTACAAATTTGGCAAGGGGCCTTATGGATTTGCCTGCCTTGTTTTGCGCGCTTTTGCCCGTTAGCCTGATCCGCGACAAGTGTGATGATGGTCGATGAGGGGTTTTGATGAGGGCGATTGTCCTGATGTGTCTGGCCGGGCTGATTGGCCGCCCGGTCTTGGCAGCGCAAAACGTGCCGACAAAAACCATTGAATTACAGCGCAATGGTCAATGGGTGCTGGATGCGGATAAACAATATTGTGCGATAGGCGCCAGATTTGGTGAAGGCGATCAGGCGATTACGTTGCAGATGTACCGCTATTCGCTCGGCGATGACCTGGAAGTTCGCCTGATCAGCAACCGTTTCCATCTTAATCAGTTGGATAACATAATCTCTATCGGTTTCGGGCAAGGGCCGGATAGAGCGCAAGCTTTGGGAGGCAGCGCGGATGGCGTCCCGATGATGGTTGCGCCAAATCTGCGCCTCGTGCCTGCGGTTGCTGCGCGCGGCAGGGAGTTGCAGGATGTGCCGCCTGTGACGCCGGAGCAGGAAGAGGCCGTTACCTCCATCGTATTTTCCGCGCCCGCCGGTCCATGGTTCCGACTGGCCACCGGGTCTCTCAAATATCCCATGTTGGCCTTGCGCTCATGCACGGTGGGGTTGGTCAACAGCTGGGGCTATGATTCCAAAGAGCAGGCCGCCTTGAAAACCGCGGCTACGCCAAAGGTAAGCCCGGAAAGCTGGATTACCTTCCTTGATACTCCGTTTCGGTTGCTGGCCAAAGATGCGCCGTCAGGGTCGGTTCTGTTCCGTCTGGATGTGACCACGGAAGGCAAGGTGGCGCAATGCACCATTTTGACGGCGATTGCCGACGAACGTTTGCGCAAGGCCACATGCGATGTGCTGAGCCGACGCGCCACGTTTTATCCGGCCCGCAACGCCACGGGCGAGCCGGTTCGCTCGTTTTACGTCAATCGCGTGAATTGGAAAAACGGCTGAGGCTTACGCCTTGCGGATCAGCGTGCCTGCGCCTTTGCTGGTGAAGAATTCCAGCAACATGGCGTGGGGAACGCGGCCGTCGAGAACCACCGCCGCCTCGCATCCGGCCTCGACCGCATGGGTGCAGGTGGCCAGCTTGGGAATCATCCCGCCGCTGATCGTGCCGTCCTGCGCCAGGGCCTCAATATCGGCAGGCGTCAGGTCGGTCAGCAGGTTCTTGTCCTTGTCCAGCACACCCGGCACATCGGTCAGCAGGAACAGGCGCGCAGCACCGATCGCGGCGGCAATCGCGCCCGCCATCGTGTCGGCGTTGATATTATAGGTCTCGCCGTCATGGCCCACCGCGATGGGGGCGATGACCGGGATCAGGCCCGCACTCGACAGGGTTTCCAGAATCGAGGTGTCGATGTGATCGGGCTCGCCAACATAGCCCAGGTCCACCACGATGGCCTCGCCGCTGTCGGGGTCCTCAATCGCCTTGCCCAGCTTTTGCGCCTCGACCTTGCGGGCGGTGACCAGCGCGCCGTCCTTGCCGGAAATGCCGACGGCCTTGCCGCCCGCCTTGCTGATCCAGCTGACCAGTTCCTTGTTGATCGCGCCCGACAGGACCATTTCGGCCACTTCGGCGGTGGCCTTGTCGGTGACGCGCAGGCCGTTGACGAATTGCGATTCGATGCCAAGCGCCTTGAGCATCCGGCCGATCTGCGGACCGCCGCCATGGACGACCACCGGGTTGATGCCCACGGCCTTCAACAGCACGATATCCTCGGCAAAATCCTGCGCCAGCGCGGGATCGCCCATCGCATGGCCGCCATATTTCACAACGAAAGTGCGGCCTTCGTAACGCTTGAGATAGGGCAGGGCCTCAATCAGCGTTTCGGCTTTGGCGAGCAAGGATGTGGTGGAGTCGTTCATGGGGCGCCGTTTACCGCGCTTTTGGCGGAATAGAAGTGTTTTTTATGCCCGGCGCGCGCCATCCAGCCAGCGCCCAAGCGCGACAAACAGATAGATCAGCGGTGGCACCATGATGGTGGAGAGCACCAGCTTGGAAATGATCTGTCCCTTCATCAGCGGGCCAAGGTCGAGCACGCCGTAAAAGCTGATGGTGATGAAGATCAGCGTATCGACCACCTGGCTGAGCAGACTGGCCAGCCAGGCGCGGACCCAGAGCAGGCGCCCCTCGCGCCCGGCGGCAAGCCGGGAAAAGACATAGACGTTGAGCGTCTGCGAGGTGCCATAGGAGCAAAGCCCGGCAAACTGCATCCGCGCGCCCTGACCCAGCAGATGGGCAAAGGCGGGCTGATCAGGCCAGAACGGGGCAGGCGGAACCGCGTGGATGACGATCATCAGCAGCGCCATCGACACGATCAGCGGCACAAAACCAAAGCGGACCAGCCGGTTGGCCGTGGCCGTGCCATGCAGTTCCGCCGTCGCGCTGCCCAGCACGACAAGGATCAGGAAAGCGAAAATTCCGCTCTCCACCGCCAGATTGCCAAGGATCGGCCATGTGCCAAGATCGGCAATCTTGGTCCCCAGCACGCCCGCCAGCACGCACAGGCCGCCGTAAAGCAGCGAGCCGGCAAAGAGGGAAAGCGGGATGTTTGGGGCGGTTTGTGGCTGGTTCATTACAGAGGTTTAGCGAGGCGGTTTTGGAGGCGCAAGGGAGGTTAAGGAGGGTGAAAGTGCCTCCGGCGGGCAAAGGGCGGGGGCCCTTTGCAATCCCATTAATAGGGGAGCGCAAAGGTCGTGACGTAGAAGGAGTGGTTTTCACTGCCTGCGGCGCGGAGAACTTGCGCTGATGGGCGCCGCAGGCTTTAAAATCCCCAGATCAGACAACCATTGACCACCGCCGTGGCGCAACGCCCGGCAGTATCGGGATTGCAAAGGGCCCCCGCCCTTTGCCCGCCGGAGGCAAAATCACCCCCGCACAAATTCACCCTTGCTTCGTGCGCAACAGCCCGCGCACAAACGGGATCAGGCCGGTCTGGCGCTTGCGGCGCAAACGCTCGGCGGCCAGGATCAGCTTCACCTGCTCATAGCACTCGTCCAGATCCTCGTTCACCACGACATAGTCATAGGCGTCCCAGTGGCTGATTTCGGCGCGGGCGCGGTCCATGCGGGCGTTGATGACCTCGGCGCTGTCGGTGCCGCGGCCGGACAGGCGGCGGTGCAGTTCCTCGATGCTGGGGGGCAGGAGGAAGACGCGGACCACGTCCTGCGCGTCCTTTTGATAGAGCTGCTGCGTGCCCTGCCAGTCGATGTCGAAGAGGAAGTCCTTGCCGTGTTTCAGCCCGGCGCGGATATGGGCCTTGGGGGTGCCGTAGCAATTGCCGAAAACCTCGGCCCATTCGTAGAATTCGTCATTTTCGGCCATGCTGTCGAATTCTTGCTGGCTGACGAAGAAATAGTCCACGCCATCGACCTCGCCGGGGCGGGGCGCGCGGGTGGTGGCCGAAACCGAGGGGTGGATCGCGTGATCCTCGGCCAGCAGGCGCCGGGCGATGGTGGTCTTGCCGGTGCCCGACGGGCTGGACAGGATGAACATCAGCCCGCGACGGTGCAGGTCGGGGTGGTGGTGGTCGGTGTGATGCAGATCGTGCGAGTCAGGAGCCATGGCGTCCGATGCCGCAACATGGCCGCGCGATCAAGGGGGCTGTTTATTCGCCCTCTTCGGCCGCATCCTTTTTGCGTTCCTGCTTGCGGTCATGCAGGTGTTTGGCCAGCAGCACCCCGCCCACCAGAATCGCGCCCGGCACCGACCGCGTGGCCAGTTTCGTCAGCGCGAAACCGGCGATCTTGCGGGGCAGCGAGACGCGCTGCTGATTGCCCGCCTTGTCCTGCACGATGATCGTATCAACGGCCTTCCTGACCAGCGACTGGCCGTTCTGGCGGATCAGGCCGGAGATTTTGGGCGCGCTCATGCCGATTTACTTTTTGCGGCCGAAATCCACCGTGACGACATTCGAGCCGTCCTCGCTGGTGGCGATGGGGGCATCGGCGCCGGGCGAATCGTTTTCGGCCTGATCGTGGGTTTCAGGCTCCAGATCCTCGACCGTGGCCTGAAACTGGAGGCCGAAATCGACCGCCGGATCGACAAAGGCGGTGATCGCGCCAAAGGGGATCACCAGAATGGCGGGCACCTGATTGAAGGTCAGCCCGACCGAGAAATGATCCTCGCCCACGTTGAGATCCCAGAACTTGTTCTGGAGCACGATGGTCATTTCATCGGGAAAGCGGGTTTTGAGGTGGGCGGGAATATCGACGCCCGGTGCCTGGGTCTTGAAGGTGATGTAGAAGTGGTGATTGCCCGGCAGCGAGCCGCCCGTGCTGGCCACCTGGCCAAGCACGCGGCCCACCACGGCGCGCAGCGCTTCCTGCACGATTTCATCATAGGGGATCAGGCTGTCGGGCGTATCATCGGTCATGGGTTCCCAAGTGGCGCTTGGGGGCTTGCGGGTCAAGAGGGGATATGCGCAGCGAAACCTATTGATCGCGCCGCCGTCGGGTATATAGGCACGCCATGCGCACCGCCCGTATCGCCCGCAAGACGCACGAGACCGATATTCTCGTGGAAGTGAACCTCGATGGATCGGGGAAGTATGATGTCTCAACCGGCATCGGCTTTCTCGACCATATGGTGGAGCAATTGTCGCGCCACTCGCTGATCGACATGACCGTCCGGATCAAGGGCGACCTGCATGTCGACCAGCATCATACGGTCGAGGATTGCGGCATCGCCATCGGCCAGGCCGTTTCGGCAGCCCTTGGCGATAAAGCCGGGATCGGCCGCTATGGTCAGGTCTATTCGCCGATGGACGAGGCGCTGGCCCGCGTGGCGCTCGATATTTCGGGCCGCCCCTGGCTGGTGTGGAAGGCGGCGTTCACCGTCCACAAGCTGGGCGAGATGGACACCGAACTGTTCGAACACTGGTTCCATTCCTTTGCTCAGGCCGCCGGCATCACGCTGCACATCGAAGTGCTCTATGGCCAGAACAACCACCATATCATCGAAGGCATCTACAAGGGCCTTGCCCGCGCGCTGCGCACGGCGGTCGAGCTGGACCCGCGCAAGGGCGGGGCGGTGCCTTCGACCAAGGGGCTGCTTGGGGACGGCACTTTAAACGGTTGAGGTGAGTCATGTCTGAAGTTCTGGCCCTGATCGACTATGGCGCGGGCAACCTGCATTCGGTGGCCAATGCGCTCAAGGCCGCCGGGGCCGAAGGGGTGACGATCACCGCCGACCCCGATGTGGTGCGCGCGGCCGACCGGATCGTGCTGCCCGGTGTCGGCTCGTTCAAGGCTTGTGCGCAAGGTCTGCGCGCGATCCCCGGCCTCGTCGCCGCGATGGAAGAGCGCGTGCTGGTAGGTGAGGCGCCTTTCCTCGGCATTTGCGTGGGCATGCAACTGCTGGCCACGCGCGGCGTCGAACATGGCATTACCGAGGGGCTGGGCTGGATTCCGGGCGAGGTGCGGTTGATGGAGCGCGCCGACCCCACCATCAAGATCCCGCATATGGGATGGAACGATGTGGGCGTGAAGCCCAATGCCCCGCTGATCGAGCCGGGCGAGGCCTATTTCCTGCACTCCTATGAATTTGTTGCCGAGGATGGCCATCATGTGGTGGCCATGACCGACCATGGCGGGGGCGTGACCGCCGCTGTCGGGCGCGACAACATTCTTGGCGTGCAATTTCACCCCGAGAAGAGCCAGTCCTATGGCCTCTCGCTGCTGGCCCGTTTTCTGGAGTGGAAGCTGTGATCGTTTTTCCCGCAATCGACCTCAAGGGTGGTCAGGTCGTCCGTCTGGCCGAGGGCGATATGGACCGCGCCACGGTCTATGGCGACAACCCGGCCGCGCAGGCGCAGATCTTTGCCGCCGCCGGCAGCCAGTTCCTGCATGTGGTCGATCTGGACGGCTCGTTTGCGGGCCGCGCGGAAAACCGCGAGGCGGTTGAGGCGATCCTGCAGAGCTTTGAGGGCCATGTGCAATTGGGCGGGGGCATCCGCACGCGCGAATCGATCGAGGGCTGGTTCAACCTTGGCGTGTCGCGCGTGGTAATGGGCACGGCGGCGCTGAAGGACCCCGAATTCGTCAAGGATATGGCGAAGGAATTCCCCGGCGGCATCGTCGTAGCCGTGGACGCGCGCGACGGTTTCGTGGCGACGCAGGGCTGGGCCGATGTGTCGGATGTGGCCGTGGTCGATCTGGCCCGCCGGTTCGAGGATGCGGGCGTGGCCTCGCTGCTGTTTACCGACATTGGCCGCGATGGCTTGCTGAAGGGCGCCAATATCGAGGCGACCGTCGATCTGGCGCGCCGGGTGAATATTCCCGTGATTGCGTCCGGCGGGGTCAAGGGGCTGGATGATATCCGGTTGCTGGCTTTGCATGCAGAGGATGGGATTGAGGGTGTGATTACGGGTCGGGCTTTGTTCGAGGGCAAGCTCGATCTGGCTGCGGCGATTGCGATGGCGAATAAGGAGTAAGGGATAGATGTGAGGGTCTAGACCCTCGCGCTCCCTTTACTGTCTGCGTGGCGCTTGTGGTTCGGCCTTTGGTGTCGGACGCGCCGTTTGAATTGTAAGGCCTGCGGTGCTTTTGGCGCTCCTTTGCCGCGCCGCAGGCTATAATACCAGCTCCGCCGCATGGCCTTCCGTCTGCGATGGAGCGCCACCCATTAACGGGATTGCAAAGGGCTCGAATCCCTTTGCCCGCCGGAGGCAAAAGACATGACCGTTCGTATCCGCGTAATTCCCTGCCTCGATGTCCGCGATGGCCGCGTGGTGAAGGGCGTGAACTTTGTCGACCTGATCGATGCGGGCGACCCGGTGGAGCAGGCGCGGGCCTATGACGCGGCGGGCGCGGATGAGCTGTGCTTTCTGGACATTTCCGCCAGCCATGAGGGGCGCGGGACGCTGCTCGATGTGGTGCGCCGCACGGCGGAGGTCTGCTTCATGCCGCTGACCGTGGGCGGGGGCGTGCGCAGCGCCGAGGATGCGCGCGCGCTGTTGCTGGCGGGCGCGGACAAGGTGGCGGTCAACAGCGCCGCCGTCAGCCGCCCCGAGGTGGTGCGTGACATCGCCGAGAAATTCGGCAGCCAGTGCATCGTGGCCAGCGTGGACGCGCGCCGCGTGGCGCCGGGCCGGTGGGAAATCTTCACCCATGGCGGGCGCAAGGCCACCGGCATTGACGCGATCGAGCATGCGGTGCGCCTGACCGAATTGGGCGCGGGCGAATTGCTGGTGACCAGCATGGATGGCGACGGCACGCAGGCGGGCTATGACCTCGAACTGACGCGCAAAATTGCCGACAGTGTCGGAATTCCTGTCATCGCCAGCGGCGGCGTGGGCAATCTCGATCATCTGGTAGACGGTGTGACCAAGGGCCATGCCAGCGCGGTTCTGGCGGCCAGCATTTTCCACTTCGGCAAATATTCGATTGCCCAGGCGCATGGGGCCCTGCGTGCGGCGGGCCTCCCCGCACGGGGCGGCTAAGGATTAACGCATGGTGTCGGAATTTTTATCAATCGGCACATATGGTTAATTACTTAATCCAATAATTTCATACATATATCTGAATGGCATGCATCATGCATTAACTATCCCCGTCAATCGGAGGATATTTCATGCGTCTGTTTCTGAATGTCGCGGCCTGTTTGCTGATCGGCGCGATGTTGCTGCAACCGATGCTGGCGTCGCATGGACTGTCGGGCCTGACTTCGTCGAATATGGCGATGGCGGCGCTGGGTCTGGCCGGGCTGATGCTGGGCTATCGTGGCAGCAGCCGCCCGCGCCAGAGCGAGGCCCAACCGGCAACCGCCTGAAAGCGCATATCCGGGCTTGACGGCGCGGCGCGTCCGCCCCATCGCAGGCGCCATGAACGACACCGTCCATCACCCGCTGGCCACGCTGGCCCGGCTTGAGGCCACGATTGCCCAGCGCGCCGCCGCCGACCCGTCCTCATCCTACGTGGCCAAGCTGAACGCGCGCGGCGTGCCCAAGATCGCGCAGAAAGTGGGCGAGGAGGCCGTCGAGGCGGTGATCGCGGCCATGGCCGATGATCGCGCCGGGCTGATCGGGGAATCGGCGGATCTGGTGTTCCACCTGCTGGTGCTGCTGAACGCCAAGGGCATCGCCCTGTCCGACATCACCGACGAGCTTGACCGCCGCGAAGGCGTGAGCGGCATCGTCGAAAAAGCCAGCCGCAAAGGGGAATAATCCATGCCCATCGACCCCACGCTCGCCTATGATCACAGCAATATCTTTGCCCGCATCCTGCGCGGCGAGATTCCGGCGAAAAAGGTCTATGAGGACGATTTCGCGCTGGCCTTTCATGATATCGCGCCTCAGGCTCCGGTGCATGTGCTGGTGATCCCCAAGGGCGCCTATGTCTCGTGGGATGATTTTTCCGCCCATGCCCCGGCCGAGGAGATCGCCGGTTTCATCCGCGCCGTGGGCCATGTCGCGCGTGAACAGGGGCTGGTGGCGCCCGGCTATCGCCTGCTCGCCAATGTGGGCATGGATGGCGGGCAGGAAGTGCCGCATCTCCATGTCCACCTGTTCGGCGGCAAGCCGCTTGGACGCATGATCGCCGCCTAAGGGCGGCCGGGGGGCGCATGATCGCCGCCTAAGGGCGGCCGGGGGGCGCACGATCGCCCAATAAGCGCGTTTATTCATCACGGTGGGTTGCTCTTTGCGCCAAGGGCGGGCTAGTTTGCGCGACAATTATGAACGCCCTGCCTCTCCCTCCTTCCGGCTGCTTCGCCACGGACGATGATGGTCCGCTGCATCTCTATGCGGTACGGGCCTATTTTGAGGATACGGACCTGTCGGGCGTGGTTTATCATGCCAATTATCTGCGCTGGTTTGAACGGGCGCGTTCGGACATGCTGCGCCTGCTGGATGTGGACCAGCGCGCCGCGCAGGAGGCGGGCGAGGGGGCCTATGCGGTGGCCGAAATGGCCATCCGCTATACCGCGCCGGCGCGCCTTGACGATGAAATCCTGATCGAAACGCGAATTCATGAATTGGGTGCCGCCAGTATCCGGTTGGTTCAAGCAGCGTTCAGGCTGGCCGGTGTTGAGAAAGGCGCCGTTCATAAAGGCGCGCTGCTGGCGCAGGCAACCGTGCGGGTGGGCTTTGTCGCCCCCGATGGACGCCCGCGCCGCCAGCCTGCCTCTTGGCGGTCCATCTTTGCCCAGTTTCTGGCCGGACATGCGCCGGCATCAACCGACCTACGCCCCAACCAACCGGGAACACCATGACCGACCTCGACCTGCTTGCTGCCGCTGCCGGCTCTACCCATCTCGACCCCGTCAAGCTGTTTCTGGACGCCGATATTGTCGTGCGGGTGGTGATGGGCGGATTGCTTCTGGCCAGCATTTGGGTGTGGACGATCCTGTTGTCTTTCGGCTTTCGCATGGCATCGCTGCGCCGACAGTCAGAGGCCTATGAGGGCGAATTCTGGAAATCGCGCGACATCGACGCCTTTCAGGCCGAGCGCGGCGGCGGCAGGAATGCCGATCTGCCGGTGGCCAAGGTGGTCAGCGCGGCGCTGGCCGAATGGCGCCGCTCGGCCACGGGCAAGATCGACCGTTCGGGCGCGCGCCAGCGCCTCTCCTCGGTGATGGACAGCGTGGTGGCGGCTGAGGCCGAATCTCTGGCCGACCGGCTGAATTTCCTCGCCACGGTCGGTTCGGTTGCGCCTTTTGTCGGCCTGTTCGGCACGGTCTGGGGCATCATGAACAGCTTTTTCCAGATCGGCCAGCAGCAGAATTCCTCGCTCTCGGTCGTCGCGCCCGGTATTTCCGAGGCACTGTTCGCCACCGCCATCGGCCTCTTTGCGGCCATTCCGGCGGTGATCGGCTACAACCGCTATTCGCATATCGTGAACAGCTTTGAAGCGCGGCTCCAGCGCTTTGCCGACCGTTTCCATGCGAGCCTGTCTCGCGAACTGGACGGGCTTTGATCCATGGCGATGGGCATCCATAAATTCTCGAAAAGGCGCGGGCGGGGCGGCCGCGCGCCAATGGCCGAAATCAATGTCACTCCGCTGGTCGACGTGATGCTGGTGCTGCTGGTGATCTTTATGGTCACAGCGCCCCTGATGAAGGCGGGCATCCCGATCACGCTGCCCGACAGCCGCGCCAAGCCGCTGGACCAGACGCCCAAGCAGGTGACGATCACGATGAATGCCGAGGGGCGCGTGTTCCTCGACGATGACGAGCTTTCGCCCGGCGAACTGGCCGAGCGGGTCGGCGCTCTGCCGCGCGGGGCCGATGGGGCGATGCCGCTCGTCACGCTGCGTGCGGACAAGGCGCTGGATTATGGCCGCGTGGTGGGCGTGATGGGCGAATTGAACCGCGCCGGGATCACTGCGATCTCGTTGGTGACGGTTGCGGGCGGGGCTCCTGTTGAAACGGCAAAGAAGCCCTGATCCCATGTCGCTGGCCCAATCCTATCATGGCCGCAAGGGTCTGAACCGGGGCGAGGCGATCGGCCTTGGCGTTGCGGTGGTCGGCCATGTGGCGCTGGTGGCGGTGCTGGCCTTGCAGCCTTCCCCGCCGCCCTTGCCGCGCCCCCAGCGGATGCAGGTGACGCTGGCCGACGATGTGGCCAAGGAGGCGGTTTCGACCAGCCGCGAGGAAGCCGCGCCCGATCTGGCCCCGCAACTGGGCGAGGCCCAGCCGATGGCCGCGCCCGAGCCGGTGCCCCAGCCCGAGCCCAAACCCGTGCCGGTGCCAAAGCCCGCGCCGGTCCCCGCGGCGCCGCCGCCCAGGCCTCTGCCGCAACCCAGGCCGCAACCCGCGCCCCCGCATCCCGCCCCCCCGCCCAAGCCGGTGCCGGCGCCCAAACCCGCGCCCCAGCCCAAGCCGCATCCCGCCCCGGCCAAGCCGACTCCGGCCAAGCCGACCCCCGCCAAGGTCGATCCGATCTCGGCAGCGATTGCGGCCGCCCATGGCAGCAAGGCGCCTCCCGTCAAAGCCGCCGCCAAAAACGAGGCCAAAACCGAGGCGGCCAAACCGGTCACCAAGAAACCTGCAGGCGGCAGCCGTGTGGGCGTCGATTTCCTCAAGGGTTTCGGCGCCAGCCCCGCAGGCAAGGCCCAGACCCCGCCCGCGGCCATCATCGGGCCGGGCGTCAAGGCCGCGCTGGCCGGCGCGATCAGCCGCCAGTTGAAGCCGCATTGGCGCGTGCCGCAAGGGGTGGAAACCGATCAACTGGTCACGATTCTGGCCTTTGACCTCAACCCCGACGGCACTTTGGCCGGGCCGATCACGCTGGTGCGGCAGGAAGGCGTGACCGCCAGCAACCGTCCGCAGGCCGGGCTCCATCGCGAAAATGCGATACGTGCGGTCAAACTTGCGGCACCTTTTCCTTTGCCCCCCGATCTCTATGAAGCATGGAAACATGTGCAATGGCGTTTCGACAGGAACCTGTCCCAATGATGATGCGTAAAATTTCCTACGGGCTTCTGGCCGGCGCGGCTTTCATCGCGGCCGGTGCGATCGAGGCCCAGACCATCGCCCCCGCCCCCGTGGTGACGTCCACCGCCGCGCCGCCCGCATCCGACAATGGCGTGCTGACGGGCACGGTGTCGGATGACACCGCTTGGCAGAGCCTTGGCATCGCCATCCCCAGTTTCGCCACCAACGCCGATGTGCCCACCGCCGCCAGCGCCGGTTCGACCGCGCAGCTTGGCCGCGCGATTGCCGAGGTGATCACGGGCGACCTTAAAAACAACGGCCTGTTCAAGCCCACCGGCCCCAACAGCCTGCCGCCGATCCCGATCATTCAGGTGCTGACGCCCGATTTTCCGACATGGAGCACGCGCGGCACCGAAATGCTGGTGCATGGCAGCGTCTCGGCGGCCAGCAACGGCGATCTGGTGGTCGGCTGCTACCTGTATGACGTCAGCCTGCGCCAGCAACTGGTGAAGGCGACGTGGCAATTGCCGCCGGGCGACTGGCGCCGCGCCGCGCACAAATGCGCCGATACGGTCTATTCGCGCCTTTCGGGCGAAAGCCCGTTTTTCGACAGCCGCATCGCCTATATCGCCGAGACGGGGCCGAAGGCGCACCGTATGAAGCGTCTGGCCATCATGGACAGCGACGGGGCCAACCACCGCTTCATCACCACGGGTCAGGCCATGGCGCTGACCCCGCGTTTTTCGCCCGATTATCGCAAGATCGTCTATCTGTCCTATCTGAACGGCCGCCCGCGCATCTATGTCTATGACGTGGAAAGCGCGAGCCAGAAGCTGGTGGCAGAACCGGGCAATCCCACCTTTGCCCCGCGCTGGTCGCCCGACGGCAAGTGGATCCTCTATTCCATGGCCAGTGCGGGCAACACCAATATCTACCGCGTCTCGGCCAATGGCGGGATCAGCCAGAAGCTGACCGATACGCCGGGGATCAATGTGGGCGGCTCCTATTCGCCCGACGGCAGCAAGATCGTGTTTGAAAGCGATCGCGGCGGCAGCCAGCAGATTTACGTGATGAATGCCGACGGCAGCAACCAGCACCGCATCAGCTTTTTCGGCGGCCGCGCCGCCACGCCCGAATGGAGCCCGCGCGGCGACCAGATCGCCTTTACCCATATCGCCGGCAATCTGCGCATTGCGGTGATGGGGGTTGATGGCAGCGGTATGCGTTATCTGACCGATTCGTGGCAGGACGAGGCGCCGACTTGGGCGCCCAACGGCCGCATCATCCAATTCTTCCGCACCGAAAAGGGCACAGGCCACACAAGCATCTGGCAAGTGGATCTGACGGGGCGGAACGAACGGCGCCTGCCCACGCCGGTCGATGGATCGGACCCCTCATGGGGGCCGATCCGCCAATAACGGGCCTAATTTGACTGTCCAAGTAGTCAAGGAGAAGACATGATGCCCTCCATGCTCAATACTCGCCTGCTGAGCGCGGGTGTGCTCGTCAGCGTGAGCGCGCTGGCCCTTTCGGCCTGCGCGCCCAAGCCGCCCAAGCAACTGCCGCCCGAACCCGGCCCGCCGGTGACCAACACCATGCCCGCCCCCGCGCCCGCCATGCCCAGCGGCCCGACGCCGGGCTCGCAGGCCGATTTCCTCGCCTCGGTCGGCGGTCGCGACACCATCCACTTTGCGCTGGACAAGTATGATATCGACCAGATTTCGGCCGATATCCTGCGCGCCCAGGCGGGCTGGCTGCTGAAGTATCCGAACAAGAAGGCCACCATCGAGGGCCATACCGACGAACGCGGCACCCGCGATTACAACCTTGCTCTGGGCGAACGCCGCGCCAATTCGGCCAAGGCCTTCCTGGTCAGCCTGGGCGTCGATCCCTCGCGTCTGACCACGGTGAGCTATGGCAAGGAACGCCCGATCGATCCGGCCTCGAACGAGGAAGCCTGGGCGAAGAACCGCCGCGCGGTGACCGTCACGATCGACTGATCCGGCGACGGATCGAGCGATCACAAGCGATGCAGGACCCCGCGCCGGAGCGATCCGGTGGCGGGGTCTTGTTTTGGCATGTTTTCGCAAGGAGAGAAGGCGTGCCCGTCCTTGAATCCCGCCTTTCGCGAGCCGACGACCGTTTCGGGTTATCTCGAAAATGCTTTAGCGCAGGATGATCGAGGCGTAGCGCGCCATGGCCATGGCGTTGGCCATGCCCGGCGCCATCAGCGCGCAGGCAGCACTCGCGGCAATGGCGATCATGCTGGCAAGGGCAAGTTGGCGGCTCATGGCGCCTGCGCTTAGGCGAAAAAGCCAGCGATTGCAATGTGACATAACAGGTCGCCTTTGCGGACACTTGCGTAGAGGGCGCGGTTTTGTCACTAAGCGCGGATGGCTCGTGCAGGTCGATCATCGGATTGGGGATTCCCGCGCTGGCGTGGCTATGAAAGTGGCCGCGAGGCCGCACAGGTGCGCCTGTGCGACCGCGCCGGATGCAATGAACCGGGCAATTGCCCCGCGCCCAAATCACCCAACAGCCCGGATCGCTGGTATTTTTGTCAGGCCCATGCCGCCGAATACAATTCGGGGTGGGACTATTTCGCGGGCCTCGACAAGGAAGAGGCCGAGTCGCGGGAAAAGGCGGAACAGCAAACCAACGCGGGCTATCGCGAGTCGTCCTATTACGGATGGACGGGATCGGGCGACGGCACGCGCAGCCGCGACGAAATGCGCGCGCTCGAAGTGCTGGAGCTGGAAGCGGACGCCGATTTTGACGCGATCAAGAAAGCATGGCGGACCAAGGCCAAAGAGGTCCACCCCGACGTGCGCCCCAATGACGAAGAAGCCGCCAAAGCCTTCCGCAAGCTGCAACTGGCCTATGAGGTGTTGCGCGCCGCCGAGGAGCGGCGGTCGTGGAAGGGGAGCGGGATTTAGGGGTTTTGTCGGGGTTTGGAGGTTTTGCCTCCGGCGGGTTAAGGGCGGGGGCCCTTAACAATCCCGATATTGTCGGCGTTGCGCTATGGGGGCGGCCTTTTGTGTCGGACGCGGGGTTTGAATTTTAAAGCCTGCGGCGCTTTTTAGCGTAAGGCGCGCCGCAGGCCTTATTCCATTGCCTTAATCACGACGCCGCCAACCTTCCACCACCCCAATAACGGGATTGCAAAGGGACCGAGTCCCTTTGCCCGCCGGAGGCATAGGTCAGGCAAACCTCCTCGCCCCCGCCACACAACCCACCACGGCCCCCACGGCCACCAGCATCGCCGGCGCAATCGCCTCATGGAGAAATACCGCCGCCAGACCCAGCCCGAGGAACGGCTGGAGCAATTGCAGTTGCCCGACCCGCGCGATGCCGCCCAGCGCCAGCCCGCGATACCAGAAGATGAAGCCTAGCAGCATGGTACAGACCGAGACATAGAACAGGCCGACCCAGCTTGGCGCGCCGACCGAGGCCATGCTTTGCGGCCATGTGAGTACGGCCAGCACGGCAGCCAGCGGGGTGCAGATCACGAGCGCCCAGCAGATGACCTGCCATCCCCCCATTTGCCGGGTCAGCACGGCGCCCTCGGCATAGCCCAGCCCGCAGACGATCACGGCCACCACCATCAGCGCATCGCCCACCGGCGAGGCGGCGGCATCGTGCGAGAGGGCATAGCCCGCCACGCATCCCGCGCCCAGCAGGGCAAAGAGCCAGAAGATTGCGCCGGGCCGCTCGCCCCCGCGCAGCACGCCGAACAGCGCAGTGGAGAGCGGCAGCAGCCCGACGAACACCAGCGAGCGCGCCGCCGAAATTTCCTGCAGGGCGATGGCCGTCAGCAGCGGAAAGCCCACCACCACGCCGCCCGCGATCATGGCCAGCGAGAGCCATTGCCGCCCGCGCGGCAGGCTTTCGCGCATGGCGATCAGCATCATCGCGCCAAGGCCCCCCGCGATGATCGCCCGCGCCGCGGTCAGGAACAGCGGGGTAAACCCGACCACCGCCGCGCGCGTGGCGGGCATTGACCCGCTGAACAGCGCGACGCCGATCATCCCGTTGATCCAACCTCTTCTGATATCCTGCATGATCGCCTCCTTGCGGCCATCGAATAAGGCAGGCGGGGGGCTTGTGCCCAGATACAGTATGGTACAGATTGCATCATCTGTATCGATGTAAAGAGCAGTACACATGACCACCCGCATCAATATGGTGATCGAGACCATCCGCAGTCGCATCGCCTCGGGCCTGCTGGGCGAGGGGGACAAATTGCCCTCGGTGCGCCAATGCGCCGCCGCGCTGTATGTTTCGCCCGCAACGGTGGTCGAGGCCTATGACCGGATGGTGGCCGACGGGCTGATCGCGGCGGTGCCCAAATCGGGCTTTTTTGTCGCCCGTCTGGCCACGCCGCCCAAGGGACCGGCGCAGAACGCCCCCGCGCGTCCTGCCGAAATCGACCCCTTTTGGGTCTCGCGCCAGTCGCTGGATGCGGATGCAGCAACCGAAAAGCCGGGCTGCGGCTGGTTGCCGCCCGACTGGATGCCGCAGGAGGCGTTGCGCCGCGCCCTGCGTGCGGTGGCGGCCGACCCTGCGCTCCTCACGCTCTATGGCTCGACGCGGGGCGAACCCAGCCTGCGCCGCCAATTGGCGATGGCCATGGCGGGCGAGGGGCTGGCGGTGCATCCCGACCATGTGCTGCTGACCGGATCGGGCACGCAGGCGATTGACCTCATCTGCCGCCTGATGCTGCGCCCCGGCGATGCGGTGCTGCTCGATGATCCGTGCTATTTCAATTTTCAGGCTCTGCTGGCCGCGCACAGCGCCCGCGTGGTCAGTGTCCCCTATGGCCCGCATGGCCCCGATCCGGCCCAGTTCGAGGCGATTGTCGCGCGTGAGCGGCCCCGGCTCTATCTGACCAATTCGGCGCCGCATAATCCCACCGGCGCCTGTCTTTCGCCCCAGATCGCGCACCGCCTGCCCGCGATTGCCGCCGCGCATGGCATGGTCATCGTCGAGGACGACATCTTTGCCGATTTCGCCCAGCAGGTGCCGCGCATGGCGGTGCTGGACGGGTTGCAGAGCGTGATCCGCATCGGCAGCTTTTCCAAGACGCTCTCGGCCTCCTTGCGCTGCGGCTATATCATGGCGCGGGGGGAATGGATCGACGCGCTGTGCGATCTACAGGTGGCCACCGGCTTTGGGGGCCCAAGCCCCTTGTCGGCGGCGGCCATCGCGCATGTGCTGGTGGGCGGGCAATATCGCAAACATATCGACGGACTGCGGCGCAGGCTGGCGGGGGCGCGGGCGGAATTGGCCGGGCAATTGGGCGCGATGGGCCTGCGGGTCTGGGGCCATCCGGTGGGGGGCTTCAACCTGTGGTGCGCGCTGCCGCCGGGGTGTGACAGCGCGAGGCTGGCGCAGGCCTGCCGCGCGCGCGGGGTGGTGCTGGCGCCGGGCAATGTGTTCAGCCCCAGTCAGAGCGCGGGCGCCTATCTGCGTTTCAACGCCGCGCAGACCAGTATGCGCTCTTTGCGCATCATGGCCGAGGAAATGGCGGCGATTGAATAGGCCGACTGCATTTCCGATCACGCGACAGATTGACCTTGGCGCGCTTTTCGTCAAACCACACGTTCCATGGATAAAAAAGACATACTGATCGTGGGCGGGGGACACGCCGGGGCTCAATGCGCGATTGCGCTGCGTCAGGGGGGCTTTACCGGCTCCGTGGCGATTCTGGGGCGCGAGGTCGAACCGCCCTATGAGCGCCCCCCTTTGTCCAAGGAATATTTCGCGCGGGAAAAGACTTTCGACCGCCTCTATATCCGCCCCGCCGCCTTTTGGGAGGAAAAGCAGATCGAACTGCTGCTGGGCCGCGAGGTCGTCTCGGTTGATGGCGAGGCGCATCAGGTGGCTTTGGCCGATGGCGAGGTGATTGAATATGGCCGTCTGGTCTGGGCGGCGGGCGGCGATGCGCGGCGCCTGTCGTGCGAAGGGGCGGATCTTGCCGGTGTCTATGGCGTGCGCACGCGGGCCGATGCCGATGCGCTGATGGCCGAGGTTGACGCGGGGGCGACGAATTTCGTCGTCATCGGCGGCGGCTATATCGGGCTTGAGGCCGCCGCGGTTCTCTCGAAAATGGGCCGCCATGTCACGCTGCTCGAACTGGCGCCGCGCGTGCTGGCGCGGGTGGCCGGGCCGGAGCTGTCGGCTTTCTACGAGGCCGAGCACCGCGCCCATGGCGTCGATTTGCGCACCGGCATCAGCGGCGTCGAGCGGCTGGTCGGCACCGACAAGGTGACGGGCGTTGAATTGTCCGATGGCGAGGTTGTTCCCGCCGACGTGGTGATCGTGGGCATCGGCATTGTGCCTGCGGTCGGCCCGCTGATTCTGGCCGGGGCGGCCGGGGCCAATGGCGTGGATGTGGACGAATATTGCCGCACCTCGCTGCCCGATGTCTATGCGGTGGGCGATTGCGCGGCCTTCGCCTGCGATTTTGCCGAAGGCGTGGTGATGCGCGTCGAGTCGGTCCAGAACGCCAATGATCAGGCCTCTTGCGTGGCCAAACATATTCTGGGCGAGGAAAAGCCCTATCACGCTTTCCCGTGGTTCTGGTCGAACCAGTATGACTTGCGGCTGCAGACGGCGGGTCTGTCGGTGGGCTATGACCATACGGTGCTGCGCGGCGATATGGCGGCGCGTTCGTTCAGCGTGGTCTATCTGAAGGGCGGACGGGTGATCGCGCTCGATTGTGTCAACAGCGTCAAGGATTACGTGCAGGGCCGCAAGCTGGTCGAGGCCGGGGCGACGCCTGATCTGGCCGCGCTGGCGGACAGCAGTGTGGCTTTGAAGGAACTGCTCTAAAGGAGATGGGCGCGCCGGTTAACGGCGCGCCGGTTTTTCCTCCGGCCGCAGCGTTAGCACGCGCACGCCCTGTGCCGTGACCGCCACGGTATGTTCAAATTGCGCCGACAATTTGCCGTCGGCCGTCACCACGCTCCAGCCGTCGTCGAGCGTTTCCACCCGCGCGCGGCCCTCGTTCAGCATCGGCTCGATGGTAAAGACCATCCCCTCGCGCAGGGTCAGGCCGGTGCCGGGGCGGCCGAAATGCAGCACCTGCGGGTCTTCATGCATTTCGCGCCCGATGCCATGGCCGCAGTATTCGCGCACGATCGAATAGCCGGCCTTTTTGGCGTGGCGCTCGATCGCATGGCCGATATCGCCCAGCCGCGCGCCGGGGCGCACGCTGCGGATTCCTTGCCACATCGCCTCATAGGTGGTCTTGACCAGCCGCCACGCATGGGGAGCCACGTTGCCGATCATATAGGTCTTGGACGAATCGGCGATGAACCCGTCCTTTTCCAGTGTGATGTCGAAATTGACGATATCGCCATCGGCCAGAATATCGCCATCCGAAGGCATCCCGTGGCACACCACATGGTTGCGCGAACAGTTCAGCACATAGGGGTAATTGTATTGCCCCTTGCTGGCCGGGCGGCTTTGCAGCGGGCCGGTGATATAGGCCTCAACCTTGTCGTTGATCTCCATCGTCGTCGCGCCCGCCAGCGGCAGCGTGTCGAGATAGGCAAAGACATCGGCCAGGAGGCGCCCGGCCTGCGCCATGACCTCGATTTCGGCGGGGGTCTTGATCATCCCGCCATGGCTCCGGCTAATGCTGGATCAACCCCAGCCTCGCGCAATTGGCGCGCCACAATGTCCTGAAAGCTCATCTGTGGGTTCATTTCGCACAGCATGCCGACGCGGATCCAGAAGGCCGCCTGCGCGTTGATCGAGCGGCAGGACACCTTGCTGGCCTTGCGCAATTGCTCGTGCAGCTCATCCTCGATGTTGACGATGCCCATAGTGGCCCCTGAATATACGAATCATATATGGATCGTATATAGCCTGTTTCGTCCGGGGCAAGCGCCACGCGCGTCAGGCGCGCAACAAAAAAGGCAGGGCGTTGGCCCTGCCTCTTTGTGATGGTGCGGTCGAGAAGACTCGAACTTCCACGGGTTTTCACCCACAACGACCTCAACGTTGCGCGTCTACCAATTCCGCCACGACCGCATCTTCCGTGTCTGACCTGCCAGATTGTCCGGCCCGTCAGTGGGGTAGGAGCGCGCCCCTAACAGAGGAGTTTGGGCTTGCCAAGCACTGAATCGAACTTGTGGAAAATTTGTTTCAATTCACCTTCCATTTCACCTCGGCCGAAACCGCCGCTTTGGGCGCGTCCACGATCGCGGTGTTGATGGTCAGGTTCTCGCCGGGGTTCAGCACCGGCTTGGGCGGCGCGGCCTCGACCGTATAGACCGCGCGGTTGCGCGCATCGCGCAGCACGATCATCAGGCTGGGCACGCTGCGGCGGTTCTGGCCGATATTGGTGATCGTGCCGGAAATGTTGAAATAATCGTTCTGGTTGTTGAGCGGGCGGCGCTCCTGCCTTGCGGCGGGAAAGGTCAGTTTGAGATCCGGCTCGCTGTGCCCGGTCTGGGGCAGGGGCAGCCATGCGGGCAGGCCAAACTGATAGACCGCCGCCATCGCGCCGGTGGCCATCAGCGCAAAGCCGACCGCCAGCATCGTCCACATCCGCGCGGGATTGCGGCGGGGACGGAATGGCGGCTCATGGGCAAAGCTGGATGGGCTGTCGGCAAAATTGTCCGCAATGGCGGGCGTGGCCTGCTCGACCGGAGCCGGGGGCGGGGCAATCGGGGCGGGGGGCGGAGCAACCGGGGGCGGCGCTGTGAACGGCGCGGCCACCTTGGGGGCGGGCTGCACCGGAGCGGTCTGCACCGGGGCGGTCTGGGGCAAAGGTGCCTGCTGCACAGGAGGCGGGGGAGCCGGGGCCGCCATCGGCGCGGGCGCGGCTGGCACCTCGATCACCGGCCCTTCCTGAAACCAGCTGTGGCGACAGGTGGCGCAGCGCACGGTGCGCCCATCGACCCCGATGGCGCTGTCGGGGACGGCATAGCGTGTCGCGCAAGCAGGACAGGCAATAATCATCGCCATCAGCTAAAGCATGCAACCGTTGCACAGCACAAGAGGAACAGGGGGCGACCGCCTCGCGAACAGCCATTTTTCCACCGCCCTTTTTTCGCGGGCAAAGCCGTACTATAGCTGGGCAACGATGGTCGAACGCTCTCCTGTTACAAGCCTGCAATGCGGCATTTCGCGCAGTCCTATTGCCGCGTCCGATGCGCATGGGAGAGCCAAATGACGGGCATGTCAGGAGAAATCGCCCGCTTTGACAATGTCGGCCTGCGCTATGGCCCCGACCGCGAAGTGCTGTGCGATGTCGGTTTCACGCTGCATGCGGGCCATTTCTATTTTCTGACCGGGGCCAGCGGCGCGGGCAAGTCCTCGCTCTTGCGCATGCTCTATCTGGCCCAGCGACCCTCGCGCGGGATGATCAGCCTGTTCGGCACCGATGCGATCACCCTGCCGCGCCATCGCCTGCCCGGATTTCGGCGGCGGATCGGGGTGGTCTATCAGGATTACCGGCTGGTGCCGCATTTGTCGGCCTTTGATAATGTCGCGCTGCCGCTGCGCGTGGCGGGGGTGCCCGAGCGCGATGTGGTGCAGCCGGTCAAGGATATGCTCGAATGGGTGGGCCTGGCCGACCGGATGGGCGCGCGCCCGGCCACGCTCTCGGGCGGCGAGCAGCAGCGCGTGGCCATCGCGCGCGCGGTGATCGGGCGGCCCGAACTGCTGGTGGCTGACGAGCCGACCGGCAACGTCGATCCCGATATGGCGATCAAGCTGTTGCGCCTGTTCGAGGCGCTCAACCGGCTGGGCACGACCGTGGTGGTGGCCACCCACGATCTGCATCTGTTGCAGAAAGTGCCGGGCAGCCTGATTATGCGGCTGGACCGGGGGCGGATGTCGGACCCGACCGGCGCGCTGCGCTATCCCCCGCGCCGGGAGAATGCCCAGCCATGAACCTGCCAAGCATGAATCCGGACGACGAACAGGTCCAGATCCCGCGCCGTCCGCTGGCGCCCACGGGCGGGCCCGCCGATCCGCCATCGGCCGCACCGCGCCGCGGCTGGTTTTCGGGCCGCGCCGCGCTGTCGGGCGAGGGCAAACTGGCGGGCTGGCGCGCCTTTGGCAGCGGGGGCGAGGGCGTGCTGGTGCCGCAGGCGCGCCTTTCGGGCCCCACGCCATGGGTGATCGCGATCATGGTGACGATCACGGTGATCGCGGCGGCCACGGGCCTTGCGCTGCGCAACATTGCCAATGCTGCCGCGCTCGATCTGGCCGGAGGGGTCAGCGTGCAGATCATCGAGGCACAGGCCCCGCTCCGCGCCGCACAGGCGCAGGCCGCGCAAAAGGCGCTGATGGCCGTGCCGGGGGTGATTTCGGCCCGCGTGGTGCCTCAGGCGGAATTGGACCAACTGCTCGTGCCATGGCTGGGCGCGGGGATGAGCGATGGCGATATGGTGCCCGTGCCCGCGATGATCGACGTGCGGATCGATGGCGCGGCCGATGGCGCGCGCATCGCGGCGCTGCGCAGCGCGCTGGGGCGGGTGGCGCCGGGCGCGCGGGTGGATGCACAATCGCATTGGCTGGCCCCGGTGTTCGAGGCAATGGATTCGCTGCGCTGGCTGGCGCTCTCGATGATCGGCCTTTTGGCGCTGGCGCTGACGGCGGCGGTGCTGCTCTCGGCGCGTTCGGCGCTGGGCACACATCGGCAAACGATTGAGATCGTGCATAATCTTGGCGGCACCGATGCCCAGATCGCGCGCATTTTCCAGCGCTCGATGGGCATGGACGCCACATTGGGCAGCCTGGTCGGAATGGTGCTGGGCCAGATTGCGGTGATGGTGCTGGGTGCGCGCTTTGCCGGGCTGGGCGCGGGGCTGCTGGCGGGCGGTGTGCTGCGGCCGCTCGACTGGGCGGTGGTGGCGCTGGTGCCGGTGGCGGCGGTGGTGCTGGCGATGGTGACGGCGCGGCTATCCGTGCTGATCGCGCTGCGAAAGATGCTTTAGATGCTGCGCCGCCTCCTTGCGCTGCTGCTTACGGTCTGGGCGCTGGGCTTTGCCGGTTTTGCCGCGTTTCAGCCCCAGCCCGCCCCGATCGCCAAGGCCGACGGCATCATCGTGCTGACCGGCGGCGAGGGCCGGATCGCGCGGGGGCTGGATCTGCTGCGCGATGGCGTGGCGCCGCGCATGCTGATTTCGGGCGTCGATCCCGAGGTCAAGCCGGGCGAACTGGCCGCGCAATACAAGATAAGCGCCGCCCTGCTGGCCTGCTGCATCACGCTGGGCTACGAATCGGTCGATACGCGCAGCAACGCGCGCGAATCGGCCCAATGGATCAAAAGCCACGGTTTGCGCCGGGTGCGGCTGGTGACCTCGGACTGGCATATGCGCCGCGCCGCATGGGAATTGCGCCAGACCATTCCGGCCGACGTGGAACTGACAGAAGACGCGGTGCCGACACGGCCCTCGCTGGGCATCCTGTTTGCCGAATACAGCAAGTTCGTGTTGCGGCGCCTGTGGCATATCGGAAAAGGTTGACATGAATACTTCGCCGCTGGGCATCGGCTACGCATTGCGGTCGATCGCCTTCAATCTGTTTTTTTATATCTGTTCGATCCTGATGGGGCTGACGATCCCGTTCTTTATCGGGTTTGGCGGGCGCGATGGGGCGATCTGGATCTGCACCCGATGGTCGAATATGCACCGTTGGGGGGTGGTGCATATTTTGGGCATCAGGATCGTGATCGAAGGCGAGGTGCCCTCCGGCCCGGTCTTTGTCGCGCTGAAACATGAAAGCATGTTCGAGGCGATCGACTTGCCCACGCTGCTGCCCTTTCCGGCGGTGTTCGCCAAGGTCGAGCTGCTGCGCGTGTTTCTGTGGGGCAGGGCCGCCGCGCTCTACGGCCTTGTCCCGGTCGAGCGCGATCAGGGGGCCAAGGCGCTGCGCGCGATGGTTTCGGCCGCGCGCAACCTCTCGCAGCAAAACCGGCCGCTGGCGATCTTTCCCGAAGGCACCCGCGTGCGCCACGGCACAAGGCCCGCATTGCAGGCAGGCTTTGCCGGGCTGTACAAGATGATCGGGCTGCCGGTGGTGCCGGTGGCGGTCAACACCGGGCCGCTGCTGCACGGCTTCTGGAAAAGGCGCGGGACCGTCACCTATCGTTTCGGCGAGGTGATCCCGGCCGGACTGCCCCGTGAGGAAATCGAGGCGCGGGTAAGGGATGCGATCAATGCGTTGAATGATTAGGTGAGGATTTGCCTCCGGCGGGCAAAGGGCGGGGGTCCTTTGCAATCCCGATTAATGGGGTGGCCGATTGGCGGCGTGGTGTTTGGGGTTATTGGTTGAAAGCCTGCGGCGCGGTGAGGGCATCCTTGTCTGCGCCGCAGGTTTTTATTTTCACACTGTGCGTCCGACACCTGACGCCGAACCTAAGGTTATACCCCTTAAACCTTCCCATCGCGCCCAAAGTTGGCGCTGGCCACATCCTGACCTTGCTCGATAATGGATCGGCGGATCGCGCGGGTGCGGGTGAAATGGTCGAACAGCTTTTCCCCATCGCCAAGGCGGATGGCCTTTTGCAGCTCGGTCAGATCCTCGGTAAACACCTGAAGCATATGGAGAACCGCGTCACGGTTATAGAGAAAGACATCGCGCCACATCGTGGGGTCCGAGGCCGCGATGCGGGTGAAATCGCGAAAGCCGCCGGCGGAATATTTGATGACTTCGTTCTGGGTCACTTCTTCGAGGTCGCCCGCGGTGCCCACGATTGTATAGGCGATAAGATGCGGCAGGTGGCTGGTCACGGCCAGCACGCGGTCGTGATGCGCGGGTGCCATGATTTCCACCCGCGCGCCGATGGCCTGCCACAGCACGGAGAGGCGCTCGATCTCGAAGGGATCGGTGCCCTCGGCGGGCGTGATGATGCACCAACGGCCTTCGAACAGGCTGGCGAAACCGGCGTCAGGGCCGGAATTTTCGGTGCCCGCGACCGGGTGGGCCGGGATGATCGTGTGGTTGGGTAGGACCTCGCCCAGCATCTTGGCCACGGCCTCCTTGGACGATCCGACATCGGAGATGACCGCATCGGCGCGCAGGCCCGGCGCGCATTCACGCGCCGCATCCCCCATCGCGCCCAGCGGCACGCAGAAGATCACCAGATCGGCGTCTCTGACGGCCTCTGCGGCGGTTTCGGCCACATGGCCCACCAATCCGCGTTCGGCGGCGCGGGCACGGGTGGCCGGATCGCGGTCATAGCCCGATGTGGCGATTTTGGGCAGATAGTGCTGAACCGCAAGGCCGATCGACCCGCCCTGCAAACCCAGCCCGATGATGGCGATTTTGGCAAAGGACATGGCTTATGCACCCCGCGCCAGACGGGTGATTTCATCGGCGATCTCGTCCATCTGCGCCCCGCTGCCGATGGTGATGCGCAAGGCCTGCGGCAGGCCCTGATTGGGCAGCCAGCGGGTGATATAGCCGATGTCCATCAGGCCATTATAGACCGTCTCGGCGTCAAGCGCGCCCTCGAACAGGATCAGCACGAAATTGGCTTGGCTGGGCAGCGGGCGCACGCCATGGTTGCCCAGCGCCTCAAGCCGCTCGACAAAGCGGGCGCGGGTGGCAGCATTATGCTCGCGGCTGGCCACGACGAAGGCCTGATCGGCAACGGCGGCAAGGCCCATCGCCTGGGCGGTGTTCGACAGGTTGAACGGCCCGCGAATGCGGTTGAGCGCGTCGATGATGTGATCGGCCCCCGTGCCCCAGCCCAGACGCTCGCCCGCCAGACCATAGATCTTGGAAAAGGTGCGCGTGACCAGCACGTTGCTCGCCGATTCCGCAAGCGCCATCGCGCCATCGTCATCCGCCGGATCGACATATTCGCCATAAGCCTGATCCAGCACCAGCAGCACATCGGAAGGCAGCGCGGCATGGAGGCGGGCGATTTCGCCGCGCGGCAGGAAGGAACCGGTCGGATTGTTCGGATTGGCGACAAAGACCACCCGCGTCCGTTCCGTCACCAGCGCCAGCAGCGCATCGACATCGGTGCCGTAATCGGCGTCCGGCGCGACAATCGGCGTTGCGCCGCAGCGGCGCGCGGCAATGTCATAGACGCTGAAACCATAGCGGACATAGATGATCTCATCCCCCGGCCCGGCATAGGCTTGCGCGGCAATATGCAGGATCTCGTCCGACCCGGTGCCCATCACGATGCGCTCGGCGGGGATGCCGTGCAATTGCCCCAAGGCGGCGCGCAGGGCATTGCTGTCGGGATCGGGATAGAGCGCCGGGGCCGCCGCCGTATCGCGCGCCGCCAGCGCCGCCGCCGATGTGCCCAGCGGGTTTTCATTGGCCGACAGCTTGGTCAGCGGCCTGCCGTCCTTGCCCTTGGACTTGCCGGGGACATAGGCGTGGATCGCGCTGATCCAGGGCTTGGGGGTGGGAAGTTTGGTCATGATGGCGCGGCCCTTAGCCCAACATGGGGCGAAATGACAGAGGTCGAAAAGTCAGGGGGTGACGCATGGACTTCCCGTTGACTTCGCGCGCATCAGCCCCCAATTCAACGCGCACAATGGCCAGCCTTTTTACGTCCTGTTCGCAAACCTATGACCTGCCCGATCCGCTGCCGCTGGATGGCGGACAGAGCCTTGAAGGCGTGCGGATCGCGTTTGAAACCTATGGCGCGCTCAATGATGCGCGCGACAATGCGATCCTGATCTGTCACGCCACCACGGGCGATCAATATGTCGCCAGCCCGCATCCCATCACCGGCAAGCCGGGGTGGTGGAGCAAGATGGTGGGGCCGGGCAAGCCGATCGACACCGACCGCTTCTATGTGATCTGCCCCAATGTGCTGGGCTCCTGCATGGGCACGACCGGGCCGGGCAGCCTTGCCCCCGATGGCCAGCCCTATGGGCTGCGTTTTCCCGTCATCACCATCCGCGACATGGTGCGCGCGCATATGGCGCTGCTCGACCATCTGGGGGTGGAGCGGCTCTATGCGGTTGTGGGCGGGTCTATGGGCGGGATGCAGGCGCTCTCGCTCTCGATCCATTGGCCTGAGCGCGTGGCGCGGGTGCTGCTGCTGGCCACAACGGCCGTGATGCCGGTGCAGAACATCGCCTTTCAGGAGGTGGGGCGGCAAGCGATCATGGCCGATCCCGACTGGCAGGGCGGGGCCTATTACGGCACGGGCCGGGCGCCGGACGCGGGGCTGGCGGTGGCGCGGATGGCCGCGCATATCACCTATCTGTCCGAGGCCACGCTTTCGGAAAAATTCGGGCGGCGGTTGCAGGACCGCGATGCCAAGAGTTTTGGCTTTGGCGCGGATTTTCAGGTCGAGAGCTATCTGCGCTATCAGGGCAGCAGCTTTACCGGCCGGTTCGACGCCAATTCCTATCTCTATATCACCCGCGCTATGAGCTATTTCGACGTGGTGGACGAGCGTTTCGGCGCGGGCCACAATGCCCGCCTGTCCGAAGCCTTCGCCGGGGTTACGGCGCGTTTCTGCGTGGTCAGCTTCGACACCGACTGGCTCTATCCCACCGCCGAATCGCGCAAGATCGCCCATGCCGTCAATGCCGCCGGGGCGCCGGTGTCCTTTATGGAGCTGGCCGCGCCCTATGGGCATGATTCCTTCCTGCTCGATGTGCCCGCGCTCGACCGGGTGATTACAGGATTTTTGAGCCGATGAACCGGATTATGGCAACATTGCGCCCCGATCTGGCGGTGATCGCCGGGCATGTGGCGCCGGGGGCGAAGGTGCTGGATGTGGGCTGCGGCGACGGCACGCTGATGGCGGCGCTGCGCGATGAGCGGGGCTGCGATGTGCGCGGGCTGGAGATCGACCCGCATAATGTGGCCGAATGCGTGGGCCATGGGCTTTCGGCCATTCAGGGCGATGCGGACACCGATCTGGCGCTCTATCCCGACGCCAGCTTCGATTATGCAATCCTGAGCCAGACCTTGCAGACCACCAAGCGGCCCGACATGGTGCTGGAGGAATTGCTGAGGATCGGGCGGCGAGCCTTTGTTTCCTTTCCCAATTTCGGCCATTGGCGGGTGCGCAGCGATCTGTTGTGGCGCGGGCGGATGCCGGTGACGCGGCTGTTGCCGGTGGGTTGGTATGAAACGCCCAACATTCACCACCTGACCATCGCCGATTTCCGCGATTTCGTGGCCGCGCGCGGGCTGAAGGTGGAAGGCGCGTGGTATTTGAACGGCGACAGCCTGATCAGCCCCGCGATGGCCACCTGGCGCGCGGAACATGCGGTCTATCTGCTTTCGAGAGGATAATCGCTTCTGATCGGTAAACTCGATCGGAATATACACCTTCCCCAGCTTGCGATTCAGCCCCGCCGCCCTACATTACAAGGGTGTGAAAGGACGCGCCCCTCGATGAATGACGAACAGCCCAATGGAAACCCCTGGACGAAGAGCCTTTTGGTGTGGGGAGGGATCTTTCTCGCCCTGTTCTTCGCCGTATCGCTGTTCAGCGCGCGCAATGATATTGGCGCGCAGGCGATCCCCTATTCCGAATTCCGCGCCAAGGTCGCCGAGGGCAGCGTCTATGACGCGCAGGTGGGCGAACAGCGCATCACCGGCAAGTTCAAGAACGGCGAGGCCTACAGCACCGTTCCTATTCCCAATGACGTGACGCTGGCGCCGCTGCTGGCCCAGAATAACGTGAAATATCAGGGCAAGGCGCCCGAAGAGCCCAATGTGCTGCTCTATATCCTGCTGCAGGCTCTGCCGTTCCTGCTGATCGTGGCGGTGGGTTTCCTCGCCATGCGTCAGATGCAGAAGGGCGGCGGCGGCGGCGCCATGGGCTTTGGCAAGAGCAAGGCCAAGATGCTGACCGAAAAGCAGGGGCGCGTGACCTTTGCGGACGTGGCCGGCATTGACGAGGCGCGCGAGGAGCTGGAGGAAATCGTCGAGTTTCTGCGCGATCCGGGCCGGTTTTCGAAGCTGGGCGGCAAGATCCCCAAGGGCGCGCTGCTGGTTGGCTCGCCGGGTACGGGTAAGACCTTGCTGGCCCGCGCGATCGCGGGTGAGGCGGGCGTGCCCTTCTTCACCATTTCGGGTTCGGATTTCGTGGAAATGTTCGTGGGCGTGGGTGCAAGCCGCGTGCGCGACATGTTTGAACAGGCCAAGAAGAACGCCCCCTGCATCGTCTTTATCGACGAAATCGACGCGGTGGGCCGCAGCCGTGGCAACGGCCTTGGCAATTCGAACGACGAGCGCGAGCAGACGCTGAACCAGTTGCTGGTCGAGATGGACGGGTTTGAGGGCAATGATGGCATCATCATCATCGCCGCGACCAACCGCCCCGACGTGCTGGACCCCGCGCTGCTGCGTCCGGGCCGCTTCGACCGTCAGGTCGTGGTGCCGGTGCCCGATATCGAGGGCCGCGAAAAGATCCTGGCCGTGCATATGAAGAAAGTGCCGCTGGCTCCCGATGTTCAGCCCCGCGTGATCGCGCGCGGCACGCCGGGCTTTGCGGGCGCGGATCTGGCCAATCTGGTCAATGAGGCGGCGCTGCTGGCGGCCAGGCGCAACAAGCGTCTGGTGGCGATGCAGGAATTCGAGGACGCCAAGGACAAGGTCATGATGGGCGCCGAGCGTCGCAGCATGGTCATGACCGAGGAAGAGAAAAAGATGACCGCCTATCACGAGGCGGGCCATGCCTTGGTCTCGGTCAATGAACCGGCCAGCGACCCGATCCACAAGGCGACGATCATCCCGCGCGGCCGCGCACTGGGCATGGTGATGCGCCTGCCGGAACGCGACTCCTATTCGTATCACCGCGACAAGATGCATGCGAACCTCTCGGTCGCCATGGGCGGTCGCGTGGCCGAAGAGCTGATCTTTGGCTATGACAAGGTGTCGAGCGGCGCGAGCGGCGATATCCAATATGCCACGGGTCTGGCGCGCAACATGGTCACCAAATGGGGCATGAGCGACAAGCTGGGGCCGTTGCAGTATGAGGATCAGAACGAGGGCTATCTGGGCATGGGCGCCAGCCAGCGCCTGTTCGCCTCGGATGAGACCAACAAGCTGATCGACAGCGAGATCCGCAATCTGGTGGACAATGCCCATGTGCGGGCCACCGATCTGCTCAAGTCGCAGATCGACAAGCTGCACACGCTGGCGCAGGCGCTGCTGGAATATGAGACGCTGACCGGCGACGAGATCAAGCAGGTGGTGGACACCGGCAAGATCGACCGCCCCGAAGCGCCCAGCGGCATCCCGCTGCCCGCTGCGATCCGGGGCACCAGCGTGCCGCGCGCGGGCCGTTCGGGTCTGGCCAGCGGTTTTGGCGGGATTTCGCCGCAGGGGGCGTAAAAGCTGCCTAGGTTGCGAAAATGGGCCTCGCCGGCAAAGCGGCGGGGCCTTTTTCTTTGCCTGACGTGGCGGGGTGGACCGCCCGACATGGGCAAAACAAAAGGCCCCGGAAAAGCCGATGCTCTTCCGGGGCCTTTTGTTTTAATCGCCAATGCGATCACATCAGCCGTCGTAATCCCCGCCCAGCGAGGTGTTACGCACCGGAGCCGCCGCCGTGATGCGCAGCGCCTCGGCCGACTGCGAGAGCGAGCCGATGTCATCGACTTCATCATCATCGTCAGGCAGCACGCGCTGCAGCGAGGTGATCAGCGATTCCTTGAGGATCTTGGGACGGACGGTTTCCTCTGCGATTTCGCGCAGGGCCACCACCGGGTTTTTGTCACGATCGCGATCGAGCGTCAGTTCCGCACCGCCCGAGATTTCACGCGCGCGCTGGGCAGCCAGCAGCACGAGATCGAAGCGGTTAGGGATCTTGTCGACACAATCTTCAACGGTTACGCGCGCCATGGGCACTCCGTCTTGAATAGGGAAATTCCAGCGAACCTTGGCGCCTAGGCGGCAAAGCGGCCAAAGTCAAGGATTCGTGAGGAGGGGCCTGCCTCACTCCTCCAGATCATAGGAATAATTGGCCAGTTCCTCGGGTGCCAGATCGCTGAACTTGGTGATCTTGGCTTCAAAGCGCATGCGGACCTTGCCGGTGGCGCCGTGACGCTGCTTGGCGATGATCAGCTCGGCCAGACCAAAGACGCGCTCCATTTCCTCCTGCCACTTGGCATGGGCCTCGACCACGGCGGGCGGATCGGTGGGGCCGGGCTCCTTGGGCTCGCGTCCCTTGACGTAATAATCCTCGCGGAACACGAACCAGACCATATCGGCGTCCTGCTCGATCGAGCCGGATTCGCGAAGGTCGGAAAGCTGGGGGCGCTTGTCCTCGCGCTGTTCCACCGCGCGCGAAAGCTGGGACAGGGCGATCACCGGAACATGGAGTTCCTTGGCCAAGGTTTTCAAACCGCGCGAAATTTCCGAGATTTCATTGACGCGATTGTCCGTCGCCCGCCCGCTGCCCTGCAAGAGCTGAAGGTAGTCGACGATGACGAGGCCGATGTCATGGCGCCGCTTCAACCGGCGCGCGCGCGCGCGCAGGCCCGCAATCGTCAGGCCCGGCGTGTCGTCAATATACAAAGGCAACTGGCTCAGCCGCTGGCTGGCAAAGGAGAGCGCCTGGAAATCCTCGCGGCTGATCTTGCCCATACGCAGCGCGCTGGAGGAGATCCCCGACTGTTCGGCAAGGATACGCGTGGCGAGCTGATCCGCGCTCATTTCGAGGCTGAAAAAGGCGGTGGCCGCGCCGATGCTCTTGGCCGGATCAAGGCCCAATTCGCGGTCGGTCAGCAGGCGGTTGGCCGCGTTAAACGCGATATTTGTGGCCAGCGAGGTTTTGCCCATGCCCGGACGACCGGCCAGAATGATAAGGTCGGAATCGTGCAACCCGCCGATCCGCTGGTTGACCGAATCGAGGCCCGTGGTCTTGCCCGCGACATGCCCGCCGCTGTTGAAGGCTTTTTCGATGCCCGAAATGGCCACGCGCGTGGCCTCGCCAAAGCTCTTGGCCTCATTCGCGCTGCCCGCGCCGTCGGCGACCTTGTAAAGCGCGGCCTCGGCGGCCTCGATCTGTTCGAGCGGTTCGACCGATTCGCTGGTGTCCATCGCACCCTGAACCAGATCGCGCCCCACCCGCACCAGTTCGCGCAGCAGCGCCAGATCGTAAATCTGTTCGGCCAGCACGCGCGGCGCGATCAGCCCCTGACCATCGGCCGTCAGCCGCGCCAGATAGGCCGTCCCGCCCAGCGCCTTGAGCGCCTCGTCGCTCTCGAAATAGGGCTTGAGCGTGACCGGCGTGACCACCGCCTTGCGATCCAGCAATTGCAGGATGCGCTCAAAGATGCGGCCATGGACAGGCTCGAAGAAATGCGTGGGCGACAAGGGCTTGGCCAGTTCCTCGACCACGCGGTTGTCAATCAGGATGGCGCCCAGAAAGGCGGCCTCGGCCTCGATATTGGCGGGCAGGGCCTGCGCGCGCGCGCCGGAATCATTGGCGGGCGAAAACGGCAGAGCCGGGGCGAGATGGGAGTCAGATTGTGCCATGGATGGGCCCTCATGCGCCCAGCGATGCGGCGGCGCAATGGGGTGTGTTGTAAACGACCCTGTGGATAATGGGGATTGGGGCGGGGCGTTAAGGCGAAATCGGGGTGCGGGTTCGTCACCGGGCCATGTCCGAGGCCCGTGGGATGGATAATGCCATAGTTCCTTGCACCCCCTTGCCTGCGCCCCTCGCATTTGCGAAACGAGGAGGTCTTATGCTGTCCAACCTGCCTTCCGTTGCGCCCTCTGCGCGCATTTCCAGCATCGATCTGGATGAAACGACGATTCTGCGTCGCAATGACGATATCGAGCAGGAACGGCGCGTGGCGGTGTTCGATCTGATTGAGGACAATGTTTTCAAACCCTTGCGTATCTGGGATGCGGGCTATCACGGACCTTATGCGGTGCGTCTGGCCGTGCATGACGGGCGCCTCTCGATGGAGATCAGCGACGGGCGCGAAGGCCATGAGGGCGAATTGCTCGAAACGATCATGCTGGGGCTGGGCCGGTTCCGCCGCTCGATTCGCGAATATTTCGCCATTTGCGAGAGCTATTATCAGGCCATCCGCAAAGCTTCGGCCAAGGAAATCGAGACGATCGACATGGCCCGGCGCGGGGTCCACAACCATGCCGCCGAACTTCTGCTCGAAAGGCTGGAGGGCAAGGTGGAAACCGACTTCCCCACGGCGCGCCGGTTGTTTACGCTGATTTGCGTACTGCATATCAAGGCCTGATGACGATTCGCGTTTCATGCGGATGGGCCATTACAAAGAACGTTGAATAACATGGCAAAAACCAAAACCCGTCCGCGCGGCAAAGGCCGTGGCGGGCGTCCGTCGCTTCTCTGGCGTCTGCTGGCGGTGCTGGCGCTGCTGGCCATTGTGGGCGGGGTCTGGGCGTGGTGGAGCATGCGCCACTGGCAGCCGGACCGCACGACATTCCCGACGCAGGGCGCGCTGGTGGGCAGCGCGGATGGGGCGGTGGATTTCGTTGCCCTCAAGGCCATCGGCGCCGATTTCGTCTATATCGAGGCCTCGGCCAGCGCCTTTGCGCGCGATCCGGCCGTGGTGAAAAATCTGGACGCGGCGCGCGCTGCGGGTCTGCCATGGGGCGCGCTGCACAAATATGATCCGTGCCAACCCGCCGACAAACAGGCCGCCAATTTCGTCACCGTGGTCCCGCGCGATAAAAAGATGCTGCCCCCTGCGGTCGAACTGGAGCAACTGGCCGATCATTGCCCGGTGCCGGTCTCGGACGCCGCCGTGGTCAGCGAGCTGATGACCTTCCTCAACCAGATCGAGACGCATACGGGCAAACCGGCCGTGCTCAAACTGGGGCGTGAATTTGAAAAGACCTATCCCATTGCCGCCACGCTCGACCGGGCGCTTTGGCTCAGTTCGGACCGGGTGCAGCCCGATTACGGCGGACGGCCATGGGCGCTGTGGACCGCCAATTCGGGTCTCCAGACCTCGGCCGCCGAGCAGCCCTTGCGCTGGGTTGTAGTGCAGAAGTAAACAGGACCATGAATCATAACCGTGATGCCCTGATCGCCGCCGCTCGTTCGGCCTCCGCCCGCGCCTATGCGCCCTATTCGGCCTTTCATGTCGGCGCCGCGCTCGGCTTTGCCGATGGCAGCGTAGTGACGGGCGCCAATGTCGAGAATGCCTCTTATGGGCTGGCGCTCTGCGCGGAAACGGTGGCGGTGTCGCGGGCGATGGCCGATGGCGTGCGCGGCGGGCTGGTGGCCGTGGCGGTGATCGGCGGATCGCCCGGCGAGGATGGCGTGGCCCAGCCCGGACCGGGGCCGGTCACGCCCTGCGGACGCTGCCGTCAAGTGCTGAACGAACTGGCGCAACTGGGCGGCACCGACCCGGTGGTGTGGAGCGCCTCGGCCGATGGCGTGGCGGAAATGAAGCTGTCGGAATTGCTGCCCCTGGCCTTTGGTCCGGCCAATCTGCTTTAGGCCTGACGGAAATCCAGACTGCCGCGCCGCTCGGCAAATTTCCATTCGCCTGAAATCAGCATCAGACGGTCCTGATAGCTGCCCACCAAAGGCGGCTTGGCCGATTGCAGCGGCAGCCCCGCGCCATCGGCTTCGCCGGTGAACAGCAGGATCTGGCTGAACGCCTCCGCGCTTTGCCCGTCATCGGCGACATCGACCACGATATTGGCCACGATATGCCGACTGGCGCGCGGCGGGCGGGCCTGAAACGCGGCCAGAATAGCCTCGCGCCCGGTCGTGAAACTGTCGGGCGCGGTGGGGCGGTTCATGCGCCCGTCCTGCGTGTAAAGCGCGGCGAGGTCTTCCCATTGGCCTGCGTCATTGAGGTGGACGTAGCGCGTGATCAGGCGGGCGATGGCGTGTTCGGCAAGGAGGCGGTCGAGGTCGGTCATGGTGGGTGCTTTAGCAGGATTTGCCTCCGGCGGGCAAAGGGCGGGGGCCCTTTGCAATCCCGTTAATGGGGTGGTGCCAGAGGGGGAGGGGGATTGGGATTAAAGCCTGCGGGGCGGGGAGCACAGCTTTGGTCGCGCCGCAGGCTTTAATAATTCTCACATCGCGTCCGACACCTAACGCCGAACCCAATACGCAACGCAGACAGTAATGGGAGCGCGAGGGACGAGTCCCTCGCACCTAACCCCTTAAACTCTTTAATCCTTGAACCCTTCCCGCGCCCGCGAATTGTCCAGCACGATAGGCGCGCCGGTCACGGGGTGGGGATAGTGGAAAGGCACCGTATCGGTGGCGGGCCACAGACGGGGCAGAGGATCGACCAGCGCATCGGGGCCAAGCGGGTCTTCGGGGAAGAGCGTCTTGGTCATCGGGATATAGTCGATGGGGGTCTTGGCCCAGCCATCGGCAAAGGTGCCATGCCAGAAGGGATAGTAGCGCAGCGCCTTGATTTTCCAGACCAGTTCGCCCGCATCATTGGCCTCGCGGACATATTCGTTTTCATACAGGCCGCCTTCCCACCATGCGCGCTGGTTGCCTTCGGCGCTTTCGTGCAGGCCCGCCTGCATCATCGAGCGGCCGCGCACATGGGCGGTCTTGCGGTCGGGCGCCACGTCGATCACCATCTGCAGCTGGGGATGGTCGAGCAGCCAGCCATAGCGCGGGCCATTGTGGCCTTGGGTGAAATTGGTCTGGAACCGCTCGATATAGAGGCGGCGGACACCGGCCTTGCCCTTGTAGATCCCGCCAAGGAACCACACTTCGCCTTCATCGGAAAACAGGTCTACCACTTCATTATATTGTGATTTATCAATAAAGAAGCCATAGGTGTACTGGATACGGCGGATCTGGTGGATATCCTGCTGGATGGCCAGATCATGCTCGACGCGCTCAAGGCGCGCGGCCAGATCTGCAAGGGTTGCTTCAGCCATGGTACTCTCCCGGAGAAACGAGTCTTGGGACTCTGTGAATCTTAGTCGTCCATGTGATAACTTCATGGTTGCGAATATCAAAGCAAGAAATATGTATTACATACAAATTGCGCCCCGCCCAAGCGGGGGCAGCAGGCACCGGAGGAGGATGCTATGAAGGCATGGGTTCTGCGCAAAGGGGCGACCGGCCTCGATGATCTGCATCTGGTCGAGCGCGACGTGCCGCGCCCCGGCTGGGGCGAGGTGCTGATCCGGGTGCGGGCCTGTTCGCTCAATTTCCGGGATCAGGCGATTGTGCGCGGCGTCTATATCGGCGGCCCGGTGGCCGAGGATATCGTGCCCTTTTCCGATGGCGCGGGCGAGATCGTCGGGCTGGGCGATGGGGTGCATGATTTGGCGCTGGGCGACCGGGTGGCGGGGATCTTTTTCCAGCACTGGCTCGAAGGGCCGCCCAATCCCGGTGTCGGTCCCGCGCTGGGGGCGGGCGGGGCCGACGGGATGCTGGCCGAATATGTCGTGCTGCCCGCGCAGGGCGTGATCCGCATCGCCCGCACGCTCAGCTTTGAGGAGGCGGCCTGCCTGCCCTGCGCCGGGGTGACGGCGTGGAACGCGCTGATGGGCGGCCCATCGCCGGTCAAGGCGGGCGACAATGTTCTGGTGCTGGGCACCGGGGGCGTGTCGCTGATGGCGCTGCAGATCGCCAAGGCCGCAGGCGCGCGCGTGGTGGCCACCAGCGGCAGCGCGGGCAAGCAGGAGCGCGTGGCCGCGCTGGGCGCCGATGCCACCGTCAATTACCGCGACAATCCGCAATGGGGCATCGAGGCGGCCACCCACACCAATGGCGGCTTTGAACATGTGGTCGAGGTGGGCGGGGCGGGCACGCTGGCCCAATCCATCGCGGCGGTGGGCTTTGGCGGCGAGATCGCGTTGATCGGCGTGTTGACGCGCGAGGGCGACACCAGCCCCCACGGGCTGATGCTCAAAGGCGCCAGCATGCGCGGGATTTTCGTCGGCTCGAAGGCAATGGCGCTGGACTTGAATGCTTTTATTGATAGCAATCGCATCAGGCCGGTGGTCGATCGGGTATATCCGATGGCCCAGGTCAAGGACGCCTTCGCCTATCAATCGTCGCCCGATCTGTTCGGCAAGGTCGTCATCGCGCTTTAAGGGAGACACTATGCCTGAAATCACCGCTGCCGTTTGCCGTCAACCCCATGGCGCCATGACGCTGGAGACCTTGCGCCTTGATGATCCGCGCGATGACGAAGTGCTGGTGCGCGTCGTCGGATCGGGCATTTGCCACACTGACCTTGCCGTGCGCGACCAGCAGTTGCCCACGCCCATGCCGGTCGTGCTGGGCCATGAAGGGGCAGGGATCGTCGAGGCGGTGGGCGCGGATGTGACTCATGTGAAGCCGGGCGACCGGGTGTTGATGAGCTTCAACTCCTGCGGCACATGCCCGTGCTGTCACGATCACGCGCCGACCTATTGCTACAATTTCTTTCCGCACAATTTCGCCGGGGCGCGGGCTGACGGCAGCTTTACCCTGCATGCGGGCGAAGAACCGGTGCATGGCAATTTCTTTGGCCAAAGCAGCTTTGCCACCTATGCGCTGGCCACGGCGCGCAATGTGGTGCGCGTGCCCGACAGTGCGGGCGCGGTGCCTTTGGAGCGCCTTGCGCCGCTGGGCTGCGGGATGATGACCGGGGCAGGCGCGGTGCTGCGCAGCATGAAGGTGCAGGCGGGCATGCCGATTGCCATCTTTGGCGCAGGCGCGGTAGGCCTTGCCGCGGTGATGGCGGCGAAAATTGCCGGGGCTGATCCGATCATCGCGGTGGACCTGCACGAAAACCGCCGCGCGCTGGCGCTGGAACTGGGGGCGACCCATGCGCTGGACGGGCGCGATGATCCCTTTGGCAAGATCGCGGCGCTTTGCCCGCAGGGGCTGGCCTATGCCTTTGACAACACCGGTATCGCCAGCATCATCGAAAGCGCCTTCAACCTGCTTGCCCCGCGCGGCGTGCTGGGCATCGTCGGGGCCAGCGATCCCACCGCCATGCTGGCGTTCAACGAAGCGGCCTTCATGGGCGGCGGGCGCACGGTCAAGGGCATCCTTGGCGGCGACAGCGACCTGTTCGGCTTCCTGCCCGAGCTGATCGAGCATCATCTGGCTGGGCGGTTTCCCTATGATCGGCTGATCGGAGTCTTTCCGTTTGCACAGATCAATGAGGCGATTGAGGCCGGGGAAAGCGGGGCAGTGGTCAAGCCCGTGGTGGTGATGGGGTAGGGTTTTCAAGAGAAGAGATGATGCGAGGGACTCGTCCCTCGCGCTCCCGTTACTGTCTGCGTTGCACCACGGGTTCGGCGTTCGGTGTAGGACGCAGGCTTTTATCACCATTCCCCTACGAACCCTCACGCCACCCCAAAATCGGGATTGTTAAGGGCCCCCGCCCTTAACCCGCCGTAGGCACACTTCCTTCTTCACCCATCCGATAATTTCATATAGGAGAACGGCAAAGCCCGTCACAGGAGAGGATGCATGCCCCATATCGCCACCACCCATGTCGGCTCGATGCCGCGTGGGCAAGAGCTGACGCCGCTGCTGATCGCGCGCGATCATGGCGATCCCTATGATGCGGCGGAATTTGACGCCAAGGTGTCGGCGGCGGTGAAGGAGGCGGTGCGCCATCAGGTCGAATGCGGGGTCGATATCGTCTCGGACGGCGAGATCGGCAAGATCGGCTATTCGACCTATATGATCGAGCGTCTGAGCGGGTTTGGCGGCCATGTGGACCGCAAATCCGCGCTCGATCTGGCCGAGCATCCCGCGCTGGTGAAGAAGCTGTCGGCGATGATGGGCAGCCAGGATTTCGTGCGGGCGAGCTGCGTGGGGCCGATCAGGCTGGTCAATCTGCAACCGCTCCATGATGATATCCGCCGGTTCAAGGCGGCGCTGGCCGAGCATGGGCGCGAGGGCACGCAGGCCTTCATGAATGCCGCCTCGCCGGGCCTGATCACCGCGTTTCAGGTCAACAAATATTACCCCAGCCATGAGGCTTACCTTGCCGATCTGGCCGAGGCGATGCGGACCGAATATGAAACCATCGTGGATGAGGGGTTCTATCTCCAGCTTGACTGCCCCGATCTGGCGATGAGCCGCCACACCGGCTATCAGGATCTGAGCGAGGCGGAATTCCTGAAGGTGGCCGAGGAAAATGTGGCCGCCTTGAACGCTGCCACCGCCAATATTCCGCCTGAGCGGATGCGGATGCACATCTGCTGGGGCAATTATGAAGGCCCGCATGACCATGACATTCCGCTCGAACGCGTGGTCGATATCATCCTCAAGGCCCGCCCCGCCACGATCCTGTTCGAGGCGGCCAATCCGCGCCACGAGCATGAGTGGAAAGTCTGGGCCGACGCCAAGATCCCCGATCACAAGATCCTTGCGCCGGGCCTGATCGACACGTGCTCGAACTATGTCGAACATCCCGAACTGATCGCCCAGCGGATCGAGCGTTTTGCCGGGATCGTGGGCGCCGATCGCGTGGTGGCCAGCACCGACTGCGGCTTTGGCACCTTTGCCGGCTATGGCAAGATCGACCCCGATGTGACGTGGAAAAAGCTGCGGAGCCTGCGCGAGGGCGCCGATATTGCCGGGGCGCGGCTCTGATCAGGGCTTTTACGCATCGGGGCTTTCCCAGGGGGCCAAGGCGGCTATAGGAGGGGGCATGGCTGACGCTGGAACTTCCACCTCGCATGTCAAATCGGCGATGCGCACGCTCGACATCATCGAATATGTCGTGGCGCGCGGCGGCCCCGCCGTGGCGCAGGAAATCGCAGGCGCGCTGGCGATTCCGGTCTCCAGCCTGTCCTATCTCCTCGCCACGCTGGTTGAGCGCGGCTATCTCGAAAGGGCCGGGCGCAATTATCTGCCGGGGCCGGGGTTGCAGCGTTTGCAGGCCCGCAGTGAGCCGACGCTGGAGGATCGCGTGGCGCCGCTGGTGCGCGCGCTGCGGGTGCAGTTGAACGAGACGGCCTCTTTCTTTGTCCGCGATGGCTGGCAGTTGCAGACGCTGGTGACCGAAAGCAGCGAACATGCGCTGCGCTATGCGATTGCGGTGGGCGCGCGGGCGCCATTGCATGGGCTGGCGGCGGGCAAGGCGATTCTTGCCGCGATGCCCGATGAGGAGGTCGAGCGTTATCTGCGCGAAAGCCGCCGCGAGAGCTTTACCGAGGCCACGCTGGTGAGCGCAGCCGAGCTGCGCCGCGAGATCGCACGGACCCGCGCGCGCGGCTATGCCCGCACCACCAGCGAATATTCGGTGGGCATCGAGGGGCTGGCCTGCGCGGCCATGGCGGGTGGCGAGGTGATCGGGGCCTTTGCCGTGGCCGTGCCCTCCGTGCGCTTTGATCCGGGCATGGAGCAGCGCGTGGCCGGGCTGCTGATGCGCACGGCGGGGCTTTTTGAAGGCTGATGCGCAGCCCCGCTTGCAATTACCCGACAAAGCTGTATGGGCGACCGCTTGCCGAATGAGGCGGGTTTGCCCGATTCTTTTGGTATTTCCGCGCGGGAGGGGCCTTCGGGCGCCGTTTGACCGCTTGATCTGAAGGGTCGGCCCGCCGGCTCGTACAGGATGAAAGGAGGCCATCGTGGCCAAGAAAATTGACGGTTACATCAAGCTGCAGATCGCAGCCGGCCAAGCCAAGCCCAGCCCGCCGATCGGCCCGGCTCTGGGTCAGCGCGGCGTCAACATCATGGGTTTCTGTAAGGAATTCAACGCGGCCACCCAGGGCGTCGAGCCCGGCACCCCGCTGCCCACCGTGATCACGGTCTATTCGGACAAGTCGTTCTCGTTCGTGACCAAGACCCCGCCCGCCACCTTCTTCATCAAGAAGGCGCTGGGCCTGAAGTCGGGTTCGAAGGCTCCGGGCAAGGATTCGGCCGGCAAGATCACCCACGCTCAGCTCGCTGAAATCGCTCAGGCCAAGATGAAGGACCTGAACGCCAACGATCTGGACGCGGCTGTCAAGATCATCGCCGGTTCGGCCCGCGCCATGGGCATTCAGGTTGTGGAGGGCTAAGACATGGCCAAGCTGACCAAGAAGCAGAAGTCGCTCGCCGAGAAGCTGGGCGACAACCAGAATCTGCACGGCATCAACGATGCCATCGCGCTGCTGCGCGAACTCAAGAGCGCCAAGTATGACGAAACGCTCGAAATCTCGATGAACCTTGGCGTTGACCCCCGCCACGCCGACCAGATGGTCCGCGGCATGGTCACGCTGCCCTCGGGCACCGGCAAGGACGTCAAGGTTGCGGTTTTCGCCCGTGGCGACAAGGCTGAAGCGGCTCTGGCCGCCGGCGCTGATCGCGTTGGCGCCGAAGACCTGCTCGAAGACATGCAGGCTGGCAATCTCGACTACGGTCGCGTCATCGCCACGCCCGACATGATGGGCATCGTGGGCCGTCTGGGCAAGCTGCTGGGCCCCAAGGGCCTGATGCCGAACCCCAAGCTGGGCACGGTTACGCCCAACGTTGCCGAAGCGGTCAAGGCTGCCAAGGGCGGCCAGATCGAATTCCGCGTCGAAAAGGCCGGTATCATCCACGGCGGCATCGGCAAGCTCTCGTTCTCGGACGAAGCGCTGCGCGCCAACTTTGACGCTTTCGTTGACGCGATCGTCAAGGCCAAGCCCGCCGGCGCCAAGGGCAAGTATGTCCGCAAGATCGGCCTGTCGACCTCGCAGGGTCCGGGCATCAAGGTGGATCTGGCCGAAGTTCACGGTGGTTAATTCCATCGTCGGCTGATCCGCTTCATCTTCGGATGGACGGAATCAAGGGTCGGGAAAGGGCAACCTTTTCCGGCCCTTTTCCTTTGCGGTCGAGAATTTGCTGGACGCCCTTTGTGCGGTGCAGCATAGAAGGTCCATGCTGCATATCACTGATTATGGCCGCCTGATGGACTGGATCGTGGATACATTCGCGCCCCAGCATGCCGACAAGATTGTCCATACCTATGTCGGTCTGGCGATCTGGCTGGGGGCTGGGGTGGTGATGTGGCGGCCTCTGGCCTCGCGCGGGCCGCTGATCGCGGTGATCGTGGCCGAGAGCCTCAACGAGCTTTACGATGTGCTGTTCCGCACGCTCTGGTCGTGGCAGGATACCAAGGGCGATATGTTCGCCACCTGGTTCTGGCCTGTCGTGCTGTTTGCGGCGCTGCGCTGGTTGCCCTGGCTGACGGGGCGCGTGAAGGATTAACCTTCCGGGGTCTCGCCATATTTGTAATCGATAAACCGGCTTTGGATCGCCAGCGCGTCCAGCTTGCCCTCGGCCAATTGCCGCGTCACGCTGTCCAGCTCGCCGCTCAGCCGGGTCAGGCTTTCGCTCAATTGCTGATCCGGGCTGCTGCCCGCATGGGCCTGTCCGCGCAGCGAAGGCGGAACGGCGGTATAGGCATTGACCAGCGAAGGCAGATGTTCGCCCACCAATTGCCGAACCTGTCCGACGGCGGGTGCGCTTTCATCCACCCGGTCGAGTTGCAGCGCCAGCCCGTCCAATTGCCCGCCGATCCGCCCGATCAAATCGAGCGCCGGGGCAGGCAGGGCGGGGCGCTGGGCCTCCAGCCACACTTGCGTCTGTCCGACCAACTGGCGCGCAGGCGCCGCGCGCAGCGCCTCAAGGCTGGGCACCGGCACCGCCCGGTCGCGCATCAGCATCCAGATCACGCCCACCAGCACCGCCGCCACCGCGCCATAGGACAGCCAGCCCAGCAGATGCACAATGCCGGAGAGCAGCCCGATCACCAGATTGACCAGCATGATCGCCACCACCACGCCCAAAGCCAGTGCGGCGGCCTTGCGCTTCTGTCCGCTGCGGCGCAGAGCGGCCGAACGCTGGCCGATGGGCCGCCCCGTCACACGCCGCCCGCCCGCCCGCTGATCGTTCAAAGAGGCGCGTGCGGCGGCCAGAATGGCGTCGCTGTTATGGGCGGAATTGTCTGCCATGCCTATCCTTCAAGGCTGAGCAGCGAGGGACCGTCATGGGCCACCTGCGCCGAGGACTGGCCCTGCGCGCGGGCGATATAGCCCTTGGACTTTTCGACCTCGGCCGACAGCGTGTTGACCGTCTGCTTCATCGAATCGAGCGCCTTGATCTTGAACGTGTCGATCGTGTCCATCGTGTCATAGATGTTCTGGAACGCGCGCTGCAGCGTCTCGACGGGGATCGTGCTGGCGGCGGCCTGCTGGTGGATTTGCCCGGTTTGTTCCTTGAGCAGCGTGCTGGTCGAATCGATGATATTGGCGGTGGTTTCATTGAGCGCCGTGATCTGTTGCAGCACAAGGCGCTGGTTGGTCATCGCCTGCGCCACGGTCACGGCCGTGCGCAGCGCCGCCACCGTGGTCGTGCTGGCGCGGTCCACGCCTTTGACCAGTTCGACATTGTTCTTCTTGACCAGATCGAGCGCCAGATAACCCTGCACCGTCACGGCCATTTGCGTGAGCAGATCCTGCGTGCGCTGGCGGGTGTAGAACAGCGCGCTTTCCCGCAAAGCCTTGGCCTTGGCCGGATCGGTGGCGTCCAGATCGGCGGCCTTCTCCTCGATCTTTTCGTCCAGCTTTTTGGAGATATGGATCATCTGCTCCAGATTGCCCATCGCCTCCCACAGTTTGGCGCGCTCGACATCGATGGCCGCATTGTCCATCAACAGCTCGTCCTTGCCGCTGGCCAGCTTATCGAGGATCGCCTTGATATGGCCCTGGCTCGACACATAGCCGTCGAAATATTTCTGCATCGAATTGCCGAAGGGGATGAGGCCGAAAAGCTTCTTGCCCGGCGACAATTTGCCCGCCTTGGCCGGATCGAGCGCCTCGACCGTGCGGCGCAATTCGATCAGATTGGCGCCTACGCCCTGATCCTTGTCCATCGCGCGCACGGGGCGGTCGAGGAAACGGTTCGACATGCCCGCCGCCGCTGCGATTTCCTTGCGGCCCATGCTCGTCAACTGGTCGATGCGTTTGCCGAATTCGGGCGAATTGGTGTCCTGCGCGATCAGGTCGGCGATGAAACCATCGACCTTTTCATCCAGCTTGCTCTTCTGCTCGGCGCCCAGCGGGACCAGCCCTGCGGCCTGCGCGGGGGCGACCACCGGCACCGGATCGGGCGGGGTCAGGGTAATCGCGGGGGCTTCAACCGTGCTCGCCATAGTATCCTCGTTTTCAATACCGGTGTGTATTATAGGCGCAAGACAGTGAGCCGCAAGATCAAAAACCCTATGCCCGCCCGGTAACATTGGTCAGATGGGCCGGGTCGATCCCCTCGGCGCGCCATGCCGCGCTCCACCGCGCTTCAAACGGGTGCTCGAACAGGATCGCGCCGCGCCCTTCGGCGGCATACCAGCCGTGCTGGCGCATTTCGGCGTCCAATTGCGCCTCGCCCCATCCGGCATAGCCCAGCGCCACCAGCCAGCGCGCCGGTCCGCGCCCCTCGGCAATCGCGGCCAGAATGTCGCGGCTGCCCGTCAGGCTCCATTGGTCGCACACCAGCAGCGTGCCTTCGCCCTTCCAGTCGGGGCTGTGCAGGACAAAGCCGCGCTGCGGTTCGACCGGGCCGCCATGATGCACTTCGCAATCGGGGGCCAATCCGGTGGGAATGTTCAGATCGTCGAGGAGATTGTGCAGCGTGACGCCTTCGAGCACCTGACCCACGCCGATGCCCAGCGCGCCGTCCTTGTCATGCATGCACAGCGCCAGCACCGCTTCTTCAAAGCGCGGATCGGGCATACCCGGCATGGCCAGCAGCAGGCGTCCGGCAAGGGATTGCGCTTCAATCATCATCTAAAGGTAGGGCGGAAAGGGCAATTCTGCAAGCTGCGCTATTTACGCAATACCGCAGGCGTATAGCATTCCACCACCAGCGCCAGCGGCGAACCATCGGGCAGGCGCAGCAGCGCGCGATGCGAAAGCACCGTATCGCGCGGGCATCCCGGTGCCGCGCCGCGCACCGCCCCCAGCCTCTCGCGGGTAAAGCCCAGCGGGGCCGCGACCTTGCCAAAGGGCGTGTCGGTGGTATCCAGCGTCTGGTTCATCGCCGGGGTCAGCCTTTGGCGCGCGTACCAATTATGCGCCTCGGACAGAACCTTGCCGCCGCAGGACAGGCGGACATGGCGATAGGCCGGTTCCTGATCCTCGGCCAGTTTGAGCGTCTCGTCCAGATCGGGCGGGGGCATGGTGTCCAGACCCTTGACCTGCGCGGCGGTGATCGTGGCCGGATCGGCCAGATGGCGCGCGCCGCACCATTGGCCCAAGGCGGCCGTCGCGCTGTCCTGCGCGGCCAGCGTGGCCTCAAAGGCCGAAAGCGCCCCGCCATGGGCCAATAACAGCGGGTAGATCAAGCCAAGGGGCAGCATCAGATCCCGCCCAGCACCGGATCGCGCCCCATCGCCTCCAACGCGGCCGAAAGCGCGGTGACACAGGCCGCCAGTTGTTCGGCATCGGTCGAGCGGATCACGAAATTCGAGCCCGTGCGCCCCTCGCGGAAAAAGGGATAGGAGCCGATCGAGACGCCCTCATGGTCCTTTTCGGTCTGGGCCAGCAGTTGCGCCACCTCGCTCTCGCCCACCCAGCAGCCGACCGTTTCGGCCAGCACCGGCAAGCCGCCCTCGAGCGATCCGGTCAGCGCATCGAGCATGCCCGCCGTGATCATCGGCACGCCCGCCATGATATAGATATTGCCCCAATGGATGCCCGGCGCGCCGGAATAGCGGTTGGGGATCAGCCCCGCCCCCTCGGGCACGCGGGCCATGCGCAGCCGCATCTCGGTCAATTCGCTGCCGCGCGAGGCATAGTAATCGGACAGGATCTGGCGCGCTTCGGGATGGACCACGACCGGCACGCCCAGCGCCTGCGCGATGGCGTCCACGGTGATGTCATCATGCGTCGGGCCGATGCCGCCGGTGGTGAAGAGATAATCGTTGCGCAAGCGCAGGGTATTGACCGCCTCGACAATCGCGTCCGTATCATCGGCCACCACCCGCACCTCGCGCAGGCGAATGCCCTGAACCCCCAGCCAGCTCGCGATCTGGGCGATATTCTTGTCCTGCGTGCGGCCGGAAAGGATTTCGTCGCCAATCACCACCAGCGCAGCGGTGAAGATGCGGGGCGAGGGAGAAGCTGATTCAACCATATCGATAGGGGTAAGCAGAGTGGCGCGGCGCGGCAAGGCGGGAAAAGGGGCAAAACTGTGCAAATCTTGCCGAATCCAAGCAAAGCGGCGGTTTGGCGCGGCGGATTGCGGGCAAAAAAAACCCGGCCGGAGCCGGGCTTTGGAAGTTTTGGGAGAGGATGCCTAAAAGGCCTGTTCCTTAAGCCTGACAACGCTGACTATTGCAATTGCGAAAACTGCGTACATGGTTGCAGGAAATGCAATTAAATGGTTGCCTTCTATGCAATCACCCCAAAAAGGTCATGTGCATCAGCATCTTCGATTCTGACATCAACGATATCGCCCGATTTCAGATCCTGCGGCACATTACGCAAAAGCACCTGTCCGTCGATCTCGGGCGCGTCGGCCTGGCTGCGGCCGGTGGCGCCGATGTCGCCATCCTCGTCCGGTTCGCCCACTTCGTCGATGATGACGCGAATCACGCGGCCCACCTTGGCCTGAAGCCGCGCGGCGCTGATCGCCTCGGTCTTTTCCATGAGGCGGGCATAGCGTTCTTCCTTGACCGCCTCGGGCACGGCGCCGGGCAGGTCATTGGCGCTCGCGCCCTCGACCGGCTCAAACCGGAAGGCGCCCACGCGGTCCAATTGCGCCTCGTCCAGCCAATCGAGCAGATATTGGAAATCCTCCTCCGTCTCGCCGGGGAAGCCGACCACGAAGGAGGAGCGAATCGCCAGATCGGGGCAGATTTCGCGCCATTTCTTGATGCGTTCCAGAACGCGCGCCTCATTGGCCGGGCGCTTCATCGCGCGAAGGACGTTGGGCGCGGCATGCTGGAACGGGATGTCGAGATAGGGCGTGATCAGCCCCTGCGCCATCAGCGGGATGACATCATCGACATGCGGATAGGGATAGACATAATGCAGACGCACCCACGGGGCTTCACCCTCTGGTGTGCGCAATTGGCCCAGTTCGCGAGCCAGATCGGTCATATGGGCGCGGACCTCGCGGTCCTTCCACGTGCGGCTCTCGTGGCGAATATCCACCCCATAGGCCGAAGTGTCCTGCGAGATGACCAGCAGCTCCTTCGTCCCCGAAGCCACCAGTTTTTCGGCCTCGCGCAGCACCGCGTCGATGCGGCGGCTGGCCAGTTTGCCGCGCAGTTGCGGGATGATGCAGAAGGCGCAGGAATGGTTGCAACCTTCTGAAATCTTGAGATAGGAATAGTGGCGCGGGGTCAGCTTGACCTCGCCGTCGGCCCCCGCCGGGATCAGATCGACGAAAGGCCCGCGCGTGGGCGGGGCGGCCTCATGGACGGCGTCCACCACCTGCTCATACTGATGCGCGCCGGTCACGGCCAGCACATCGGGGAAGCGGGCGCGGATCACCTCGGCCTCGTTGCCCATGCAGCCGGTGACGATCACGCGGCCGTTTTCGGCAATCGCCTCACCGATCGCGGCCAAAGATTCCTCTTTGGCCGAATCGAGAAAGCCGCAGGTGTTGACCAGCACCACGTCGGCCCCGACATAATCGGGCGCAAACGCATAGCCATCGGCGCGCAGGCGGGTGAGGATCCGCTCGCTGTCGACCAGAGCCTTGGGGCAGCCGAGGCTGACCATGCCAACCTTGGGGGATTCGGGAATTTTTGTCAGCTTGTCACTCATGGCCTGCGCCCCTACGCTAAAATGGCGAATAAGACCAGTTGCGGCGCAAGGGCGCCGAAGGAAGGAAAATACGCATGGGTCCGGTAAACTGGGTGGCGATTGGCGTGGCGGCGATCGTGGCGGGCCTGCTGGCGTTTCCGTGGTATGGGCTGATGCGCGCGGCGCGGACGCCTTCGCCGGCGCGCCTGCTGGCGATGGTGTTTCCGGCATGGATGATCGGGCATAATTTCGCGCGTGTGGGGGCCGAAACGCTGGCGGCGAAACCTTGGCTTTACTGGATGATGTCGGGCGGCTTTGCGTTGTTCATCGCCATTCCGGCGGGCGCCGCACTCTATGGCCGCCATCGCATCGCCGCGCGCGAGGCCGCGGCCGATGCGGGCTATCTCTTTGTCGCCTTCATGGCGATGGGCACTGTGTTCTGGGCGATGCGCTGAGGCCTAGCGCGCAGGTTTTTTCGGGGCGGGCGATGAGCTTTCGGGTTTGCCCGGCAGTTTGCCCGCGCCCTTTTTGCCTTCGCTCGCCTTGCGCTCCACCGGGGGCTTAGGCAGGGCGGGGGCCTCATCCTTTTTCTTCTCCGCCTTGGTCGTATCGCGGCGCGGCAGAAGGGGCAGCGGATTGACCGGATCGTCATCGTGACGGATCTCGAAATGCAATTCATCGCGTGTGGCCCGGCCCGAATGGCCCACCAGCCCCACCCGCTCATGCGCCTTCACGCTGTCGCCGCGCTTGACCGTCAGTTTCGAGAGGAAACCATAGGCGGTCTGCCATCCCTTGCCATGGTCGATCACCACCAGATTGCCGAAACTGTCGGGTTCGCGCCCGGCAAAGATCACCTCGCCCGGCGCGCTGGTGCGCACGGTTTCGCCTTCGGGCGCGACCAGATCGAGGCCGTTGTGGAAATCGCCGCCGCCCGCATCGCGCGTCTTGGCCACGAAACCGCGCCGCACCCGCCCTTCCATCGGCCAGAGGAAGCGCGGCTTGGCGTTGGATCTGGCCTCGTCCTTATCCGTGCCGGACCTTTCGGCGGCGGGCCGGTCTGCGGATGCGGCCTTGTCGGGCGCCTTTTCCGCCCCGGCCGTTTTGGCCGGATTGTCCGGTTTCAGCACGGTGGGGATCAGCAGCTTCTGCCCTTCATGCAGCCGGGCATTCGGCTCGAGCCCATTGGCCACCGCGATGGAGGAATAGGACACGCCATAGCGATAGGCGATGTCAAAGCCCGTCTCACCCGCTTTGACCACATGATGGCGTGTGCGCGGCAGAAACAGCTTTTGCCCGGCATGGACGGGATAATGCGGCGCCTTGAGGTGGTTGGCCTCGATGATCAGGATCTTGGGCACCTTGGCGCGATGCGCGATGCCGCCCAGCGTTTCGCCCGGCACCACGACATGCTCGCTTTCCTCCTCCAGAGGCAGCGGCGTGGGCAGATCGCCCTCGGTCCCGGCGCGCGGGCGCCCCTTGGCCGTTTCGGCCCAGGCGCCCGGCGCGCCGACCATCAGCGAGCCTGCCGCCACCAGGGCGGCCATGCGCCAACGGGCTTGGCTCATTGGGCAAACCGCCCGGCGAGAGCCGCCAGCGAGGCGTCATGCGTCAGATCAAGCTGGAGCGGCGTGACCGAGATGAACCCGTCGGCAATCGCCTCAAGGTCGGTTTTGTGGCCCAGCGTATGTTCGATCCCGTGCAGGCCGAACCAGTAATAGGGATAGCCGCGCGGGTCCGTGCTTTCGACCACCGATCCGCGCGCGTAATCGTGAAAGCCCTGACGCACGACGCGGATGCCCTGCACCGCATCGGCGCGCAGGGGGGGGAAGTTGACATTGACCAGCGTGCGCGGGGCAAAGGGCGTGTCGATCAGCGGGCGCAGCACTTTCTCGCCCCATTGCTCTGCCGCATCGAAGGAAACATCGTCGCCCACGCCTTCCTTGGAATAGACCTGCGAGAGCGCGATGGAGCGGATGCCCGCCAGCGTGCCCTCCATCGCGGCCGACACGGTGCCCGAATAGGTCACGTCATCGCCCAGATTGGCCCCGCGATTGACGCCCGACAGGATGAGATCCGGCGCATCGGGCATGACCTTGCGCAGCGCCAGCGTCACCGAATCGGTGGGCGTGCCCGTGACGGAAAAGCGCCGCTCGCCATGGCGGCGCAGGCGCACCGGGCGGGTCAGCGTCAGGCTGTGGCCCGCGCCTGACTGCTCCTCGGAGGGCGCCACGATCCAGATGTCGTCAGAAAGGGTGCGCGCGATCACTTCCAGAACCTTGAGGCCGGGCGCGTGGATCCCGTCATCATTGGTCAGAAGGATGCGCATGCCTTGGCCCTTTCATTAGGAAATCAACCATGGGGCCTTACATCCAAGCGCGCCGCCCCGCAACGAATGCGCGGGGCGAAAGGGCGGATTTCTTGGCGGAAATGCAGGGTTGATTCCCAAAAAGGGCCAATGGCGCGGGTCAGAGGTGCTTCTTGGCCGATTTCGCCGCATCATCAACGGCATCGTCGGCCTTGTCCGCGGCCTTGTCGATGGTCCGGCCGATCTGGTCTGCGGTCCTGTCGATGGCGTTGCTCTTGGCCGTTTCGTTGGCGTCATACCGGTTGAACAGGACCAGCCCGCCCACCAGCGCCGCCAGCAGCAGAATGGCCAGCAGGATGGTGCCGGTGCTGCTACTTTCGACCACGATGATCCGGGGTTCGTTCCGCTGTTCTGTCATGGCGCGCGCTCCTTTGCTGCCGATGCCTGATGGAAGAGGCACCGGCGGCAAAGGTTCCATGGCGGGTTTACAGCGCGGAGATGCGGTCCAGCCCGCCCATATAGGGGCGCAGCGCCTCGGGGATGGTGACGCTGCCGTCCTCGTTCTGATAGTTTTCGAGGATCGCCACCAGCGTGCGCCCCACGGCAAGGCCCGAACCGTTGAGTGTGTGAACGAATTTCGTGCCCTTTTCCCCGGCGGGGCGATAGCGCGCATTCATGCGGCGCGCCTGAAAATCGCCGCAGTTCGAGCAGGAGCTGATCTCGCGATACTTGCCCTGACCCGGCAGCCAGACTTCGAGGTCATAGGTCTTGCGCGCGGAAAAGCCCATGTCGCCGCTGCACAGCAGCATCCGGCGATAGGGCAGACCAAGGCTTTGCAGGATATGTTCGGCAGCCCCCGTCATGCGTTCGTGTTCATCATTGCTCTGTTCGGGCGTGGTGATGGAGACGAGTTCGCATTTGTCGAACTGGTGCTGGCGGATCAATCCGCGCGTGTCCTTGCCCGCCGCGCCCGCTTCGCTGCGGAAGCAGAGGGTCAGCGCGGTGAAGCGCAGGGGCAGGTCGCCATCAAGGATCTGTTCGCGCACGAGGTTGGTCAGCGACACCTCGGCGGTGGGGATCAGCCAGCGGCCGTCGGTGGTGGCAAACAGGTCCTCGGCAAACTTGGGCAATTGCGCCGTGCCGTAAAGCGCATCGTCGCGCACCAGCACGGGCGGCACGACTTCCTGATAGCCGAAGATCTCGGTGTGGGTGTCGAGCATGAATTGCCCGATGGCGCGGTTCAGACGGGCAATCGGCCCGCGCAGATAGGCAAAGCGCGCGCCCGAAACCACCTGCGCGCTTTCGAAATCGAGACCGAGCGGCGCGCCGATGTCGAAATGTTCGCGCACATTGGCGATTTCGACCGGTTCGCCCCAGCGGGCCACTTCGGCATTGTCATTCTCGTCCGCGCCCTGCGGCACTTCCTCGACGGGCAGGTTGGGGATGGTGGCCAGCATATCGGCCAGCGCCTTGTCGGCGGCGCGCTTGGCTTCTTCGCGCGCGGGCAGGTCGAGTTTGATCGCCTCCACCTCGGCCTTGAGCGCGGCCGCGCCCTCCTTGTCACCCTTGCCCATCAGCGCGCCGATTTGCTTGGACGCCGCGTTGCGCGTGGCCAGCATCGTGTCCACCGAAGTCTGGGCCGATCGCGCCTGCGCGTCCGCCTCAAGAATGGTGGCCGAAAGCGGCTCCAGCCCCCGGCGCGCAAGGCCGGCGTCAAAAGCTGCGGGGTTTTCGCGGATGAATCGAATGTCGTGCATAGGCTAAGGCGGGTATGGGGTGGGCCGGTTTTGGTCAAGTCCCTATGGGATTGCCGCCCTCGGCCCGGGCCATTCAACCTGATGCACCGGGCGGGCGGGGGAGGAACCATGCCATCGCCCCCGCCGCATCAGTCATGCTCAGTCGTGAGGGCGCTGACAGAAAGAGCGCAGCCGGTTTTCATCGGCTTCATTCTGAACATCGACGCGGATCTTGCCAAGGAAATTGCGGATTTCCACTTCGCCCAGATTATTGCCGTCACCGATCCACTTCTCGATGTCGTTAATCTGCGTGCGGTCAATGGTGAAAGACTTGAAAGGGATTGGCATTCCCATGGCGATTTCCTCGATGTTTTATGAAAATGGTTAAGTCACGGGCATCGTTTGGCCAAGTCTTGTATAGGTGATTCTGGTTACTAACGGATTAAGTGGTGGTACTTATAGTTGGTGGGTAAGAGGTGCCTCCGGCGGGCAAAGGGCGGGGGCCCTTTGCAATCCCTCTATGGGGTAGCGCTTCGGTTCGCGGGATGTGGATTTGGCGATGGTTTCTAAAGCCTGCGGCGCGGCGAGCTGCGCTGCATAGCGCCACCCCATAATGGGATCGCCAAGGGACGAGTCCCTTGGCCCGCCGCAGGCAACCCCTTTACCCCTTCAGTGCCGCATCCAGCGCTGCCTTGTCCAGCTTCCCCTCCCACCGCGCGACGACGATGGTGGCCACCGCATTGCCGACGAAATTGGTCAGGCTGCGGCATTCGGACATGAAGCGGTCGACACCGAGAATCAGCGCCATGCCCGCCACCGGCACGGATGGCACGATGGAAAGCGTGGCCGCCAGCGTGATGAACCCCGCGCCCGTCACCCCCGCCGCGCCCTTGGACGACAGCATGGCCACGCCCAACAAGAGCGCCTGCTGCCCCAGCGTCAGGTCAACATTACACGCCTGCGCAATAAACAAAGCGGCCAGCGTCATGTAAATATTGGTCCCGTCGAGATTGAACGAATAGCCCGTGGGCACGACCAGCCCCACCACCGCCTTGGGGCAACCGGCCCGCTCCATCTTTTCGATCAGCGCGGGCAGGGCGCTTTCGGACGAGGACGTGCCCAGCACCAGCAGCAGTTCGGATTTGAGATAAGCCAGCAGGCGGAAGATCGAAAAGCCCGCAAAGCGACCCACTATCCCCAGCACCACGATGACAAAGAGCAGCGAGGTGAAATAGAAAGTCGCCACCAGCGCGGCCAGATGGGCCAGACTGTGCACGCCATATTTGCCGATGGTAAAGGCCATCGCGCCAAAGGCCCCCAGCGGCGCGGCCTTCATCACGATGGACACCAGCCGGAAAAACACCGTCGAAACGTCCTCCAGCACGCAAAGCACCCGTTCGCCCACATCGCCCACCGAGGCCAGCGACACCCCAAACAGGATCGCCACCACCAGCACCTGAAGGATATTGCCCTCGGTCAGCGCCGAGACATAGGTTTCGGGCACCATCGCGTTGATAAAGCCCATGACCGAACTTTCATGCGCCTTGGCGGCGTAATCGGCCACCTTGCTGGCGTCGAGGCTGGCCGGATCGATGTTCAGCCCCGCGCCGGGCCGGACCGTATTGGCCACGATCAGGCCCACGATCAACGCCAGCGTGGAAAAGGTGAAGAAATAGGCAAAAGCCTTGGCCGCCACGCGCCCCACCGAGGAGAGGTCGCGCATGCCCGCAATGCCCGTCACGATGGTGAGGAAAATCACCGGGGCGATCACCATCTTGACCAGCTTGATGAAAATATCGCCCAGCGGCTTCATCGCTTCGCCCGCATCGGGCGCGAAATGGCCCAGCGCCACGCCCGCGGCAATCGCCATCAACACTTGCGCGTAAAGATGGCCGTACCAGCGCTTGGTCGCAGGCTCGCCCAGAGTGGAAACATCAGGAATATGCATGAGGGCCTTTCGCGCATCGGTTTGCCCCCATGATAGCGGCTGAACCCATGCGCGAAAGGGGGATGGCTACGCCTTATCGCTTATCCGCGCCGCAGCAGGAGTTTGCCGGGGCTGCGGAAATTGGACGAGGGCACCCAGTCGAGCTGCTCATCCACCCGGCTGAATTCGGGCCAGGCGGTCAGGAATTCCTCAAACAGGATCTGGACCGCCACCCGCGCCAGCATCGAGCCGAGGCAGGCATGGACCCCGCCGCCAAAGCCCAGATGACGCTTGGGCCGCCTTGTGATGTCATAGGTGTCGGGATCGGCAAACACCGCGCTGTCGCGGTTGGCCGAACCATAGGCCAGCATGATGAAATCGCCCGCCTTGATGGTCTGGCCATGCAGTTCGATGTCCTGCGTGGCGCAGCGCTTGAACCGCTGGGCCGAGGTGTTGAAGCGCAGGCTCTCCTCAATCGCATCGGGCAGCAGCGAGAGATCGGCGCAGATCGCCCGCCGTGCCTCGGCAAAATCGGCCATGTTGAGCGCGAACATTCCCATAAAGCCCGAGAGCGATTCAATCCCCGCCATGATCAGCGTGGTGACGGTAAGCTGCACTTCCTTGTCGAGCAGCTTTTCCCCGTCGATTTCGGCGGTGATGAAGTTGGAGAGCAGATCATCGCCCGGATTGGCTTTGCGTTCCTGCACGATGCGCTCGGCATAATCGGCCATCCATTGGAAAGCGGCCAGATGGGCCGGGCTTTTCTGCCGCGTGACCGGATCGGTCTGGACCATCAGCACCGCATTGTCGCGCACCTCATCGGCATTTTCGGGGGGCAGGGCAAAGAGATAGAAGATGAGATCAAGCGTGACCGCGCCGCCCAGCTCGCCCACGAAATCGAACACATCCTTGCCCTCGATGGCCGCCAGATGCCGCCGCACCGAGGCGCGCGCCGGTTCGATCACATGGTCCAAGGCCCGCTTGGTCATTGCGCTTTGCACCAGCGCGCGCAGGCGGTCATGGCGCGGCGGATCGCTGCTGCCCAGCGTTGCCCCGGCGCGGCCGGGAAATTCGTTGATGAGATTGCCCTTGGCCGAGGAATAGAGCCGCCAGTTCTGGAGGGCGTTCAGAATATCCTCATGGCGCGAGAGCACCCACATGCCTGCTTCCTCGCTCCAGAAACAGGGATGTTCCTCGCGCAGGACTTTATAGGCGGGATAGGGATCGGCATCATTTTCGGGCGAATAGGGATCGAAACGGAACGGACGATCCCTCGTGATTTGATCCAGCGTCAGCTCGCTCATCTTGCATATCCTCTCATGGTTTCTATGCCGCCATGATTGCCATGCGCGCAGGCCCGGCGTGAGGGCCGCCCCGCGCAAGCTCTTGCACTTTTCGATCAATCGGCGCAGGCTCTGCCCCCATGGCCAAACCGCATCAGATCCGCCGTTATGCGCTTTATGGCGAAGGCAATCATGCGATTGCCCCGGAATTCCTGCATATCGAAACGATCTCTGCCCGATCGAGCCAGCACGAGTGGACGATTTCGCCCCACGCGCATCCTGGTATTTTTCAACTCCTTCTGCTTGATGGCGGCCATGGCGATCTGGTTGATGACACCGGCATCACCCGGCTCGATCCGGTCAGCCTGGTGGTGGTGCCCTCGGGCTGCGTCCATGCGTTCCGCTTTGCCACCGATGCGCAAGGCTGGGTGCTTTCGCTGGCCGATGCGTTGCTCCATGATCGGCGGCTGGCGGGGCTGCTGGGCGATGGTGGGCTGGGCGGGCATGGCGCGCGGCACCGCCTGTTGCCGCCCCCCTCGGCGCGGCGGCTTGGCTGGCTGATGGCCGATCTGGCGCAGGGGGTGGCCGATGGCGCGCAAATGTTGCCCGCTTCATTGGTGGCGCAACTGGCGCTGGTGCTGGCGCTGGCCGCCGAAGGATTGAGCGCCGCGCCCAATCCGCCGCGCAGCGGGCATGACGCGCTGGTTGCCCGCTTCAAGGCTCTGGTCGAAGCGCATTACACCCAAGGCTGGGGTGTGCAGGATTACGCCGCCCATCTGGCCACCACCGCGCCCACCTTGACCCGCGCCTGTCGCGCCGTGCTGGATCAGGCCCCGGCCGAAGTGGTCCAGCAGCGCCTGCTGCTCGAAGCGATGCGCCTGCTCACCTATACGGCCAGCAGCATCGGCCAGATCGCCTCCACGCTGGGTTTTGCCGATCCGGCCTATTTCGCCCGCTTTTTCAAAGCGCGCACCGGACGCACCGCCTCGGATTTCCGAGAGAGCCGGGCATGGGTGTCGGCCTAAATGTAATTCCGAATTTCCCGGATGAACATGTCGAGGTCGATCGGCGGCTCGGCCCGGTTCAGGCACGCGGGAAAGAAGATTTCGGAAAAGAACAGGCTGCGCAGCAACAGGCCGATCTGACGCGCAGAACCCGCCGGATTGGCCGCGCCCAGCCGGGCAAAGATCGGTTCCCATCGGTTTTGCCGGGCCAGCATGACATTTTCGACCAGTTGCATCAGCTCCGGGTCGCGCCGCGCCATCAGGAAACATTCATAGCGCGCCAGCACAAAGGTCCCGCGCGCCTGAGCCGCCACGAATTGCCACATCTCAAAGCAGCATTGCGCCACCACTTCCACGCTGGGCGCATCGCCGCACAGCGTCTCGATGCGGTCGACAATCTGGTCCATCTGCTGCGCGTCGCGGGCAAAGACCGTGCGTATGGCCATGGCCACCAGATCCTCGCGCCGCCGGAAATAGGCCGAGGTCGTGCCTTCGGGCAGGCCCAGATGGCGGTCAAGCGCACGGTGGGTAAAGCCGCGGCTGCCATATTCGCCCAGCACTTCGAGCGCGGCCTGTGCCAGTTCCTCGCGCCGGTTGCCTTTGGCTGGGGCTTTGTCGCGGGCGGGCGCTATGCTGGGGGGGGCAAGATCGGTCATGTCGCCCCCGTCTTGCCCTTCCCGACCTCGCTTGACAAGGATAGGTGTATTCTACAAACGTAGAATCATGACAGCGGCTTGCTGAACCCGCGAAAGGAGAGTGATGATAAAACACCGGATCGGCCGGGGGCTGGCCATGGCGGCCCTGATGGTGGCGCAGGCCGGATGGGCGGCCGATGCCCCGCCCGCAGGCAATCGTCTGGTCCTGCTGGGCACGGGCGGCGGACCTGGCGGGCGGGCGGACCGCTCGGGCATCGCCACGTTGCTGGAGGTGGCGGGCCACCGCTATCTGATCGATGCTGGCGGCGGCGTCTCGCGCCAACTGGCGCAGGCGGGCGTGGCCGAGCGCGATGTGCCTCTGGTGTTCCTGACCCATCTGCATGACGATCATTACGCGGGCCTGCTCAGCCTCGCCAGCTTTGCCTGGTCGACGCGCGGGACGGGGATGCAATTGCTGGGTCCGGCGGGTACGGTTGACCTTGCCCATGCGCTGGGCGCGGTGATGGAGGTCAACGCCCGCATCCGCAACGCCGAATCGGGACAGGATCGTCCGGTTTCCGCTTTCCTTGCCGCGCGTGATCTGGCGCCGGGCGCGGGCTTTGCCGACGGTATCGTGCGCGTGAGGGCCTTGGCCAACAGCCATTACAGGCTGATGGACCACGCCCGCGCGCCCGGTGCGCAATCGCTATCCTATCGCTTTGAGGCGGGCGGCAAGGCGGTGGTCTTTACCGGCGACACCGGGCCGATGGCGGGCCTGGCCGAATTTGCGCGCGGGGCCGATGTGCTGGTGGCCGAAATGGCCACGGCGGCCGACCGCGCGATGGTGCCGCCCCCGGTTCAGCGCCACATGGATGTCGAACATCTCTCGCCCGCGCAGGTGGGCGATCTGGCCACGCGGGCGGGGGTGCGCAAGCTGGTGCTCAGCCATGTGGGCCATGTGGACGAGGCCGATCTGGCGCAGGTGCGCGCCCATTACGCCGGGCCGGTCGTGCTGGGCGCCGATTTGCAGAGCATCGCATTTTGAAGAGACAACCGGCGCGGCCCTTTGCCTGCGCCCGGAAAAGGGAGACGATCATGGCGAAGAAACTGATCCTGCTGGCGGGCCTGCTGCTGGCGCAACCTGTCGCGGCCCAACCTGTCGCCGCGCCTTATACATGGGTGACGCTGGGCACAATGGGCGGGCCGATGCCGCGTCCGGGGCGCAATGAACCGGCCAATCTGCTGGTCCGCGCGGGCGAGGCGCATCTGATCGACACCGGCGATGGCGCGATGACCGAGATGGCGGACGCGGGCGCCGACTATCCCGATCTGCGCACCATCTGGATCAGCCATATCCATTTCGACCATCTGGGCGGGCTTTACGCGGTGCTGGGCCTGCGTCTGCAGACGCGTACGGTCAGGCCGCTGACCATCTATGGCCCGCCGGGGATGAAGGAAATCGTGGCGGGCCTGATCGCGGCGATGCGGCCCAGCGCGCGCTCGGGCTTCGGCATTCCGGGCGAAGTGCCGATCGATCCGGCGACCAATATCAACGTGGTCGAACTTGACGATGGCGCGGTGGTCAAGCTGGACGCATTCACCGTTCGGGTGGCCACCAATACACACTACAGTTTTACCCCCGGCAGCCCCGAAGAGCATACCTATCGCTCGCTGTCCTATCGCTTTGATCTGCCGGGGCGCTCGATCATCTATACCGGCGACACCGGGCCCAGCGAGAAGGTGACGCAACTGGCGAAGGGGGCGGACATGCTGGTGACCGAGATGATCGATCTGGACAATACGCTGGCCCAGATGGATCGCCGTGTGCGCCATATCTCGCCCGAGGAAAAGGCGCATATGGCCGAGCATCTGACGCGCCATCACCTTTCCACGCAGGCCATCGGCGAAATGGCGGCGCGCGCGGGCGTGGGCAAGGTGGTGGTCACCCATATCGCCGGGGGGGCGGTGCAGGGCGCCGATGCGCTGTATCGTGATCAGATCGGGCGGCTGTTCAAAGGCCCCGTGGTCATCGCCAAGGATATGGAACGGTTCTGACGGGGGGATCTGTCCGGCCATTGCTGCCCTAAGGCATGGCCCAAACTTGGGCGGCCCCGGTTTTTGCGCCGGGGCCGCCGATCTTTGCCTTATGCCGCTTCCAGCATCCGGGCCAGATCTTCCTTCGCTTCGCCGGTCGGGCGGATGTCGAAGTTTTCGACCAGCACGCCCAGCACTTCGGGCGTCAGGAATTGCGGCAGCGTGGGGCCAAGGTGGATCTTTTTGATCCCCAGATGCAGCATGGTCAGCAGCACGGCGGTGGCCTTCTGTTCAAACCAACTGATCGCGTAATGCAGCGGCAGGTCATTGACCCCGCAGCCCAGCGCGCCCGCCACCGCCATCGCCACCTGAATGGCGGAAAATGCGTCGTTGCACTGGCCCATGTCCAGCACGCGCGGCACGCCCTTGATGTCGCCCATATCCTCGCGGTTGAAACGGAACTTGCCGCAGCCCAGCGTCAGCACGAGGCTGTCCTTGGGCGTGGCGACGGCCAGATCGTGGAAATAATTGCGGCCCGGACGCGCTCCGTCGCAGCCGCCGATCAGGAACAGGTTTTTCACATCGCCCTTGCCGATCATGTCGAGCAAAGTGTCGGCCACGCCCATCACGGTGTTGCGGGCAAAGCCGGCCGGGACGCGCTGTTCGGGCGCATCGGCGGCAAAGCCGGGCTGGGCCAGCGCGCAGGCGATGGCGGGGGCGAAATCATGGTCGGTCAGATGCGGAATACCCGCCCAGCCCACCGGCCCTGCGGTAAAGATCCGGTCGCCATAGCCCTTGATTTCCGGGTTGATCAGGCAGTTGGAAGTCATCACGATGGCGCCGGGGAAGGCGTCGAAATCGCGCTGCTGGTCCTGCCATGCGCCGCCGTAATTGCCGACCAGATGGGCATATTTCTTCAGCCCCGGATAGGCGTTGGCAGGCATCAGCTCGCCATGGGTATAGACATTGATGCCCTTGCCCTGCGTCTGCTGGAGGATGGCCTCCAGATCGCCCATGTCATGGCCCGACACCAGCAGCGCCTTGCCCGCGACGGGGGTCATGCGCACCATCGTCACTTCGGGATGGCCGAAACGGGTGGTGTTGGCCGCGTCCAGCAGTTCCATCACTTTCAGGTTCATCGCGCCCACCGCCAGCGATTGCGCGATCAGCGCGGCCATGTCGGTCGGGTCGGCGGCCAGAAAGGCCGAGATGCGGTGGAATTCGGCGCAGATCGCCGCTTCCTCATGGCCCAGCACGCGGGCATGTTCGCTGTAGGCCGCCGTACCTTTAAGGCCATAAAGGATCAGGTTGCGCAGGCCCGTGATGCTGGGGCCATCGCGGTCCATAAAGCGCTGGATCGCGGCAAAGGGGGCGGCGGCGGCCCATTCCTCGGCGTTGGCGCCGGGGTTCCATGTGGCCGGTTCGGGCAGATCCGACAGGTCGGCGCCCGCCGCGATGGCGCAGGCCTTCGCCCGCTCGCGCATTGCCAGCGCCTGCGTGATCAGCGCATCGAAACGGCCTGCGTCGAAATTTACATTGGTCAGCGTGGTGAACCACGCGTGTGGGGTAAAGGCGTCGACCTGTTCATCGCGCGCGCCCTTGGCCGCCGCCCGGTCGGCATAGGCCGAGACCCCCTGCATCAGGCGCAGCAGCACGTCCTGCATGTCGGCCACGGTTGCGCTCTTGCCGCAAGAGCCGACTTTGACAGCGCAGCCGCCCTTGTTCGATTGTTCGCATTGGACGCAATACATGGGGGATCTCCAGATAAGATGACTTTCAAAACCCACTTATCCGCGTCCGGGAAAGATTCATTTGAGATGAATCAAATTGCATCTTATTGCCCAACCCATGCAATTGACCCGACACACCGATTATGCGCTGCGCCTGCTGATTGATCTGGCCCAATCCAATAAGGCTCAGTTGGAGGGCGGCCGCGTGGCGATTGCCGATGTCGCCGCCGCGCAGGATATTTCGCGCACCCATCTGATGAAGATCGCCAACCAATTGGCCCATGCCGGTTTTATCGAGGCCACGCGCGGGCGCGGGGGCGGCATCCGGCTGGCCCGCGATCCGGCGGACATCAATATCGGGGCTGTTGTTGCCGCGATGGAGCCTGATTGCGGGATGGTCGATTGCGCGGGCTGCGCATTGCTGCGGCGCTGCGGCCTGCCGGGCGTGTTTGCGCGGGCGCGCGGGGCCTTTGGCGATGTGCTGGCGCAATATTCGCTGGCCGATGTGATGGAGCGCTGAGCCATGCGCGTCATGCACGGTCTGCTCCATTGGGTCGGCGTCCAGAGCGCGCCCACGGCCTCGCGCCTGTGGACGGCGGGGCTGGGCGCGGCCTTCGGCATTCTGGCGGCGGGGCTGGTGGTGCGCTTCTGGCCCGAGCTGGGGCCATCTTGGTTGGGATTGGGCCTGCCCTTGCTGATCGCGCCCATCGGGGCCTCGGCGGTGCTGCTCTTTGCCGTCCCGGCCAGCCCTCTGGCCCAGCCCTGGGCGATTGTGGGCGGCAATACGGTCTCGGCGCTATGCGGCATTTTCTGGATGAAGGTGCTGGGCGATCCGGCCTATGCGGCCTGCCTTGCCGTGGCCAGCGCGATTGTGGCGATGAGCCTTGCGCGCTGCCTGCACCCGCCGGGCGGGGCCTGCGCGCTCACCTGTGTCATCGGGGGTAAGGCGGTGGTGGCCGCAGGCTGGTCCTTTGCGCTGGTGCCGGTGGCGCTGGACAGCGCCTTGCTGGTGGCCTTTGGCGTTTTGTACAATTCGGCGGTGCGGGGCAATTATCCCCATCGCGCGGTGCAATTTGCCGCGCCGGGGCCTGCGCGGGCGGGCTTTTCGATGGCGGACATCGAATCGGTCCTCTCCCAATATGACCAGTTGCTCGACGTCAGCAGCGAGGATCTCGACACTTTGTTCCGTCAGGTCGAAACCCGCGCCTATCGCCGCTTGCAGGGCACGATCCGCTGCGACCAGATCATGCGCGAGGATGGCCTGACGCTGCGGCCTGAGGACGGTTTGGCGCGGGCGGTGGCGCTGTTTGGCGGGCATCGGATCGGCGCGCTGCCTGTGATCGATGCGGAGGGGCGGCTCGAAGGATTGCTGCGCCTCGACAGCCTCGTCTCGGTGGGCGAAGAGGCGCGGGTGGAGCAGGTGATGGACACTTCGCCCTGTATCGCCGCGGCCGATGCGCCGATTGACGAATTGCTGCCGATCCTGTCGGGCGGGATGTATCACGAGGCGCTGGTGGTCGATGCGCGCGGGCATCTGCTGGGCATGATCACCCAGACCGACCTGCTATCGGCCCTGTGGCGCGGCCATATTGCCGAACAGATCGCCCTGCACGAAGGGGGCAAGGCCGGATAAACCACGCGCGATGGTTGGCAAATTGTATCCACCATCGCGCATCGGAATGGGCTATGCGGTGGCCAAAGCCGCTGGAGAGCCTGATCCGCATGAACATTCTTCTGGCCGAGGACGATCCCGATACGCGCCAATTCGTCGAGGATGCCCTCGGCGAAATGGGGCATCGCGTGATGGCGACCGCCAGCGGTGCGCAGGCGTTGGAATGGGCGCGCGATTCCGGTGCCGATATTCTGGTGCTCGACCGGATGCTGCCCGATATGGACGGGATCGCGGTGCTGCGCGCGCTGCGCGGGGGCGGGCTGGGGATGCCGGTGCTGATGCTGACCGCGCTGGGCCGGATCGAGGACCGGGTTGATGGGCTGGATGCGGGGGCCGATGACTATCTGGTCAAGCCCTTCGCCATCAGCGAGCTGGTCGCGCGGATCAACGCGCTGACGCGGCGGACGGCTCCGGTGGATACCGGCCCCGCCTATGGCGGCATTATGCTTGATCTGCGCACGCGGCAGGTGACGCGCCAGGGGCGCGTGATCCTGTTGCAGCCGCGCGAATTCCGCCTGCTTGAAGAACTGGTGCGGGCGTGCGGGGGCTTTCTTACCCGCACAATGCTGCTCGAGAGGGTGTGGGATTTCCATTTCGACCCGCAGACCAAGATCGTCGAAACCCATATGAGCCGGTTGCGCTCAAAACTGAACGAGGGCTTTGCCGAGGATGCCATCGAAACGGTGCGCGGCATGGGCTATCGGGTGCGCGGATCATGAGCTGGCTGCGGGCCAGCGCGGCGCGGCGCATCGCGCTGATCGGGTTTTGTGCCTATGCGGTGGCGATGCTGCTGGTGGCGGGGGCGGTTTTTCTCGCCACCCATGCCGCCTTTTCGCGCCAGATCAATCTGAGCGTCGAACATGCCAGCGCCGCACTGATGGCCGAATATCGCGACGATGGCCTGGCCGGCCTGTCGCGCGCGGTGGCAATGCAGCGCAGCCCCGGCCCGATCTCGCTGGGCACGGCGGTGTTTGCGGCCGACGGGCGGCATCTGGCGGGCAATCTGGCCACGGCTGCCCCGGCGCCGGGCTGGCACCGCATCACCTTTCTCGACCCCCTCGAAGGCCCCGACACCGCGCGCGCCAAGGTCACGCTGCTGCCGGGCGGCGAACGGCTGGTGGTGGCCGCCGATCTGGAGGATCTTCAGGCGATCGACCGCGCGATCCTTGGCATTTTTGCCGTGGCGATGCTGGCGCTGCTGGGCATTGGCGTGGGCGGTGCGCTGGTGCTGGCGCGTTATCTGCGGGGCAAGCTGGCGGTGATCGAGGATACCGCCTCGGCCATTGTTGCGGGCGATTTTGCCCGCCGCGCGCCGATGGGCCACAATGGCGACGAGTTCGACCGCGTGGCCGCCTCGCTCAACGCCATGCTCGATCAGATCACCTCGCTGATCGCCAATCTGCGACAGGTCAGCGCGGATCTCGCCCATGATCTGCGCACGCCGCTCACGGGCCTGCGCAACCATCTCGAACGAATGGCGGCCAATGGCGGCGAACAAGTGGCCATGGCGCTGGCCCGTACCGATGAGGTGCTGGAACTGTTCGAGGCCATTCTGCGCATTTCCGAGGTCGAGGAGGGCAGCCTGCGCCGCGCCTTTACCCGGCTCGATCTGTCCGGCCTGTTGGGCGAATTGTCCGAAACGCTGGGCCTGCTGGCCGAGGATGCGGGCAAGAGGCTCGAGACGCGCTGGCATCCCGGCCTGATGGTGCTGGGCGATCGGCAATTGCTGGCGCAGGTGCTGATCAATCTGGCGGAGAATGCGATGCGCCATACGCCGCCGGGGGCGGCCATCGAGGTGTCGGTGCTGGATCATGCCGATGGGGTGGCCTTGCAGGTGCGCGACAATGGCCCCGGCATTCCCGAGGCCGACCGCGCTCGCGTGCTGCGCCGTTTCGTGCGGCTGGAATCCTCGCGTTCCACCCCCGGCCATGGGCTGGGCCTCAGCCTCGTGGCCGCGATTGCCGATGCCCATGGCGCGGCGCTGACATTGGGCGATGCGGGGCCGGGCCTGATCGTCACCCTTACCTTTCCGCGAAAGAGCGCGTCATGAAATTGCTGAAATTGTCCATCGGGCTGGGGGCTTGCGGCCTGCTGGCGGGATGTATGCATGCCCCGCCGGTGCCGGTGGACCTGAACGCGCAGGTCTCCGCCGCCGCCAGCGCCGCCTATGATCCCGCGCAAGTGGCCGCCGCCGTCCGCGCCATGGCCCCCGGTGCAAAGGTTGCCCCCGATGCGCCTGACCGGCTTTCGCTGCTGGCCGCGCTGATGCTCTATGATCCGCGCATTGCCCAAGCGCAAAAGGCGCTGACCGTGGCGATGCGCGAGGCCGCCTCGGCGCGCAAAGTGGGCCAGCCCAGCTTTGCCCTGACCGGGCAATATTCGAACGACCCCACCACCGAGCCATGGCAGGCCAGCCTTGGCGCCAGCCTGCCGCTTGATTACGGCGGGGTGAAAGCCGCGCGTCTGAGGCGAGCCGATGTGGCGGTGCTGATCGCGCGCCATGATCTGGCCGAGGTGATCTGGGCCGAGCGCATGGCGGCGCGCGGGGCCTTGATCGACCTGCTGGTCGCCCGGATGCGCGGCCCCTTGCTGACCCAACAGGCTGCGATCCGCGCCCAGATTCTCGACGCCACCGATGCCCGCCTGCGCGCGGGAGAAGGGGCCGCCATCGAGCGCGACAGCGCCCGCATCGCCGCACGGCAAGCCCAGCGCGCTCTGGACGACAATCGCGCCGCCATCGCGGACGCGCGCGCCCGTCTGGCCGCCACGCTGGGCCTGCCGCAATCCACTTTGCCCGATTTTCTTTGGGCCGATTTTGCCGACCCGGCCAGCGCCGCGCCGGTGCCTGATGCCGCGCTGGCCCATGGCGCGGTGGTCGCCCGCGCCGATGTGCTGCGCAGCGTTGCCGCCTATGACCAGAGCGAGGCGGACCTGCGCGGCGAACTGGCGCGGCAATATCCGCAAGTCACGCTGCAACCCTCGATGACATGGGCGGGCGGTCCGATGACCTTGCCCTTTGGCCTTGGCCTGTCGATGCCCTCTTGGGACGCCAATCGCGCCACGATCCGCGCCGCTCTGGCCCGGCGAGAGGCGGCGGGCGCGGCGATCCATACCGCCATCGCCAATGCCCTTGGCGCCATCGACACCGCCGCGCAGGAAAGCCGCGCCGCGCGGCTGGCGCAGGCCCATGTGCAGACCGGCGAATGGCCCGCCGCCATGGCCGCCGCCCGCCGCGCGCAGCAGCGCCTTGCCATGGGCGAGACCGCCCGCATTGAGACGCTGACCATGCAGGCAGGCGCGCTCGATGCCCAACTGACCCTTACCGATGCGCTGGGGCGCGTGCAGCGGGCCGATGCGGCGCTGGAAGATGCGCTGCGCCGTCCGCTCTCCGGCCCCGAAATGGAGATCAAGCGATGAAACAGCCCCTTGCCGTGGCAGGCTATATTCTGGGCGGCGCGCTGGCGGGCGCGGCGCTGCTGCATTTCGCCTCGGGCGCGAATGTGCCGGATGCCGATGATGCGCCCAAGAAGGAGGCAGCCGAACCGGCAGAAGCCGATGGCGCGCTGCATGTCGATGCAGCAAAGATCGGGCTGCAACTGGCTACGCTGCCAGCCACAACGATCAGCGCGGGACAGCAGGGCTATGCCCGCGCGATCGACCTGTCGCCTCTGGCTGCGATCGGGGCGGAGATCACGGCGGCGCAGGCGGCGGTGGCGGCATCCGGCGCGGAGGCGGCGCGGCTGAATGAACTGGCGGCGCAGGATGGCAATGCCTCCCGCCGCGAGGCGCAGGCCGCCAGCGCGCAGGCCGCCAGCGACAAGGCCCGTTTGACGCTGGCGTGTCAACGCGTGGCGCTGGAATTTGGCGCGGGGCTGGCGCGGCTGGGCTGCAACGCGATACCGGGCCTGGCGCGTGAGGCGGCGGCCGGAACGCGCTCGGTGATCCGCATCGACATGCCCGCCGGTCCTCCGCCCGCAGGCGCGATGGTCGAAGTGGGCGAGGGCGCGCAGATGAAGCGACTGCGCGTGCTTGGCCCGGCGGTGGGCGGCGATGCGCAATTGCAGACCGCAGGCGTACTGGCCATCGCCGATGGGACGGCCAGCGTTGGCCGCGTTCTGCCCGCGCGGATGGGCGCAGCGGCCGGGCAGGCGGGCGTTTTGGTGCCGCGCGCGGCGCTGGTGCGCTCCGATGGCGCACTCTTCGTCTATCGCGCGCGGGGCAAGGATGGCTTTGAACGCATCGCGCTGACCGGCGCGGTGGCGGGCGATGCGGGATGGCAGGTGCCGGTTGGCGCGCTGCATCCGGGCGACCGCATTGTTGTGGAGGGCGCGGGCACCTTGCTGGGGCTGGAACATGCGGCCCCTGCGGGCGGGGATGATTGAGCCATGCTGACCACGATTGTCCGCCAATCTTTGCGCTATCCCTGGCTGGTGCTGCTGGCCGCGCTGACCTTGCTGGCCAGCGGGATCATGGTGCTCCGGCAAGCGCCCTTTGACGTATTCCCCGAATTCGTGCCCCCGCAGGCCAGCGTGCAGACCGAGGTGCCGGGCTTTACCCCGCTTCAGGTCGAACAACTGGTCACGCGCCCGCTGGAGGCGGTGATCAACGGGGCCAACGGGGTGGAAACGGTCCGTTCGGAATCGATTCAGGGCCTCTCGGTCATCAACATCACCTTTCGTGAGGGTTCCGACCCCTATCGCGCGCGCCAGCAGGTGTCCGAGGCGCTGGCCGATGCCGCCGCGCGCCTGCCCGCCGGATCGGGGACGCCGCGCCTGACGCCGCTGGTGTCCTCGACGATGGACCTGCTCAAGGTCGGGCTGGTCAGCGACAGGATGACCCCGATGCAATTGCGCGAGTTGGCCGAATGGACCTTGCGGCCGCGCCTGTTGGCGGCGCATGGGGTGGCGCGGGTCAATGTCTATGGCGGCGATGAACGCCGGATCGAGGTGCGCGCGCGGCCCGAAGCTTTGCTGACGCGCGGGCTGACGCTTTCCGATCTGAGCGCGGCGGTCAGCCGGGCGGTGGCGGTCAATGGCGGCGGTTTTGCCGATACGCATAACCAGCGCATCCTGATCGATCCGGGCGCCAGCGCGACAACGGCGCGGGCCGTGGCCGATGCGGTGCTTAACCGTGTGGGCGGTGGCACGGTGCGGATTGGCGATGTGGCCGATGTGGCCGACACGGCCGCGCCGCGTTTTGGCGATGCGCTGGTGATGGGGCGGCCGGGCGTCCTGCTGACCGTATCGAGCCAGTATGGCGCCAACACTCTGGACGCCACGGCGGCGGTCGAGCAGGCGCTGGGCGAATTGAAGCCTGCTTTGGCCAGCAGCGGGGTGAAGGTCTATCCCGCGCTGCATCGTCCGGCCAATTTCATCGAGACGGCGCTGTCGGGTATCGGGCGCGATCTGGTGGTGGGCGCGCTGATGATCGCGGCGGTGCTGTTTGCCTTCATGCGCCGGTGGAAGGTGGTGCTGATTGCCTTTCTGTCGATCCCGCTTTCGCTGGTGGCCGCGCTTTTGGTGCTCAACGCCTTTGGCATGACGATCAATGTCATGACGCTGGGCGGGCTGGCGGTGGCGCTGGGCGTGGTGATCGACGATGCGATTGTGGATATCGAAAATATTGTGCGTCGCCTGCGCGAGGCGGGGGCGGGTGTGGATGCCGATACGCGCCGCGCGATCATCGAACAGGCCAGCGTCGAGGTGCGCGCGCCGGTGGTCTATGCCACTTTCGTGCTGGGGCTGACCATGCTGCCGGTGGTGTTGCTCAGCGGGCTGCACGGGGCGTTCTTTGCGCCGCTGGGGCTGGCGTTTTTGCTGGCGACGATGGCCTCCCTGCTGGTGGCGCTGACGGTGACGCCCGCTTTCTCGCTGCTGCTGCTGGGCGCGGATGAACATGCGCAGGAACCGCGCGCGCTGACCCGGTTCAAGGACCGGCATCAGGCGCTGGTCGCGCGGATCTGCGCCCATCCGGTGCGGGCAGGCTGGGCGCTGGCGCTGATCGGGGTGGTGACGCTGGGGGGCTTTTACGCCTTGAACAGCGAGTTGCTGCCCGCTTTTCGTGAGCGGCACTATGTGCTGGGCATAAAGGGGCCGCCGGGCGCGTCCTTTGACTGGATGCGCGCGACCGGGATCAGGATTTCGAAGCAATTGCTGGCCATCCCCGAAGTGCTGAGCGTGGAAGAGCAGATGGGCCGCGCCGAGGCAGGCGAGGATACATGGCCGCCCAGCCAGGGCGAATTCCACGTGCGCCTCAAAGCCGTTTCGGCGGCGGGCGAGGACCATGCGCTGTCGGAAATCCGCCGGATTCTGGCCGATACGCCCGGTATCCAGAGCGAGACGACAACCTTCCTTGGCGACCGCATCGGGGAATCGCTCTCGGGCGAAACCGCCTCGATCTCGGTCAGCGTGCATGGTGCGGATCTGGACGAACTGGACCGCGTGGCGGCGCAGGTGGCAGGCGTCCTTTCCGCCACGCCCGGCGCGGTCGAGGTGCGGGTGAAATCCCAGCCCGGTGCGCCCGCGCTGGGGGTGACGCCCGATCCGGCGCGCATGGCGCTGCATGGGGTCAGCGCGGGCGATGCGGGCGATGCGATCCGCGCGACCTTTGCAGGGCTCAGCGCGGGCCAGATCAGCCTTGCAGACCGCACGGTGGATGTGGCCATCAGCGTGCCGCCCGCCCTGCGCCAAGACCCCGAAGCGCTGGGCAATGTGATGGTGCGCGGGAGCGGCGGCAGCGCGGTGCGTTTGGCCGACATCGCCACGATCTCGCTGGGCACAGCGCGCGCCACCATCGAGCATGAGGGCGGCCAGCGCCGTCAGGTGGTGACGGCGAACGCCGCCGCCGGGGCCAATGTGGGCCGGATCGTGGCCGCCGCACAGGCGCAGATCGCGGCCAGGATCAAGCTGCCGCCCGGCGTTTATCTGTCATGGTCGGGCGCGGCCGAGGGGCAGGCGGCGGCCTCGCGGCAATTGCTGAGCCATGTGGCGTTTACCGCGATCGGCATGGTGGCGCTGCTGGTGCTGGCCTTTGGCGGATTGCGCCCGGCGATGCTGGTGCTGGCGGGGCTGCCGTTGGCCATGGCAGGGGGCGTGGCGGCCGTGGCGCTGACGGGCGGCGTGGTGTCGCTGGGTGCGCTGGTGGGCTTTATCACGCTGTTCGGCATTTCGGCGCGCAACGCCATCTTGCTGATTTCCCACGCCGATCATCTGGTGGCCGAGGAGGGGGCGGACTGGTCGATGGACACGGTGCTGCGCGCGGTGCGTGAGCGCGTGACGCCGATCCTGCTGACCGCGCTGGTGACGGGTTTTGCGCTGGTGCCGCTGGCGCTGGAAACCGGGCAATCGGGGCGTGAGATTCAGGGCCCGATGGCGCTGGTCATTCTGGGTGGGCTGGTCAGCTCGCTGCTGCTCACGCTTTTGTTGTTGCCCGCGCTGGTGTGGCGCTGGCGGCACCGGCGCGGCTAGGGCCGATGCCGGGCCGCTTCAGCCAGCGCCGAAAGTGGCGGCAATGCGCGCCGCCACCTCGGTTGCTTCTGCTGCCATCAGGTTCAGCGCCTTGGCGGTGTCCTGCATCAGGCCCGCGCTGATCGGCCTTTCGCCGTTGATGAAGCGGCGGATTGCCCTTTCATCAATGCCCAGACGGCGCGATGCGGCGGTGGTGCCGCCAAGGACCTGAATGCAATGGGCAAAATGCTCCGGCATGTCCTGAATGGCCGATGGTGCGCTCATGGTCTCTCTCTGTAAACGGTGATAAGTGTGCCGGCGATTGCGGCAAGGCCCATGCCCTCGTCAATCCCCGACCTCGCGAATCGCGCCTGTGGAGGAGGCCGCCTTATCGCTGCCCCTTGAGCATCGCGGCGGCCCCATGATCGCAAGGGGTTGGGCCATGGGCGAGGCGACAGGGAATGGGGGCAACCGCAAAGGCGAATGCCTTGTCGAGGCCCTGAACAGCTCTGATGCAAATGAATGATCTGGGGATTTGCCCGGGTTAACTTCCAACCATAACTTCCTGAATTATCCTGGGAAGTCATGGTGGGCGCGACAGGGATTGAACCTGTGACCCCACCCGTGTGAAGGGTGTGCTCTACCGCTGAGCTACGCGCCCGCTGGCATGGTGTCGGCTTCGTTTCGAAGCGTCTCCGTTGCCGGGAGCCGCGCCTCTAAAGGGGTTTGTTTGCGTTGACAAGTGGGTAATGCAATTTATTTCACGCATCCATGACTGACACCGAAAACACCCCCGCCGCATCGGGCGCCGCCGCCGGCGATACCCCGCCCGATCGCCTTGCCATCAACCCCAAGAGCCCGTTTTTCGACGCGGACAAGCTGCAGCGCGGCATCGGCATCCGTTTCAAGGGCGTGGTGCGCAACAATGTCGAGGAATATTGCATTTCCGAAGGCTGGGTGCGCGTTCAGGCGGGCAAGAGCTTTGACCGCAAGGGGCAGCCGCTTACCATCAAGCTGAACGGCCCGGTTGAGGCCTGGTACGAGGATCTGGGCGACAATCCGCCCATCGCCGCGGCCTGAGCCCCTCACGAAAAAGGTCCGGGTGCGAACCCGGACCTTCCCCATCGACTGCTACTTCGAATTTCTGCGGGTTTCAGCGGCGCGAATAGGCCGCGATGATCGCCCCGATGGGGTCGCCCAGATAATGCCCCAGCGTCGAGCCGTGATTGGCCCCGACATAGGAGCGGCTCTCGCCCACGGGCGTGTTGTAGATAAAGCCGGCGACCGGCCAATGCGTCGTGCCCAGCCCGCCGAGCGGCTGATACCACACGCGCACCTCGCTCCAGTCATTGCGCGCCGACACGTCCATGGCCAGCACATTGTCCTCGATCTGTCCGCGCTCGCCGCCCAAGGGGCTCCAGTTGGCATGGCGCACCAGCACCCTGCGCGAATCGAGGATCCGGCTGACCGTGGCGACATGGCCCAGCACCATCGGCCCATAGGGCTTGAACGCCATCACCGCGCCCACGCGGGGGGTGAAGCCGCGCTGGTAACGCCCTGCGGCCTGATCCCACCATGTATGCGCATCGCCGCGCAGTTGGATGCCCGACACCGTGCGGGCATAGGGCACGCATTGCAGGAAAGTGCTGCTGGGGGCGGCCACGACCTGCTGGCTGCGCGGGACGATCCGGCCGTTCTGATTCGCCAGATCGACAAAGGCGACCGCGAATCGCGCCGGGGCAAGGCGGTTGGTGGCCAATCGGCCCGGGGTTCCGGTGCGCCCTGCCGCCTGGGCGGGCAAGGCGCCCATAACCGAGGCCCCCATCAGCGCGATGGCCAGAGCCTTTGCCATGGTCTTGCCCGGCGTCTTGCTGATGAGGTGTTGCGTCATGCAAAGAAACTACGTCGCGACAGGTTATGGCACTGTCGCAAGGTTTGGTTACCTGCCCCGTAACCTTTGGCCTGATTACTACCTATGACGCCGATGGGCCGCGATGGGCGGCAAAAGCGCGTCATTTCGGGGCGGGGAGGACGGGGATGCGCCGTTTTGCTTGCCAAAAGCGCGTTCTTGTGAGCAGGGCTTATGCCATGTCCCGTCAGATTATCATTATTGGCCGACCCAATGTCGGCAAATCAACCCTGTTCAACCGCCTCGTGGGCAAGAAGCTCGCGCTGGTGGATGACCAGCCGGGCGTGACTCGCGACCGCCGCTTTGGCGAGGCGAGTCTGCTGGGGCTGGATTTCACCATTGTCGATACCGCCGGGTGGGAGGACGACGATCCCTCCAGCCTGCCGGGCCGTATGCGCGCCCAGACCGAGGCCAGCCTTGAGGGTGCGGATATCGCGCTTTTCGTGGTCGATGCGCGCGCCGGGATCACCCCGCTCGACGAGGAAATCGCCCGCTGGCTGCGCGAACAGCCGGTGCCGGTGATCCTTTGCGCCAACAAGGCCGAGGGCCGCGCGGGCGACGGCGGCCTGTACGAGGCCTTCAGCCTGGGCATGGGCGACCCCGTGCCGATCAGCGCCGAGCATGGCGAGGGCATGGGCGATCTGTTCGAGGCGCTGCTGCCCTATTTCGAGGGCGACGAAGAGGAAGAGGAATTCGAACCCTTCGATCCCGACGATGAGGACGCGATCAACAACGCGCCCTTGAAGCTGGCGATTGTGGGCCGCCCCAATGCGGGCAAGTCCACCCTGATCAACGCCCTGCTGGGCGAGGATCGCCTGCTGACCGGGCCGGAGGCGGGGATTACCCGCGATTCGATCGCCATCGACTGGGTCTGGATGGACCCGGAAACGCATCTGGAGCGCCCCGTCCGCCTGATCGACACCGCCGGTATGCGCAAAAAGGCGCTGGTGGTGGAAAAGCTGGAGCGCATGTCGGTGGCCGACGCGCGCCGCGCGATCGACTTTGCCGAGGTGGTCGTGCTGCTGCTCGACGCGACTCGCGGGCTGGAGCATCAGGACCTGAAAATCGCCAGCATGGTGCTGGAAGAAGGCCGCGCCCTGATGATCGCCATCAACAAATGGGACGTGGCCGAGGACGCTTCGGGCCTGTTCAACGGCATCAAGGCGGCGCTGGACGATGGTCTGGCGCAGGTGCGCGGCCTGCCGCTGATGAGCGTTTCGGCGCGCACCGGCAAGGGGCTGAACCAGATGATCGCTGCGGCCTTCAAGCTGCGCGCGGCATGGAGCAAGCGTGTGCCCACCGCCGCGCTCAACCGCTGGTTCGACGATGCGCTGGCCGCCAATCCGCCGCCCGCGCCCGGCGGCAAGCGGATCAAGCTGCGCTATATCACTCAGGCCAAAACGCGCCCGCCCGGCTTCGTGCTGTTCGGCACACGCCTCGACGATCTGCCGATGTCGTATCAGCGCTATCTGATCAACGGCATCCGGCGCGAACTGGGCTTTGACGCGGTGCCGGTGCGTTTGACATTGCGCACGCCGAAGAATCCTTTCGCGACCAAGAAATAAGAAAAAGGGCTGCTCCGGACGGGGCAGCCCTTTTCACATGGCCGAGGTTAACTGGTTCAGCGACCGCGACCCTTGGGGGATGCGAAGGCCAGAGCCGCTCCCTGCGTATTGCCCGAAGCCTTGTTCTGGACGGGCTGGGCCGGGGTGGTCTTGGGCAAATTGCCGGCATGGGCAAAGCAGGCCCCGCCGCTCCTGCGGATCGAGGCGCATTTGCTGTTCGCGGCCGAGGCATTGAATCCGCGCACCGAGACGCGCCAGAACTGGCGGTTTTCAACCATCGCGGTGGTCACTTCAACATCGGCGGCGGCAAAGGATTTTTCGCGGCTCAAAAAGGCCTTTCTGGCGCGCAGGGCATTCTTTTCCGAGAGGAATGCGCCCAATTGCACGACGTGCGTTCCAGACGGGCTGTGCGATTCGCCGCCGACCGCATCGGTTGAAAGGGCGTGCCTGGCTTTTGTTCTGGCGCGTGGCGTGTGGACCGCCATGGCGACCGGGCGCGCCGCGGGGGCGGGCATGGCGATGGCATGGAAAACCGGCGCGGGCGGCGTGAAGGTTTCGGTCTGGGCGACAGGCTGGCTTTGGGCCAGAGCGGGCAATTCGCCGGCAGGAGCCGATTCGCTGACCGGGATCAGGGTGGCCGGAGCCGCATCGGCAAGGGTTGCCTCAACCGGGGCCGGGCTGGCCGGAGCCGGATTGATCGGTGCTTCAACCGGCGCGGCGGCGGCCACGGCGGGCGCGGCCATCGGCGCGGGTTCGGCCAAAGCCATCTGCGCCGGGGCCTCGCTCTTGTTCAACGCCAGTTGCATCGGCTGGCCCGCATCGGGCGCCAGTTCGACGCCCAGCAGGCTGGCCACGCGCTGGCGGGCGGCTTCGGGGCGGGCGGCGGCGGCCCATTCGGTCATGCGGGCGTCCACCTTGTCGGCGGGCAGGTCCATGGCCACAATCATGCGCGACTCGGCCCAGCGGCCCGCCAGCGCATAGGCATAGGCCAGATTCGCGCGCAGCTTGTCGCTCTTGTCGCCCGCGCGCAGCGCATCGGCCAGCAGCACGCAGCCCTTGTCGCCTTCGCCCGCCAGCGCCAGCGCCAGACCAAGGTCGGCCACCGGAATCACATTGTTGCCGCTTTCCAGCGTTGCCAGCGCGGCGTCATTCTGCCCGCTGCCGATCTGGGCCAGGGCCAGCGCCAGCAAGGTGCGGCCCGACGTGTCGCCCAGCGTCACCGCATCGGACAGCGCGGTGGTTGCCGATTGAAAACGCCCGCTTTTCAGATAGGCCCGGCCCAGCATCGCGCGCAGCGAAGCCTCACGCGGGCTCTGCGCAACCGACGCCTCGGCCAGCGCGACGCCCTTGTCGCCATCGCCCTTGGCCAAAGCCGCTTCGACCGCCTTGGGCTTGGGTTTGCCACGGGCCATCGCGGGCTGGGCCGCCCCGGCGGCCATCAGCGCCAGAGTCAGGGATAACGGCAAGGCGGCGTTAAGCGAAAAAGAACGGCGCGCGATCATGGTCGGCTCCTGCATCGGTTTGCGGGCGCGCAAGGCAGGCCACCCGGCGCAAAAATTCCGCCGGTTTCATCGGTCCAGCCTGCATGCGCATCCCGACCACATGGTGGGATTTCTGGGAAAAACTTCGCAGATCGTTCCTAAATTTAAGTTAACGGGACGGTAGTAACCCGCGTAGTAAACACGGAGATGACCAAGGCATGGCGGGGCTTTCGGGGCTTGGCCGCCTTGGCCAACGGATTGCGGGACAGGTATTGGCGGCGCGCCGCGCGCCGCAAGGGGATCGGACGATGGGTTTGTCTTTGATGCACAAGGGTTTGGCCGTAGCGATCTTGCTGGGCGGGGCGGCATCGGCGCCTGCGCTGGCCGATGTGAAGGCCGGGGCCGATGCCTGGGGGCGGGGCGATTTTCCCGCCGCCGTGCGCGAATGGCAACCGCTGGCCGACAAGGGCGACCCCGATGCCCAGTTCAACATGGCCCAGGCCTACAAATTGGGACGCGGCGTGCCGCAGGATCTGACCCGCGCCGAAATGCTCTATGCCAAGGCGGCCGCGCAGGGCCATCTCCAGGCAGGCGACAATTACGGTCTGCTGCTGTTTCAGCGCGGCCAGCATGCCGCAGCGATGCCCTATATCCGCGCCGCATCGGACCGCGGCGATCCGCGCTCGCAATATCTGCTGGGGCTGGCCTATTTCAACGCCGATGGGGTGAATAAGGACTGGGTGCGCGCCTATGCGCTTGAAAGCCTTGCCGCGCAGCCCACTTCGGGCGCGCCGGGCCTGCCGCAGGCCAAGGCCGCATTGAGCGAAATGGACAAATATATCGCCATCGAGGACCGCCAGCGCGGAATCTCGCTGGCCACGGAACTGGCCGCGCAGGTCGAGGCGAATCGCCAGCGCCAGTTGGCCGCGGTTGATCTGGGCACGCCCAATCCGCCCGTGGTGCCCGCGCCGGTGCGGGCGGTGCCGACCGGGATGGCGGGCGCCATGCGGGTTGCCGAGGCTCGGCGCGAATCGGCGCCCGCGCCGGTCATGATGCGCGAACCGGCCCCGCGCCCGGCCCCCGTGGCGGTGGCAACGCCTGTGCCTGCGCCGAAACCCGTGCTGAAACCCGCGCCCAAGCCTGCGCCCCATGCGGCCGTGGGCGGGCCGTGGAAATTGCAGTTGGGGGCCTTTGGCGTGGCGGGCAACGCCGATGCGCTGTGGTCGCGGGTGAAATCCATGCCCGAAATCGCCGGGCATCCCCGTGCCAATGTGCCCGTGGGCAAGGTCACGCGCCTGCTGGCCACGGGGTATAGCGAAGAAAGCGCGCAAAGCGCCTGTCGCAAGCTGACGGGGGCGGGTCTGTCCTGTATGGCGGTCAAGGATTGACGGCGTTCGGGGACAGACGATTTTGACGATGGAGGGGCGCGAGCGGATCATTTCGCTCGATCTGGTGCGCGGATTTGCGGTGCTGGGGATTGTGGCGGTCAATGTGGCGGGCTTTGCCGGGCCGCGTCTGGCCACCTTGACGCCCGCCCATCTGGTCGCGCCCCATCTGATCGGGCAGCGGGGCGGCTTTGCCTATGCCCCCGCCGCGCCGCTGGATGAGGCGGTGTTTGCCGCGATCCTTGTCCTGTTTGAAGGCAAGATGCGGGCGCTTTTCACCATGCTGTTCGGCGCCTCGATGCTGCTCTTTATCGAGCGGGCCGAGGCGGCGGGGCGCAATGGCCTCGCGCTTCAGGCGCGGCGGCTGGGCTGGCTGGCGCTGTTTGGCTATCTTCATTACGTGCTGCTGTGGTGGGGGGATATTCTGTTCCTCTATGCGGCCTGCGGCTTTGTTGCGCTGGGGCTTTGCGTGTTTTCCAACCGGGCGCTGCTGATCGGGGCGCTGGCCGGTTATCTGCTCTGGGCGGTGATGGGCGCGTTGGGCGGCCTGCCGCTGGTGCTGGCCGAGGAGCATATGCGGCTGGGTATCGCGAGTGCGGGCGAGCTGGGCAAACTCAACGAGGCCTTGGCCGACAGCATGGCGATGATGCGCGGCGATGTGGCGCAGGCGCATCTGGGCTTTATGGCCATGGCGCATGACAAGTTGGTCCATGCGCCGGGCTGGCCCTTTGTCATGATTTTTGCCAGCTTTGGCGAGACTTTGCCGCTGATGCTGATCGGCATGGTGCTCTATCGCATCGGTTTTGCCCAAGGGCTGGCCTCGCGGCGGGTGCTGTGGGGCGTGGCCGCGCTGGGGTTGGGGCTGGGCCTGCCGATGGCGCTGGGCATGGCGTGGTGGGCATGGGCGCGCCATTTCCCCCCGGTGGCGATGGGCGAGCTGATGGCCAATTGGGCCGCGCCGCAGCATCTGTTGCTGGCGCTGGCCTATTATGCGCTGGTGCTGCTGGCCGCGCCCTGTCTGCTGCGAGGCGGTTTGGGAGAGCGGCTGGTGGCGGCGGGGCGGATGGCCTTTTCCAATTATATCCTGACCAGCGTGGCGCTCTCGGTGCTGTTCTATCGCGCGGGCCTGTTCGGGCGGATAGGCGATGCGGCGCAGATGCTGGTCGTGGTGGCCGTGTGGATCGCCATGCTGGGCTGGAGCAAGCCTTGGCTGGCCCGGTATCGGCAGGGGCCGCTTGAATGGCTGTGGCGTTCACTGGTGGAGCGGCGGGCGCTGCCTTTCAAAAGAACAGCGCCGGGAGTGTGATGCTCCCGGCGCCGTGATGCTCAATTGTCGCCGTCGCCCATCGGGGGCATGCCCGGCGGCGGGCCATCGCCCATAGCGCCGCCGCCTTGGCCGCCACCACCGCGCCGTCCGCCGCCCATGGGGGGCATCATGCCCCGTCCGCCGCGCATCGCATTGATCTCTTCGCGGTTCAAAAACAGGTCCTTGTTGGTGTCGGCCTTGTCAAACCGGGCGCGTTCATAGGCCTGCAATTCGGCAAGGCTGATCCCGGCGTCATAATCGACATTGGCCTTGGCAATGGCCACCGGCCCCAGCGGTTCTACCGCCAGACGCAGCGCCATGTCGCGCTCGCCTTCGCCCAGATCGGGGAAGATCGCGTCGGGCACGATTTCGGCAAACTCGCCGCCGTCCTCGGCCATTTCCGCGCTGCTCTTGCGGCTTTCCCAGGCGATGAACTCACCCTCGTCGATGCGCCCGTCATGGTTGGCGTCGACATCGACAAAGCGCTTGTGGATCAGCGCATTGCGCCGCGCGGTGATCACGCTTTCAAACTCGGCCAGCGTGACCATGCCGTCCTTGTTGGCGTCGGCCGCGCGGAACATGGATTCCACCGCCGCCTCGTATCGTTTCAACGGGATGGGCTTCATGTCCCGTGGTGCGCCGCCGCGTGGAGATCCGCCATCGGGCGGGCCGCCCATGTCGCCGCCGCCATGACGACCACCCATGCCGCCCATGCCGCCTCCCATGCCACCCATGCCGCCGCCGCCCATGCCGCCCATTCCCCCCATGCCGCCCATCTGGGCCATGGCAGGGCTGGCCATCGCCAAGGGCGCGGCCAGCAGCAAGGCTGTCAAAACTGTCAATCTGTTGCGCATATTTCATCCCGGACCAATGCGAAGCCCTCCCCATAGCTGACCTGCCCGTGCAAAGCTTGCGCGCAGATGAACGGCGGTGCTTTTTGCCTGCCGCGCCATTTTGCTCTAGCGCGGAGCCTATGCATATTCGCGCCCATGCCATTCTGTGTTCGGCCCGCCCGCATGGCGAGGTGGGGGTGATCGCGCGCCTGATGACCGCCGATCATGGGATGGTGGCGGCCTATGTCGCGGGGGGGCGGGGGCGTGAATTGCGCCCGGTGCTGATCCCCGGCAATGGGCTGGCGGTGGACATGCGGGCCCGCATTCCCAGCCAGATGCCTGCGGCCAAGGTTGAATTGGCCATCAGCCGCGCGCCTTTTCTGGTTGAACCTTTGCCCGCTGCCGCAATCGGCTGGGTCACGGCGCTTGTCGCCGCTTCCTTGCCCGAGCGGCAGGCCTATCCTGCGCTCTATGATGCGCTGGGCGCCTTGCTCGATGCGGTGTGCCATGCGCCATCGGCGCGGGGCTGGGCGCCGGCCCTGCTGGCCTATGAGGCGCTCTTGCTGCGCGAGATGGGCTATGGCGAAAGGTTTGGCGCCGGGGCGGATGGGCAGCGGATGCCCGATGGCGGGGCGTGGGAGGCGGTTCTGGCCCGTTTCGACGCGCTGGGCCTTGCCCTTTCGCGCTATCTGCTTGCCGATCGGCGCGGCGATGTTATGGGAGCGCGCGAAATATTGCGCCAACGTCTGGGGCGCATGGCAGCTTGAAAGAGGTAGAGCCATGAAGATTGCGGTTTTCGCCGGTGACGGCATCGGCCCCGAAGTGACGGCACAGGCCGTCCGCGTGCTGGACAAGCTGGCGATTGCCGGGCTTGAAATGGTCGAAGGCGATGTGGGCGGCGCGGCTTATTACAAGCATGGCCATCCTCTGCCCGAGGCGACCAAGGAAATCGCGCGCGGCGTTGACGGTATCCTGTTTGGCGCGGTGGGCGATTTTTCCTGCGACCATCTGGAGCGCGCTTTGCGCCCGGAACAGGCCATTCTGGGCCTGCGCAAGGAACTCTCGCTGTTCGCAAACCTGCGTCCGGCCACGCTCTTCCCCGGCCTCGAAGGTTTTTCGGCGCTGCGCCCGGAGGTGGCCAGCCAGATCGACCTGCTGATCGTGCGCGAGCTGAACGGCGATGTCTATTTCGGTGAAAAGGGTATGCGCACGCTGGAAGACGGCCGTCGTCAGGGCTGGGACATGATGTCCTATGCCGAGGACGAAGTGCGCCGCATCGCCCACGCCGGTTTCAAGGCCGCGCAGGGCCGCAAGGGCAAGCTGTGCAGCGTGGACAAGGCCAATGTGCTCGAGACCAGCCAGCTCTGGCGCGATGTGGTGATCGAGGTTTCGGCCGAATATCCCGATGTTGAACTGTCGCACATGTATGTCGACAATGCCGCGATGCAGTTGGTGAAATCGCCGGGTCAGTTCGACGTGATCGTCACCGGCAACCTGTTCGGCGATATCCTGTCGGATCAGGCCAGCATGTGCGTCGGCTCGATCGGCCTTCTGGCCTCGGCCTCGCTGGGCACGCGCCAGACCGAATATGGCACCGTGGGTCTTTATGAACCCATCCACGGCAGCGCCCCCGACATCGCGGGCCAAAACAAGGCCAACCCGATGGCCACGATCCTGTCGGCCGCCATGCTGCTGCGCCATTCGCTGGGTCTTGAGGCGCAGGCCGCGCGGATCGAGGCGGCTGTCGCCAAGACGCTGGCCGATGGCATTCGCGGTGGCGATCTGGGCGGCGATGCATCGACCAGCGCAATCGGCGATGCGGTGCTGGAACGCCTGTAATCCGCGCTTTTGCGCCCCTGCCATGATTTGAACAAGGTTGGGGCGCAAGAGATGCGCGTTTTCCGGGGGGCGATGAACCCGGTCATAGGCGGCAAAATGGGGTCAGAGTGGGGCTCACCTCCATCTTTCGGCTTTTTTAGCATCAGGAATTATGGTTCAGACTCTGCAACTTGCCATCGTAATGCCCACGCTGAACGAGAGGGGCAACCTGCGCCCGCTGGTGGCGCGGCTTGACGCCGCGTTGAAAGGCATCGCGTGGGAGGCGATCTTCGTTGACGACAACAGCCGCGACGGCACTGCCGATGAGGCGCGCGCCATCGCGCTGGAAGACCCCCGCATCCGCTGCATCCAACGCATCGGCCGCCGCGGTCTGGCCAGCGCCGCTATCGAGGGCATGTGCGCCACCGCCGCCCCGATCGTGGCGGTGATGGACGCCGACC